>NZ_CAMFJF010000006.1 GCF_945956895.1 uncultured Allobosea sp. | reverse complement strand
CCAGGAGGTCAATATCGCCTCCTGTGAAGGGTTTCGGATGCCGGCCCGTGCGAGCTGGGATGGTCCGGGTTGAGGGCCGGCGTTCGAAAGCCTCCAGTGGAGGAAGCCGCGGCCCGGGGCCGTGCGCTATGGGGATTTCGCGGCGCGGCCTAGTTGGCGGGCTCGTGCGAGGCGTGGATCGAGGGCGCTATGTTCTGTCCGGGATGCCCGGCAGCCTGAGGTTTGCTGCGCCTGGGACGGATGCGGGCCCGCCGCAATCTCCATTTCCGTCGTCGGGCCGAAGAAGATCGCCCGCTCTCTGGCTGAGACCGGTTGTGGTCCGTCTGGGTGTCGCCCCGGCGCCATCGTCATGATGTGTCGATCCTGACGGCGAAGATGGTGCGCGGCGCTGTGCCCGGCGCGAAGCGCTCGACGAGGATCATGCGGCCACCGCAGCAGGGGCAAGGTGGCCTCCGCTCATCGACTGGATCGGATTGTTCGGCCGAGATCTCTGCTTCACGATCTGCCGTCATGGCGTCCGGTGTTGGCGCCGCGATGATCTGCCTGATGCGGGCGATGGTGCCGGCGCGCCGGCTCGAGGCGAGCAATCCATAATGCCGGATGCGGTGGAATCCGTCGGGCAGGACGTGGAGCAGGAAGCGGCGGATGAACTCGAAGGCCGTCAGCGTCATGGTCTTGCGCCAGGTCTCGCCGGCGGAGCGGGCGCGATAATCCTTCCAGCGGAACGTGACCCCGTGCCGATCCATGGCAATGATGCGGCTGTTGGCGATGGCGACGCGGTGGGTGTAGCGGGCGAGATAGGCCAGCACGGCCTCAGGTCCGCCGAAGGGGCGCTTGGCATAGACGACCCAGTCGGCTCGTCGCAGCGGCGCCAGCACGGTGGCGAAGGCCTCGGCTTCGGCCAGATGGGCGAGATCGCCATGGAAGGCGAGCCGCCCGGAAGCATTGAGAGCGGCGAGCCCTTCGAGGAAGAGCCTGCGGAACAGCCGCGAGAGCACGCGCACGGGCAGGAAGAAGCCAGGCCGGCACGGGATCCAGCGAGCGCTGTCAGGCGACAATCCGCCTCCGGGTGCGATGATGTGGAGATGGGGATGATGGGTCATCGCCGATCCCCAGGTGTGCAGCACCGAGGTGAAGCCGATGCGGGTACCGAGATGCCGGGGATCGCTCGCGATGGTGGCGAGCGTCTCGGCTGCTGCCTTGAACAGAAGGCCGTAGACGGCGGCCTTGTTTTGGAAGGCGATGGCCGCGACCGGTGCCGGCAGGGTGAAGACGAGATGATAGTAGGGCACGGGCAGCAGGTCGGCCTGCCGGTCCGCGAGCCAGTCCTTCGCCGCCGCGCCCTGGCATCGTGGGCAGTGCCGGTTGCGGCAGGAGTTATAGGCGATCGTCGCGTGATCGCAGTCGCCGCAGGCCATGACATGGCCGCCGAGCGCAGCCGTCCGGCAGGCCCGGATTGCACCGATCACCTTGAGCTGGCCACGGCTGAGCCGATGGCGCGCGAGGAAGGCGTCGCCATGTCGGTTCAGGATGTCCGCGACCTCCAGCGAAGGCCGCGCCATGATCGGCGCGGAGCGTTACGGCGGCGGCGGCGGCGCCAGCAGCGCGAGCGGGCTGGTCACCTCGCGCAGCGTCTTCAGCGCGACGCGGGTGTAGACGGCGGTGGTGTCGAGCTTCCTGTGGCCGAGCAGGACCTGGATCACCCGGATATCGGTCTTCCGTTCCAGCAGATGCGTGGCGAAGCTGTGCCGCAGCGTGTGCATCGACACCCGCTTGTCGAGCTTCGCCGCAACGGCTGCGGCATGGCAGGCCCGGTTGAGCTGGCGCGTCGTGATCGGCTGGCCCGGCTGCTGGCCGGGGAAGAGCCAGCCACGCGGGCGCTTCACCCGCCACCATTGCCGCAGGAGGTCGAGCAGGTCGGGCGCGAGCATGACATAGCGGTCCTTGCGGCCCTTGCCCTGCTCGACCCGGATCAGCATGCGCGCGCTGTCGACGTCGGCGACCTTGAGGTTGGCGATCTCCGACACGCGCAGGCCGCAGCCATAGGCGATACTCAGCGCGGCCCGGTCCTTCAGGCTCCGCGCATGGGCCAGCAGCAACGCCACCTCTTGCGTGTCCAGCACGACTGGCAACCGCTCCGGCGTCGGGATCCGCGCCATGCGGTCACCGAAGCCGGTCCGGCCCAGCGTGACGTGGAAGAAGAACCGCAGCGCCGTGCATGCCAGGTTCATCCGGGCGTAGCTGGCGCCGAGCGAGGCCAGGTGAAGCTGATAGCGCCGCAGGTCCTCCGGCTCGGCCCGGTCCGGCGGCAAGCCAAGGAAGGCCGTGAACTCACGCACCTGCCGGACATAGTCGCGCTGCGTGTGCTCGCTAAACCGGCGGATGGTCATGTCCTCGATCATCCGCTGGCGTAGCGGACTGACGGTGACGGGATCGATCATGGAAGCCTCCGAGGATCAGGGAAAACGACCCTGAAATCCTCGAATGCAGCGCCTCACAGGCAAAATCTCAGCAATTACCGAGCCGCAGCGCACTGCCGCGAGAGCGGCTTAGTCCATTGGCGCTAGGCTCCCTGACGGCAGGCAGCCTGCTCGCGGCACTGGGCGAAGGCTGGCGGCAGATTACCGGAGCTTCGGCTTGCGATAGCCCCGCGTTTCCCGCGTCACCCATTCGCGGAAAGCCATGACGCTGTGCAACTGCGCCTTTCGCTCGGGATAGACCGCGAAATACGAGTCTCCGGACAAGATCGGCGGGCCGAACGGCATGTGAAGTTCGTTGCGGGCGAGCTCCGCTTCGATATAGCAGGTCGGGACGATGGCGATTCCTATGCCTTGGAGCGCGGCATTGATCAGCATTTCGGTGTGCGCAAAGCGTGTTCCCTGGATTCGCCCTTGGTAGGTGAGCCCCGACAGGCGCAGCCAATGCAGCCATATGCTGGGACGGCTCGCGTTCTGAAGCAGGGGGAAGCCGGCAAAGTCCTTGTTATCCAGCCTCGTCCCAAGCGGGATCAGCTTGGGTGAGGTCACGACGGCGATCTCTTCGGCGAACAATTCGACCGATCTGGCATTGAGCCATGTCCCCACGCCTCGCAGGATGGCAACGTCCAGCCGCGTCGTCTCGAAATTGAGATCGGCGGGCGCTAGCGTGACCTCGACCGGGATGTCCGGATATGCGTGGATGAACGTCTCGATGCGCCGGGGCAGCCAACGGGCCCCCAAGGTCGGATGAGTGCCGATCATCAGCGAGCTGTCGACGGAGCGCCCGCGCACGGCATCGATTGTGATTTCCTGGAGCTTGTCGAGTGTCAGCGCAAGCTCGCGATAGTAGTTCGCACCCACCTCCGTGAGAACGAGGCGCGGCCCGGATCGATGGAAGAGGGAGACGCCGAGAAATTTCTCGAGATTATGGATTTGCCGGCTGATGCCGCTCTGCGTCAGTCCGAGATCTTCGGCCGCCTTCGTGAAATTCATGAACCGCGCGGCGGCCTCGAAAGCGTGCAGAGCTGATAACGACGGCAGATAACGTCTCATGAGAACCTCGCGGCTATCATGATTAAAAGTCATCTTAGAGGAAATTTTCAACGTTTTTGTTTCGTGCCGGGCTCATTCAAACTCTCTTCGACCGGCTCATAAAGTCGGGCATGAGCAACTGATCCGAGGGGGACAGTGACCTGCTCAGGCGTGCAAAATCCAAGCCGCAAGCGAACCGGAGAGGGGAAGAGTATGGACAGGCGTGAATTCAACAGGCTCCTGGGCTTGGGCGGGATTGCCGCTGCAGCGGGCCTTTACACCGGCAAGGGTGCTCTCGCCGCCGGTTCGCTGGAGCGAGTGAAATCCTCCGGCACCTTGCGCATCGCCGCAGTCGCCGATGGCGCTCCCTACTACCAGAAGATGGTGACGGACGGCAGCTGGCGCGGATTCTACGTCGATATCTGCCAGAAGCTGGCGGATGATCTCGGGGTCAAGCTCTCGATCCTCGAAACGACCTGGGGCAACTCGGTGCTGGATCTCCAGGCCGGCAAGATCGACGTCTTCTTCGGCCTGAATCCCACGCCGGAACGGCAGAAGGTCATCGATTTCTCTGGCCCCGTCTTCAAGAACGCCTTCACGATGGTGACCAAGAAGGGGCTCGGCGCGAAGAGCTGGAGCGATTTCGACAAGCCGGAGATGCGGATCGCGGTCGATGCCGGCTCGTCGCATGACGCCGCGGTGACGCGGCTGGCGCCGAAAGCGCAGGTCTCCCGCTTGAAGACCGCCAGCGACGCGACCGCGGCGCTGCAGGCCGGGCGTGTCGATGCGCAATGCCTGGTGCTGATCCTGTCGCTCTCGCTGCGCGCCAAGAATGCCGCGCTCGGCGATATCGTGATGCCGACGCCGGCCGATTTCACCACGTCGAATGCCGGTTTCCGGCGCGAGGAAGACCAGTCCTGGCGCGAATTCGTCGATGGCTGGATCAGCAAGCAGCGCGAGAGCGGTTTCGTGAAGAAGGCCATCGTCAAGAACATGGAACTTGTCGGCGTCAAGGAAAGCGACTTTCCTCCCGGTTTCGAAATCTGATCATCCGGCACGGCGGGGCTGCGGCCCCGCCACGCCTGATTTCGGTCGCGGGAATTCAAGACCATGTATGAATGGGATTTTTCGATCCTGTGGGGCTACCGTTGGTTGTTCCTGCAGGGGCTGGGGGTGACCGTGGCCTTCACCGCCGCGACCATCGCCGGTGGCCTGACCATCGGCATGACGGCGGCGATCTGCCTCCTGTCGCGTTTCAGAATCCTGCGCGGGTGTGCGCTCGGCTTCATCGAGATATTCCGCTGTACGCCCGTCCTGGTTCAACTGATCTGGTGCTACTATGCATTGCCGCTGATCGCGGGCATCGAAATGACGCCGATCTCGGCCTCCCTTCTCGCCTTGTCCTGCTATGGCGGCTCGTTCTACGCCGAGATCATCCGCGGTGGCATCGTCTCGATCGACACCGGCCAGTCCGAAGCGGCCTCGGCGCTCGGCATGACGCCCGGGCTCGCGATGCGCCGCATCATCCTGCCGCAGGCGTTGCGCCGGATGTTGCCGGCACTGATGAACCAGTCGATCCTCCAGTTCAAGAACACCTCTCTCGTATCCGTCCTGGCCGTCCCGGACCTGGTCTATCAGGGCCAGATCGCCGCGCATGACAGCTTCCGCCCGCTGGAAACCTATACGGCCGTGGCCGTCGCCTATTTCGCGATCCTTTTCCCGCTGACGCTTTATGTGCGTAGCCGCGAACGGCGCCTGGGAGCTGCCCGATGACGGCGAAAGCACCGATGATCGAGATCGCGCGACTGCGTAAGCGCTTCGGGCAGCTCGAGGTTCTCAAGGATATCAATCTTCAGGTCGAGCCAGGCGGCGTCGTCGCGTTGCTCGGGCCGTCAGGCTCCGGCAAGTCGACGCTGCTGCGCTGCATGAACCTGCTCGTGCAGCCCGATGACGGCACCATCCGCGTCGGCGAGACCACCTTCCGCTTCGGCCCGGCCATGGAGCAGCCGAAGGCCAAGTCGCTGGCGGCGTTCCGTTCCCGCACCGGGATGGTGTTCCAGAGCTTCAACCTGTTTCCGCACATGTCCGTCCTCGGCAACGTCATCGAGGCTCCGATCCATGTGAAAGACCTGGACCGAAAAACGGCGATCGACCAGGCCATGGCACAGCTCGAAAAGGTCGGGCTTGCGGACCGGGCCGCTCAAATGCCCGACACCTTGTCCGGCGGGCAGAAGCAGCGTGTGGCAATCGCCCGCGCGCTCGCCATGGAGCCCGAGGTCATGCTGTTCGACGAGGCGACCTCGGCCCTTGATCCCGAGCTAGTCGGCGAAGTGCTGCAGGCGATCCAGAAGCTTGCCGCGGACGGCATGACGATGGTCATCGTCACCCATGAGATCCCCTTCGCCCGCGATGTCGCGGATCGCGTGGTCTTCATGCGCGACGGCTATGTCGTCGAGGAAGGACCGGCCCGCGAGGTGATAGATAGCCCTCGCATGGACGCGACCCGCAGCTTCCTCAGCCACTTCCATCGCGTGGGTGACCGCACGGGCACAGCCACGCCATGAGTGCAGCCCGGCGCATTTACCTGGTGACGGGGGCAGCGAGCGGGATTGGGCAGGCGACCGCGCTCGCATTGTCCGGCCCCGATGCCGGACTGCTGCTCCATACGCGGGCCAACAAGAGCGGCCTCGAGGCTGTCGCCCGCGCGGCGTCAGAACGTGGCGCCGAAGTTGCGACCGCGCTCGGCGATCTCGCCGATCCCGGTTGCCCGGCCGCGTTGGTGGAGGCCGCCGCCGCTCGCTTCGGCCGGCTCGACGCCCTGATCTGCGTCGGCGGCGCAGCACGGCGCGGTCCAGCAAGCGCCCTCTCGCAAGAGGAGCTTCACACCGCGCTCGACGAAAGCGCCCTTGCCCTCGTCGCATTCCTCAAGGCCGCACGCCCGCTGCTCCTGACGAGCGCGGCGCCGCGGCTCATCGCAACCTCTTCCTTCACGGCTCATCTGTTGCGGAGCGATCTCGATGCCTTCGCGGCAACGGCCGCCAGCCGGGCCGCGCTCGAGACCACCGTCCGGCTCCTGGCACGCGAGGTCGCGGCAGATGGCATCACCATCAACGCCGTGGCACCGGGCCTGATCCGCAAGGATGCGGGACAGGGCAGCAAGCTCTCGCCTGAAGCGATCGCGCGGATGGAAGCCATCGTCCCGATCGGGAGGCGCGGCACACCCGAAGAGGTCGCCGCGGTCATCGCTTTTCTCGCCTCGCCGGCAGCATCCTACGTCACCGGTCAGATCTGGCACGTCAATGGAGGGCTGCTGTGAGCGCCGAAACCATCGAACGCATCAGGGTTTTCCTGATCGAAAGCCCGATCAAGATGCAACGTCAGCAGGGTGTCGGCGACGTCAAGGGCACGGTGAAGCGCGTGCTGCTCGAGCTGACCTCGTCTTCGGGCATCGTCGGCTGGGGTGAAGCTGCGCCCTGGGAGGTGTTCACCGGTACGGCGGAGGCTGCGGTCGCGGCCCTCGACATCTATCTGCGTCCGCTCGTCATCGGTGCACGGGTCGATCGTATCCGCGCGCTCACCTTGCAGATGAAGAAGGCGCTCGTCGGTCATGGCGAGGCCAAGCTCGCGATCGAAACCGCGATGTTCGACATCCTCGGCCAGGCGTCGGGGCTCTCGATCGCCACTCTGCTCGGCGGGCGCGTTCGCGACACGATCCCGCTGTCCTTCTCGATCGCTGACCCGGATTTCGCCGCGGACATGCGCCGCATGGAGGAGATGGTTCCGAAAGGCAACCGCATCTTCAAGGTCAAGACCGGCGTGAAGAGCCATGAGGAGGACGTGGCGCATCTCGAAGCCATGCGGAACGCCTTCGGCGACACGATCGACCTTCGCATCGACTACAATCAGGCGCTCCAGCCGTTCGGGGCGATCAAGAAGCTGCGCGACGTCGACCAGTTCAAGCCGACCTTCATCGAGCAGCCGGTGCCGCGGGATTGCCTGACGGCCATGGCCTCCTTCGCCGCGGATCTCGATACGCCGATCCTGGCCGACGAAAGCTGCTTCGACATGCGCGACCTGCAGGAGGTGATCCGGTTGCAGGCGGCCGATGCCATCTCGGTCAAGCTCATGAAGGCGGGCGGCATGCTGAACGCGCAGGCCTTGATGGCATTGGCCGATCTCGCGAGCCTGCCCGGCTATGGCGGCACGCTCTACGAGGGCGGCATCGCGCTGGCCGCCGGCACGCAGTTCATCGCCGCGACGCCGGGCATCTCGCTCGGCTGTGAATTCTACATGCCTCATCACGTTCTCACCGAGGACGTGCTGGAGGAGAAGATCGCGAACCGCAATGGCGAGGTCGTCGTGCCGGACGGACCTGGCCTGGGGATTCGCGTGTCCGAGAGATCCTTGAGAGCGAACGCACGCATTCTCGCGGAACGCTGACGCTCGACTGAAACCCACCTCTGCTCGCCCCCGCCGCTCCCGGCCGCCGCCGTGACGGAGAGGAGAGCTATTGCCCGAATGCCCGGAGGAAACGGGTCATGCCCAACGTCGCTCCAACACACAGCCTGATCATCGGCAGCGGCATCGTCGGCGCCTGCTGCGCGCTGGAACTGGCGCGCGCGGGCCATGCCGTCACCCTGATCGATAGCGGCGAGCCGGCTGGGCGGCAGTCCGCCAGCTATGGCCATGGCTGCTGGATCAGCCCGGCTTCGGTCGTGCCGATGTCGATGCCCGGCCTGTGGAAGAAGGTTCCTGGCTATCTGCTCAACCCGCATGGGCCGCTGGTCATCCGGTGGCGTCATTTTCCGCGGCTCGTGCCATGGCTGCTGCGCTTCCTCCGGGCCGGCTCCTCCGTGCCGCGCGTCGAGGCGACGGCCAGAGCGCTGGACCGGTTGCTCCACGATAGCCCGGATCGCCACGAGGAGCTGAGCCGCGAGGTCGGTGCGCCCGAGCTGATCCGGCGCGAAGGTCTGCTCTATGCCTATCCCGACAGGCGGGCCTTCGAGGCGGAAAGCCTGTCCTGGCACCTGCGGCGAATGACGGGATTGCGATGGCGAGAACTGGACGCCGCTGCCTTGGCCGCACGAGAGCCCGATCTCGACAAGCGCTACACCTTCGGTGTCCTGGCTGAGGCTGGCGCGCATTGCACCGATCCAGCTGCCTATATCGCGGCGATCGTCGCGGCGGCGCGTTCCCAAGGTGCCAAGATCGTCAGGGCGACTGCTCGCGAGATACTCCGCGACGAAACGCGCGTCCGCGGCGTACGCACCGACACCGGCGTGATCGCCTGCGACCGGGTCGTCATTGCGGCTGGGGCTTGGTCGAAGCGTCTCGCGCGCTCCGGGGGCGATCGCATCCCGCTGGAGAGCGAGCGAGGCTACCATGGCGTCATCGCGCTGGACGTCGGCGGCCCGCGCCACCCGGTGATGCCGAGCGACGGCAAGATGGCGAACACGCCCACAGTCGCCGGGCTGCGGTTGTCCGGCCAGGTCGAGCTGGCGTCGCTCGATGCGCCGCCGAACTGGAGCCGCGTCGATATCCTGATGGCGCATGCGCGCGGAACCTATCCTGCGCTCGCCGGCACTCAGGAGAAGCCGGTCGACCGATGGATGGGCCATCGGCCATCAACGCCTGACGGCTTGCCGGTCATCGGTCGCTCATCCCACTCGCCCGACATCTTCTACGCTTTCGGACACGGCCATGTCGGCTTCGCCGCAGGACCGGCGACGGGGCGCATCGTCGCCCAGCATGTCACCGGCCTGCCGGATGCGCCCGACATCACTGTGTTTTCGCCGCGCCGCTTCCGGCTTTTGGCGTGAGCGCCTGCGAATAGCGGCCCGGCACCCCTGCCGGTCGCCCCCGGCTTTGCCGATGCCGCCATCGCGTCGTTCGGCCCCATCCCTTGCTTTTCAGGAGACGAGACAATGCGTGGTGCAGATATCCTGGTCGAGATGCTGATCGGCTACGGCGTCGAGGTGGTGTTCGGCGTTCCCGGCGATACGAACGTGCCGTTCTATGAGGCCCTGCAACTGCGGGAAGGCCGCATTCGCCACGTCATGGCGCGCGACGAGCGCTCTGCCGGCTACATGGCCGATGCCTATGGCCGTTTCACCAGGAAGCCCGGCGTCTTCGAATGCCCGTCGGGCGCGGGCGCGATGTATTCGCTGCCGCCCGTCGCCGAGTCCAACGGCTCTTCTGTTCCCGTCATCCTGTTGACGATCGACATCCCCCTGCCCGGCGAAGGACGTGGGGTGCTGACCGAGCTCGATTGCGCGCGCCTCTTCGAGCCTGTCACCAAGATGTCGGTACAGGTGAAATCCGCCGAGAAGCTACCGGAGATCATCCGCCGCGCTTTCCGCGTCGCCTGCTCCGGCAAGCCGGGCGCAGTCCATCTGCAGATTCCGGAGGATATGTTGCTGGCCGGGGTCGATCCGGACCGGATCTCCCTCCATGTTGAGAGCGAATGCATCGAATTCCCCGCCTATCCGACGCTGCCGCCCCCGGAGAAGCTCGACACGATCATCGCCTTGCTGACCGCGAGCAAGCGCCCGCTGATCGTCTCCGGCGGCGGCGTCAATCGCTCCTGTGCAGGCCCGCAGGTGACGGAGCTGGCGGAGCGGCTGAACATACCGGTCTGCACGACGATGACCGGGCAGGGCACGATGCCGGACGACCACCGCCTTGCGGTCGGCGTCATCGGCGATAACGGCTTCCACCCACATGCCAACTGGGCGCTGGAAAATGCGGATTTCGTGCTTTTCATCGGCTCCCGCATGGGCTCGGTCGTGACGATCGGCTGGACCTTCCCGAAGATCACGCTGAACAGGCGCGTCGCCCAGATCGACATCGACCCGGAGATCATGGCGAACAACTACGAGAATGTCGTCTCGGTCCAGGGCGATGCCGGCCTCGTTCTGGAGCGCCTGATCGATCTGGTTCCCGTCGAGGTCGACGCTGGCAGAACGCAGGAATGGGTCGACGAGCTCAACGAGCTGCGAGCAAATTTCTGGGCGAACGCCGAAGTCCTGTTGAGCTCGGAAGCGACGCCGCTCCGTCCGGAGCGCGCCGTTCGCTGCTTCAACGAGGCGCTGGAACGCTATGGCAAGCCGGCTTTCATCTATTCGGATGCGGGCACTCCGACACCGCATATGACGCGTTTCCTCAAGCTCAGGGATCGCAGGACCCGCTTCGCGATCCCGCGCGCGTTCGGCGGCCTCGGTTCGGCGCTGCCCGCCACGGTCGGCGCCTGGTTCGCTGACAAGGAACGCCGGCCGATCGGCATGTTCGGAGATGGCTCCTTCGGGATGTCGGTCGGCGAACTTGAGACGCTCGTCCGCCTGCAGGTGCCCGCCATCCTCCTGCTGTTCAACAACGGCACCTTCGGCTGGATCAAGGGGCTTCACCGACTGAAGGGCCACAACCAGTGCTTCGGTGTCGATTTCACGCCGCCGCGTGGCCAGGCGATCGCCGAGGCTTTCGACGTGAAGGCCTGGACGGCGACGAATTCCGAGGAGCTCGATGCCGCGTTGGCAAGCGCTTTTGCCCATTCCGAAGGGCCGTGCCTGATCGACATCCATGTCGAGTCGATCGCTGACCGGGTGCCGCCGGTCTATTCCTGGTTGAACAAGCGCGGCCGCGATCCGCTCAGCATCGTTGCGGAGGATGTGCGCTATTTCTAGCGGGGCCGCGGCGCTGGTCAGGCTGTCGACATGTCTGACCAGCGTCGGTCAAAATCGCACCTTTCGTTCTTAAAATCGCCTTTAGAAAATGAAGCTGCGGCGCGACGGCGAGGTGTCAGCACTCCGCACTCGCGGATGTCCGCTTTCGAGGGTAGCGGGACTTGGTGGCCTGCCCGAAGGTGGACCTCGTCAGGACACGTCAGCGCGCCACGCTTTGCATTCTTCCGTCGACATCGCAGTCGCTACGGCGCGGCTCGTTTCGGGTCCAGAATCAGATCATCGGAAAGCGCCACAGAGGAGGCCGATCGCTCTCGGCCTGGGTCCGGCGAAGCCGCGTCGAGTGTCCCAAAGAACTCGCTGACTTGACTTCTGATCCGCCGTGCTTCGCCGTCGAGGTCGCGAGCCAGCGCCATCACTTCGGTCGCACTGGTGTTGGACAAGTCGGCCGCCTGGCGCACGGCCCTGGCGCTGGATAGAACACCTTTCGCATCGTCTGCCGCCGCCCGGATGGTAAGCGCGATCTGGGTGGTCGAGCGGCTCTGCTTGGCTATCTCGTCGGAGACGCCCTGACCGCTCGTCTGCGCGCCCAGCATCCGAGCCCGGATGCTCTGGAGTGCCTCGATGCAGTGTTGACTCGCCAACTGGATCGCCTCGATCTGGCGGCTGATCTCGTTGGTCGCGCCGCTCGTCTGGGCGGACAGGGACTTGACCTCGGAGGCGACGACCGAAAACCCGCGACCAGCCTGCCCGGCGCGGGCCGCCTCGATTGTGGCGTTGAGAGCCAACAGATTGGTTTGGCTGGCGATTTCGCTGATCAGCGTGGAGACGTTGTCGATCTGGTTCGTCGCATCCGCCAGTTGCGCGATGGCGAGGTCGGTCCGGTCGGCTTCGGCGATTACGTCGGCGGCGGTGCTGACCGAGGCCACCACTCGCGCCGCGATCTCGCGCCCCGTGCTGGAAATGCTCTCGGCGTCGGCAGCTACGCTGGCGACATGGTCGGCGGCGCGGCTGGAGGCCACCTCGGCCCGCTCGCTACCTTGGCGCGCATGCCCCGCCGCCGCCATCATGCTCTCCGATAGGCTCGCCACACTTTCGATCATCCGGCCGAGCCGGTCGAGCGAACTGCGCAATTGGGCGTCGAAGGCTGTTACGCGGGATTTCATGGCGGCGTCGCGCCGCAGCAAGGCCTCGCGCGCGTCGCGGAGCTGCAGCTTCTGCATATGTTCGGAGGCCGTCTTTTCGGAAGCAGCAAGTTCGGTAAGCGTGACGCCGTGCTGCCGCAGCAGCTTGGCGATCCAGATGGTCAGAAGGCTGATCATAAGGACGAAGAAGGCGACGACCCCGCCGAGGATCAGCGCCCGTTTTTTCCAGTACCGAAAGACCAACTCTCCAGGCATCGCGACGCTGATCTGGAGCGGGTAATCGCGAACAGCCTGGGCTAAGATCAACCCCTTGTCGCTGTCTTGAGGGCCGGCAATGTTGGTCCCAACGAACATGGTGCCGATGGTTTCGGCCGCCTGGGGCAGGTCGCGGAACAGGGCGGAATGGCCGGCATGCGAGCGCGCGACAGCGTCGTCAGCGTTCGGCAGGCTGGCAAGCAACACACCATCGCGGCGAAAGAGCGCGACCTGGACGAGCGCATCAGCCCGTGCCTTGTCGTAGAAGGCGTTCAGAAAACCAGTCTCGATTTCGACCATGGCGAGGCCGACCACGGCTCCGCTCCTGTTCTTGATCTTGCGGGACAAGGCCATCGTCCGCCCTGTCGCGCTTTGGCGGGGGACGGGCGCGGCCAGATGCAGCGTCAACGCAGGATCGGCCATATGGGCCAGGAAGGATTCCTTGTCCTTCAGGCTGACCGCGGGCCGGGGAAAGGACCGTGTCGAGCTGACGACTTCGCCGTGGATGTCGACGATCGTCACTGCGGTGATCTGCGGGATGGCGCGAGTGCGCTCAATCAAGGCATCGAAATGCTGGCGCGTGCCGAACTTCGCGCGAAGATCGTCGGGCGAGACGATATCGGTTCCGCTGCCGGCTTCGGACGAACTGCGTAACACCAGATCTGCGGTCGCGAGCGTATGGTGGGTTTGTTCAGTGAGCAGCGCCGCGAGAGTGCTGAGTTGCTGCCGCGATACATCGGTTGCAGTCTGGCGCCCCTGCCAGAGCGCCAAACCAGCAGTCCCGGCAATGATGGCGGCGGCGGCCAAGCCGCTCCATGCCATCAAGCGAGCGCGCTTGCCGATGGTTTCGCGCATGTCGGGTGCCAGGAGCTGAACAGCCGGCCTCGCGGTATCCGTCTTCACTGGCGCAAACTTTTGTCCAACCGAGTGGGCGCGATGGCTGTCAGCTGAATGTGGCAGAGAATGGTAACCCTCGCGTTAAGGCTTTTGCACCTTTAGAGCGTATTCCTCTCATCGCGACGCAAGGCCAGCCGGTGGTCGTATTCGGGCTGCGCGAGTTCATGAGCCTCCCGCTCGGTAAGCGCCGAAGGCCCCTTCTTCAGGTTCGCCTAGCGCTTCTCGATCTCTGCGAGCAGCTCCAGGTGCTTGATCTTCGCTTCCGCCGGATCGCGCGCGTGCCGAGGCTCTGCTTCTCCTCAAGCTTGCCGACGAGCTTCCGGAGATCGTCGGGGACGCGCTTGCGGAGCCAATAGGTGCCGGTCTTCGGATGCTTCCAGGGGCACGACATTGCGAGAGCCATTATGTACCACCCGTATGTACCACTCGGGCGGCTGCAAGCTCTTGATTTTCCCAGTCTCTCTGGAAAATCAACCCCTTGGCGGGATGATGGCGGACAGGGAGGGATTTGAACCCCCGATACCCTTGCAGGTATGCCGCATTTCGAGTGCGGTGCATTCAACCACTCTGCCACCTGTCCGCGGTCGCCTTCGGTCGAAGCGAGGCGGTTACTACACAAACCGCGCCCAGGGGGCAAGCCTCCCGAACAGGAGAATTCCACTCTTCACAGCCGCTTTCGCTTGACCTCCCCCGGCCTTGCGACTATCGAGCACCGTCCGGCGTGGGGAAACCCGCGCCCGATCTCTTTTGGCATGTGCGCTGCGTCGCATGCCGGCAAGAGCAAGCCAGACCACGCAATCGACTGCCAAAAAGCCGTCCCACGGGCCTCCATCCGGAAGCCGCGACAGGACGGGGCCGAACATGGAGGACAAAATGTTCGCAGTCATCAAGACCGGCGGGAAGCAGTTCCGCGTCACCGCCAACGACAAGATCACCGCTGCCAAGATCGAAGGCAACGCCGGCGACACCGTCGCGTTCGACTCGGTGCTGATGCTCACCGAAGGCGAGAAGACCACACTCGACGCCAAGACCCTCTCCGAGATCACCGTCGTCGGTGAGATCGTCGAGCAGGCTCGCGGCGAGAAGGTCATCGCCTTCAAGAAGCGCCGCCGCCAGAACTCCAAGCGCAAGCGCGGCTTCCGCGCCGAGCTGACCGTCATCCGCATCACCGACATCCTCACCGGCGGCAAGAAGCCGGAGATGAAGAAGGCCGATGCCGCTGCCCCGGCCGCCGCGAAGGCCAAGGCTGCCAAGGCCGAGGCTGGCGAGACCGAGGCGCCGAAGAAGGCCGCGGCCAAGAAGGCCCCTGCCAAGAAGGCCAAGGACGAGGCGTCCGAGGCCTGAGACCGGGTTTCCCGGCGCAGATAATCTACGCCGGATCACCATCGCCGAGACTGATCGTCCCGGTCTGTCGCTCCTGACAGAATGGTGCTCCGGCATTTCGTATCCGAGACGGGTGGCTTTCGCCGCCGATTCGGGTTAGAGAGACACGACAAGTTTTGAGGTAGGGCGTTATGGCTCACAAAAAGGCAGGCGGCTCGTCGCGTAACGGCCGTGATTCTGAAAGCAAGCGCCTCGGCGTGAAGAAGTTCGGCGACCAGGCGGTCGTTTCCGGCAACATCATTATTCGTCAGCGCGGCACCAAGTGGCATGCCGGCGCCAATGTCGGCATGGGCAAAGACCATACCCTCTTTGCGACGACGAATGGCCGAGTCCGATTCACGACGAAACTCGGCCGAGCTTTCGTCAACGTAGTCCCGGCCCAAGAGGCCGCAGAGTAAAAGGCGGATAGGGAAATCTCTCGATCCGCCGGTTCCATCGAACCGAACGGATCAAGGGGTAAAAGGCCCGAAACGGGTCTCCCGAAGGTCAGCGAAGGGGAGATGGGACCAAAATCCCAGCTCCCTTTTTTCGTTTGCGCCGACGGAGAGACGATATGTTCCCCGAACTGACCCGCGACGATGTCTTCCGGCTCGAGACCCGCCGTCTCTGGCTGCGTTGGCCCCGCATGGCTGATGCCAATGCCACCCTGCGCCTTGCCGGTGAAAAGGCGGTGGCGGAGATGACGGCATCGATTCCCCATCCCTACCCGTCCCAGGCGGTCGAGCCCTTCATCTTCGCGATGCGCAAGGGCAATGCGCTGGGCGAGCATCTCGCGCTGGCCATCACCCCGCGTTCGAAGCCGAACGAGCTGATCGGCATGATCAGCGCGCACAAGCAGGCGACGGGCGTGCCTTTCATCGGCTACTGGCTCGGCACCCCGCATTGGGGCAAGGGCTATGCGACCGAGGCGGTGCAGGGCCTGATCGACAGCCTGTTCTCGCTGATCGACCTACCCGCGATCGAGGCCGACACCCGCGTCATCAACCCGGCCTCGCGGCGGGTGCTGGAGAAGTCCGGCTTCCGATCCGAGGGCTCGTTCCTGAAGTCGCTGCCGGCGCGCGGCGGGCTGTTCCCCTGTGAGCAGTTCCGGCTCGACCGCTCGACCTGGGCGGCTCTGAAGAGCTGGAGCGCCAGCGGTTGGACTCATGCGCCCGAGCAGGAGTCCGACGAGGAGCCGGCGCGCACGCCGACGCTCGGCATGCCTCCGCGCCGCCAGCAGGAACAGGCCGAGCCCTGTTCGGCTTGAGGAGCGAGTCAGCCAAGGAGACAGCCTCCGCGCCGTCATTGCGAGGAGCGAAGCGACGAAGCAATCCAGGGGCGGCAGAGTTCCACGTCCCTCTGGATTGCTTCGCTGCGCTCGCGATGACGGAAAGGGTCAGGCGAGATCTTCGTAGAGGTCTTGCCATAGTGGATTGAGAGTCTCGATCAGCGCGAGTTTCTTCGCTCGCGAGCCCGCTTTGATCTGCTTTTCGCGCGCGATCGCTTCTTCCATGCGCTCGTGATGCTCGAACCAGACGAGCAGCTTGCAGCCATAGCGTTGCGTGAATCCCGGAGTCATCCCGACTCGATGCTGCCATGCGCGTTCGCCGAGATGGCTAGTGACGCCGACATAGAGCGTCCCATTGCGCCCGCTCGCCATGATGTAAACGGATGGCTCACGCATCGTCCTGCCCCCGCAGGCAAGATAGCGAAGCCTGCCCTGCCCGTCATTGCGAGCGCAGCGAAGCAATCCGGGGAGACTGGGTTGAACCGTTCAGCCCTGCCGCCCCTGGATTGCTTCGTCGCTTCGCTCCTCGCAATGACGGTCGAGGTTCGAGCCTTACTTCACGAAGGTCCCGTGCAGTTCGTCCTCGATATGGACGCGGATGATCTCCTCGAAGCTCGACTCCGCCTTGAAGCCGAGCGCCAGCGCCCGCTGCGGATTGAAGTTGCGCGGCCAGCCGGCGACGATCCCGTCGATCACCGGGTCGGTCTCGCGGCGGATGCGCTTCACGACGTTCTCGCCGGCGACCTTGCGCAGCGCCTCGATCTGCTCGGCGACGGTGCAGGAATAGCCCGGCATGGTCAGCGCCCGGCGCGGGCCGATCGCGGCCGTATCCATCGTCGCGGCATGGATCAGGAAGCCAACGGCCGAGCGCGGCGAGGCATGCCAGTGGCGCACCTGATCGGAGACCGGCAGCACCGCCTCCTCACCGTTCAGCGGCTCGCGGATGATGTTGGAGAAAAAGCCCGAAGCAGCCTTGTTCGGCTTGCCCGGCCGCACGCAGATCGTCGGCAGGCGGATGCCGACGCCATCGAAGAAGCCGCGCCGCGAATAATCGCTCAGCAGGAGCTCGCCGATCGCCTTCTGCGTGCCGTAGCTGGTCAAGGGCGTGGTGAAGAACTCGTCCTCGATCTTGTCGTGGAACGGCGCGCCGAACACCGCAATGGAGGAGGTGAAGACGACGCGCGGCTTGTAGCCGCTGCCGACCCGGCGGATCGCCTCGAACAGATAGCGCGTACCGTCGAGATTGATGCGATAGCCCTTGTCGAAATCGGCCTCGGCCTCGCCCGAGACGATCGCCGCAAGGTGGACGATGAGCTCGGGCCGCGTCGCGATCAGCTTTTCGGCCTCGCCCGGGAGCGACAGGTCGGAGATCACCGCCTCGAAATCGAAGGGCGCGGCCGGCGGCGGCGAAGCGACGACGACGTCCTGCGCCGTCACGCGGGTCACCGGCTTGCCGCCGAGTTGGCCGTCGCGCGCCAGGCGCTCGATGAACTTGCGCCCGACCATGCCGGCGCCGCCGAGAACGAGAATATGCATCGGTTCTGTCCTGAAGGTTCGCTTTTAAGTTTCGTCAGTTCGGAAGGTGGCCGCCGAGATCGTCGGCAATATGGACACGGATGATCTCGTCGAAATCGCGTTCGGCCGTGAAGCCCAGCGCCAGGGCGCGCTTCGCGTCGAAACGGGTCGGCCAGCCCGCGACGATCGCCGCGGAAGCGGGATCGGGCGCCCGCCGGATCAGCTTCACCGCCTTGACGCCCGCGATGCGCCGGAGCGCCTCGATCTGCTCGCCGACAGTGACGCAGACGCCGGGCATGGTCAGGTTGACGCGCGGGCCAAGCTGCTCGCGCGAGAGACCAGCGGCATGGATGAGGAAGCCGACAGCCGAGCGCGGGCTCGCATGGGTGAAGAGCACCTCATCGCTGACCGGCAGCAGCGCCTCCAGGCCTTGCAGCGGCTCGCGAATGATGCCGGAGAAGAAGCCGCCGGCCGAAGCGTTGGGCTTGCCCGGCCTGACCACGATCGAGGGGAAGCGGATGCCGACGCCCTCGACGAAGCCGCGCCGCGAATAGTCGGCCAGCAGCAATTCGCCGATCGCCTTCTGCGTGCCGTAGCTCGTCAAAGGCGTGACATGGAATTCGTCGGAGATCGAGGCTGGGAACGGCGCGCCGAAGATGCCGCTGGAGCTGGTGAAGACGAGCTTCGGCACATAATCCGCGCCGCCTTCGTGCCGGATCGCCTCCAGCAGGTTCAGCATGCCGTCGAGATTGACGCGGTAGCCCTTGTCGAAATCGCGCTCGGCCTCGCCGGAGATGATCGCGGCCAGGTGGAAGATCAGGTCTGGTCGCAACGCCGCGAGCTGCTTGGCGACGGCGGCATCACCGGCATCCTCGACGCGGATCGTCGCACGATCCGCAAGCTCCGGCGGAAGCGAAGCGCGCACGACATCGGTCAGCGTCAGCCTGTCGATCGCCTTGCCGGCGCATTGGCCCTCGCGGGCCAGACGCTCCGCCAACCTGCGGCCGACCATGCCGGCCGCACCCGTGATCAGGACATGCATGAGATCTCCCTGTCCGGTTCGTGTCTCGGGTCGCTCTTGCCGGCAACCGCGTCAGGAGAATGGAGGGCGATGGGCGCCCTCCACCCCGAAGTCAGGCTTCAGAGGGCGAAGCCGCCATCCGCCAGATGGATCTGGCCGGTGGTGTAGCTCGACTCGTCCGCCGCGAGATAAACCGCGAGCGCCGCGATCTCCTCGGCCGTGCCGAGCCGGCCCATCGGCTGCCGATCGATAAAGGCCTGCCTTGCGGCGGCCTCGGTCGTCTTGGTCGCCTGGGCGAGGTCCTTGATGCGCTGGTCGAGCGAGGGCGACTGGATCGTGCCGGGGCAGATCGCGTTCGCGCGCACGCCCTTCTTGATGTAGTCGGCCGCGACCGCCTTGGTCAGGCCGATCACCGCCGCCTTGGTCGCGCCATAGGCATAGCGGTTCGGGATGCCGCGCACCGAGCCCGCGCCGGACGCAATATTGACGATCGAACCCGCGCCCTTCGCCAGCATGGCGGGCAGGAAGGCCTGGATCGTGCGGTGCATCGACTTGACGTTGAGGTCGAAGGAGAAGTCCCAGGCCTTGTCGTCGGTGTCGAGCACCGTACCGTGATGGACGAAACCGGCGGCGTTCACGAGGATGTCGACGGGACCAACCTTCTCGGCGAAGGCATTGACCGCCTTGGACGAGAGCACGTCGAGCTTGCGCTTCTTCGCCTTCGGAATGCCTTCCAGCAGCGCGACATCCTTGTCGGTTGCCCAGACGGTGGCGCCTTCCGCGACGAAGGCCTCGGCGATGGCCCGGCCGATCCCCTGCCCCGCGGCGGTGACGACCGCGACCTTGCCCTTCAAACGTCCTGCCATGCTCGTTTCCTTTTATCAGCCGGCTTTTGCAAAGGTCTTGCGCATATGGGTCAGCCGGCGGTCGGCCATGTCCTCATGATGCGTGATGGCGTAACCCAACCGCTCGTACCAGCCGATGCGCTGGGTCAGCTTGGCGTTGGTGTAGAGATGCACTGAAGCATAGCCGAGCGCCCGCGCCCGCTCATCGGCGAAGCCCATCAGGGCCGAGCCGAGTCTGCGGCCCGCGGCTTCCGGCGCGACAGCCACGCTCCAGATCGTGAAGTCCTCGGGTTCGATATCGAGCACCAGCGCGGCTTCCAGCTCACCGCCCGCGCCTTCCGCGAGCCAGACCTCGTGCTCCGCGACGACCTGCGTGTAATCGGCGATGCGCGGCAATGAGGGTACGCCGATGATGCTCTCGTTCGGCGTATAGGCAGCGTTCTTGAGGGCGAGGATCGCTGGAATATCGGCCAGACCTGCCCGTCGCAGCGGAGCGGCGCCCGCCTGCCCCGCGATCTGGTTGAAGGCGCCGAGCGCGAGCTTCTGCTGCCCTTGCGCGTCGAAATTGGACGGCGCCAGCCAGCGCCGGAAGGCCTGAGCCCGCACCGGCCATTCGCCGTCGAGGATCGAGAACCAGGCGGTATCGCGATTGGCGCCCTTCACCACCATGTGCTGGCGGAACAGGCCCTCGAACTGGAAGCCGAAGCGCAAGGCGGCGCGCTTGGACGGCTCGTTCAGGTTGTTGCACTTCCACTCGTAGCGGCGATAGCCCAGCGAGAAGCCGTAATCGCCGACGAGATAGATCGTCTCAGTCGCCGCCCGCGTCCGCTGCAGCGCCGGGGAATAGGTGATCCAGCCGACCTCGAAAACGCCATGTTCGGGCCGGATCTCCATGATCCAGAGATGGCCCTTGGCCTTGCCGTCGGCCTTGTCGACCACGGCGAGCGGCACGATGCCGGCCTTGGCGACCATGCTCTCGAGCAGGGTGCGATAGGTTTCCTTATCTTTCGGCGGGGCAGCCGGCAGCCAGTCCCAGACGCTGTCCCGCGCGACATCGGTGGCCCAGATATCGTCGATATGCTTATCAACGTCGAGCGGCTCCAGCCGGCAATACTGGCCTTCCAGGACCTTGGCCAGCGGGAACGGCGGCGCTTTCCAGGCGAGAAGCGTCATGATGCCGCCTTTCCTTTCCAGCCCGTGAGATCGTGCCGGACCTCCCAGCCCGCACCGAGCTCGCCGGCAATGGCATGGACCAACGCCACACCTTCCGACTCCCAGGCCAGGCGCTCGACGACGTCGCCGAAATCGGAAGCCGATGGCTCGCTCTCGTCATAGATCGCGTCGAAGGCATCCATCCAGGCTTCGAGCCGGTCCGCCAGTTCCTCGGACAGGCCGACATCCTCGGCATCCACAGCCTTGCGCTTGCCCTTGGCATCGATCTGCCAGAGGCCGCTGAGGCCGAGCCATTCCGGCGCGAGCAGGAGTGTGCCGCTCATGAGCGCTCCGCGAGGTCTTTGGTGAAGAACGGGTTCAGCGGCGCGGAGGGGCCGTTGCCGGCAAAGCCCTTGAAGCTGCCCTCCTCCGCGATCAGGCGTGTCGCTTCGATGAAGGCGGCCCAGGCCGCCCGCGCCAGCGCCCCGCCGATCGAGATGCGCCGCGTGCCGGCAACCGCGACATCCGCGACCGACAGCCCGAAATCGCCATAGATCAATGTGTTCACCGGCTTGCCGCCGGCCGCAGCGACGATCGTCGCGATATCGGCGGAGGTCTTGGGGCCGGGTGCATAGAGCACATCGGCACCGGCCGCCGCATAGGCCTCGATCCGCCGCACCGATTCCTTCAGCGCCTCGGGATGCCCGGTCAGGAAGCACTCGGCGCGCGCCGTCAGCACGACACCCGAGCCGGTCTCGTCGATCGCCTTGCGGGCCGCCTTGATCCGCTCGACCGCAAGCTCGAACGGATAAAGCGGCTCGTCCTGGCGTCCGGTCGCATCCTCGATCGAGAGGCCGGCGACACCGGTCGCGACGCAGAGCTTCACATTGGCGGCGACACCGTCAGGCGTATCGGCATAGCCGTTCTCGAAATCGGCGTTGATCGGCAAGTCCGGGACCGCCTTCACGATCTCGGCGATATGGCTAAGCATCATATCGCGCGGCACGTCCTGGTCGGCGCGCCCCTGCGTGAAGGCATAGCCCGCGCTCGTCGTCGCCAGCGCCTTGAAGCCCTGCCCGCGCAGCCAGCGGGCCGAGCCGAAATCCCAGGGATTGGGCATCACGAAGCAGCCGGCCTCGTGGAGCTTGCGAAAGGCTTCGACCTGCGGGCTCTGTGCCATGATTTAAATCGTTTCAAATGGAAGCGGAACGAAGAGCTGCCATAGTGTCGAGGGTCGTATCGTTTGTCAGCCCCGTTGAACGCGCGTCGCGCAGCGAACGCCGTTGCGCAGGCGGAATGGCGTGGGGAGCAGCGCGGGCGGAAACGTAGGCGGAAGAGCGCCAGTGCCGCGTGTCATCCCGCACGCGCCGCGGCACGAAGTGCCGCTGCGCAGATGCGGGTTCGTACGACGAGAAGGCGCCCTTGCCGCGCTCGAAAAGGCGCCTTTTCTGGGTGACGGTCCCGTGTCTGCGCCGCGGCATTGCATGCCGCAGCGCGCACGGGATGACACCCTGCCTATACCCAGAGCACCCGCTCAGTGGTTGTCGCGCGGGATACCGAACTTCTTGTGGATCTTCTGGTACTTGACCGCCGGCTTGAGGACCATGCCCTCGGAGAGTTCGTCGACGATCTTGCGCTGGATCTCCTGCCAGGGCGTCTGGCTCTTCGGATACTTGTAGCCGCCCGAAGCCTTGAACGCCGCCTTGCGCTCGGCCAGCTCCTCATCCGAAATCAGGATGTTGGCGGTGCGCTTCTTCAGGTCGATGCGGACCTTGTCGCCCATCTTGAGCAGCGCGAGCCCGCCGCCGGTCGCCGCTTCCGGCGAGGCATTGAGGATCGAGGGCGAGCCCGAGGTGCCGGACTGGCGCCCGTCGCCGACGCAGGCGAGCGCGGTGACGCCCTTCTTGATGAGGTAATCCGGCGGCCGCATGTTCACGACCTCGGCTGCGCCCGGATACCCGATCGGGCCGACGCCGCGGATGAACAGGATGCAGTGCTCGTCGATGGCGAGCGCCGGATCGTCGATGCGGTGGTGGTAATCCTCCGGCCCGTCGAAGACGATGGCGCGCCCCTCGAAGGCCATCGGGTCCTTCGGGTTCTCCAGATAGCGCTTGCGGAATTCCGGCGTGATCACGCTGGTCTTCATGATCGCGGAATCGAACAGGTTGCCGGAGAGGTTGAGGAAGCCCGACTGGGCCTTCATCGGCTGGTCGTAGCTCTTGATCACCTCGCGGGCGATCGAGAAGGCGCCCTTGCAGTTCTCTTCGAGCGTCTTGCCGTTGGCGGTGATCGCGGGCTTGAGCTTGCCCTTCTCGATCAGCTCCGCGATCACGGCAGGCAGGCCGCCGGCGCGGTAATAATCCTCGCCGAGATATTCGCCGGCCGGCTGCAGGTTCACCAACAGCGGGATCTCGTAGCCGATCTTGGTCCAGTCCTCGTTGTCGAGCTTGACGCCGATATGCTTGGCGATGGCGTTGACATGGACGGGCGCATTGGTCGAGCCGCCGATCGCCGAATTGATGACGATGGTGTTCTCGAACGCCTCGCGCGTCAGGATCTTCGAGGGGATCAGGTTCTCCCAGACCATCTCGACGATGCGCTTGCCAGTGAGATAGGCCATCTCGTAGCGGTCTCGATAAGGCGCGGGGATCGCGGCGGCGCCGGGCAGCGTCATGCCCATGGCTTCCGCCAGCGAGTTCATCGTCGAGGCCGTGCCCATCGTGTTGCAGTGGCCGGCGGACGGCGCCGACGAGGCGACCAGATCGACGAAGCCCTTATAATCGATCTCGCCGGCCGCCATCATCTGGCGCGCCTTCCAGACAATCGTGCCGGAGCCGGTGCGCTCGCCGCGGAAGGAGCCGTTCAGCATCGGCCCGCCCGGCAGCGCGATCGCCGGGATATCGACCGTCGCGGCCGCCATGATCTGGGCCGGCGTGGTCTTGTCGCAGCCGGTGGTCAGCACGACGCCGTCGAGCGGATAGCCGTAGAGGATCTCGACCAGCGAGAGATATTGCAGATTGCGGTCGAGCGCCGCGGTCGGCCGTTTGCAGGTTTCCTGGATCGGATGGATCGGGAATTCGAAAGGCACGCCGCCCATCTCGCGGATGCCGTCGCGGACGCGCGATGCCAGCTCGATATGGTGGCGGTTGCAGGGCGCGATATCGGAGCCCGTCTGGGCGATGCCGATGATCGGCCGGCCCGACTGCAGCTCTTCCCGCGACAGGCCGAAATTCATCGTGCGCTCGATATAGAGCGCGGTCATGTCCGCATTGTCGGGATTGTCGAACCACGCCTTCGAGCGCAGCTGCTCGGGCTTGATGCGCCGAACGGGCTTCTTGCCGGGTGCCTTGGCCATCTCGTTTCCTCTCGTTCGGCGCGGCGCTGGCGGCCGCTTGCCGATCTCTCATTCAAACGATTTGAGACTAGCCATCATGCCCATCGCCTGCGGCTCGGCAAGGCCCAATCTGACTGATAGTCATACTATTTAATCATGCTGTATGCAGCATGCAACAATCCTACGATGCGTCGCCCGCGCTTGCCAGCCATGCCGGTTTGGCGCCAAGACAGGCATCTGAAGATTTCGACACCGATGATGCCGCAGCCATCTGCGCCGTCATTCCGGGGCGCCGCGCAGCGGCGAGCCCGGAACCCAGAACCGATGCGGTTTCTCGCAAGCCGCGGACCGAACGGACGCGCGTCGTAACGCACCGTCTCGGTTCTGGTTTCCGGGCTCAGGCCTTCGGCCTGCCCCGGAATGACGGTGAGGTTCCAGCGGGATCCGAGAACTGCCGCCGAGGAAACGCGCCATGACCCTTCACGTCGTCCCCTCCTTCTCCCGCATCGGCGAGGAGAACGCCTTCGCCGTGCTGGCCCGCGCCACCGAATTGCAGCGCCAGGGCAAGGACATCATCAATCTCGGCATCGGCCAGCCGGACTTTTCGACGCCGGACCATATCGTCGAAGCGGCGGTGAAGGCGCTACGCGACGGCCATCACGGCTACACCCCGGCCAACGGTATACTGCCCCTGCGCGAGGCGGTCGCCGCCGACCTGCACAAGCGCTTCGATGTCGAAGTCTCGCCCGAGAGCGTGATGATCGTGCCCGGCGGCAAGGTCACCATGTTCATGGCGATCCTGATGTTCGGTGAGCCCGGCGCCGAGATCCTCTATCCGGACCCCGGCTTCCCGATCTACCGCTCGATGATCGAATACACCGGCGCGACGCCGATCCCGGTGCCGATCCGCGAGGAGAACGGCTTCGCTTTCTCGGCCGAGGAGACGCTGGCGCTGATCACGCCGAAAACCCGGCTGCTGATCATCAACTCGCCGGCGAACCCGACCGGCGGCGTCACGCCCAAGGCCGAGATCGACAAGCTCGTCGCCGGGCTCGCCAAGTTCCCAGATGTCGCGGTGATGTCGGACGAGATCTACGACCAGATGGTCTATGACGGCGAGAAGCATGTCTGCCTTCTCAGCTATCCGGAAATCCGCGACCGGCTGATCCTGCTCAACGGCTGGTCGAAGACCTACGCCATGACCGGCTGGCGGCTCGGCTACTCGGTCTGGCCGAAGCCCTTGCTCGACAATGCCCGCAAGCTCGCGGTGAACTCGCATTCCTGCGTCAACGCCCCCGCGCAATGGGCGGGGCTGGCGGCTCTCACCGGCCCGCAGGACGCGGTGCACATGATGCTGGCGGAATTCGACCGGCGCCGGAAAGCGGTGGTCAAGGGCCTGAACGGCCTGCCCGGCGTCTCCTGCATCGAGCCCAAGGGCGCCTTCTACGCCTTCCCGAACGTCTCGCAGACCGGCTGGAAGGCGAAGAAGCTGGCCTCGGCCCTGCTGGAGGAAACCGGCGTCGCCACCATCGGCGGCCCCGATTTCGGCGTCCATGGCGAAGGCTATATCCGCCTCTCCTATGCCAACTCGCTGGAGAACATCGAGAGGGCGCTGGAGCGGATGAAGACCTTCCTCAGCACGGCGAAGGCGGCCTGAGAAGCTAAGCGCCGCGTCATGGCCCGCTCAGCGCGTCATTCTCGGGCGAAGCGAAGCGCAGGCCCGAGAATCTCATGACCAGAAAGCACTGGTTTTCGAGATGCTCGGGTCAAGCCCGAGCATGACCGCCAGGGCGGTCAATTCCGCGCGCTGGCGGTCACGCCGGGATCGACCTTGAAGCTCGACGCTTCGATCACGGCCGTGCCGATCATCGTCTTCACGGAGATGCGCACCGGCACCATCACATCGGTGCCCGCGATCGGCGCGAGCCAGGTCGTGATGTCCCGGTTCTCCGCCATGAACTTGGTGCTGGGCCGGAGCGCGCGGTGGCCGGCGATCGGCACGAAGCGCGCCTGGCAGATCGAGACCGGGCCGCTGTAGCCTTCGAGCTTCACGTTGCGGGTGCCGGCGCTCGACAGCTTGATGTCGTAGCGCGCCGCGCCGTCGAAGATCGGCAGCGTGCGGTTGCAGGCGCCGTCCTTGCCCTTGCCGTTGACCGGCATCAGGAAGGCGCTGAGCGGGTCGAGGATATTGCGCTTGTGCCCCTCGTTGAGCGGCACGCGATCCGGCTTCTCGTCGATCGGCGGCTCGATATCGATGCCGGCGACGGCGCCTTCGGCCAGCGCCATCCGCACCGTCCGGCTCTCGCTGGAATTGGCCGAGCTGACCGCAAAGGTCTTCGGCGCGAGCCTGCCACCGACGAGCGTGCCCGTCGCCGCGCCCGAGCCGCGCCCGCCCGTGACGCCACCGGCTATCCCTGTGAGCTTCGCCGACATGTCGAGCTTGTAGCCGGAATTGTCGATGCCGCCGCTGAGGCTCGCCGTGCCCAGGGTGATTCCCAGGAGCGAAACATCATAGCGCGCGTCGAGCGAGGCCGCGTTGACCCCAGCGCCCAGACAGGCGGCGAGGACGAGGCCCGCGAGGGACGATGCGACGGCGGACTTCATCCATTGTCTCCGGGACGGCGCGATCCTGCGCTGAATGCACTCTGAATCGGCCCGAATCGTGACCGCCTTCCCCGCGCAGCGAAGCGACGGCCGGTTGAAGCATCGGACCGCGATCTTTACACCCCGTTAACGCTGAAGGGGATGTGAACGGCTTGCCGGAGTTTTCCTTGACGCAGGCCGCGCCCTTGGCTATGGAACCCCGACTTCAAATTGACTTCCGGTGCTCGCCGGCACGTCGCGTGTCGGTTTTTTTGTTTGAGCGCCCCCGGGAACGTAAGGAACGATATCATGGCCCGCCGTTGCGAACTGACCGGGAAAGCCACCCTCACCGGCCACCTCGTCAGCCACTCGAACCGCAAGACGAAGACCGTCTTCCGTCCGAACCTCGTGAACGTCACGCTGCAGTCGGACGCGCTCGGCCGTTCGGTGCGCCTGCGCGTTTCGGCCAACGCCCTGCGTTCGGTCGAGCATCGCGGCGGCCTCGACGCCTTCCTGCTCAAGGCTGCGGCCGGCGACCTCTCGACCGGCGCGGCTTCGCTGAAGCGCGACCTCGAGAAGAAGCTCGCCGCCAACTGAGCGGTTAGCCTCTCCGGGTTTGAAGGAAGCGGCCGCAAGGCCGCTTTTTTCGTTTGGGCTTGGCACACGCTCCGCCGTCATTGCGAGCGAAGCGAAGCAATCCAGGGGACTGGGTCGAACCGTTCAACCCAGTCCCCCGGATTGCTTCGTCGCTCCGCTCCTCGCAATGACGGAGGGGCATCCTCTACGGAAGCAGCTCGAATTCCAGCAGGACCGTGCGCTGGAGGAACGAGAAATTGTCGTCCGAGATCAGGGTGAGGATCGTACGCCCCTGCTCCTGATGGACCGACAACCCCTCCATGTTATCGATCTCGAAGCCGAGATCGGCCTCGATCAGGCGCTGTCCATCCACCAGCGCGCCCGGCCGGATGTCGCGGCCAACGATTCGCCTGATCCGCATACCGACGCCCCGCAGCGGCTGATACCAACGCTCCAGCACCAGCAGGTCGCCGGAGGGCAGGAAGGCGAGATCGGTGATGTCGTAGCCGTCATGCCTGGTAACCTTGAACAGGCCGGGCTGGGGACCGCCGAGAATGGCGCCGAGCGTCGGCTCGTTCTCCTTGCCGGAACGTTCCGCAATCGCGACCAGCGCCCCCTTCAACGGCCCCGCAGGGATCACGCCGAGCGCCTCCAGCCCGCGATTGCGCGGCAGGCGCTTGATCTCGGGCGGCACCGGCACGGGCCGCGCACGCGCCTCGACGCCGTCGCGCGCCCAGTCGAAGCGGGCGATCTCGTGCTTCCGCTCGATCCCGACGAACGCCGTGCCATCATGGATGCAGAGGCTTTCCGTGTCGTAGAGCCCCGAGCGCACAAGCGGCCGGCCGGAGCCGCCGAGAATCGCCGCCATCTCGACCTCGTCGAGCCCGCTCAGCTTGCCGTTGCTGGAAGCGACCTTCGCGGTCAGCCAGTAGCCACGATCCGTCACCGCGACGAGATCGCGCCCGCCATTCAGGCGCGCGAGGCCCGAAAAGCCGCCGAAGCGCGGATGGCCGGACGAGAGCACGAGCCCACTGCGGAACTGCAGCGCGCCGAAGCGGCGCTGCTCCGGCCGGCGCGGCTCGAAGGCAGAGAGCGGCCGTGCCGAAATCCCGACGGGGAAGCGGGTCTGCTCCGCCGCACGCGCCGCACCGGGCAGCACGAGCGCGCCGAGCCCTGCCAGCGCGGCGCGGCGCGTGAGACGCATCAGTGCCCGCGGCGCTTGGAACCGGAGCCCGCGGGCCCGTCCTCTTCGAAGAGCTCGGCGAGCTTCTCGGTCATCACCCCGCCCAGTTCCTCCGCGTCGACGATCGTCACGGCGCGGCGATAGTAGCGTGTCACGTCATGGCCGATGCCGATGGCGATGAGCTCGACCGGCGAGCGCGTCTCAATCTCGGCAATGATATGGCGCAGATGCCGCTCGAGATAGTTGCCGGCATTGACCGAGAGGGTGGAATCGTCGACCGGCGCGCCGTCCGAGATCACCATCAGGATCTTGCGCTGCTCGGGCCGGCCGAGAATGCGCTTATGCGCCCAATCCAGCGCCTCGCCGTCGATATTCTCCTTGAGCAGCCCCTCGCGCATCATCAGGCCGAGATTCTTGCGCGCGCGCCGCCAGGGCGCGTCCGCCGCCTTGTAGATGATGTGGCGGAGGTCGTTGAGGCGGCCGGGATTGGCCGGCTTGCCCGATTGCAGCCAGGCCTCGCGTGACAGGCCGCCCTTCCAGGCGCGCGTCGTGAAGCCGAGCAATTCGACCTTGACGCCGCAACGCTCCAGCGTCCGGGCGAGAATGTCGGCGCAGGTCGCCGCGACCGTGATCGGCCGGCCACGCATCGAGCCGGAATTGTCGATCAGCAGGGTGACAACCGTGTCGCGGAAATTCGTGTCCGATTCCTGCCGGAAGGAGAGCGGCTGGAACGGATCGAGGATGATGCGCGGCAGGCGGGCCGGGTCGAGCGCGCCTTCCTCCAGGTCGAACTCCCAGGTACGGTTCTGCTGCGCCATCAGGCGGCGCTGCAAGCGGTTGGCGAGGCGCGCGACCACGCCCTGGAGATGGGCGAGCTGCTTGTCGAGATAGGCGCGCAGGCGCGTCAATTCCTCGGCGTCGCAGAGCTCCTCGGCCGTGACGACCTCGTCGAACTTCTGGGTATAGGCCTTGTAGTCAGTCTGCGGCCGCTCGTTGCCGCGGCTCTCGCGCGGACGCGGCGCCTCGCCGGCCTCCTCGGATTCGGAGTTCTCGTCCTCCTCGTCCCAGTCGCCGGCCGGCGCGTCGGTCGCCTCGGAGGCACCCTCCTGCAATTCCTCGGTCGCATCCTCGCTGACTTCGACCTCGGAGCGGTCGGCGCCGCTCTCCTGCTCGGATTCGCCTTCCTGCTGCTGCTGGTCCTCGGAAGACTGGTCCTGGTTGTCCTCGTCCTCCTCGGATTCGTCGCCCTGCGCGGTCTGCTCTGCCATGTCGAGCGCGGCCAGCATGTCGCGCACCGTGCGGGCAAAGCCGCGCTGGTCCTCGATCGTCTTCGTCAGCCGATCGAGTTCCGAGCCGGCCTTGGCCTCGATCTGCTCTCGCCAGAGCTCGACGACCTTCTCGGCCGCCTTCGGCGGCTTCAGGCCCGTCAGCCGCTCGCGCACCATCAGGGCGAGTGCATCCTCCAGCGGCGCGTCGGCCCGGTCGGTGATCTCCTCGTAGCGCCCGCCGCGATGATAGCGGTCCTCCAGCATGGCGGTGATGTTGCCGGCCATGCCCGACATCCGCCGCGAGCCGATCGATTCGACACGGGCCTGCTCGACAGCGTCGAACACGGCACGGGCCGCATCGCCTTCCGGTGCGGTGCGGCGGTGGATCGCGGCGTCATGGCAGGCGAGCCGGAGCGCCATCGAATCGGCATGGCCGCGCAGGATCGCGACATCGCCGGGGCTGAGCTTGCGCGGCGGCTCGGGCAGACGCGCCCGCTCGCCCACGAGCGAGGGCTTGTCGGCGGCGAAGACGATTTCCATCTCCGGCTTGCGTGCGATCGCCTTCATCGCGCCCGAGATCGCCCGCTTCAGCGGCTCGGCCGGGGCTTCCTTCGGCGTTCCTGGCTTCCGGTTCGAGATACTCATAGCGCCTTCGTGAAATGATGGAGCGTTTGACCGGCCACCGGATAGTCCTCCATCCGGCCGCACTCGCGATAACCGAGCCGGGGATAGAACCCCGGCGCCTGGATGCTCATCGTCGAGAGATAGACGCCGCGCGCGCCGTAATCCCTCGCCTGCTGCTCGGCCTCAGCCATGATGGCCGCGCCCTGCCCTGTGCCCCGCTGGCTTTCATCGATCCAGAACAGATCGACATGTAGCCATTCCCATTTCAGCTCGCCGACCAGCCCGCCGAGGATCGTGCCATCCGCAGCGCGCAGGCTGATCGTCAGCGGCGTGCCGTTGCGGGGGCCGACCCGGACCTGGTTATGGGCGCTCAGGCCACGCAGCACGGCGGCACGCGTCTCGTCCTGCTCGGGCTCGACCGTGATCGCGACCACAACCCCTCCTAGCGCGAACGCCCGTCGTACGGCGTCGGCGACAATTCGGTCGGCTCGACGCCGCCAAGGCAGCGGACATTGACCGCGACCATCGGCGTGCCGTCGGGTCCGTTCGCCCGAGCGAAGGCCTCGATGCCGCAGGTCTCGCAGAACAGATGCTGGATCTTCTGCGTGTGGAAGCGGTACTCGGTCAGCGCATCCTCGCCCTTGGTCAGGGTGAAGGCGCTGGCGGGCGAGAACGCGAGGATCGAGCCACGGCGCTGGCAGTAGGAGCAGTTGCAGGTGAGCGTCTTCCCGAGATCGGCCTCGACCTCGTAGGCGACCCGCCCGCAATGGCAGCTTCCCTGATACTGCGCCATGGCGCGTGTCCTCTCGTTAGCTGAGCACCACGTTCGCGGCGCTCTCCGGCAGTTCCTTGCCGAAGGAGCGCTGGAAAAACTCGGCTACCAGCGTGCGCTCCATCTCGTCGCACTTGTTCAGGAAGGTCACGCGGAAAGCGAAGCCGATATCGCCGAAGATCGCCGCGTTCTCGGCCCAGGTGATGACCGTGCGCGGGCTCATCACGGTCGAGAGATCGCCGTTCATGAAGGCGTTGCGGGTAAGATCGGCGACGCGGACCATCTTGTTGACGACGTCCTTGCCGTCCGGCGTGCTCTGGTAGTGCTTCGACTTCGCCAGGACGATCGCGACTTCGTTGTCATGCGGCAGGTAGTTCAGCGTGGTGACGATCGACCAGCGGTCCATCTGGCCCTGGTTGATCTGCTGGGTGCCGTGATAGAGGCCGGACGTGTCGCCGAGGCCGACCGTGTTGGCGGTGGCGAACAGCCGGAAGGCGGGATGCGGGCGGATGACGCGCTTCTGGTCGAGCAGCGTCAGCTTGCCGGACTGTTCCAGCACGCGCTGGATCACGAACATCACGTCCGGGCGGCCGGCATCGTATTCGTCGAAGACGAGCGCGATGTTGTTCTGCAGCGCCCAGGGCAGGATGCCGTCCTGGAACTCGGTGATCTGCTTGCCTTCCTTCAGCACGATCGCGTCCTTGCCGACGAGGTCGAGGCGCGAGACGTGGCTGTCGAGGTTGACGCGGACGCAGGGCCAGTTGAGGCGGGCGGCGACCTGCTCGATATGGGTCGACTTGCCGGTGCCGTGATAGCCCGAGATCATGACGCGTCGGTTATGCGCGAAGCCGGCCAGGATCGCGATCGTGGTGTCGCGGTCGAAGCGGTAATCGGGATCGAGGTCCGGCACATGCGGATCGGCTGCGGAGAAGGCCGGCACTTCGAGATCCGAATCGATCCCGAAAGTCTGGCGCACCGACAGCTTCATGTCGGGCAGGCCGGGCGCAGTCGTCGTCGTCATCATCTTGTCTCCAGGCGCGGGGCCATGACCGGAATTCGCCGGTTAACCCAGAGCCGACCGAAGAGGGAGGCGGATCGTCCCTCATTAGAGCGAAAGACCGGAAGCGGCAATTCGCAAAGCTGCACCCCGGCCCTCGCAAAGGGCATGCCGGCTCACCGTTCGGAAGGTCTCGCCTCCGCGAGGAGTTCCTTCACGATCGCTGCCGAGCGGGCCGCGCCGTCCCGATCGATCGGCAAGGCCGGCGGCTGGGCGCCGATGGCCTCGCCGACAGCATCCGCCAGGGCCACCGCATCCCCGACGAAATCGCCGGACAAGCGGAAGCACCGAGCCAACCCCGCCCGTTCCATCGCCTCGGCCCGGACCGTCTGCTCGGTCTCGTTGCCGGCATCGAAGGGCACGACGATCGCCGGCCGGCCGGCCGCAACGAGGTCGAGCACGGTATTGTAGCCGGCCTGGCTGATCGAGACCGTGCAACCGGCGAGCAATGCGGGAAAGTCCGGCCGCGCCCGCTCGATTACGACCTTCTCCGGAGCTTCAGCCGCGAGCAAGGCGAGATCGGAATCCGTCATGCCTCGCCCGGCGAGAAGCCGCCAGCGGCGCCCGGAGCGATCGAGGCGCGCCGCCGCGACCGCGCAGGCGAAAAGCGGCAGGGCGGCGGCCGAGCCGCCGCCCGAGACGATGACCTCGCCATTTTCCTGCACGGTGCCGGCCGGCCGGTCATCGGCGAGGTAGCCGGTATAGCGCAGCTTTTCGGCAAGCCCCTCCCCGACCGGCCATGACCGGTCGAGCGACAGGAAGCCGGCATCGCCATGGACCAAGACAGCATCGAACAGCCCGGCGATCCGCTCTTCGGCCTCGGCGATCCGGTCAGAACGCGGCGTCACCAGCACGTCGCGCACCGAGGAGAGCACAAGTGCCTCGGGCCTTGCCGTCTTCGCCGCCGCGATCAGCGACAGGAACTCCTCGGCCAATTGCCGCCGACCGAAGGGGAAATGCTCGGCGATCACGACATCGGGCCGCAGCCGCGCAGCCAGTTCTTCCAGCATGGCGATGCGAACGGCCTTGCGCTGCGGCTCGATCGGCTGGCCCGCTTCGTCGAGCAGCGTGCGGAAATCGGTGCCTTCGGTCCTGATGACAGGCAATTGCACGAAGGCGAAGGGCTCGCCGTCCATCGCGCGCAACGGTACGCCGCCACTGGCCAGCGTCACGGCAAACCCACCTTGCGCCAGCGCCCGCGCCAGATTCGCAGCCCGGACCAGATGGCCGCTACCGAGCAGATGCGTCACTGCGATCAGGACGGAGGCGCTCATACCCCCACGCCCGTCGAACGGCGCAGCATCGCAGCAACCCGGTCGAGCCCGGCCGCGGCTGAGAAATCCTGCGTCAGACGCGCGTAAGCCGCGTCGCCGAGAGCAGCCCGCTTCCCGGGTGCCCCCGCCAGCTCGTTCAGCGCAGCCGCCAAGGCCGCGACATCGCCCGGCGGCACCAGCAAACCTTCGACGCCATCGCGCACGAATTCCGGAATTCCCGCGAAATCGGTCGCGACGATCGGCAGGCCCTGGCTCGCCGCCTCCATCACCACATTGGGCAGGCCGTCGCGGTCGCCGTCGCCCGCCTCTTTCGAGGGCAGCACGAAGAGATCGGCCGCCCGCAAGGCGGCGATGACCTCGTCCTGCGCCTTTGGCCCGGCCCAGACGATCCGGTCGTCGAGCCCGAGCGCCTGCGTTTGCGCCTGCAAAGCCTTCAGCTTCTCGCCGCCGCCGATATGCGTCAGCCGCCAGTTCAGCGTGCAGGGCAGCTTGCCCAGCGCTTCCAGCAGGTCGTCAAAACCCTTCTTCGCCACGGCACGCCCGATGGTGACGAAGCGCACCGGATCGTCCGGGTCCGTGCCGTCTCGCAGCGATCGCACGCCCGGCGCCGGAAAGCGCGCGAGATCGAGCCCGTGATAGAGGAGCCCGACCTTGTCCGGCTGGTCCGAGAGACGTTCCAGCTCGCGGTGCCCGTCGCGCGTGCAGGTCACACCCCAGTCAGCGGAGGCGATCTTCTCGCGTTTTTCCCAGTCTTCGGTCGTCCAGATGTCCTTGGCATGGGCCGAGAACGACCATGTCAGGCCGCCGAGCAAGGCGGCGTAGCGGATCACCGAAGCCGGCGTATGCAGGTAATGCACATGCAGATGCCGGATATCGCCAGGCAACTCCCGCGCCATCACGCAGGCCTGCCCGAAACGGCGCCAGCGATTGCGCGTCCGGTCGCGAGTGAGATCGCGCAGGAAGACCGGCAAGAGCCGCAGCAAACCCGGCCTCAGCAGGGCCGCCAGTATTCCGCGCGCCACGCGAGCCGGCTCGTCGTGCAGATATTCCGGCAGATAGCGCACCGGCGCCGTGATCTGCTGGTGCATCAGATGCTTCGCCGCGTCGGTCGGATGGCGCAGCGACCAAATCTCGAAGGGGAGGCCGCGCTGCTGCAAGCCGAGCAACTCCTGCGCGATGAAGGTTTCCGACAGGCGCGGATAGCCCTTCATCGCGACCGCGATGCGCGGAGCCGTGCCCTCCGTCATCGCCGCCCGATCAGCATGAAGCGCGTATAGTTCTTCGTCGGCCGGGCGCCGGCGAACCAGACCTCCGCCAGCCCTGCCTGCTCGCGGAAAGCCTCGAGCGAGGGTACGCAGCTGCGATGGTCCGGCTCGCGAAAATAGTCGTTGGACTGCAGCACCAGCGGCAGACCCTGCGGCAAGGTCGCGATCCAGCCCGGCACGTCGGCGAGATGCTCGCAGCTCGTATTGATCACGAGCCCCGGCTTCGGACACTGCGCCGCGAAATCCATCGCCATCATGTCGGCCGTCATCGCCCGGAAGCGCCCCGCCGCAACATGGCGATGGTTCAGTATCTCAGCGATCGGCGCGCAGGTCGGGTCGATATCGAGGCTGACGATCTCCGGGATCGTAAGCCTTTCATCGTCGAGCAGCAGCGCGCCGAGCACGCCATACCAGGCGCCGAGCACCCAGACCGGACCTTCGGGCTTCGGATAGGTCTCCGTGAGCGCCTCGACCAGCCATTGCTTCGAGGCGATCTGCTTATGGTTGCAGGCAATCGAGAGGTCGGGCGGCGCGCCCTTGCCGTAGAGTCGCGCGATGTCGGCGACGATGCGGTTCCCCGACAGCGTCGCCATGCCGCGCAGCAGGTCGTGAAAGGCCTCTTGGGACGGCTCGGGTGTCATGCTTCAGTCGTCATCAGGGGAAGACGGCGGACCATAGACATGCGCGCCCGCAAAAAACCAGCCGCCCCGCGCAAGGATTAGTCCTTTTCGCCTGTCTCACCCTGTTCCTGCACCACCTCTGCCGACGCGGTCAGCTCACCGCCGGCCACCACAGGCACCGGCACCGCCACATCCTCGCGCTTGCGGCGGGCGATCTCCGGTGCGCTGGCGAAGCCATAGGCGGTCAATGGCTTTTCACGTCCCTTGATCGCGATCTTCAGGGGTGTCGTCCCGGCATAGCTGCGTGCGCTCGCCCGGATCGTGTCCTCGGAGACCACGATATCGGCGAGCACCCGCCGCGTCGCCGATTCGAGCTGGCTCGCGACCATGACCGTCTCGCCAACCGTGATCTCGCGCCGGCCGAGATTGTCGTTCTCGACCGCGCCGGTGATGGCGTCGCCGGTATGGATACCAATGCCGATCCGCAGAGGCAGCGGCAGCGCCGCCCCATATTCGCGGTTGAGCGCATCGACCGCGCGCACGATGTCGCCGGCGGCGGCGATCGCCGCCTGCGCCCCGCGCCCCGGCGTCCCCTCCAGGCCGAACACGGCCATGAAGCCGTCGCCATAGAAAGCGTCGATCCGCCCCTCATGCGCGGTGATCGCCTGCCCCATCTCGTCGAAGAAGCGGTTGAGCAGCCCGATGAGCTCGCGGGGCAATTGCCGTGCCGAGAGGGCCGAGAAGGCCCGGAGATCGGCCACCACCACGGTCAGGCCGCGCTTGCCGGCGGCATCGTCGAGCTCGAACGGACGCGCCGCCCCCGCATTGAGCCGCGAGGCGAGCAGAATCTGCACCTGCAGGTCGTCGCGCGGCCTGATCTGGCAGGCGAGCCGGACACCGTCCGGCGCCGAGATCCGCCGCAGCAGCTTGGCCTCGTTCGGGCCGGGCTTCGGCAGCTTGTCGTTGCCGTCCATCACCAGCACGCGGCAGGTGGCGCAGCGCGCCCGCCCGCCGCAGAGCGCGGCATGCGGAATGTTGAAGCGCCGAAACATCTCCAGCACCGTCGGCCCCGGCGCCAGCCGGCGCGTACCGTGGCCGACGAAGCGTACGGTGATCTGACGGGTCGTGCGGACCCTGATCTCGCGGATGCCGACGAAGAGCAGGAAGGAGGCGACGAGGCCATAGAAGGCGCCCTTGCCCCACATCACGTCGCGAACGAACATCGCCGTCTGGGCGTCGCTGACGAGTTCCGCCGGCATCGCCAGCCGCTCGGCCTCCCGCGCACCGACCGAAAAGCCGATCAGCGCCAGGACCGGGATCAGGATCGCCGCCAGCAGGAACGGGTCACGCCAATGGCGATAGCTGTCGCGGGCGCGCAGCATGAAATGGATGCCGATGATGCCATGCGTCCAGACAAGCAGCAGCAGCAGCGACTGGGTCATCGCCAGAGCCGGCCAGAGCCGGCGCAACACGGAACGATAGCTCTCGTCCACGCCGAAATAGATGCCCATGATCCGCGTGCTGATGATGTGGTCGACGAGCAGCAGCGGAATGGCGAGGCCGAGCGCGATCTGCAGCATCTCGCGCAGCGGCATCTTGAAGGTGCGCCGCTGCACAACCCGCAGCAGCGCGAAGACCGGATGAACGATCAGCGCGCCATAGAGCGCGACCGTGCCCGGCCAGGAATGCCAGAAGCCGTAGCGCCAGTCCTGCACCTTCTCCATGGCGTCGAGGCCAAGGATGCCGACGGCGTGGTTGAGGAAATGGGTCGTCGCGAAGACGAGCAGGATCAGCCCGGAGACGAACCGGATGTCCCGGCTCCAGGACGAGACCTGGTCCATGCTGGCGCCCATGCTGCCGCGGGGCGTCACGGTGCGGTTGGTGCCTGCGGCTTGCGGCCGGTTCATGCGCTGATCGACCTCGTCAAACGGTTGCGTGCCGATTCAGCAGCACGGAGGCGAGCCGGTGGACCCGGTCGGCCAGATCCCGACAGACCGCGAGGCTGAACTCGGGCACGGTCTGGAGCAGTTCGAAGAACAGGTCCTTCGGAATCCGCAGCGCCAGCACCTGCGACTTGGCGCGAATGGTCGTGCTGAACGGCTTGCCGCTGAGCAACGCCACATCGCCGGTGATGCTGCCGGTATCCTTGACGAAGGCCCGCTCCTCGCCGTCCTCGCCTGGTTGCAGGATTTCGACCTCGCCTTCCATGATGACGTAGACGCCTTCGAGCCGCTCCTGAGGGTGGATCAGGACGGCGCCGGGCTCGAACTGCAGGCGCTCGCCCATCAGGGCGACGAGCTTGAGCCGCGATGCCGGCATGCCCTGAAACAGCGGCAGGCTGCGCAGGCAGCCGAGATCGGTTTCCAGACTCATGACCGCGCCTCCACTCGCCCGGTGTCTTCGAAGCGTGATGCCCGATCGTTCGCCGCGTCGGGCGTGTCCTGCGCCTCGACCGTCCCGGCTTCTCCGTGGAACACCACCCGCAACGGGACGTCTCCCACGAGTTTAGCATCTCCGACCAGAAGAAACAGCGTCATCCCCGTGCAGTAGCTGCGCAGGCGGGCGACGATCTCCTTCGGCTCGTCCGAAATCGCGAGCAGCGCCGAGATATCGAGCACCGCGATCTGCGGCGCCTTGACCAGCGCCTCGACCAGCGGGATCGCCTGGCGCAGCCTGGCCGGCAGGAAGCGCCCGCGGATGCCGCTCTCGGTATCGAGCCCGAGCCGGTAGAGCGCGTCCCCCAGCCCCGAACGGGCGAGCGCCTGCAGCACGATCTCACCGACCTTGCGGGCAGCATCGGGCACGCCGTAGCCGATGCGCCCGAACATCAGGTTGTCGCGCACGCTGGCTCCGACCATCACCTTGTCGGGATCGTAGAAATCGACATCGTCGACCGCGCCGGCCGGGAGGTGCTTGCGGAAGCTCTCCCGCGCCCGGAGGATGCGGCGCTCCAGGCGGGCGTCGATCAGGTTCAACCTGTGCTTCGGCTCGATATAGCCGAGCGCCAGCGCGACGAGATCGCGTTCCGTCTCCGGATCGAGCGGGTTGCGCATGTCGTGCTTGGCCAGGACATCCGCCAGCTCGCTCAGGCGTTCGAACTCGAAGTTGGCGCCGAATGAATAGCGCTCGAACAGCGCATGGCCCGGCGGCAGGCCGGTGAAGATTTCGACCACGGTCGCGACGATCCGCCCGCCCATCTCGGCCAGCGGCTCGATCAGCGCCTCCGCCTTCAGGATCGAATGGGCATAGGGCTCGAACAGCAGGGTCGCGCTGTCGAAGCGCGCCGTGGTTCGCGTCCCGAAGATCAGGTTCTCGATGATCGGCGCATTGCGATTGTAGCGATCGAGCACGAAAGGCTCGATCAGGTCGCCCTGCTTGATCCGCGCGAGCTCGGCCGCGACCACGCGGCGCGCCTCGATGATGCGCTCGATCGCCTGCTCGCTGACGGGGCGCAGCACCTTGCCGCCGAGCCCAAGCTCATAGACCTCCTGCGTGCAGCCGAAAACGTCGAGCAATTCGTGGATTCGCGCGGCGAGCTCGGCCGCGTCGGTCACGCCGACCCCGGCATAATCTGTCCAGTCCGCCTCGAACGGGAAAGGCGAATTGCCCGAGCGGACCGCCTCGACGAAGCGGCGGTGCTCCGACGGGGGCACGACGCCGCGGGCTTTCAGGTCGGGGCGCCGGCGCCTGAGCGGCAGCAGGATGTTGTCGCGCATCGAGCCGGCGATGATCTCGGGCTCATCGCCGGAATAACCGATGATATGGCTCGCCCGCTCGACCGACATGCCCGCCAGCGGCTCGCCATCGATCAGCACGCGGCCGGTATAGCTCGTCGCCTGCCGGCCGAGAATCCGGCCGAGCACGTCCTTGCCGCCGCCTTGCGGGCCGATCACCACGACCATCCCCGGCCGGGCCAAGCTGAACGAGAGCGGCGTCAGCAGCGGCTGGCCGCGATTGTCCAGCATCTGCACGGCTTCGAGCCGGATCTCGCCCTTCGCCGGCAGGTCCGCGACGCCGTTCTCCTCCTCGAGGACGAGGGTCTCGTCGCTGTTGAACTGGGAGATGACCTGATCGTACTTGATCGTCACGTCGTTGCGCTGCTGGTCCCAGTCGATCAGTTCCTTGATCGGCGGCGGCAGGTCGCGATAGGCGGCGATCACCGCGACGAGCTGGCCGATGTCGAGCCGCCCCTGCAGCGCGAAGAAGCCGCCGATGGCGTAGAAGAAGAACGGCGTGATCTGGGCCAGCAGGTTGTTCAGGAACTTGACCGCGAATTTCCGCTTGTAGAGCGCGTAGCGGATGTCGAAGAGCCGGCCGAGCCGGCCGGCGATGTCGGACTGGACATAGGCCGTCGCGCCGTGCCCCTGGATCATCGGCCCGGCATCGACGATCTCGCCGATCCGGCCCGCGAGCTGGCGCGAGGCGATCTGGCGTTCGCGGCCGAGCCTGAGCTGCTCGCGCCGCAGGATCGGGATGATGATCGCCTGCGCGAGCACGATCAGCAGCGCGATCGAGCCGAGCCAGAAGCTCTGCGCCATGATGAAGACGAGCGCGGTCAGCGCCTGGCTGAGCAGGAAGACCGGCTGGATGAAGGCATCGCCGACGAAGCCGCCGACCGGCTCGATCTCGTCCTTGATCATGCTGGCGATCTCGGCCGGCTTGACCGCGCGGATCTCCTCCGGCCGGAAGCGCATCAGCTGGCTGAACAGGTCGTAGCGCATGCGCCTGAGCATCCGCTCGCCGAGGATGCCCTTGCGCACGTTGATGACGTATTTGAAGGCGCCGTTGATCAGGACCAGCAGCAGGAAATAGATGCTCAAGCCCAGGAGCAGGCCGTACTGGCCGACCTGGAACCCCTCCGAAATCCTGTAGCTTGCCCCGCCGAGCCAGGACGGCATGTGCAGGGTGAAGTCCATCAGCGTGGCGGTGGTCTTGCCGTTCCGGAAAGCTCCGCCCTGGATCGCATCGTTGACGATGCGCTTGGGCACGTCGAACGAGGCCCAATTGAAGGGAATCGAGACAAGGATGATCAGCAGGACGACGACCTGCTCGGCCCGGCTCTTCTGCCAGATGTAACGGAAGAGATTGGACTCCAAAGGGCAATCCTGTACCGAAGCGCTCGCGGCGCGAGCTCGAACGGGTCCGGCGGGCCCGAAGCGACCATATGTGGTGAGGTTGCAGCCGAGTGCAATGCGCGCCAGGCTGCAGCCATGCTGGCGTGGCGAACGGGAGGCATCGGTCATTTTCGGGGGAGCCGTAAAGGGGGTCGTCGCGTCGGGAGCGCTCTGCTGCGCGGTTGCCCTCGGCCTTGTCGGCGCGCCTGCCGCCCCGGTACGCGTCGAAGCCACGCAGCGCATCCTGCATGACGACTTTGATCGGGGAGGCTTCGCTCCCGAAGGCGGCCTGTTCTACAAGAACAACCCCGAACAGCGGGCAGGGCGCGTGATTTTCAGCGATGCCACGCCCGATCGCGGTATCGGCGCCCTGACCTTGATCGCGATGCCCTCCTGCCCTCCGCAGTCGATCGAGTGCAGCGAGCGGGCGGAGGTCTGGGAGCGCCCGGACGTGCTCGCCCCCTATGATCGGTCTGTCTGGTACGGCTTTGCCCTGCGCCTCGACGCCCCGCTCCCCCGGGATGATCGCAGATATGTGATCGCCCAATGGAAACGCGAGATCATCCCGGGCGCCGCGGGCGACTACTCACCCTTCCTGGCGCTGCGGCTCTACCGCGGCCGCCTCGGCATCACCGTCGAAACCGACCGGATTCTCTCCTACCCGATCGGCGGCGATGCACGCCCCGAAGGCTGCCTTCCGGGCGAGGCCCTCGTGCTGGACCGGCCCGGCACGCGCCAGACACGCGCTCTCGTGGCAGCGGAAAGCGGCGCGACGCGCGAGAATTATCCGAGCTATTTCAATGCCTGCGCACCCGGGATCCAGGTCACGCACCATGCAGACCTGCCTTCGCCGCAAAAGGGCTGGATCGACTTCGTCATCCGCTCGCAGCCCGGCCCACGCGGTGACGGCCATATCGAGGTCATCGCCGACGGCGTCCGTATCGTGACCGTGGAAGGCCATATCGGGCATAGCGGCCCCGGCCTCGACGACAACCAGTATTTCAAGATGGGGCCCTATCGCGCCCCGGCGCCCCTGCCCTGGAGCATCAGCTTCGACCATTTCCGGCGCGGGCCGCGTTGCAGCGATGTCATCCGCCTCGGGCAATGCCCGCCGGAACCACAAGTGTCGAAAGCGATTGGCAAGTTACCGCTTTCGACGTCTAGTAACGTCAGAAAGGAAGTGGAGCGTTAGGCTCCGGGGACGTATCGCGTCAGACCATGGACATCCTGCGTATCAGCGACCTGCGTATCGGCTTCACGATCCACGGCCTCGCCCGTGACGTCGTCAAGGGCGTGAGCCTGCGCGTCCCCGCGGGCAAGACCGTCGCGCTCGTCGGCGAATCCGGCTCCGGCAAATCGGTGATCTCCCAGGCCATCATGGGCCTGCTGCCCCGCGCCGGCGGCGTCACCGGCGGCGAGATTCTGTTCCGCGACCCGCAGGCCCCTGGAACCGTCGTCGACATCGCGGCGCTGCCCGCCGAGGGCGGGGAGATCCGGGCGCTGCGCGGCGGGCGCATCGGCATGATCTTCCAGGAGCCGATGTCCTCGCTCTCGCCGGTCCATACGATCGGCAACCAGATCGAGGAGGCGCTGCTCCTGCATCGGCCGATGCCGAAGGCGCAGGCCCGCGAACTGATCGAGGCGATGCTGAAGCGCGTCGGCTTCAAGAACCCGAAGCGGGCCTACGGCCTCTACTCGTTCGAACTCTCCGGCGGCCTGCGCCAGCGTGCCATGCTCGCCATGGCGCTGATCTGCCAGCCGGCCCTGCTGATCGCCGACGAGCCGACGACCGCGCTCGACGTCACCATCCAGGCCCAGGTGCTCGACCTGATGCGCGATCTTCAGGCCGAGATGGGCATGGCGATCCTGCTCATCACGCACGATCTCGGCGTCGTCGCCAACATGGCCGACGAGGTGGTGGTGATCTTCCACGGCGAGATCATGGAGCGTGGCCCGGTCGAGGACATCTTCCGCCGGCCGCGCCACCCCTATCTCAGAGCCCTGCTCGACGCCTCCCCGCATTTCGACATGCAGGATGGCGAGCGGCTGGTCGCCCTGCGCGAGGCCCGCCCGCGCCCGGCCGTCACCGCCCCGCCGCCGAAGCCCTCGGCGGACGCCGCCCCGCTCCTCAGCGTCCGCGGCCTGCACAAGACCTATGTCACGGGCTCGCGCAGCTTCTTCGGCAAGGGCAGCCAGACCAGCGTGAAGGCGGTCGACGATGTCGGCTTCGACATCAGGCGCGGCGAATGCCTCGGCCTCGTCGGCGAGAGCGGCTGCGGCAAGACCACGGTCAGCAAGATCGTCATGCGCGCCGTCACGCCCGATTCCGGCGAGGTCATCTTCGACGACGGACGCGAGCGCGTCGACGTGCTCAAGCTGCAGGGCGAGGACCTCCGCCATTTCCGCCCGCGCGTCCAGATGATCTTCCAGGACCCGGTCTCGTCGCTGTCGCCGCGCATGACCGTGATGAACATCCTGCGCGAGCCGCTGGTGATCCACGATCGTGGCAATCCGGCCGAGCAGGACGAGCGCGTGCGCAATCTGATGCAGGATGTCGGGCTCGATATCCGCTTCCTCAACCGCTACCCGCATTCCTTCTCCGGCGGCCAGCGGCAGCGCATCGGCATCGCTCGCGCGCTCGCGCTCGACCCTGAACTCATTATCTGCGACGAGCCGGTCTCGGCGCTCGACGTCTCCGTGCAGGCGCAGATCCTCAACCTGCTCAAGGACCTGCAGGCCGAGCGGGGCCTGACCTTCCTGTTCATCTCCCATAATCTCGCGGTGGTGAACTACATGGCGGACCGGATCGCGGTCATGGCCAATGGCCGGATCGTCGAGCTCGCGCCGCGCCATGCGCTCTTCACCCGGCCGGCCCATCCCTACACCAAGGCGCTGCTGCGCTCCGTCCCCTTCGCCGATATCGACCGCAAGCTCGACTTCAAGCTGGCCGCGCCCGGCGGCGCCTCGGACGACAGCCATTGGGGCAAAGCCTTCAAGGCCGGGCCCGACGAGGCGGCGCTGGCCCACCTGCCGCTCGGCGACGGCCATTACGTGCTGGCGCGGCCGAACGCCGATATCCGGGAGCTGGTGCCATGACGCAGCGCCGCCCGCATCCGACCCGCCGTACCACGCTGCTGCTGGGCTCCGCCGCCGTCGCGGGGCTGAACTTGCCACGCCTCGCGCAGGCGGTCCCCTTCTCGGGGACTGCGATCGACAGCCCGTTCTTCGCGGATCGCGTCTCTTCCGGCGCGCTGCCGCCGATAGCGGCACGCCTGCCCGCCACGCCTCGGATCATCGACCTGGAGAAGCTCGGGCGGCAGTCCGGCCGCCATGGCGGCAATATCCGCATGCTGATGGGCGACCAGCGCGACATCCGCATGATGACGCTCTACGGCTACACCCGGCTGATGGTCTACGATATCAACCTCGAGCTCGTGCCCGATGTGCTCGAGAGCTGCGATGTCGAGGATGGCCGCATCTTCACGCTGAGATTGCGCCAGGGCCATCGCTGGTCGGACGGATCGCCCTTCACCTCCGAGGATTTCCGCTACTGGTGGGAAGACGTCGCCAACAACAAGCGGCTCTCGCCCGGCGGCCCGCCGCAGGCCCTGTTCTCGGCCAACGAGCTGCCCGTCTTCGAGGTGCTGAGCGAAACCGAGATCCGCTACAGCTGGAAGACGCCGAACCCGATCTTCCTGCCGGCCCTGGCCGGGGCGCAGCCGACCTATATCTTCATGCCCTCCGCCTATCTCAAGCAATTCCACGAGCGTCATGCGCCCAAGCACGAGCTGAGCCAGCGGGTGAAGGAGAACCGCGTGCGCGACTGGGGCGCGCTGCATGAGCGGCTGTCGCGCATGTACCGGCCGGAGAACCCGAAGCTGCCGACGCTGGAGCCCTGGCGCAACACGACGCCCCTGCCGGCCGAGCAGTTCGTCTTCGAGCGCAACCCCTATTTCCACCGCGTCGACGGCCAGGGCCGCCAGCTCCCCTATGCCGATCAGGTGACGCTGACCATCGGCACCAGCTCGCTCGTGCCCGCCAAGGCCGCGGCCGGCGAGGCCGATCTCCAGGCCCGCTACATCCGGTTCGACAACTACACCTTCCTGAAGGAAGCCTCGAAGCGGATGAATTTCGACGTCAAGCTATGGAGGCGGGCCGAGGGCGCCTATTTCGCGCTGATGCCCAACCTCAACGCCATCGATCCGGTCTGGCGCGACCTCAACCGCGACCTGCGCTATCGCCGCGCGGTTTCGGTCGCGATCAACCGCAAGGACGTCAACAAGGTCATCTTCTTCGGGCTCGCCAAGGAAAGCGGCAACACCGCCCTGCCGGAAAGCCCGCTCTTCGATCCGCGCTTCGTCTCGCTCTGGACCCAGCACGATCCGGCGCTGGCGAACCGGCTGCTCGACGAGATCGGGCTGACGAAGCGCGACGATGACGGCATCCGCCTGCTCTCCGACGGGCGCAGGCTTGAATTCACCATCGAGACGGCTGGGGAGAACACCGAGGAGACCGACATCCTCGACCTGCTGAAGCAGGATTTCATCGATGTCGGCATCAAGATCTACCCGCGCTCGACCCAGCGCGACGTCTTCCGCCGCCGCATCGTCGCCGGCCAGACGGTGATGTCGGCCTGGGCCGGCATGGACAATGCGCTCGTCACCTCGGACATGGAGCCGGACGCGCTGGCGCCGACCTCCTCGGCCCAGTTCCAGTGGCCGCGCTGGGGCCAGTTCATCGAGACCAGCGGCCGCGAGGGTGAGCGACCGGCGCTGCCGGAGGTCGATGAACTCGTTCGGCTCTACGAGGAATGGCGGGTAAGCTCGACCCGCGATCAGCGCCGCGCCATCTGGCACAAGATGCTGGCGATCAATGCCGAGCAGCTCTTCACCATCGGCGTGATCAACAGCACGCTGCAGCCGATCGTGGTCTCCAAAGATCTGCGCAACGTCCCGGAGCAAGGCCTCTACAGCTTCGAGCCCGGCGCCTTCATCGGCCGCTACATGCCCGATACCTTCTGGTTCGACCGGCCACAGGCCGATCAGCAAGCGCCCAAGGCCTGATCCGTGCTGCTCCGCTACATCCTCAAGCGCATCCTGCTGATGATCCCGACGCTGCTGGTCACCAGCGCGTTGATCTTCACAGTGATCAACCTGCCCGAGGGCGACTACTTCGAGACGCTGGCGGCCGAGATGCAAGCCCAGGGCGAGAAGGCGGACATGAGCCGCATCGAGTTCCTGAAGCAGGAATACGGCTTCGACAAGCCGCCGGTCGAGCGTTATGTCCGCTGGGTCGCCGGCCTGCTCCAGGGCGACATGGGCTATTCCTTCGAGTACCAGCGGCCTGTGCGGGAGATCGTCGGCGACCGCCTGCTGCTGACCATGATGGTCTCCTTCGCCACCATCATCTTCACCTGGATCGTCGCTTTCCCGATCGGCATCTATTCGGCCACGCACCAGTATAGCTGGGGCGATTACGGCCTCACCTTCCTCGGCCTCGTCGGGCTCGCCGTGCCGCATTTCCTGCTGGCGCTGGTCTTCATGTATTTCGCCAATATCTGGTTCGGCACCTCGATCGGCGGCCTGGTCGACCCCGCCTATCTCAACCAGCCGATGAGCTGGGCCAAGTTCAGGTCGGTGCTTGAGCACCTCTGGATTCCCGTGATCATCATCGGCGCCGGCGGCACCGCGGGCATGATCCGAGCGCTGCGCGCGAACCTGCTCGACGAATTGCAGAAGCAATACTACGTCACCGCCCGCGCCAAGGGCCTGCCGCCCGGCAGGGCGCTGCGGAAATACCCCTTACGCCTGTCGCTCAACTTCTTCATCTCGGATATCGGCGACATCCTGCCCTCGATCGTCTCGGGCGCCGAGGTCGTCGCCATCGTGCTCTCGTTGCAGACGACCGGCCCGCTCCTGATCCGCGCGCTGCAGAGCCAGGACATGTATCTCGCCGGGTCCTTCCTGATGTTCCTCTCCTTCCTGACCGTGATCGGCGTGCTGATCTCGGACATCGCGCTCGCCATCCTCGACCCGCGCATCCGCCTCCAGGGAGCCGCGACCAAGTGAAGGCGACCACGCTCTCCCATCTGCCGCCGGACGGCTCAGCCCTGCCCCACGAGGTCTCGACGGCGCCGTTCGAGCCCTATGCCACCGAGGCGATGACGCCGGAGCAGGAGCGGATCTACCTCGCCTCGCAATGGCAGTTGATGTGGTGGAAATTCCGCAAGCATCGGCTCGCGGTCATCTCGGCGGTGGTGATCTTCGTGATCTACGCCATGGCGGCCTTCGCCGAGCTCCTGGCGCCCTATCACTACACGACGCGCAATACCGACTTCATCCGGGCACCCAGCCAGAGCGTCCATCTCTTCCACGAGGGCGATTTCGTCGGCCCCTTCGTCTACCCGTACACGATGCGCCTCAACATGGAGAACCTGAAGCGCGAATACGACGTCGACACCACGCGCCCGCAGAAGCTGCGCTTCTTCTGCCAGGGCGACGACTACCTGTTCTGGGGGCTGATTCCCGGCAACCGGCGCCTCGTTTGCGCGCCCGAGGGCGGCACCTTCTTCTGGCTCGGCTCCGACCGGCTCGGCCGCGACATGCTCTCGCGCATCCTCTATGGCGGGCGCATCTCGCTCTCGATCGGCCTGCTCGGCGTCTCCGTCTCCTTCGTGCTCGGCGTCATCATCGGCGGCATCGCCGGCTATTACGGCGGCCGCGTCGACCTCGTAATCCAGCGCATCATCGAGATCGTGCAGTCGCTGCCGCATATCCCGCTCTGGCTGGCGCTGGCTTCGATCCTGCCGCCTTCCTGGAGCCCGCTGCTGGTCTATTTCGGCATCACGGTGATCCTCGGCCTGATGGACTGGACGGGCCTTGCCCGCTCCGTGCGCTCGAAACTGCTCTCGCTGCGCGAGGAGGATTATGTCGTCGCCGCCCAGCTGATGGGGGCGAAGCCGCGCCGCATCATCGCCCTGCATCTGGTGCCGGGCTTCATGAGCCATCTCATTGCCTCCGCCACGATCACGATTCCCCGGACGATCCTCGGAGAGACCGCGCTCTCCTTCCTGGGCCTGGGCCTCAGGCCGCCTATCACCAGCTGGGGCGTGATGCTCAACGAGGCTCAGAATATCAATGTTGTGGCGCTCTATCCCTGGCTGCTCTATCCGGTCGTGCCCGTGATCGTGATCATCCTCGCCTTCAATTTCCTCGGCGACGGCCTGCGCGACGCGGCCGATCCCTACCGCTGAAGCAGCACACCGCCACCGCCACGAAGCTCCCTTTGCGCATCGCTTTCCACACCCCGCTCAATCCGGTCGGCGACGGCGGCGTCTCCGGCGACCGCCGCATGGCCCGCCAGCTGATGGCCGCACTCGAAAGCCTCGGGCATGTCGTCGAGCCGGTCGCTGCGCCGAAGACCTATTTCCGCGAGGCCGACCCCGCCCGCTTTTCCCGCTGTGCAGCCGATGCCGCGCGCCTGCGCGACGCCTTGCTCGCCGGATACCGGGAGGGCCAGCCGCGCCCGGATCTCTGGTTCACCTATCATAACTATTACCGCTCGCCCGACTTCCTCGGCCCCGAGATGGCAGCGCAGCTCGGCATCCCCTATGTCACCGCCGAGTCGAGCGATTCCGCACGGCGCGCTACCGGCCCATGGGCCGCGCAGACGGAAATCGTGCGGCACGGGATCGCAGCCGGCGATGTCCATTTCTACTTCACCGACCGCGACCGGCAGGGCCTCGAACCCTGGCGAAATGCGGGAACGGCCCTGCTTCCCCTGCCCCCCTTCGTCACGCTCGGCCCGGATCACGCGCAGCGCGCCGCCCTGTCCGGCCCGCCGCGCCTGGTCACCGTCGCGATGATGCGCTCCGGCGCCAAGCTCATGAGCTATCTCGCGCTCGCCCGCGTCCTCGATCGCTGCCGGGACGAGGACTGGGCGCTCGGCATCATCGGCGACGGCCCCTGCCGCGCCGAGATCGAAGTCGTCTTCGCCGGCCTGCCGGAGAGCCGCGTCACCTGGCATGGACAGCTCGAGCGCGAGGCCACGCAAGCCGAGCTCGCCCGCAACGACGTCTTCATCTGGCCCGGCATCGGCGAGGCCTATGGGCTGGTCTATCTCGAAGCCCAGTCGGCAGGGCTACCGGTCGTCGCCTTCGACAGCGGCGGCGTCGCCGAGACGGTCCGAGCCGGCGAAACCGCCCTGCTGGTTCCCGAACATGACGAGGCCGCCTTCGCCGCCGCGCTGAGTACGCTGCTGCGCGACAGAGCACTGCGCGAAAGCATGGGCGCCACCGCGCGCCGCTTCATCCGCAGCGAGCGCACGACGGAGCGTGCCGCCGAAAGACTGGCCGAGGGCCTCGCCCTCGCCGTTCGGAACCGCAGCACCAAGCCACGCGGAAAAGCCACGCCATGAACGCCACATCCTGGCAGGCGCTCGCCCTGGAACTCGATCGCTGGAGCGCGGCCGGCCGAAGGATCGACCTCTGGCTGCGCGACGACGACGCCGTCGCGCCAAGCCCCGCGCTTGATCGCCTCTCGGACCTCACCGAACGCTTTGCGGCCCCGGTCCTGCTGGCCGTCATCCCCCTGCTGGCCGAGCCCGCCCTGTCGGCAACCTTGCGCAGCAAGCCATTGCTGCGTCCCTGCCAGCATGGCGCCACACACCGCAATCACGCGCCTAAGGGCAGCAAGAAATCGGAATTCGGCGCCGAGCGTGAGGCAGCCGAGGTCGATGCGGAGATCGCATGCGGCTGGCAGCGCCTGCGCGATCTCCTCGGCGACGACACGCTGCCGATCTTCGTCCCGCCCTGGAACCGTATCGCGCAGGATCATGCCGCGCGCCTTAGCGCGCTCGGTTTCGCCGGCCTCTCCTGCTTCCGCGGCTATCGTCACGGTGCGGCGGGGGGGCCGCTCCTCCTCAACACCCATATCGACATCATGGACTGGCATGCCGGTCGGATCGGCCGCGCCGCCGCGGACATCCTGGACGAGCTCGTCGTCCTGCTCGCGCAGAGGCGGCAAGGCGAAACCGGCGACATCGCGCTGGGCCTTCTCCTGCATCACCGCGACCATGACGAGGCCGCCTGGACCTTCCTTTCCGACCTTATGCGCGCCGCCGCTCACCCGGCCGTCCGCGTGATCGATCCGGGCACGCTCATCCGGCCGTCCGGCGGCTGCCGGAAAGACGTTTCCGGCTTGCGATGACGTGATCCGCGCCCGGTGGATTATCGCAACAGACAGCTGCGCGACGGGCTTGGATCGTCCCCAGTGACCCGCTATAACCGTTCCAGAGTTTTCCAGCTGCGTTCGTCCTCGCCAAGAGGTCGTCTGGCCTTTTCCGGAGGGCGACGTTCCGATGCTTTCAAACGTCGTCGATCTCGCCGGCGCCGAACGCGCGCCGCGCAGCTCCCATGCGCCGCGCGTCCTGATCTACAGCCACGACACCTTCGGGCTCGGCCATATCCGCCGCTGCCGCGCCATCGCCAACGCGCTGATCGCGAGCTTCCCGCATATCTCGGTGATCATCGTCTCCGGCTCGTCGGTCATCTCGAGCTTCCAGTTCGGCGACGGCATCGACTATGTCCGCATCCCCGGCATCGAGAAGCAGAGCGACGGCAGCTACGAGCCGCATCACCTCAACCTCGACCTCAGCGATACCATCCGCCTGCGCACCGACATCATCAAGCAGACGGTCCTGTCCTTCGATCCCGACGTCGTCATCGTCGACAAGGAGCCGGTCGGCCTGCGCGGGGAACTGAAACCCTCGCTCGACATCCTGCGCCGGCGCGGCGCCCGCATCGTGCTCGGCCTGCGCGACGTGCTCGACGAGCCCGCTGCGGTGCTGGAGGAGTGGAGCCGCAACGGCGCGCTCGAAGCGCTCGACACCGTCTATGACGACATCTTCGTCTACGGGCTGGAGAACGTCTACCAACCCCTGACCGGCCTGCCGGGCCAGCAACGCTTCGCCGACAAGGTCCGCTACATGGGCTATCTCAAGCGCGCGGTGCCGAGCCCGATGCCGCCGAACCGCTATCCGCGCATCACCAAGCAGCCCTTCGTCCTGGTCACGCCGGGCGGCGGCGGCGACGGCGCCGGCGTCATCGACTGGGTGATCTCGGCCTATGAGGCCGACCCGACGATCGAATTGCCCGCGCTGATCGTCTTCGGCCCCTTCATGTCGCGGGAGAAGCGCAAGGAATTCGCCGAGCGCATCGCCCGCAATCCCAAGCTGGAGGGCCTCGGCTTCGAGCCGCGCCTCGAATTGCTGATGAACCGGGCGCACTGCGTCGTCGCCATGGGCGGCTACAACACCTTCTGCGAGATCCTCTCCTTCGACAAGCCGGCCCTGATCGTCCCGCGCGTCAGGCCCCGCCTCGAGCAGGCGATCCGCGCCGGCCGCGCCGACGAGCTCAATCTGGTCGACACCCTCTACGATCCCTCCCAGACCGGCGAGGGCGAACGCGATCCGCGCGTGATGGCCGCCGCGCTTCACGCGCTGCCGCGGCGCCCGCCCCCGTCGCAGGCCTTCATGCCCGACCTGCTCGACGGCCTGCCTGCGATCAGCCGTGCGCTCGCAGGCGATCTCTCGCTGCCCGTCCGCGGTCGCGCACTGGCGCAGACGGCTGCGACGAGCTGACCCACGGCCCAACCGTCGCCAGCCTCGTCCGGGCGCTGGCAAAGTCCCTCGCACCGTCCTAAGCCTGTTCTCATGACGTTTTCGAACACTCTCGTGTCCGTCGCGGTCGGCGCCGTCGCCATCGTGCTCCTGCTCGGCCTCATCAACATGCTGCGCGGCGGCAGCGCCAACACCTCGCAGCGATTGATGCGGCTGCGGGTCATCCTGCAGTTCGTCGCAATCGTCCTGATCGTCATCGTCCTGTGGTGGCGCAACGGCTGAGCGCCTGCGACAGCAGGTGCAAGCCTTTGAAATAAAAAGAATACCAGAAACATCCGCTTGTTGAGGAAGGATCGACCTGCCGGGTTTTGCCACATTCCGGACACGAGTATGTGTGTTTCACTAACGTCTCTTCACCCGCTCACCACCGAAGGCCCATGGTCCGCGTCGCGTTGCTGTCCCTTGCCGTTTGCCTGGCCGCCTCTGCCACTCACGCGCAGACCCGGTCGCTCTCGAGCAGTGTCTCCAGCTACGCTCCCGCCGCCGAGCCGCCCGCTCCGGCCTGGGAGGCCCGCGTCGGCGCCGGCCTCGCCAATCCCGGCGGCCGGGAGAGCGGCCTGCCGAATCTGAGCGCGGACCTGCTGTCGCCGCGCCTCATTCCCTTGAGCGACCGTATCGCCGCCGCCTTCATCCCCCGCTTCAACATGGGCGCGAGCGTCAACCTCAACGGCACGCGCTATGCCTATGCCGGCGCGACCTGGTCTTTCGACGTGACGCGCGACATCTTCGTCGAGGCGAGCCTCGGCGCCGCGCTGAACGACGGCAAGAACGGCCTGGTCGTCCCGGAGAATCGTCTCGCCCTCGGCTGCAATACCGGCACGCGCGAAGCCGCCGCCCTCGGCTTCCGGCTGACGGACCGCTGGAGCCTCGTCACCACGCTCGAGCATTTCAGCACGGCCGGCTGCGCCGACAAGCCGGGCACCGCCAATCGCGGCCCGGCCAATATCGGCGCCAGGCTCGGCTACACTTTCTGACGGATCGAGTTCTTCGAGCCCCACCCGGGGAATCTGGCTGGAAACTCCAGCCCTCATCCTGAGGAGCCGCGTCAGCGGCGTCTCGAAGGATGTTCCAGATGTCCCCGGAGCCTCCTGGAGCATCCTTCGAGACGCCATTTCTGCCGAAATGGCTCCTCAGGATGAGGGCTCAGGGGATTGCCAATCAGACTCTCGGAGTGAGGGCTGCGGCTTCCGGATCGGCGCTCGGCGCAGCGATGCCGCAAACGCGCTTCCGTCCGGCCCGCGCCGCGCTATAAGCGTGGCATGGTCAAGCTCAACCGCATCTACACGCGCACCGGCGACAATGGCACGACCGGCCTGACAAGCGGCCCGCGCCGGCCGAAATTCGACCTGCGCGTCGCCGCCTACGGCACTGTCGACGAGACCAATGCCTGCCTCGGCCTCGCCCGCCTGCATGCGGCAACGGAAGATGCCCTGGTCGACGCCATGCTCGGCCGCATCAGCAACGACCTCTTCGACCTCGGCGCCGATCTATCGACGCCGGAGACCGGCCAGCCGCTTGCCTTCGAGCCGCTGCGAATCATTCAGGCCCAGGTCGACCGGATCGAGGCCGAAATCGACGAGCTGAACGCGGATCTCGCTCCCCTGCGCTCCTTCGTCCTGCCCGGCGGCACGCCGGCCGCGACGCATCTCCATCTTGCCCGCACCGTCAGCCGCCGGGCCGAGCGCCTGATGACCGAGCTTGCCGCCACCGAGGGTGAGACGGTCGCCCCACCCGCGCTGAAATACATCAACCGCCTCTCGGACTTCCTGTTCGTCGCCTCCCGCTACCTCAATGCCAAGGCAGCAGGCGACGTGCTCTGGGTGCCCGGCGGGAATCGCTGAGATCAGCCATGTTCGTCCCCCTGCATGACGGCGTGCCGCTGCGCTTCATGCGAACGCCCTACATCACCTACGGGCTGATCGGCGCCAGCCTCGCCCTTCAACTCGTGCTGCTGCTCTGGCCCGGCGAGGAAGCGGAGCTGGCGATCATGGCCGGCTTCGGCATGATTCCCTCGGTGTTGTTCGGCACGGCACAATTGCCGGAGGGCCTCGCCCATCTCCCGGCCTGGGCGACCCTGTTCAGCAACATCCTGCTGCACGCCAATCTCGCGCATCTCGTCGGGAACATGCTGTTCCTCTGGGTCTTCGGCGACAATGTCGAGGATGCGATGGGCCATGCCCGCTTCCTCGTTTTCTTCTTCCTCTGCGGGCTCGGCGGTTCGCTCTTCCATGCCGGCCTGTATCCGGATTCGCAGCAGCCGCTGATCGGCGCCTCCGGCGCCATCTCCGGCGTCATCGCCTCCTATCTGATGATCTATCCGCAGGTCCGCATCTGGGGCCTCGCCTTCAACTGGATTCCGATCCACATCCCCGCCATCTATGCGCTCGGCGGCTGGATCCTGCTGCAGGCCGCCTCCGCCCTGTTCGGCGCCGACGGCAATGTCGGCTGGTGGGCGCACCTGGGCGGGCTGGCGACAGGCGCCGCGCTGACCCCGCTCTTCGTGCACCGCAGCATCGCCCTGTTCGGGCGCAAGGCCAGCCATGGCTGAAGCCGCGCTGTTTTGCCTCCGACTCGGGCCCGGACGGACGTTGACAAGCGCAAACGGGCGTCGTTACGGTCCCAGCGCATTCCAGCCGAGGGCCGCGATGCCGCTGTCCTGCCGTCAGGTATGGTGCGGCGCGAGGCTCATCTCTTCTAAACGGTGATCTGGCGATGAAGATCTTGGTGCCCGTGAAGCGGGTTGTCGACTACAACGTGAAGATCCGCGTGAAGGCGGACGGTTCGGGCGTCGAGCTTGCGAACGTGAAGATGTCGATGAATCCCTTCGACGAGATCGCTGTCGAAGAGGCGCTGCGCCTGAAGGAAGCCGGCAAGGCGACCGAGGTGGTCGTCGTCTCGATCGGCCCGGCGCAAGCCGCCGAGACGATCCGCACGGGCCTGGCGATGGGCGCCGATCGCGGCATCCTGGTCAAGGTCGACGGCACGGTCGAGCCTCTCGCTGTCGCCAAGCTGCTGAAGAAGGTCGTCGAGCAGGAGGCTCCCGGCCTCGTCATCCTCGGCAAGCAGGCGATCGACGACGATTGCAACCAGACCGGCCAGATGCTCGCCGCCCTGCTCGGCTGGGGCCAGGGCACCTTCGCCTCGAAGGTCGTGGTCGGCGACGGCGCGGTCGACGTCACCCGCGAGGTCGATGGCGGCCTGCAGACGGTTGCGCTGAAGCTGCCGGCGATCGTCACCACCGACCTGCGCCTCAACGAGCCGCGCTACGCCTCGCTGCCGAACATCATGAAGGCGAAGAAGAAGCCGCTCGACGAGACCACGGCCGAAGCGCTCGGCGTCGATGTCGCGCCCCGCCTCAAGGTCCTGAAGACGGTCGAGCCCGCCGGCCGCTCTGCCGGCGTCAAGGTGGCCAATGCCGCCGAACTCGTCTCCAAGCTCAAGACCGCCGGGGTGATCTGATGACCACGCTGCTGATCGCCGAACACGACAACGCCTCGATCAAGGACGCCACCGCCAAGGCGCTGACCGCCGCCGCCAAGCTCGGCGCACCCGTCCATGTCCTCGTCGCCGGCCAGGGCGCCAAGGCCGCGGCCGACGCTGCCGCCAAGCTTGCCGGCGTCGAGAAGGTGCTGCTCGCCGATGACGCGGCCTACGGCCATGCGCTGGCCGAGCCGCTTGCCGCGCTGATCGCCAAGCTGGCCGCCGGGTACGACGCCATCGTCGCGCCCTCGACCACGACCGGCAAGAACGTGCTGCCGCGCGTCGCCGCCCTGCTCGACGTGATGCAGGTCTCCGATGTCAGCGCGATCGTCTCGCCCGACACCTTCGAGCGCCCGGTCTATGCCGGCAACGCCATCCAGACCGTGCAGTCGACCGACGCCAAGAAGCTGCTGACCATCCGCACCGCCTCCTTCGCGGCGGCGGGCGAAGGCGGCTCGGCTGCGGTCGAGAGCGTCTCGGCCGCCGAGAACCCCGGCAACTCGTCCTTCAAGGGCGAGGAGGTCGCCAAGTCCGACCGTCCGGAGCTGGCCTCGGCCAAGATCATCATCTCGGGCGGCCGCGCGCTGGCCTCGGCCGAGAATTTCGGCAAGGTGATCGAGCCCGTCGCCGACAAGCTCGGCGCCGCTATGGGCGCCTCGCGCGCCGCGGTCGATGCCGGCTATGCCCCGAACGACTGGCAGGTCGGCCAGACCGGCAAGGTCGTCGCCCCCGAGCTCTACATCGCCGTCGGCATCTCCGGCGCGATCCAGCATCTCGCCGGCATGAAGGACTCGAAGGTCATCGTCGCCATCAACAAGGACGAGGAGGCGCCGATCTTCCAGATCGCCGATTACGGCCTCGTCGGTGATCTCTTCACCGTCCTGCCCGAACTCGACGCCGAGCTCGCAAAAGCCGGCAAGTAAGGCCGGCACCACCCTTCCGGGCCGCCTCAGGGCGGCCCGCTCCGCTCCTGCGGGAGCCTGAACGTTTCATCCGGGATCAAACCATGTCGGACCACGCGATCAAGACGATCGGCATCATCGGGGCAGGCCAGATGGGCAATGGCATCGCCCATGTCGCCGCCGCCGCCGGCTTCGACATCCGGCTGCATGACGTCGCCGAGGAGCGGATCAACGCCGCACTCGCCACGATCGACGGCAACATGGCCCGCCAGGTCTCCAAGGGCGCCCTCGCCGAGGACGAACGCCGCGCCGCGATCTCCCGCATCCAGCCTGCCATCGGCCTGGCCGATCTCGGTGATTGCGACCTCGTGATCGAGGCCGCGACCGAGAACGAGGAGATCAAGCGCAAGATCTTCACGGCGGTCTGCCCGCATCTGCGCCCGGACGCGATCCTCGCCTCCAACACCTCCTCGATCTCGATCACGCGCCTCGCCGCAGCGACCGATCGTCCCGAGCACTTCATTGGCATCCATTTCATGAACCCCGTGCCGCTGATGCAGCTCGTCGAGCTGATCCGCGGCATCGCCACCGATGACGGCACCTTCGAGCGCGCCAAGAGCCTCGTCGGCAGCCTGCACAAGACCGTCTCGGTCTCCGAGGATTTCCCGGCCTTCATCGTCAACCGCATCCTGCTGCCGATGATCAACGAGGCCGTCTACACGCTTTATGAGGGCGTCGGCTCGGTCGACGCGATCGACACCGCCATGCGCCTCGGCGCCAATCACCCGATGGGTCCGCTCCAGCTCGCCGATTTCATCGGCCTCGATACCTGCCTTTCGGTGATGCAGGTGCTCCATGACGGGCTGGCCGATTCGAAATACCGCCCCTGCCCGCTCCTGGTGAAGTACGTCGAGGCCGGCTGGCTCGGCCGCAAGACCAAGCGCGGCTTCTACGATTATCGCGGCGAGAAACCCGTCCCGACCCGCTGACGAATCAGGCCGGCAGCATAGAGGCTTCGAGAACCCGGCCCGAATCCAACACAGCCCATCATTTTACCGCTGCGGATGACGCGAATCCTCGTCCGCAGGCGGACGTTTGTCGCAGCCGCAACAAGTTCCTTCACATTCCTGTCGTCTCGCGCTTACATTGATCCTTGAGCGGGATTCGTCCCGCTCGATGAAGCGGAGGTGCGACGGGTTTGACGGCGCATGTGATGCATCCGATGGCATCGCCGGACAGCTGTCCGGCTTTGGTACTGAACGCCGATTTCCGGCCGCTCAGCTACTATCCCCTGTCGTTGTGGAGCTGGCAGGACGCGATCAAGGCGGTCTTCATGGACCGCGTCAACATCGTCTCCGAATACGATACCGTCGTCCGCAGCCCCAGCTTCGACATGCGGCTGCCCTCGGTGGTCTCGCTCAAGAGCTATATCAAGCCCTCGCGCACGCCGGCCTTCACCCGCTTCAACGTCTTCCTGCGCGACCGTTTCGCCTGCCAATATTGCCACACGCGTGACGAATTGACCTTCGACCATGTCATTCCGCGCTCCAAGGGCGGCCTGACCACCTGGGAGAACGTCGTCGCCGCCTGCTCGCCCTGCAACCTGCGCAAGGGCGACAAGATGCCGGCCGCGGTCGAGATGTTCCCGGCCCAGAAGCCCTATGCGCCGACGGTCAACGACCTTCACCGCAACGGCAAGCTCTTCCCGCCGAACTACCTGCACGAGAGCTGGCTGGACTATCTCTACTGGGATTCGGAGCTGGAGCCGTAAGGCCCGGCGCAGGTTCGCTCCATCTGCACGGCTCATCCTGCGGTGGGTTTCTTGTTCGCGTCGAAGACGCAACGCCGAAGACGTCCCTCGATGCCGGTCAGCACGCCGGTGGGGTCATCGACCGACCGGCCCCCCTCTGTTCCTGCATTAGGAAGAATGATTATTTAATATATCAGCATCATATTATCGGCGCCGTTACTGAAGGTCCTTCTTGCATGGCTTCGTTTTCGCCGGATGAATTCAGGTCGTCGATCGACCTCGAAAGCCGCAAATTCCATATGAAATCCTATTTCGAGAGCAGCTTCTACCGCCAATACCGTTCGGCAAGCATGATGTTGAACAGTCTGGGACGCAGCCCTCGCATTCTGTCATTGGGAGCCGGCGGCGCTTTCGTCGAGGAGATTGCCCGCAAGCAGCTTGACGCTTCGGTATTCGTTGTCGACTTCGCGGAAACACTGAAGATCGAGAGCGAGCTCTACGGAAACTTCGCCGGCATGTTCGCAGGCGATATCTCGGCGCCGGAATGGGTCTCGCCTCTCGATGAGGTCGATGCGGTCTTTTGGTTCGACAATATCGAGCATCTGCGCATCGACCCGACCAAGATCTTGCGGAAACTGCGCTCGGCGCTGTCGGAGAACGGCCAGATCTTCATCACGACGGATAATTTCGCCCGACTGAGGAACATCCTGAAGCTGATTTTCAACCGCTCGATCGTCGCATTGCCGCAGGACCTTTTCGCCGATGTCGATTTCGAGCACGAATATGTCCATCGGCGCGAATACACCCGGCCCGAACTGGAAGCCTGCCTGGCCAATGCCGGGCTGAAGCTCGTCGAGGTCGAGATGCTCTGGCAGAGCCCGTCCGAAAGCCTGAAGAAACTGCCGTTCCGGACCTTCGAATACCTGTTCCCGCGCTTTCGCCCGCATATGCTGATCCGGGCGCGAAAGGCATAGACTGCTGCCCACGGGCTACGCGGCGCCGGTGCGCCCGCGCAGCAGCCCGAGCACGGCGAGCAGGAAGAGTCCCGCCGAAGCCAGTGCATTCCAGCCGGCGAGCGACAGACCGAGGAAGCGCCAGGCAGCTTCCGAACAGGCGACGATCCGCGTCGTCTGCAACTGCTTCATGAAATCCTGCATGCCGCTCGCCGCCGAAGCCGCACCGCCGCAATCGTTCGGCCCCATGAACCAGCCCCACTCGACGCCGGCGTGATAGACGCCGAGGCCCGTGCTCCAGGCCATCAGGCCAGCCAGGCCCAGCAGGACGAGCCATTGCAGGCGCGGCGAGCGCGCCAGCACCAGTCCGGCCAAAGCCAGCCCGATCGCAGCGTAATGCGGCATCCGCTGCTCGAGGCAGAGCTTGCAGGGCCGCAGATGCAGGACGAGCTCGAAGAACCACGCCCCGGCGATCAGCGCCAGGCTGATCACGCCGATGAGGGCGATCAGCTGCCGCGCGCTGGGCAAACGACGCGAAGAAGGGGTGTCGGCGAGGGAAGCGGTCATGACGGGCTCAGCAGGAGAGAAGCTGGCCAGAGCCTGCGACGAGCTTGAGGCCGAAATAAAGCAGGATCAGCACGGCGGCGCCCAGCACCGCGATCACTTTCAGGCGACGTTCGATGAAGTGGCGGATGGTGGCGCCATAGCGCCTGAGCAGGAAGGCGAGCGCGAAGAAGCGCGCGCCCCGCGCCAGCACGCAGGAGATGACGAAGAAAGCCAGGCCGATATGGACGGCGCCGGCCAGGATCGTCACCACCTTGATCGGCGGCAGATGGGCAAGGCCCGAGGTCGTCAGCAGGATCAGCGTCGTATCCGGCCCGGCGCAGGCGCGCAGCGTCTCGAAGGCGCCGAGCTTGCCGTAGAAGGCGAGAACCGGTTTTGCCAAGGCCTCGAAGGCATAATAGCCGAGCGCATAGCCGGCGATGCCGCCCAGCACCGAGAACAAAGTCGCGATGAAGGCCAGCCGATAGGCCCGTAGCGGCCGGGCCAGCGCCATCGGCACGAACAGGACATCCGCCGGGATCAGGAAGAAGGAGCTCTCGACGAAGGCGACGACCCCGAGCCAGAGCTCTGCCCGCGGCCGGGCAGCGAGCGACATCGTCCATTCGTAGAGGCGCTTGAGCATGGCGCGCTCTAGAGCATGAGGCTGACAGTGACGCAACGGCTTCGACAGGCCGGGAGGACACCTTGTCGCACCAGCGCCCATCGGTTCGGCCCCAGCAGCGAAATACCTTGGCGATCACCCGCCAAAACCAGCGGGATCGGCCGTGCCAGCGATTGACCGGCATCCATCGATCGCTATAGTCCGCCCGCCTGCAAGGGCCCCTGTGGCGGAATTGGTAGACGCGCTCGACTCAAAATCGAGTTCCGCAAGGAGTGCTGGTTCGATCCCGGCCAGGGGCACCATTTCCCTTATCCGATACGAATGTGCTTTGCTCATCGCTCCGGTGGGGCGGCCTGATCGGCAGGCGGTCGTTCATCCCGGCGAATTCCTTGTATTCAGTCACGCTCCGACAAAGCGCACCGCGACATGCTTTGCCTGTGCGCCCCGGACTGCCCTGCCTGATCGGCGCCCCACCGAATTCCTATAAAATTCCTATTCTGCGACCGCGCCGGCCGTCTCGAACGGCTATGTCGCCAGCACGATAATCCCACCCATGGTCGATCCGCTCGCGTCCTCGCCTTCAACAGGAAGGCGGGTCCGCGCGCGCCGACCCATCGGTAACGCCCGGTCGAAAGGACCACGGCAATGGATATCGCCATGCTCGCGCTCGTGCTCGGCTTCTTCGCGGCAGCCCTCGCCTATGTCTCGGCCTGCAACGCGCTCTGAAGGAGCCATCCCATGTTCGTCGACTATCTCCTCGGCGGCGCGGTGACTGCGGTCCTGCTCGTCTATCTCACCTACGCGCTGCTGCGCCCCGAGCGCTTCTGAGCGCGAGGCATAGAGCTTCGAAAGCCCTCCCATGACACTCTCTGGCTGGATCCAGATCCTCGTCTTCTGCGCGGTCGTGCTCGCTTTGGTGAAGCCGCTCGGCAGCTACATCACGCGCGTCTTCAAGGGCGAGCGCACCGTCCTCTCCCCTGTGCTCGCGCCGGTCGAGCGCGGGCTCTATGCGCTCGCCGGCACGCATGAACGCGAGGAGCAGCACTGGAGCGCCTATGCGGTCGCCCTGCTGCTGTTCAACCTCGCCGGCCTGCTGCTGCTCTACGGGCTGCAGCGCTTTCAGGGCCTGCTGCCGCTGAACCCGGACGGCATGAGCGGCGTCGCACCCGACCTCGCCTTCAACACGGCGGTGAGCTTCGTCACCAACACCAACTGGCAGGGCTATGGCGGCGAGAGCACCATGTCCTATCTGACGCAGATGCTCGGCCTGACCGTGCAGAACTTCGTCTCGGCCGCGACCGGCATCGCCATCGCCGTCGCGCTGATCCGCGGCTTCGCCCGCGCCTCGGCCAAATCGGTCGGCAGCTTCTGGGTCGATCTCACCCGCGCGACGCTCTACATCCTGCTGCCGCTCTGCATCCTGCTGACGCTGGCCTATGTCGCCCTCGGCGTCCCGCAGACGCTCGACCCGTCGGTGACAGCGACGACGCTTGAAGGCGTGCAGCAGACCATCGCGCGCGGCCCGGTCGCCTCCCAGCTCGCGATCAAGATGCTCGGCACCAATGGTGGCGGCTTCTTCAACGCCAACTCGGCCCATCCCTTCGAGAATCCCGACGCCATCACCAATCTCCTCCAGATGGTCTCGATCTTCGCGATCGGGGCGGCGCTGACCAATGTCTTCGGCCGGATGGTCGGCAACGAGCGCCAGGGCTGGGCGATCCTCTCCGCCATGGGCGCCCTGTTCATCGCCGGCATCGCCGTCTGTTACTGGGCTGAGGCCGCCGGCAACCCGCTGGTCCAGGCGCTCGGCCTTCAGGGCGGCAACCTCGAAGGCAAGGAGATGCGCTTCGGCATCCCGCTTTCCACCCTCTTCGCCGTCGTCACCACGGCCGCCTCCTGCGGCGCGGTCAACGCCATGCATGGCAGCTTCACCGCCCTCGGCGGCATGATCCCGCTCCTCAACATGGAACTCGGCGAGGTCATCGTCGGCGGCGTCGGCGCCGGCTTCTACGGCATCGTGATGTTCATCGTTCTGGCGATCTTCGTCGCCGGCCTGATGGTCGGCCGCACGCCGGAATATCTCGGCAAGAAGATCGAGGCGCGCGAGGTCAAGATGGCGATGCTCGCCATCCTCTGCCTGCCGGCCGGCATGCTGATCTTCACCGCGATCGCGGTGGTGCTGCCCGGTGCCGTCGCCTCCACCGGCAATAGCGGCCCGCACGGCTTTTCCGAGATTCTCTACGCCTATACCTCGGCGGCGGCGAATAACGGCTCGGCCTTCGCCAGCCTCTCGGCCAACACACTCTGGTACAACGTGACGCTCGGCATCACGATGCTGGTCGGCCGCTTCCTGGTCATCATCCCGGCGCTCGCCATCGCAGGCTCCCTCGCCGCGAAGAAATCCGTGCCCGCCTCGGCCGGCACCTTCCCGACCGACGGCCCGCTCTTCGTCGGCCTGCTCGTCGGCGTCATCCTGATCGTCGGCGGCCTGACCTTCTTTCCCGCCCTCGCAGTCGGCCCGATCGTCGAGCATCTCTCCATGCTCGCAGGCCAGAGCTTCTGAGGGCGCCGCCATGGCAAGCTGCCTGCGCCAATTGCGCCGCGACGCCGTCCATCGGGACGCCGTCTCAAAGGAACAGGACAGGGCGCCCCCGCGCCCTGCCACCATCATCCTCGGCCTGACGGTCGCGCTGTTCCTCGTCCTGCTGCTCGTCCGGGCGCTCGCCGGCCTCGTCGCCGCTGCCTGAGCCGGACCTTACACCCTTCCGCTGGAGCCTCTTATGAGCCAGTCCAAATCCGCGAGCCTGATCGACGCCCGGATCCTGCTGCCGGCGCTTGCCGACGCCTTCCGCAAGCTCGACCCGCGCAGCCTCGCCCGCAACCCGGTGATGTTCGTCGTCGCCGTGGTCTCCGCGCTGACCACCATCCTTTTCCTGAAGGACCTTGCTACGGGAGGCGCCAATCTCGGCTTCTCCTTCCAGATCGTGCTCTGGCTCTGGTTCACCGTGCTCTTCGCCAATTTCGCCGAAGCGGTGGCCGAGGGACGCGGCAAGGCCCAGGCCGACTCGCTGCGCAAGACCCGCAGCGAGACCGAAGCCAAGCTGCTCTCGGGCGATGACCGCAGCCTGTTCCGGCTCGTGCCGGGCACTTCGCTCAAGGTCGGCGATGTCGTGCTGGTCGAAGCCGGCGACATCATCCCCTCCGATGGCGAGGTCATCGAAGGCGTCGCCTCGGTCAACGAAGCCGCGATCACCGGCGAATCCGCCCCCGTGATCCGCGAATCCGGCGGCGACCGCTCGGCCGTCACCGGCGGCACGCAGGTGCTCTCCGACTGGATCCGCGTGCGCATCACTGCTGCCGCCGGCTCGACCTTCATCGACCGCATGATCGCGCTGGTCGAGGGCGCCGAGCGCCAGAAGACGCCGAACGAGATCGCGCTCAACATCCTGCTCGCCGGCATGACGCTGATCTTCGTGCTCGCGACCGTGACGATCCCGAGCTTCGCCACCTATGCCGGCGGCTATATCCCGGTCGTCGTTCTGGTCGCGCTGTTCGTGACGCTGATCCCGACCACGATCGGCGCGCTGCTCTCGGCCATCGGCATCGCCGGCATGGATCGTCTCGTGCGCTTCAACGTGCTCGCCATGTCCGGCCGCGCCGTCGAGGCTGCCGGCGACGTCGATACGCTCCTCCTCGACAAGACCGGTACGATCACGCTCGGCAACCGCCAGGCGACCGAGTTCCGCCCCGTGCGCGGCGTCGGAGAGCAGGAGCTGGCCGATGCCGCCCAGATCGCCTCGCTCGCCGACGAGACGCCGGAAGGCCGCTCGATCGTCGTGCTCGCCAAGGAGAAATACGCCATCCGCGCCCGCGACATGGGCGCCCTGCACGCCACCTTCGTGCCCTTCACCGCGCAGAGCCGGATGAGCGGCGTCGATCTCGAGGGCTCGCAGATCCGCAAGGGCGCCGTCGATGCCATCATGAAATATGTCGAGGGCGTCGATGCCCGGTCCACGCCCGAGACCATCAGAGAGATCCAGGCCATCGCTGCCGAGGTGTCGAAGGCCGGCGGCACGCCGCTTGCGGTCGCCCGCGACGGCCGCCTGCTCGGCATCGTCCATCTCAAGGACATCGTGAAGGGCGGCATCCGCGAGCGCTTCACCGAGCTACGCCGCATGGGCATCCGCACGGTGATGATCACCGGCGACAATCCGATGACCGCCGCAGCGATCGCGGCCGAGGCCGGGGTCGACGATTTCCTCGCCCAGGCCACGCCTGAGAACAAGCTCGCCCTGATCCGCGAGGAACAGGCCAAGGGCAAGCTCGTCGCCATGTGCGGTGACGGCACCAACGATGCGCCCGCCCTCGCCCAGGCCGATGTCGGCGTCGCCATGAACACCGGCACGGTCGCAGCCCGCGAGGCCGGCAACATGGTCGATCTCGATAGCGACCCGACCAAGCTCATCGAGATCGTCGAGATCGGCAAGCAGCTCCTGATGACGCGCGGCGCGCTGACGACCTTCTCGATCGCCAACGACGTCGCCAAGTATTTCGCGATCATCCCGGCGATGTTCCTGGCCTTCTATCCGCAGCTCGGCGCTCTCAACGTCATGGGGCTGCAGACGCCGCAGAGCGCTATCCTCTCGGCGATCATCTTCAACGCGCTGATCATCGTCGCGCTGATCCCGCTCGCGCTGAAGGGGGTGAAGTACCGCGCCGTCGGCGCCGGTGCACTGCTCAGCCGCAACCTCGCCGTCTACGGGCTCGGCGGCCTCGTCGTCCCCTTCATCGGCATCAAGGCCATCGACATGGCCATCACCGCCATCGGCCTCGTCTGAGGAGGCTTGGAAAACTCAGCCCTCATCCTGAGGAGCAGCCACAGGCTGCGTCTCGAAGGATGCTCCAGATGGTTCCGGAGCCTCCTGGACCATCCTTCGAGACGCAGCCTGTGGCTGCTCCTCAGGATGAGGGCTGAGGGAATTTCAAACGGGCTTTAAGGAGCCACAACCATGCTCAAGCAGATCCGCCCCGCCCTCGTGATGATCGTCGCGCTTGCAGCGATCACCGGCCTCGCCTACCCGCTCGCCATGACCGGCATCGCCCAGGCCGTCTTCCCGCGCCAGGCCAATGGCAGCCTGATCGAGAAGGACAGCAAGATCATCGGCTCCAGCCTGATCGGCCAGAGCTTCACCAGCGAGCGCTATTTCCACGGCCGCCCCTCGGCGACATCAGGCACCGACCCGAGCGACGCGACCAAGACCGTCGATGCGCCCTATAACGCCGCCAATTCCGGCGGCTCCAATCTCGGACCGACCAATCCGAAGCTGATCGAGCGCGTCAAGGCTGAGACCGAGAAGCTCAAGGCCGAGAATCCCGACGCGCCGGTGCCGATGGAGCTGGTGACGACCTCGGGCAGCGGGCTCGACCCACATATCTCGCCGGAAGCCGCCTATTTCCAGATCGCGCGTGTCGCCAAGGCGCGGAGTGCCGACCCGGCGACGCTGAAAGCGCTCATCGATACCCATGTCGAGCCGCGCAAGCTCGGCTTCCTCGGTGAGCCCGTGGTCAACGTGCTCGCGCTAAATCTCGCTCTCGACGGCGCCGCCCAGCGCTGACACAAAGGCCACGGCGGCGCGCGAAGCGCCGCCGTTTTCCCCTGCGGACCCACATGACCATCGCCGACAGCCATCGCGAGACGAGAGGCAGGCCCTCCCCCGAGGCGCTGCTGGCGAGTGCCCAGCGCGAGGGGCGCGGGCGCCTGAAGATCTTCCTCGGCGCGGCGCCGGGCGTCGGCAAGACCTATGAGATGCTGACCTCCGGCCGCGCCCGCCGGGCCGAGGGCGTCGATGTCGTGATCGGCGTCGTCGAGACCCATGGCCGCAGCGAGACGAAAAGCTTGGTCGACGGCTTCGAGATCGTCCCGCGCCGGCTCGTCGACTACAAGGGCCGCGCGCTCGACGAAATGGACCTCGACGCGATCCTGGCGCGCCGCCCAGCTCTCGTCCTCGTCGACGAGCTCGCCCACAGCAACGCGCCCGGCAGCCGACACCCCAAGCGCTATCTCGATGTCGAGGAATTGCTGTCGCGCGGCATCGACGTCTACACCACGCTCAACATCCAGCATGTCGAGAGCCTGAACGACGTCGTAGCCCAGATCACCCGCATCCGCGTGCGCGAGACCGTGCCGGATTCGATCGTCGACCGCGCCGACGATATCGAGATCATCGACCTGACGCCGGCGGACCTGATCAAGCGCCTCGAAGAAGGCAAGGTCTATCTCGGCAAGACCGCCAAGCGCGCCGTCGCCAATTATTTCTCGCCGGGCAATCTGACGGCGCTGCGCGAGCTGGCGCTGCGCCGCACCGCGCAGCGGGTCGACGACCAGCTCCTCAGCCATATGCAGGAACATGCGATCTCCGGCCCCTGGGCGGCAGGCGAGCGCATCCTGGTCTGTATCGACGACAGCGTCGGGGCGCCCGCCCTGATCCGCCATGCCAAGCGGCAGGCCGACCGCCTGCGCGCGCCCTGGAGCGCGCTCTATGTCGAGACGCCGCAGGCCGCCGCCCTGTCGGAAGCGGCGAAGACGCGAGTCGCCAATGCGCTGAGGCTCGCGACACAGCTCGGCGCCGAGGCGATCACCTTGCCCGGACAGGACGTGGCGGGCGAAATCCTCCGACACGCGGCTGCCGGCAACGTCACCCAGATCATCGTCGGCAAGCCGGCCAAGCCGCGCTGGCGCGAATGGCTGAAGCCTTCCGTCTCGCATGAATTGATCAGCCGCGCCGGCGATATCGGCGTCCATGTCGTCGCCTTGCGGGACCAGCCGCCGGAGGCGGATGCCGGCGTCTCGGCCAGCGGCAAGCCCAGCTTCTCGCCCCGGCCCTATCTCGCAGCACTGGCCTATGTCGCGGCAGCGCTCGGCGCGGCGGAACTGCTCAGCCAAATCATGGACCTGCGCAATATCGCGCTCGTCTTCCTCACCGCCGTGCTCGTCTCGGCCGTGACTGCGGGGCTGTGGCCGGCCCTGTTCGCCTCGATCCTCAGTGCGCTCGCGCTGAATTTCTTCTTCATCCCGCCGATCTATACGCTCACGATCGCCGATCCCGAAAATGTCGTCGCGCTCGGCTTCTTCCTGCTCGTCGCCCTGATCGCCTCGAACCTTACCGCCCGCGTCCAGCGCCAGGCCAATGCCGCCCGCCAGCGCGTCCGCACCACCGAGGACCTCTATCTCTTCTCGAAGAAGCTCGCCGGCACCGGCACGCTCGACGACGTGCTCTGGGCCAGCGCCTTCCAGATCGCCTCGATGCTGCGCCTGCGCGTGGTCATCCTGATGCCGGACGAGGGCACGCTCACGGTCCGCGCCGGCTATCCGCCCGACGACACCCTGGTCGATGCCGATATCGCCGCCGCGCGCTGGGCCTGGGAGCATGACCGCCCGGCCGGTCGCGGCGCCGACACGCTGCCCGGCGCCAAGCGGCTCTACCTGCCCCTGCGCACCGGCCGCACCGCGATCGGCGTGATCGGCCTCGACGACGACAAAGACGGCCCGCTGCTGACACCGGAACAGCAGCGCCTGCTCGATGCGCTGGCCGACCAGGCCGCCGTCGCCATCGAGCGCATCCAGCTCGTCGCCGATGTCGACCGTGCCAAGCTCGCGGCCGAGGCCGACCGCCTGCGCTCGGCCCTCCTGACCTCGATCTCGCATGACCTGAAGACGCCGCTGGCCTCGATCATGGGCGCGGCCGGCACCTTGCGCGACTATCGTCAGGCTTTGCCGGAAGAAGATCGCTTCGCCCTGCTCGCGACCGTGATCGACGAGTCCGAACGGCTCAACCGCTTCATCGCCAATCTCCTCGACATGACCCGGATCGAATCCGGCGCGATGGAGCCGAACGCGGCGCTGGTCGATGTCGCCGATGTCGTTGGCAGCGCGTTGCGCCGCGCCAACAAGATCACCGCCGGCCACAACGTCGAGACCGCTCTGCCGGACGACCTGCCGATGCTCAGGCTCGACCCCGTCCTGTTCGAGCAGGTGCTGTTCAACCTGCTCGACAACGCCGCGAAATACGCGCCCGCCGGCAGCGCCATCGTCATCCGCGCCCGGCAGCAGGGCCGCGAGGTTCTGGTGACGATGACCGACGAGGGGCCAGGCCTGCCGCCCACCGATCTCGAGCGCGTTTTCGACAGCTTCTACCGCGTCCGCAAGGGCGATCAGGTCCGCGCCGGAACCGGGCTCGGCCTCGCCATCTGCCGCGGCTTCGTCGAGGCGATGGGCGGCACGATCACCGCGGCCAACCGGACGGACCGCAGCGGCGCGGTCTTCACCATCCGCATGCCGGCCGAACTCCAGCCCGAGCCATTGGAACCGCAGACATGACGGCAACGGACATCAAGGTGCTGGTCGTGGACGATGAGCCGGCGATCCGCCGCCTGCTGCGCGTCGGCCTCTCGACCGAGGGCTATGCCATCCGCGAGGCCGCGACGGCACGCGAGGCGATCGAGCGCATAGCCGAGGACTTGCCCGATCTCGTCATCCTCGATCTCGGCCTGCCGGATATCTCCGGGCAGGAGCTTCTGCAGAAATGGCGCGCCGAAGCGCTCGCCTTGCCGATCGTCATCCTGTCGAGCCGCACCGACGAGGCCGGCATCGTCGAGGCCCTCGAGAACGGCGCCGACGACTATGTCACCAAGCCTTTTGGCATGAAGGAATTGGCGGCGCGCCTGCGGGTCGCCTTGCGCCACAAATTGCAGCAGCAGGGCGAGAAGCCGATCTTCCAGACCGGTGAACTCTCGGTCGATCTGGTCAAGCGCATCGTCAGGCTGGGCGAGCAGGAGGTGAAGCTCTCGCCCAAGGAATACGACATCCTGCGTATCCTCGTGCAGCATGCCGGCAAGGTGCTGACCCACCAGTTCCTGATGAAACAGGTCTGGGGCGCCTCGGCCGATGTGCAGTATCTGCGCGTCTATGTCCGGCAGTTACGCCAGAAGATCGAGCGCATCCCCGACCAGCCGCAATACATCACCACCGAGACCGGCGTCGGCTATCGCCTGCGCGAAGCCGAGTGAGCCTCGCCACCCGGCCTTCCCAGCCGGGCGCGCAGAAAGACATCTGCATGATCCCATCCGACATCATCCGCCCGCGTTCCATCGTCAGGCTCTCCGCCGCGACCAAGCCCGCCCTCTTCCGCGCCCTCGCGAAGAAGGCGGCCGAACAGCTTGCACTGCCCGAAGCCGCGATCCTCGATGCATTGAACCGGCGCGAGGCCTTGGGCTCCACCGGCGTCGGCGGCGGGCTGGCGATGCCGCATGCGCCGGTCGAAGGTCTCGCCGAGCCCTTCGGCCTGCTGGCGCGATTGGAGAAACCGATCGCCTATGAGGCGATCGACGGCGCACCCGTCGATATCGTCTGCATGGTCCTGACACCCGTGAATGGCGGGCAAGGCCGCATCGACGCGCTGGCCTGCATCGCCAGGCACCTGCGCCCGGCCGAGATCCGCGACCGTATCCGTAGTGCCGCAGGCGGAGAGGACATCTACGCGCTGCTGCTCGAAGCGGGCTGATCCTCAGGGGAAAGCGGCGCGGTCCAGGCCTCGACGAAATGCATTACCGTCTCAGCGATAGCGCCGCTGCACGGTGAGATGGGCAATCATGGTGAGCAGGATCGTCGCCGTCATCAGGATGAAGGAGATCGCGCCGCCGAAGGGCCAGTTGTTCTGCTGCGCGAACTGCCCGTAGACCAGCGGTCCCATCATCTGGAATTTCGGCCCGCCCAGCAGCACCGGCGTGGCATAGGCGTTCATCGCCAGGATGAAGGTCAGGATCGTGCCGGCGAGGATGCCGGGCAAGGCCAACGGCCAGAGCACGCGGCGGAACATCGCGGCAGGGCCGGCGCCGAGGCTGAAGGCGGCCTCCTCGACATTGCGCGGGATGCCCTCGATCACGCTCTGCAGCGTCAGCACCATGAAGGGCAGGTTGACCGCGATGATGCCGATCAGCACGGCGTTCTCGGTATACATGATCTCCAGCGGCTGATCGATCAGCCCCAAGCCCATCAGTGAGGCATTGAACGCGCCCTTGCTGCCGAAGAGTGTCATCCAGCCGGCCGCACGCACCGCATTGCCGACAAAGAGCGGCAGCACCACCGCGATGACCATCAGGTTCTTGAAGCGGCTCTGCGTCCGCGCCAGTACATAGGCGAGCGGAAAGCCCATGATCAGGCAGGCCAGCGTGCAGATCACCGCGACGCGCACCGTGCGGGCGAGCACGTTGAGATAATAGGCGTCGGTGAAGAACTTGACGTAGTTCTCGATCACCAGCGCATCGACCATGAACTGGCCGGGCACGAACTTGTTGAGCGAATAGCGGAACAGGATCGCCAGCGGCCCGATCAGCATGAGCGCGACGAAGAGCGTCGCCGGCACGACGAGCAGGCCGGCGAGTCTGGTGCGGGTGCCGGCGACGGCTTCGGGAGCGGCGCTCATGCCGTGAACTCGTCATGCTCGGGCTTGACCCGAGCATCTCTGGACGATTTGGCGCGGTTCATGAGGACACTCCCCTCATCGTCACGAGATTCTCGGGTCTGCGCTACGCTTCGCCCGAGAATGACGGCTTGCATGATCGTCAGCCCTTGAAGACCTTGTCCCACCATTCCTTCATCGCCGAATCGTTCTTGGCGAGGAAGGCGTAGTCGAGGTCCCTGAGGGTCTTCTCCTCCTCAGGCGTGAAGCCGATGCGCTTATGCAGCGCCGGATCGACATTGAGGCCGGTAACGGTGCCGTTATAGCCCATGTCGACGGCGAAGGCCTCCTGCGGCGCCTTGGCCAGCATCGCGTCCATATAGGCGTAGGCGTTTTCCTTGTTCGGCGCATTCTTCTGGATCACGAAGCCCGAGACATAGGTCGGGATGCCCTCGATCGGCGAGACCGCCTCGCAGGGGATGCCGGCGTTCTGCCACTGCACGACGCGCGCCTTCCAGATCGCGCTGATGCCGACTTCCTCGTTCTTCATCGCCTGAGCGAAGGCCTCGTTGGTCGGATAGACGCGCGCGCCAGCCTTCTTGACCGCGAGCAGGACTTCCTTGGCCTTCTCGATGTCGTTCATGTCCTTGCCGCCGGTCGCGGCCATCGAGGCCGCGATGAAGATCGACTGGTACTGGATGTCGATGAAGCCGATCTTCGAGCCCCATTTCGGATCGAGCCAGTCCTTGAAGCCCTTCGGCGCCGGCGAGATGATCTTGGGATTGTAGATGACGACGTTGCCGGAATAGATGTGCCCCATGCCATAGGGGTATTTCATCGTCGGCAGCAGGTTCTTGGCGTTGGGCAGCTTGGAATAGTCGATCTGCTCGAGCACGCCGGCCTCGTTCATCTCGAACATGTTGGCGGCCGACAGGCCCTGGATGTCGACAGTGCCGCGCGGCAGGCGCTTTTCCGCGACCATCTTGGCGCGGCGCGGCGCGTCACCCGCCTGATCCTGCACCACCTCGAGGCCCTTGGGCTTGAGGATCGGGTCCTCGATATTCTTGGTCAAAAGCCGGGCATAGTCGCCACCCCAGGTGCCGACGACGACACGCCCGCCGGATTGGGCGAAGGCCGGCATGCCCGTCGCCGTGGCGAGCGCGGCCGCGCCAGCGCCTTTCAGAAGATCCCGCCTGTCGAATGAAGCCATGGTATTCCCCTCGTTTCTGGACGCCGATTGGGGGCCGTCAGGCCCCTTGCGGATAGACGAGCCCGGCGCTTTCGGCCCAGCCTATCGTGATGCTCTCGCCGACATGCGGCTCGGCGAGTCCGACCTTGTTCGGGATCTGCAGGAGCATGCGGTCCTGCTCGTTGAGCGCGACCTGCACATCGAGTTGCGCGCCGAGATAGGAGGCATGCTCGATCCGCGCCTGAAAGCGGTTCGGCAAACCCTCCGCCTCGCCGCCGACCGCGATCCGCTCGGGCCGCAGCGCCAGCGTTGCCGGCCCGGACGCGGCAGCCGCAGTACAGGCGATGTCGAGCCCGCCGGCGGTGCGGAAACGGCCCTGCCCTGTGACCTGCCCCTCGACGAAGGCGCTGCGCCCGATGAAGCCGGCGACGAAGCGGTCAGCCGGCTTCTCGTAGAGCTCGCGCTGGGTACCGATCTGGCGCACCTGCCCCTTTTCCATCACGACGAGGCGGTCCGCCATCGTCAGCGCCTCCTCCTGGTCATGGGTCACCATGATCGTGGTCAGGCCGAGCTTTTGCTGCAATTCGCGGATCTCGATCCGCACCTCCAGGCGCAGCTTGGCATCGAGATTGGAAAGCGGCTCATCGAGCAGCAGCACTTGCGGCTCCATCGCCAGCGCGCGCGCCAGGGCGACGCGCTGCTGCTGGCCGCCGGAAAGCTGGCGCGGATAGCGCTCGTCGAAGCCGCCGAGCCGCACGAGCCTGAGCGCCTCGGCGACACGCGGGCCGCGCTCGGCTTGCGGCACCTTGTGCATCTCCAGACCGAAGGCGACGTTCTGCGCAACCGTCATATGCGGGAACAGCGCATAGCTCTGGAAAACCAGCCCGCAATGGCGCTTCCACGGCGGCAGGTTGGTGACGTCCTGCTCGCCGATGGTGATCGCCCCCGAGGTCGGCGCGATAAAGCCGGCGATCATGCGCAGGGTCGTGGTCTTGCCGCAGCCGGAGGGGCCGAGCAACACCAGGAACTCACCATCGGCGATGGTGATATCGACATCATCGACCACCGTGAGAGCGCCGTAAGTCTTCTTCAGGTGCGAAATCGAAAGCCGCGCCATCCGTTCACACCACCCGGCTCAGTTTGACATAGCGATCGGTCACGATCATCGCGACGCAGATCAGGACGATCTGGATCAGCGAGGCCGCCGCCACCGTCGGATCGATCTTCCATTCGAGATACTGGAGGATCGCGATCGGCAGCGTCGTGCGCCCCGGCCCGACCAGGAAGAGGCTCATCTCCAGATTGCCGAACGAGGTCACGAAGCCGAACAGGGCGGCGGCGACGATGCCGGGCCGGATGCTCGGCAGAGTCACCCGCCAGAAGGTCGTGACCGGGCCTGCGCCCAGATTCTGCGCGGCCTCCTCGATCGAGCGGTCGAAGCCGACGAGGCTCGCCGTCACCAGGCGCACCACCCAGGGAATCACGACGAGCGTATGCGCGGCGATGAGCCCGCCGAGCGAGCCCATCACCGGCAACTGCGTGGCGATCTCGACCTCGATCTGGAAGACATAGGTCGCGGTGCCCAGCACGATCCCCGGCATCACCAGCGGCAACAGCAGCAGCGTGCTGACGCCGCCGCCCAGCGGAATGCGATGGCGCACCAGCGCGAGGCTCGCCGGCACGCCGAGGAGAAGACCGATCAGCGTGGACGCTACGGCGACCTGAAGGCTCAGCATGAAGCCGTCGATGAAGGGCTTGTTGTTCGCCGCCCCGGCGAACCATTTCAGCGAGTAGCCCTCTGGCGGGAAGGAGGGAATCTCCTGCCGGAAGAAGGCGAGCCAGGTCACGAAGATCAAAGGAAGCAGGATAAAGCCGAGCGAGAGCCCGGCTGCACCATTGAGCGCGTAGCGCCCGAATCGCTGCGAACCGGCGCTCACCCGGCTTGTCCCCGATGGCAGGCCATACCCTGCCGCATGTTGTCCGCTCTGGAGGCCAAGACCATTCCCTCGTTGGAGCGGCAGTTTGCGACGCCACTTACAAACAGTGAAGCCTGCATTTCCATCATGCGCTGGCCGGCGGTTGGGCAGGGCTCAATGCAGCGTGTTCTTGTGGAAGGCGCCGCCCTTCATGATCGCGGCCAGGTGCTTGCCCTGCTCCTGGAACAGCGCGAGGTCCTTCAGCGGATCGCCGTCGACAAGAATCAGGTCGGCGAAGGCGCCGGTCTGCACCGTGCCGAGCTTGCCTTCCATGCGCAGGATCTGGGCACCGACCGTCGTCGCCGAGCGGATGATCTCCAGCGGCGAGAGCACCTCGCGGCGCAGCAGGAACTCGCGCGACTGCTCGCTCTGCAGCTGGCCGAGCAGGTCCGAGCCATAGGCGACCGGCACGCCGGCACGCTTGCAGATTTCGAGGGAGCGCAGGCCGCCATCGATGACGAGGTCGTTCTTGGCCAGCATGTCGCCGGTCATGCCGAACTCGGCCGCGCGCTCCTTCATCGCGTAATAGGCGACGAGATTGGCCGTGAGGAACATGTTGTTCTCCGCCATCAGCTTGGCCGAGGCTTCGTCGATCAGGTTGCCGTGCTCGATCGCGCGCACGCCGCATTGCGCCGCCCGCGTGATCGCCTCCGGCGTATAGGCATGGGCGCAGACATAGCGGCCGAAGGCCTTCGCCTCCTCGACCGCGGCCTTCACCTCATCGACGCTGAACTGCATCGAATCCAGGGGATCGTAGGGGCTGGCGACGCCGCCGGACATCATGATCTTGATATGGTCGGCGCCGAGCCGCATCTGCTCGCGCACCGACTTGCGCACCGAGGAGACACCATCGGAGACGTTCATCGTATAGGCCATGGCGTTGCAGCAATGGCAGCGCGCGCCGAAATCGGTGCGCCGGCGCGGGTCGCTATGGCCGCCGGTCGGGCCGATGGCGGCGCCGGCGATGAACAGGCGGGGACCAGAGACATCACCCTTCTCGACCGCTTCCTTGATGCCCCAGTCGGCGCCGCCGGTGTCGCGCACGCTGGTGAAGCCGCGATCGAGCATGCCCTTCATCAGCCGGACAGCGCGCGCCGTCATCAGCGTCAGCGGCATGCTCTCCATCGTCCGGATATAGACCTCGGACAGGAAGACATGGACATGACTGTCGATCAGGCCGGGCATCAGCGTGCGCCCGCCGCAATCGATCACATCGGCCTTGGCGGGCTTCAACGGCTTGTCGGAGAGCTCACGGATCGTGTCGCCCTCGACGACGAGTTCGTAGCCCTGTCGGAGCTCACCGAAACCGGGTTCGAGCAAAGCGAAGTTCTTGAAATGCAGCATCGTCATCACCGCCTCCGAATAGGCCTGCGAGCGAGCACCGGGCTCCAGACGGCCGCATGATATGCACGCAGCATCCAAGTTGTCGACAGCGCAAAACGGGTGATTGGGCGTTCGGAGGATATCGTTCGCCCGCAGCCGGATTCGAGGAGTCCGGCAACCCGCCGACGCACGGCCTGACGGCCCCCCCCGATCGCACCCTTGCTGTCGACGCTGTGGAATGCGAGAAGGCCGGGCCGTGCGAACGGGGCCGGCCATGCCGGAATGGAAGCACTGTTTCTCCATTCACCCGCTTGCGAGCCGAACGGCAAATCTGCTGTTGATTTCACACTGATGAGACATCGTTCGCACCTGACAGCCACTGCTTGGCCATTACCCGATCGGGCGATCGGGGCCGGCTCGCGGCTGGATCACGGATTGTGAGGCTGGCTTGCGCATTCTCCTGTTGAACCCCAACACCATGCCGGAGATGACGGCACTGGTGACCCGCGTGGTCCTGCCCTATCTGCCGCCGCAGGCCGAGCTGGTGCCAGCCACGGGCCGTTTCGGCGCGCATTACATCGCCAGCCGCAGCGCCGGGGTCATCGCGGCCCATGCAGCGCTCGAGGCCTTCGCCGAGCATGGCCAGGATTGCGATGGCGTCTATCTCGCCTGCTTCGGCGACCCCGGCCTGCTCGCCCTCAAGGAAATGGCCCGGATCCCGGTGATCGGCATGGCCGAGGCCAGCAGCCGCTATGCCGCGGAGAAGGCCGAGCGCTTCGCCATCGTCACCGGCGGCGAGCGCTGGGGGCCGATGCTGCACGAATTCGTCGGCTCGATCGGATTGGGCGATCGCCTCGCCGCCGTCGAGACCGTCGCGCCCACCGGCGCCGATATCGCCCGCGACCCGGACGGCTCGATCGCCATGCTCGCGGAGGCCTGCCGCCGCGTCGCCAAGCGTGACGGCGCGGGCGCTGTCATCCTCGGCGGCGCCGGGCTCGCAGGTCTCGCCTCCCGCGTCCAGCCGCATGTCGACGTGCCCGTGATCTGCTCGGCCGAGGCCAGCATCCGCATGCTGCTGGCCGAACTCGACCAGCCCAAGCCGAAGCCGCGGGAGGGCGACCTCGCCCTGCCCGCACCGGTCGCCAGCACCGGGCTCTCGGAAGGCCTCTCCCGACTGCTGGCCCAGCCCTGAACGACGCCGCTCAGCCCTTGTCGGCGAGCGAGGTGCCGTTCAGCCCCGCGATCCAGTCCGAGAGCATCGGCACATAATCCTCGCCCTTGCCGCTGGCAACGGCGGCGGCATAGCTGTTCTTCACGGCGTTGCCGATCGGGTTGGCGACGCCGGCCTCATTGGCCACGCTCTCCAGATAGCGCACGTCCTTCAAGGCGTTGGTCAGCGTGAACTTGTGGGCGTCGCGGTCACGCTCCAGCACGTATGTCATGAAGGTCTGGTAGAAACCGCAATCCATGCGGCTGCCGCGGATGACGCTGTCGAAGGTCTGGGGCGTGATGCCGATCTTCTGGCCGAGGGCGAGCGCCTCCGCATAGATCGCTGCATAACCCAGCGACAGGAAGTTGTTGATCAGCTTCATCTTGTGGCCGTCGCCGACCGGCCCGAGATGCACGATCTTCTGCGCCCAGGCCTCGCAGGCGGGCTTGATCCGGGCGAAGACCTCGGGCGAGGCCCCGACCATCGCCGAGAGCTGGCCGAGCGCGGCCTGCGCCGGCGTGCCGCCGAGAGGCGCATCGGCGAGATGCAGGCCCTTCGCCTCCAGTTCCGCCGCAAGCTTCACCGTCACCGTCGGATCCGAGGTCGAACAATCGACGATCACGGTGCCCGGCTTCGCCCCAGCCATGATGCCGTTCTCGCCCTTCAGCACGGCCTCGACCTGGGCCGAGCCGGTCACGCACAGGAAGATGATCCCGGATCGCGCCGCAAGCTCCTTCGCCGTCTTCGCCTCGACGGCACCGGCGGCAACCAGCTCCTCGACTGGCTTGCGGTTGCGGTGTCCCATCACGGTCAGCGGGAAGCCCTTGTCCACGAGATTGCGGGCCATGCCCTGCCCCATCAGGCCGACGCCGATGAAGCCCACGGACTCTTTGGTTGCAGTCATCTTCTCATTCTCCCGCTGATATGGTTGAGATGGAGCCGGAAGTCGGCGAAATGGCCGGATCGGAAGCCGGCCTTGAGGCCCGCGCTCAGTGTGGACGAGTCATGACCGCCAGCGACCCGCCGGGGCCTAGCCAGCCCAAAAGCCCGACACCCGCCGGCCGTGCGCGTGTCACCCTGCAGGTCATCGCCGAGCGTCTCTCGGTCTCGACCGCGACGGTGTCGCTCGCGCTGCGCGGCTCGCAGCTCGTGGCGGAAGCGACACGCAACCGCGTGCGTGAGATCGCCCGCGAGATGGGCTACAGCTACAACCGCAGCGCCGCGTCCCTGCGCACCGACCGCACCAACATCATCGGCGTCGGCTTCCACGACATCACCAACCCCTATTTCGCCGAATTGCTGGCCGCGATCGAGGAGACGGCCGGCCGCAACGACCGCTCGATCCTGCTCGGCACCTATGCCGAGAACCTCGACCGGCAGCAGCGCGTGCTCAGCACCCTCGCCGAGTACCGGCCGGACGGCATGGTGCTGTGCTCGGCAGGCGGCAGTACGGCGGAGAGCCTCAGCCCCCTGATCGATGCCGGCGTCCCCATTGTCCAGCTCTCGCGCGAGATCCCGGGGCTCGACCTTGACTTCGTCGGCTCCGACGACCGCCACGGCACCAATCTGGCGATGGAGCACCTGATCGGACTCGGTCATCGCCGCATCGCCTTCCTCTGTGCGAACGAGAGCATCTCGACCGGCCGCAACCGCTATGCCGGCTATCGCGACGCGCTCGCCCGCCATGGACTGCCTTTCGACCCGGCGCTGGTCCATGTCGATTACGGCACCCGCGAGAACGGGCTGACAGGCATCCAGAAGGTGCTCGACGCGCATGATCCGCCGACGGCCGCCGCCTGCATGAACGATCTCGCCGCTTTCGGCGCCATGCTCGGCCTGCACCATCGCGGACTGGAGGCCGGCCGCGACTTCTCGATCGTCGGCTGCGACGACGTGAAGGAAGCGGCGCAGTGGTTCCCCGCGCTCACCACGATCTTCAACTTCCAGAACGAGATGGGCGCCAAATCGGCCGAGTTCCTGCTGAACCGCATCGCCGACCCCACCGCCCCGACGCAGCGCCTGCTGCTGACGCCGGCGCTGATCGTCCGGGGAACGACCTGCCCGCCGCGTTAGGCCCTCGCCCATCGAGCCCTCATCCTGAGGAGCGCTTCGGAGAAGCGCGTCTCGAAGGATGCTCCAGATGGTTCCGGAGCCTCCTGGAGCATCCTTCGAGACGCCGCTGCGCGGCTCCTCAGGATGAGGGCTGAGGATGTCGGGCACCGGACCAACGCCCGTCACGCATCGTTGGCGGGCTTGGCGTTGAGCGCCCGATAGGCCCGCACGACCTGTGAATCGTCGCGCCCGCCATGGCCGAGGCCGGACGCCGAGAGGAACATCTGGTGTGCAGCCGCCGCCAGCGGCAGCGCCGTCTTCGCGGCACGCCCGGCATCGAGCACGATGCCGAGGTCCTTGACGAAGATGTCGACGGCGCTCGCCACCACCGGATCGGGCTCATGCATGCGCGGCCCGCGATCCCGGAGCATCCAGGACGAGGCGGCCGAGCCGCCCATGATCTCGAACAGCAGGCGCCCGTCGATGCCGGCCTTCTCGGCCAGCGAGAGCGCCTCGGCCGCGACAGCGATATGCACCCCGCAGAGCAGCTGGTTGACGGTCTTCACCGTCGCGCCCTGCCCGGCCTTCTCGCCGACATGGAAGACCTTGTCGCCGAGCGCATCGAGCACCGGCTTCGCCCGCGCGAAGCTATCTTGGGGCGCACCGACCATGATGGTGAGCGTCGCATTGCGCGCACCGTTCACGCCGCCGGAGACCGGCGCGTCGATGAAGTGCCGCCCGGTCTTCGTGACCTCCGCCGCGATCGCTTCCGCATCGCCCGGCGGACAGGTCGCCATCAGGATGACGGTCGCGCCCGGCGCCAGAACGCTGAGTGCCCCAGCCTCGAACAGCACCGAGCGCGCCTGCGCGGCATTGACCACCATCAGCACCAACGCCTCGGCGCCATCAGCCGCTTCCTTCGCGCTCACCGCCGCGTGCCCGCCGGCCGCGACCAGCGCATCACGCGCCGCTTCGCGCATGTCGAAACCGGTGACGCGGAACTGCTTCTTCACGAGGTTCTCGGCCATCGGCGCGCCCATGGCGCCAAGCCCGACGAAGGCGATGCTGGAGATCGGTTGAGCGGACATGAGGCAGACATTCTCGCAACGAAAGCGGGCACAGCTTACGCCATGCCCGCAAGACAGCCGGCATCAGCGCCGGTTACTCCTTCACCGCGCCCGTCATGGACGCGACGTAGTAGTCGACGAAGAAGGAATAGAGGATCGCCACGGGGATCGAGCCGAGCAAGGCACCGGCCATCAGCGAGCCCCAGTGATAGACGTCGCCCTCGACGAGCTGGGTCAGCACCGCGACCGGAACCGTCTTCTTCTCCGCCGACTGGATGAAGGCGAGCGCGTAGATGAACTCGTTCCAGGACAGAGTGAAGGCGAAAATGCCGGCCGAGATCAGGCCGGGCATGGCGAGCGGCAAGGTGATCCGCCACAGCGTCTGCAACCGCGTCGCCCCGTCGATCATCGCGCATTCCTCGAGCTCGTAAGGGATCGACTTGAAATAGCCGATCAGGAGCCAGGTGCAGAACGGGATCAGGAAGGTTGGGTAGGTCAGGATCAGCGCGAGCGGCGAGTCGAACAGGCCGAACTGGAAGATCAGCGTCGCGAGCGGGATGAACAGGATCGAAGGCGGCACGAGATAGGCGAGGTAGATCGCGAGGCCCACATATTGCGAGCCCTTGAACCGCAGGCGCTGGATCGCATAAGCGGCGAGCACGCTGGAAAACAGCGAGAGCGCCGTCGCCACCGCCGCGACCATCATCGTGGTCCACAGCCATTGCGGATAATCGGTCTGGAAGAGCAGCTTGTGGATGTTCTCCAGCGTCGGCGACTTCACCCAGAACGGGTTGTTGTTCTTGTAGTCGAGCAGCTCCGCGTTCGGTTTGATCGCCGTGATCGCCATCCAGTAGAATGGGAAGAGCAGCACGAGCAGGAAGAGCGACAGCGGCAGGTAGAGCGTGATGAAGCGCCGCGGGCCGGACGACCAGTCGATGACGCCGTCGCGCTCCTTGTCGGTCAGATGCGGGCGCGCTCCGAGGGTTTGATCAGTCATTGTCTTCCCCCTGCTGCCACTTGCGCCGGGCGAGGCCGAAATAGCTGAACAGCGTCGCCATCACGAGAAACGGGATCATCGCGACCGCAATCGCCGCGCCCTCGCCGAGCTGGCCGCCGGGAATGCCGCGCTGGAAGGCAAGCGTCGCCATTAGATGCGTTGCGTTGACCGGCCCGCCGCGGGTGATCGCATAGACCAGCTGGAAATCGGTGAAGGTGAACAGCACCGAGAAGGTCAGCACCACCGCCAGGATCGGCATCAGCATCGGCAGCGTCACATGCCGGAAGCGCTGCCAGGAATTGGCGCCGTCCAGCATCGCGGCCTCGTAGAGCGAGGGTGAGATCGTCTGCAGACCGGCTAGCAGGCTGATCGCGACGAAGGGGATGCCGCGCCAGATATTGGCGGCCATCAGCGAGAACCGCGCCGGCCAGGGCTGGCCGAGGAAGTCGATATAGGTGTCGCGCCAGCCGAGCACGTCGACCAGGACATAGGAGATGATCGAGAACTGCGGATCGTAGATCCACCAGAAGGCGATGGCCGAGAGCACGGTCGGCACGATCCAGGGAATCAGGATGATCGCCCTGAGCAGCGATTTGAACGGCAGATGGTTGTTGAGCAGCAGCGCCAGCCAAAGGCCGAGCGCGAATTTCCCGAACGTCGCCACGCCCGTATAGAGCAGCGTGTTCCAGACCGAGGTGATGAACACCCTGTCGTACCAGAGCGACTCGAAATTCTCGAAGCCGATGAACTGCCCGACGCGGCCGATGCGCGTGTCGGTGAAGGCGAGCCAGATGCCCAAACCCAGCGGATAGCTGAGGAAGACCAGCAGGAAGCCGGCCGCCGGCAGCAGGCACAGGAAGATCAGGAACGGCTTGTAGTCGAACAGACGCACCAGCCAGTTGTGTTGCAGGCTGTGGACGGTTCGCGCTTCGGCGGCAGCTACGGCCATGGCGCCCTCGCGTTCAGGTCGGCGGTGGCATCGGGCCAAAACGTAGAAGCTACGTCCCAGACAGTTCCGATACGATTTCTCGTCGGCCGCCGGGCGAACCGGCGGCCGCGTGTCTCCGGGTCAGCGCAGGGCGCGCATCAGGTCCGGTAATAGCGCTTGGCGCGGCGCTCGGCTTCCTTGGCAGCCTCTTCCGGCGTCGCCTGGCCGGAGCAGACGGAAGCGACCATCTGAACGACCACGTATTCGGCGTTGACCGTGCCGGCAGCCTCGTTGATCGAGCCCTTGTAGCCGCTCCAGAGCGCCCGCTCCCAGGTGTCGCGATAGACGACGATCTTCGGATCGCTCGACCAGACCTTGCTCTCCGCATAGGCCTTCAGCGGCTGTGTCCAGTAGCCGTAGCAGCCGGTCAGCCACTTGTCGTACTGCTCCTTCTCCATCATGAAGCGGAGATATTCCTTCGCGGCGTTCGGGAACTTCGTGTGCTTGAACGCCATGGCGTTGATGATCAGCGCCGGCTCCGACGGGCGCCCGAGCGGACCGACCGGCATGGTGGCGTGGTTCAGGTCCTTGCCGATCGCCGCGGTCTTCTCGTCCTTCGAGTTCTTGATCGAGAAATACAGCGAGACGCCGTTCTGGGTCAGGCCGATTTCACCGGCCGTCAGCGCCTTGTTGTTGCTGATGTCGAGCCAGGAGAGCGTGCCGGGGATGAAGGTCTCGTAGAGCGCCTTGGCGTATTTCAGCGCCTCGATCGTCTCCTTCGAGTTGATCGCGACCTTGTTGTTCTCGTCGACCATGTAGCCGCCATGGGTCCAGACGAGCCAGTTGCAGAAGGCGTTGCCATCACCAACCGCATTGCCGAGCGCGAAGCCGGCGGGATGCCCGATCTCCTTGAGCTTGCGGCAGAGCTTGAGGAAGTTGTCGAGATCCTTCGGGAAGGTGTCGAAGCCCGCTTCCTTGACCCAGGATTCGCGATAGACCGCCGGCGCACCGGAGGCGCCCATCGGGATCGAGACCCACTGGCTGGTCTTGTCCTTCTTGCCGTATTTCTCGGCGATCGGGTACCAGCCGCCGTATTTCTTGCCGAGCCCCTCGGCGATGTCGGTAAGGTCGATCAGCTTGTCCGAGAAGATATGCGGATCATCGGCCCAGCCGACGACGACATCCGGCCCGGCGCCGGTATTGGCGGTCACAGCCGTCTGCGGGCGCAAATCCTCCCAACCGGCATAGTCGACCTTGACCTGCACGCCGGTCGCCTTCGTGAAGGCCTCGGTGTTCTCGTTGAAGATGGCCTGGTCGGGATCGACGAACTTGGTCGGGCGCAGCACGCGTAAGCTCGCGCCCGGCTCGATCTTGGCCTGCGCGATGGACGGCGCGAGCGGCAGCGTCGCCCCCGCGGCGAGCCCGGCGCCGCCGATCAGAACGTCTCTTCTTGAAATGCTCATGGAAACCGTCTCCTCCGTTGGTGCGGCGGCGGCCTGCATGGGACCACCGTCCTGCATGATGATGGGCGTTGACAGCGATCATCCGCCGCCCGCCTTTTGCGCGGCGGCGAATTCCTTGGAGCTGGCCCGATCGGGCTGGATCGCCCGGATCGGAAGCCGTCTCGAACCTAGGCATCAAGAACGCGCGGCTCGACCGGATCGCAGCGCAATCCGGACGGTTGCGTGCCCTAGATCCGCTTGCCGGTCGCGGCGTCGAAAAGATGCGTCACGCTGGTATCGGGGGTGATGCCGATCGTCTCGCCGGGCTTGGCCGAGATGCGCTCGCGGAAGATGCAGGTCAGGTCCTGCCCACCGCAGCGGACGACGACCTGCGTCTCCGAGCCCATCGGCTCGACGACCGCGACCTCGGCCTTCAGGCCGTTGGGATCGAGCCGGATATGCTCGGGGCGGATGCCCAGCACCGCTGACAGCCCATCGGAGCCGATCGGGTGCTTGCCGATCGGCCAGACCGTGCCGCCCTCGGTCTCGAAGCCGTTACCGACGATCTTGCCTTTGAGCAGGTTCATCGAGGGCGAGCCGATGAAGGCGGCGACGAAGAGGTTCGCCGGGTTGTCGTAGAGATCGAGCGGGGCACCCATCTGCTCGACGATGCCGTCATGCATCACGACGATCTTGTCGGCCATGGTCATGGCCTCGATCTGGTCGTGCGTGACATAGACCGTGGTGGTCTTCAGGCGCTGGTGCAGCTCCTTGATCTCGGTGCGCATCTGCACGCGCAGCTTGGCGTCGAGGTTCGAGAGCGGCTCGTCGAACAGGAAGACCTGCGGATCGCGCACGATGGCGCGGCCCATGGCGACGCGCTGACGCTGGCCGCCGGAGAGCTGGCGCGGATAGCGATCGAGCAGCTTGGCGAGGCCCAGGATCTGCGCAGCCTTGTTGACGCGCTCGTCGATCTCGCTCTTCGGCGCCTTTCGGAGCTTCATCGAGAAGGCCATGTTGTCGGCGACCGTCATATGCGGATAGAGCGCATAGTTCTGGAACACCATGGCGATGTCGCGCTCCTTCGGCGGAACGTCGTTCACCACCTTCGGCCCGATGCGAATCTCGCCGCCCGAGATGTTCTCGAGCCCCGCGATCATGCGCAGCAGGGTCGACTTCCCGCAGCCCGACGGGCCGACCAGGATGACGAACTCGCCGTCGTTGATGTCGATATCGACGCCGTGAATGACCTGCGTCGACCCGTAGGCCTTGCGCACATCGGCGATCTGGACTGAGGCCATGCCGTCCTTCCCTGCTTTCCGTTCCCTGATCCCAGGCTCGCCCTTGGGCGGCTTGTGACCACAATCGGCTTCTTGTGACCGAATGATGAAAGCGGACATCCCTGTTCCGGGCGATTGTGTCCGTTCCAATCTACGATAAAGTCATACGATAGAAGCGGCCCTGTCAAGCGCCGCCACAGCCTCGGCCATGCCGCAAATTCAGGCTGACCCGAGGCGCCCGAGGGAGGGGTACCAGCGATGCGCGTACGCGACTTCTCGCGGCCGACGACGCTCAATCCGGACCGGCTTTTCGGCCAGGTCGCCCAGAAGCTCGCCGTCGCGATCATCACCGGCAGCGTCCGGGCCGGCGAGGTCCTGCCGAACGAGGACGACCTGCGCTCGGAAATATCGGTTTCGCGCACCGCCTATCGCGAGGCTGTCAAGATCCTGACCGCCAAGGGGCTGGTCGAGGCGCGCCCGAAGAGCGGCACCCGCGCCGCGCCGCGCGAACGCTGGAACCTGCTCGACCCCGACGTATTGTCCTGGCATTTCGAGGCCGATCCCAACGAGAAATTCATCCGCGATCTCTTCGAGTTGCGCCGTTTCGTCGAGCCCAGCGCCGCCCGCCTCGCCGCACAGCGCCGGACCTCGGCCGATATCGCCCGCATCGAGGCGGCCTATCGCGGCATGGCCGACGGCACGCCTTACGCCGAAAGTACGATCCGGGCCGACCTCGCCTTCCACGAAGCGATCTTCGCCGCGTGCCAGAACGCCGCGCTGCAATGCCTCTCCAGCGCAGTCATCGCGACGCTGCAATGGTCATTGCTGCTGAAGACGGGCGACGAGGCCGCCTATATCGAATCCCTGCCCGACCACGAGCATGTGCTGCTCGCCATCATCGATCGCGACGGCGACCTCGCCTCGGCCCGCATGGCCGGCCTGGTCATCGACAGCCTGAACACGACGCTGGCATCGCTCGGCACGCATGTCGCCACGGAGACTGGGAAGATCGCCAGAATAAAGCATACTAAATAAACGCTTCGCATCGACAGCGAAGCGTGTTCGGATAGCGCTCATGCGGCGGCGGGGCTATGCCGTCCCGGCAGGCTGCGCCATTGCATTTTAATCGATTCAGACCAGCCGAATCAACGACCTTCGCCACCCCACACGGACAGCCCGACAATGACAGCCTCCACCAAGCCCGAAATCGTCATGACCGGCCCGCTGATGGCCTATGCCGCCGACCAGCTCAAGGCGCGCTTCACCGTCCACGAACTGTGGAAGGCGGCGGATCGCGATGCCCTGCTGCGCGAGGTCGCGGATCGCGTGCGCGGCGTCGCCGCCGGCGGCGGCCACAACCGGGTCGACGGCGCGCTTTTCGATGCGCTGCCCAAGCTTGAGGTCATCTCCAGCTTCGGCGTCGGCTACGACCATGTCGACGCTGCCGAGGCGGGCCGGCGCGGCCTCACCGTCACCAACACGCCCGACGTGCTCACCGACGAGGTCGCCGATCTCGCGCTTGGCCTGCTGATCGCCACCGTCCGCCAGCTCCCACAGGTCGATCGCTACCTGCGCGAAGGCAAGTGGCTGAAGGGCGCCTATCCGCTCACCACCTCGCTGCGCGGGCGCAAGGTCGGCATCGTCGGCCTCGGCCGCATCGGCAAGGCGGTGGCGCAGCGTGTCGAGGCCTTCGGTCTGCCGGTCGTCTATCACGGCCGCTCGCGCCAGCCTGACGTGTCCTATCCCTACTATCCCTCGCTGGTCGACATGGCCGCCGATGTCGACACGCTGATCTCGGTCGCGCCGGGCGGAGCCTCGACCCATCACATCATCAATGCCGAGGTGCTGAAGGCGCTGGGCCCCAACGGCATCCTGGTCAATGTCGGTCGCGGCACGGTCGTCGACGAGCAGGCGCTGATCAAGGCGCTCAACGACAAGACCATCCTCTCCGCCGGCCTCGACGTGTTCGAGGACGAGCCGCGCGTGCCCGCAGAGCTGATCGCGATCGAGCATGCCGTGCTGCTGCCCCATGTCGGCTCGGCTTCGGTCCATACCCGCGAAGCGATGGGCCAGCTTCTGGTCGACAACATGGTTTCATGGTTCGATGGCAAGGGGCCGCTGACGCCCGTGTCGGAGACACCATGGAAAAAGGCCTGATCCGCCGGCTGCTGCCGCTCCTGATCCTCGCCGCCGGCGCCCTGCCGGCGGTCGCCCAGACGGCGCCGCTGCCGCGTGGCGCCGACAAGGCTCCTGAGGCGATCCGCCGCTGGCTGGGCGCCTGGGAGCTCGGGCTCGCCGATGCATCGAAAAGCTGCACCGTCACCCTCGGTGCGGAGCCAGCCGGCAATCGGCGCCAGTTGCGCTTCCCTGCCACCTGCCGGCGTGCTCTGCCCATCCTCGACACCGCCGTGTCCTGGACGCTGAACGGGAGCGGACAGCCCCAGTTCATGGATGCTGGCGGCAAGGAACTCGTCGGTTTCCAGAGCGGTACGCCCGAAGCCGGCCTCGACGGCAAGGGCAGCGACGGCAAGGCCTACAAGCTCGCGTCGCGGGACCATCCGCGCGTTTCCCCGAAAGCCCCACAGAATCCGGCGGCGAGCGCGGCCCAGCGCATCACGGCCGTCGACCCCGCGACGGCGCCAGCGCCTTCTTCCCTGCCGGGCCGCTATGTCCTGATGCGCCAGCAGAACCGCGAGGCTTGCCGGCTCGTGCTCTCGCCCGCATCTGCCGATGGCCGCCAGGCCGCCGCTTTCGAGGGGATGTGTCCGGATACCGGGCTGACCATCTTCGACCCCGTCGGCTGGCGCTATGCCGAGGGCCGCCTGACGCTCGTCGCCCGGCGCGGCCACGGCACCGACCTCGTCTTCGAGAACGGCCAGTGGCGCAAGGACCCGGCGGTCGGGGCGCCGCTCCTGATGCGGAAGCTCACGCCGTAGGAATTGCCCTTCGCCCGATCGATGCTCTCCGTCATTGCGAGGAGCGTCAGCGACGAAGCAATCCAGGGGAACGTAGAGTTCTACCGCCCCTGGATTGCTTCGCTGCGCTCGCAATGACGTCTGATGCTGCTGGAGCCTGGCCTATTTACTCCGCAGCCGCCGGGCTCAGCACGCCCCTGCGGATCTGGTCTTCCTCGATCGATTCGAAGAGTGCGCGGAAATTGCCCTCGCCGAAACCGTCATCGCCCTTGCGCTGGATGAACTCGAAGAAAATCGGTCCGACCACCGTGGCCGAGAAGATCTGCAGCAGCACCTTGCTCATCCGCCCCTGTTTCTCGCCGAGCGCGACCGCGCCCTCGCCATCGATCAGGATGCCATTGGCCTTGAGCCGCTCGACCGGCTCGCCATGGTTCGGCACGCGGGCATCGACCTTCTCGTAATAGGTCGCGGGTGGCGACGGCATGAACGGCAGGCCGTTGCCGCGCAGGGCCTCGACGCTGGCATAGATGTCGCGCGAACCCATCGCGACATGCTGGATGCCCTCGCCCTTGTACTGGCGCAGGTATTCCTCGATCTGGCTCTTGTCGTCGAGCGACTCGTTGATCGGGATGCGGATCTTGCCGCAGGGCGAGGTCAGCGCCCGCGAGATCAGGCCGGTCAGCTTGCCCTCGATATTGAAGAAGCGGATCTCGCGGAAATTGAACAGCTTGCCGTACCAGTCGGCCCAATGGTCCATGCGGCCGCGCATGACGTTATGGGTGAGGTGGTCGAGGTAATACAGGCCGGCCTGCTCCGGATGCGGATCGCGCTCGCCGATCCACTCGAAATCGACGTCCCAGATCGAGCCCTTCTCGCCATAGCGATCGACAAAATAGAGCAGCGAGCCGCCAATGCCGCGCACGGCGGGGATCGCGAGTTCGCCCGGCCCGATCGCACTCTCATAGGGCTCGGCGCCGAGCGAAACCGCCCGCTCGAAGGAGTGCTTGGCATCGACGACGCGGAAAGCCATGGCACAGGCGCAGGGGCCGTGCTGAACCGCGAAGGCCTGGGCGAAGGAATCGGGCTCGGCATTGACAACGAAATTCACGTCGCCCTGCCGATAGAGCGTCACCTGCTTCGAGCGGTGGCGTGCGACCTTGGTGAAGCCCATCGTCTCGAACAGGGCGCCGAGCTTCTCCGGCTCGGGATGGGCGAACTCGACGAATTCGAAACCGTCCGTCCCCATTGGGTTGGCAGCCGAGATCGCGGGCGGAGCGGCGTCGTGCGGAAACGGACCCATGGGCATTCCTCCTGTCTGCTCTTGTCGGGATGGCCCATGATCGCGCAAGCATCAGGCGATTTGCATGCAAACTTGCCTCGTTCAGAAATCTCGATGCATGATCTACGCATCAATGGCGCCATGGATGCATGATATGGCTACGCTCGACGCTCTCGACTGGCGCCTTCTGGACGCGCTCCAGAACGACGCCTCCCTGACCAACGCAGCGCTGGCCGAAACGGTCGGACTGTCCGCGAGCCAGGTCTCGCGCCGGCGGCAGCGATTGGAGCAGGAAGGCGTGATTCGCGGCTACCGCGCGGCGCTGGAGCCTTCCGCCGTCGGCCTCGGCGTCATCGTCTTCATCCATGTCGCGCTCGATACCCATACCCGCGACAATGCCCGCCGCTTCCGCGACCTCGTGCGATTGACGCCCGCGATCCTCGAAGCCCATGCCCTGACCGGCGAAGCCGATTATCTGCTCAAGGTCGCGGTCGGCGACCTGAAGGCGCTCGCCCAGCTCGTCAACGAAATCCTGATGCCGCATGAGAGCGTGGCCCGCGTCCGCTCTGAAATCGCGCTGGAAACGCTGAAGGAACCGGGACTGCTACCTCTGCCGATGACTTGAGCGCCGAGCTGTGCAAACTGGCGCCTTGGTCGCGCCGCTTTCATGCGGCTGATCGATCTCGACTGCGCGGCATGACGGCCGCCAACAGGAGAAACAGAGACATGTTCAACGCCAAATCCCTGCTCGACGCCCTGATCAGCGCCGGCAGCCAGGCCGGCGCACAGGCCGGGCAGCAGGGCGGCCTCGGCGGCATGCTCGGCGGGCTGGCCGATCAGGTCCAGCGCTCGGGCGGCCTCGGCGGACTGGCGGGGCAGATCCTGACCCAGGCGACGCAGGGCCTGGGCGATGCGGCGCGCCAGACGGGCGTGCAGCAAGGCGCCGGCGATGCGCTCGGCCGGGTCACCGGCGGCAGGACGCCCGACCAGCTGATCGAGCAGGCCAAGGGCATGTTCAACAGCAACCCGGCTTTGGCGACTGCGGTGCTCGGCGGCCTCGGCGCCCTTGTCTTCGGCACCAGCACGGGCCGCGCGGTCGCGAGCTCCGCCGCCAAGCTTGGTGGCCTCGCCCTGATCGGCAGCCTCGCCTACAAGGCCTACCAGAACTATCAGGCCGGCAAACCGCTGCTCGACGCCAGCCAGCAGGAGCTGCTGCCCGCCCCGGCCGGAACCGGCTTCGAGCCGCAGGCGGCGAGCGAGGCGACGACACTGACCTTCATCCGCGCGATGATCGCGGCAGCGGCCGCCGACGGCCATATCGACGCCGAGGAGCGCAATGCCATCCTCGGCGGCCTGAAGGAGGCTGGCCTCGAGCAGGAGGCCCATGAGTGGCTGGCGCAGGAGCTGGCGAACCCGGCTTCGATCGATACGCTGGTCGAGGCGGCCGAGAGCCCCGAGCTTGCCGCGCAGATCTACACGGCGGCGCGCATCGCCATCAATCCGGACAATGCCGCCGAGAAGGACTTCCTCGCCGGTCTCGCCGGCTCGCTCGGCCTCGATGCCGAACTCGTCGCCAATATCGACGCGGCCGCCAGCGCGGCCAAGGTCTGACACCTATCGGATTGCGTCTGGCTGACGCCGGATGGCCCATTGCTGCGGGCGGGAGGGCCAATCCCGGCAGGAACGCCCGCTTGCCACCGGCAACCTTCGTGGCGTCGTTCCCGCCCGGGAGCGACGCCACCGCCCCTTTCGGCCCGAGCCTCTCGCCGAATGGCTGCCGCGGGGCATGCCCGGACTGGTCCGGAAAATAATTCCCCGTCTCTTTGAACCGATCGATCCGTGCCCGCGACCAATGGGCATAGAGGGCGACATCTTCGCTCTCGCAACGATCGGGAGAGACGAGCATGACCACGTTCCGCAAGACGCTGACCGCGACCCTCGCGGCCGTGACCCTGGCCGCCACCTTCATGGCTTCCGGCGCCGAGGCGCGCCCGCGCTGGGGTTACCGCTACGGCGGCTGGGGTGTCGGGGCCGGTGTGGTCGGGGCCATCGCTGCGGGCGCGATCATCGCAGGCGCCACCCGCCCCGCCTATGGCTACGGCTACTATGACGCCCCGGCCCCCGTCCGCTCCTGCGACATGGTCGAACGCTTCGACCGCTGGGGCAATGTCATCGGCTACCGCCGGGTCTGCGGCTACTACTGAGCTTCCCCGGACGGCCCTGTTTCGAGACCCAAGACTCAAAAGGCCGGCGCAAGCCGGCCTATTTTTGTTGCCCGTCGACGAGCCTGCCGCCTTGGAGGCTGCGATCGAACGGTGCGGAACGCTTCAGGCTCTCGGGTCGACCAGCCGGCGAGGACCGCGGCTGCGCACCGGCACGGGAACGGGTTGCGGCGCGACAGGCGGCGCAAGCAGTGCGCCGAGACGCAGGAACAGGCGTACGATCAGATCCATGTTTCCCTCAGATCCGGGCCATCGAGATATGGCCTTGTCACGGCGAGAATGCCGCCGAAACCCCTTCAAATGCATTAGGGGCCGCAGCCGACTTGCTTCTAGCGTTAAGCCTCCGCTGACGGGACCGCAGAAAAGCGGCGCAATTCTGTCCGTGCGAACTCAACTTTCGTGATGCCCGCGTCGGATGCGCCTGACCGCCAGCCAGACGCCGGCCAGCGCCACCGGCACGAACAGGGCCGTCGCGACGCCGATATCCGGCATCGGCCAGCCCGCCTCCTTGGCTCCCTTCGCGAGATAGCCGAACAGGCTGACGACGTAATAGGCGATGGCAGCGACCGACAGGCCCTCGACCGTATGCTGCAGGCGCAGTTGCAGCCGTGTGCGCTCGTTCATCGCGGCCAGCAGGTCGCGATTCTGCTGCTCCAGCGCGACGTCGACGCGGGTGCGCAGCAGGTTGGAGGCCCGCCCCAGATTGCGCGAGAGATCGGCCAGCCGCCCGACCAGCATCTGGCAGGTCCGCATCGCCGGCGCCATCCGGCGCGACAGGAAAGCAGAGATCGTCGGCCAGCCCTCATGCGGCTGCTCGCCGATCGCGGCAAGCCGTTGCTGCACGATGTCGCTATAGGCGCGGCTGGCGCCGAAGCGGTAGCCGGCCACGGTCGCCTCAGCCTGGAGCCTGGCGGCGAGCGCCGTCATCTCGTCGAGCAGGGCGTTGTCGGCGGCAAGTCCGTCGGTCCGCGTCATCGTGCTGGCGATGCGCACCAGCGCCTCCTCCGTCGAGCGGACGAAGGGCCCGACGCGATGGGCCTCGGGCAGGCCGAGAAGGGCGAGCGTGCGGTAGGTCTCGATCTCCAGCAGACGCTGCACCAGCGCGCCCGCCTGAGCCGGCGTCAATGCCCGGTCCCGCACCAGGATGCGGACGAACCCGTCGGCACAGGCCCGGAAATCGGTCGCCGCCATGGCCGCGCCGCCATCGACCGAGACCACCGCCAGGCTGGAGGCATCGAAAAGCCTGTCGAACCCCTCGGTCGGCCGCTCGACGATCAGATGCAGGTCGACCGAGACGAGATGCGGCCCCGGTTGCGGCAGTTCGAGCATCGGCTGCGGCAGCATCGTGGGCGGCGGCTCGAAGGGCTGGCCGCCATTGGCCGGCAATTCCCAGCTATAGGTGGTGAACTCGCTATGCTGCTCCCAGCGCAGCCCGGTATCGTTGAGCCGTGCGCGATGATGCTTGGCCCCTTCCAAGGGGCCGGCGACGCCGCGCTCGGCACAGAAGCGCGCCAGCGCCGCGCGATCCGCGGCGGCCTGCTCGCCATCGGTCAGGAAGGCGAAATGCAGGACGCGGCTCGGTGTCGCCATCGGCGCGAAGGGGCGGGCATGCACCTCGCCCAGGATCGTGCCTCGATCGGGATGCGCGATCAGCCGCGACGGCGCGGGGTGCGACGCCTGAACCTCAGCCGCGTTGCGCGTGTCGTCCATCACCGCCCCCGCCTTTCCGGATGGCACCAGCTTGCCTTAGGTCATCTGATGCGCCAACCGTCGCAACGCCGCAGGGCCGGGCGCTGCTGCCATGGCCTGTCGCCCCCGGTCGCAATGCTGATGACGATCAAGCTCGGCGAGCCATCACATGCCCCTTCCCAACCGCGTCAGACCCGATGGCACGCTCTTCGCCGATCCGGCGCGCGGCACCTTCTATGGCAACCGTGGCGGCCGCTTCCACGACCCCTCGGCGCATGAAGTCCCCACCCGCATGCAGGCGACGCGCCAGTGGCTCTGCTGCGTCCTCTCCTTCAAGGGGCGCAAGCGCAAGGTCTGGGGCCGCGGCTATACCGAACTGTTCTTCTGCGACGAGGTGACGGCGCTCGCCGCAGGGCATCGCCCCTGCATGGAATGCCGGCGACAGGATGCGCTCGCCTATCGCGAGGCGCTCGTCCGTGGCCTCGGTCTCCCCGAGACGCCGCTCTTTCCCGAGATCGACCGCATCCTCGACGCCGATCGCCGGGACGGCCGGATGAAGCGCACGCATCGGCTGCCGGCCGAGCGATTGCCCGACGGCACGATGCTGCTTTCCGGCAACGAGGAAGGTTTCCTGGCGCTGCGCGGGGCGTCCGCCCTGCTCTGGTCGCCCGGTGGTTATGTCGGCCGGCGCGAACGCCCGACCGGCTTCGTAACGGTGCTCACGCCCCCCGCTACGCTCGCGGCGCTGGAGCACGGCTACCACCCGCAATGGCATCCGAGCGCCGAGGCTTTCGAAACGGCCTGACAAGCCCTGGAAAGAAACGTCCTCCCTCCGAAAGATGTTGCCGCAGCATCGTTGATCCAACGAGGGGCTGCACATGCGTTTCGTCATCCTGTTGTGGTTCTTCATGAAGTAGCGTTCGGCTGCGTCGCTTGGAGAAGGCCGGGCCCAGCGCCCGGCCTTCTCGTTTGCGGCGGCGCTTCCCGCCATGAACTGACAGGCGATCATGCTTTCCCGGCATGATCCCGCCATCGCAACCACGCAACAGCTCCCCTATATGCCGCCCATGCCAGACACGACTTCGCCGATCATCTCGGTCTCCGGCCTCTCGAAGACCTATGCCTCCGGCTTCAGCGCGCTGAAATCGGTCGACCTCGCGATCAGGCGCGGCGAGATATTCGCCCTGCTCGGCCCCAACGGCGCCGGCAAGACGACGCTGATCAGCATCATCTGCGGCCTTGTCCGGCCGAGCACCGGCACGGTCACGGCCGATGGCCACGACATCCTCCGCGATTACCGCGCCGCCCGCTCGGCCATCGGCCTCGTGCCGCAGGAACTGACCACCGACGCCTTCGAGACGGTGTGGTCCACGGTGAATTTCAGTCGCGGCCTCTTCGGCAAACCGAAGGACCCGGCCCTGATCGAGCGCATCCTCAAGGACCTCTCGCTCTGGGAGAAGAAGGACAGCCAGATCCGCATGCTCTCGGGCGGCATGAAGCGGCGCGTCATGATCGCCAAGGCGCTCTCGCACGAGCCGCGCATCCTCTTCCTCGACGAACCGACCGCCGGCGTCGATGTCGAGCTGCGGCAGGACATGTGGCAGATGGTGCGCCGCCTGCGTGACGAGGGCGTCACCATCATCCTGACGACCCATTATATCGAGGAAGCCGAGGAGATGGCCGACCGCGTCGGCGTCATTTCCAAGGGCGAGATCATCCTGGTCGAGGAGAAGGCCGAGCTGATGCGCAAGCTCGGCAAGAAGCAGCTCTCCCTCCAGCTCCAGCAGCCGATCGCGGCCGTGCCGGAGGCACTGGCGAGCTTCGACCTCAAGCTCTCGGCCGCCGGCGACGAGATCGTCTACACCTACGACACACAGGCCGAACGCACCGGCATCACCACCTTGCTGCAGGGCCTGGCCGAGGCGGGTATCCGCTTCCGCGACCTCAGCACCAGCCAGAGCTCGCTCGAGGACATTTTCGTGAGCCTCGTCAAGGAGCGCCGCTGATGACTGGCCTGAACCTGCACGCCATCGCCGCGATCTACCGCTTCGAGATGGCCCGCACCTGGCGTACGCCCTTGCAGAGCATCGTCTCGCCGGTGCTCTCGACCTCGCTCTATTTCATCGTCTTCGGCGGCGCGATCGGCTCGCGCATGCAATCGGTCGAGGGCGTGCCCTATGGCGCCTTCATCGTGCCCGGCCTGATCATGCTCTCGCTGCTGACGCAGAGCATCGCCAACGCCTCCTTCGCGATCTATTTCCCGAAATTCACCGGCACGATCTACGAATTGCTCTCCGCCCCCGTCGCCTGGTGGGAGGCGGTGATCGCCTATGTCGGCGCGGCCGCGACCAAGTCGATCCTGCTCGGCCTGATCATCCTGTTGACCGCCGCCTTCTTCGTGCCGCTGCGGATCGAGCATCCCGTGATGATGCTGCTCTTCCTCGTGCTGACGGCGACGACCTTCAGCCTGTTCGGCTTCATCATCGGCATCTGGGCCGATGGCTTCGAGAAATTGCAGGTCATTCCTCTGCTGATCGTGACACCGCTCGCCTTCCTCGGCGGCTCCTTCTACTCGATCTCGATGCTGCCGCCCTTCTGGCAGACGGTGACGCTGTTCAATCCGGTGGTCTACCTGATCAGCGGTTTCCGCTGGAGCTTCTACGGGCTCGCCGATGTCAGCCTGGGTGTCAGCCTCGGCATGACCCTGATCTTCCTCGCCGCCTGCATCGCGACCGTCGGCTGGATCTTCAAGACGGGCTATCGGCTGAAGAATTGAACAGGAAGGCCGTCCTCTCCGTCATTGCGAGCGCAGCGAAGCAACCCAGGGGGACTGGGTGAGCGGCTCAGCCAGTCCCCTGGGTTGCTTCGTTGCTTCGCTCCTCGCAATGACGACGCGGCGTAACGAACAAGCGCAATTGACTTCCGCCCCCCTTCCGTCTTCATGCGCGCCATGACCGATCTTTCGACCCTTGAAGCGTCCGCGGCCTCCGCTGCACCGCATGCGCGCCGGCGCACCTTCGCCATCATCTCGCATCCGGACGCGGGCAAGACGACGCTGACCGAAAAGCTGCTCTATTTCGGCGGCGCCATTCAGCTCGCCGGCGAGGTGCGCGCCAAGCAGGGCCGCCGCCAGACCTCATCAGACTGGATGAAGATCGAGCGCCAGCGCGGCATCTCGGTCGTCACCTCGGTGATGACCTTCGAATATGGCGGCCACGTCTTCAATCTGCTCGACACGCCCGGCCACGAGGACTTCTCGGAAGACACCTATCGGACGCTCACTGCGGTCGACGCCGCCGTCATGGTGATCGACGCCGCCAAGGGCATCGAGGACCGCACCAAGAAGCTGTTCGAGGTCTGCCGGCTCCGCGACATCCCGATCGTCACCTTCATCAACAAGGTCGACCGCGAGACGCGCGACCCCTTCGACCTGATCAACGAGATCGAGACGACGCTGGCGCTCGACGTCGCGCCGATGACCTGGCCGGTCGGTCGCGGCCGCGAATTCGTCGGCACCTACGATCTCAAGGCCAATACCTTCCGCCGCAACCAGAAGGGCGACGAGCGCGCCGAGGACCGCCAGGTCTCGGGCTGGGACGATCCGCTCTTCGACGAATTGCTGCCGCACGGCGCCGCCGAGACCTGGCGCGAGGAAGTCTTCCTCGCCGCCGAGGGGTTGAAGCCCTTCGATCTCCAGGCCTTCCGCGAGGGCCATCTGACCCCGCTCTATTTCGGCGCGGCGCTCCGCGACTACGGTGTGCGCGACCTGATCGATGCTCTGGGCCGCTATGCGCCGAGCCCGCGCGCGCAAGCATCCGACAAGCGCCCGATCGAGGCGGACGAGCCGAAGATGACCGGCTTCGTCTTCAAGATCCAGGCGAACATGGACCCGAACCACCGCGACCGCATCGCCTTCATGCGCATCTGCTCGGGCAAGCTGTCACGCGGCATGAAGGCCAAGCTCGTCCGCACCGGCAAGCCGATGCCGCTCAACGCGCCGCAATTCTTCTTCGCCCGCGACCGCTCGATCGCCGAGGAGGCCTTCGCCGGCGATATCGTCGGCCTGCCGAACCACGGCACCCTGCGCATCGGCGACACGCTGACCGAGGGCGAGGACATCGTCTTCAAGGGCGTGCCGAGCTTCGCCCCGGAAATCCTGCGCCGCGTCAAGCTCAAGGACGCGATGAAGGCCAAGAAGCTACGCGAGGCGCTACAGCAGATGGCCGAGGAAGGTGTCGTCCAGCTCTTCCTGCCGCATGACGGCGCGCCCGCCATCGTCGGCGTCGTCGGCGCCCTTCAGCTTGACGTGCTCAAGGAGCGCATGGACGCCGAATATTCGCTGCCCGTCGATTTCGAGCCCTGCCAGTTCTCGATCGCCCGCTGGGTCTCTTCGGACGACAAGGTGGCGCTGCAGAAATTCGTCGGCCACAAGCCCTCGGCCATGGCCGACGATCTCGACGGCGACCCGGTCTTCATGGCGTCCAGCCAGTTCACGCTGAAATACGACGCCGAGCGCGCGCCCGACATCACCTTCTCGGACGTGAAGGACTATCAGAAGGTCACGAAGGCCTGATCGGCTTCCGTGACCTGAAAGTCACAGCAGGCCGCCGCCTCCCCCGCGGTTGATCCGCATCAATTCGCGTCGCGCGAAACAGGCGCTGATGGAGCCATGAGCTGGAGATGCCGACAGGCAGCCCGGCTTACCACTCCAGGGGCTTCCGCCATGACGTTTCGTTCGATCACCCTTTCCCTCGCCGCCGCGCTGCTCGGCGCCACCGCGCTGACCGGCGCGCAGGCGGCAGACCTGCCGTCCACCAAGGTGGCCCCGATCGCGCCTGTCCTGACGCAGTGGAGCCCGTGGATGATCCGCGGCCGTGCGCTTTTCGTCGTCCCGCAGGAGAAGGCCAGCCTGAACATCGGCGGCGCGCCAATCGTCGGCGGCAAGGTCGATATCTCGAACTCGGTCGTGCCCGAGCTCGACATCACCTATTTCTTCACGAAGAACATCGCCGCCGAACTCGTCCTCGGCGTCACCCCGCATAACGTGAAGGGCGCGGGCAGCCTTGCCGGGGCGCGCATCGGCTCAGCCTGGCTGCTGCCGCCGACCTTGATGCTGCAATACCACTTCACCGATCTCGGCGCCTTCAAGCCCTATGTCGGCGCGGGCGTGAACTACACCGTGTTCTTCAACGAGAAGGCCAAGGGCGGCTTCACCGATTTCGACCTGAAGGACTCCTTCGGCTTCGCCCTCCAGGCCGGCTTCGACTATATGATCGACCAGCATTGGGGCTTCAACTTCGACGTCAAGAAGCTCTTCCTGGAGCCCAAGGTGAAGGTGAACAACGGCCTTGTCGCCGGCAAGGTCAAGATCGACCCCTGGCTGATCGCCGCGGGCGTGACCTACCGCTTCTGAGCCATCAGGCCTGTCGGAGCGACGAAGGGAGCGGTAAGCCGCTCCCTTTGTCATGGCTCTGCGGATTAGCGCTCGGCAAAGCCCAGCGGGATCGCCGAGGTCGACTTCAGCTCCTCCATCGCGAACATCGAGGTCACGTCGCTGAGGTCGATGCGCGAGATCAGCTTCTTGTAGAGCGCGTCATAGGCGGCGATGTCGGAGACGCAGGCCTTGAGCAGGTAGTCGATCTCGCCGCTCATCCGGTAGAAATCGACGATCTCCGGCAGGTCCTGCACGGCGGCATGGAAGCGTTCCAGCCATTCCATCGAATGCCGCGCCGTCCTGACCGCGATGAAGACGGTGACGCCGGCCTTGAGCTTGTCACGATCGAGCAGGGCGACGCGCCGCTTGATATAGCCGCCCTCCTCCAGCTTCTGCACCCGCCGCCAGCAGGGCGAGGATGACAGTCCCACCGCCTCGGCGAGTTCGGCGAGCGGCTGGCTCGCATCCTCCTGCAAGCGCGCCAGGATGCGCAGGTCGAAGGCATCGAGCTTGGCCATGGCTCCTCGCGAAAATCGGAATCTGCTTCCCTCTTGGAGAGTGAAGCAGAGAATAATTTCCATGTATTATCGCATGATGGGCATATAATTCCAAATGGGGATGAAAATTCTCCATCTCCGCAAACCGCTTCCCGCTTTCGACGCGTATGATTTCTCCAACTGATCGAGAGGGGAATGGCATGCAGGGTTTTCTTAGCGAGGAGCGGCGCGGGGCCGTGTTGCGCAACCTGCGGACCGATGCGGGCACGCTGACGCGCGACTATCTGAGCGCCGCGCGCGAGGTGCTGCAGGAGTTCGTCGCCATGCCCGACCTGATCCAGCGCCTGCCGCTGGAGCGCAAGGCCGGCAGCTATAGCCGCAACCTGCTCGCGGGCAACGAGGCCGTCAGCGTCTGGGCGATCGTCTGGGGCGAGGGCTCGGCCACCTCGATCCACGACCATCATTGCTCCTGCTGCTTCGGCGTGGTCTCCGGCACCGTGACCGAGACCTGGTATCGCGCCATCGACACCAATCGCGCCGTGCCGACCGAGGAGCAGGAGCGCAAGCCCGGCTATGTCGCCTGCATGCTGCCCTCGGGCCCGAATATCCATCGCATGCGCAATTTCGGACCGGGCGAAGCGATCTCGATCCATATCTACGGCTTCGACCACGAGGTTCACACCTCCTCGATCGAAACCGAGTACACCGCCGTCAGCGGCTGATTTCCTCTCGCCGGCGCATTTTATCCCCGGCCTCGCGGCAGCGGCGATGATGCCCTCCTTCTCGGGAGGGCATTTTCATGTCGATGCGCGCCATCGGAACCTGGTTCGGCCCCGGTCGTCCCACCGAACCGGCCTTGGCTGTGACCCGCGAGCGCCTGCTGGGTCTCGCTCCCTCAGCCAATGCCGCGATCGTCGCCGGCATCGCCGAGCGCTTCGATCAACTCGCCTACGACCACGCCGTCACGACGCAATTGCGCATCTGCCATTTCCTGGCGCAGGCCGCCCATGAGACCGACGGCTTCCGCACGCTCGAGGAATATGGCGGTCCCGCCTATTTCGTCCGCTACGAGGGCCGGCGCGATCTCGGCAACACCCAAACCGGCGACGGCATCCGCTATCACGGCCGCGGCATCTTCCAGCTGACCGGCCGAGCCAATTACCACCGCTTCGGCCAGATCCTCGGCATCGACCTCGAAGCCGAGCCCGGGCGGGCGAAGGAGCCAGAGACCTCGCTGCGCGTCGCTTTCGCCTATTGGACCGAGCGCGCCATCAACGTAGCCGCCGATGCCGACGATAGCGAACGCGTGACCAGGCTGATCAACGGCGGCCGCAACGGGCTGTCGGAACGGGCGCGTTATCTCGCGAAGGCGAAGGGGATTTGGACCTGACCACGCAGAAGGCGCCCGTTGGAATGCTGGCCGTCGCGCGGGTCCCGCAATACAGCTACCCGATCGAGCGTTCGATCACCTTCATCACGGTCGCGCGCAATTCCGCGATGGTGAAGGGCTTGGCCATCACCTCAGACACGATCGTCTCAAGGCTCTTGGCCCGCTCGCGCTGCTCGGCATAGCCGGTCATCAGCATGATCGTCAGCTCCGGGAACTGCTGCTTGGCGGCGAGCGCCAGCGCGATCCCGTCCATCAGCGGCATGCGGATATCGGTCAGCAGCAGGTCGAAGCGCCCCTGCTCGGCTTCGAGGATGTCGAGCGCCTCGGCCCCGTCCGATGCGGTCAGGCAGCTATGTCCATCGAGGCTCAGGCCGCGCGCGACCAGCACGCGCAGCGGCTCCTCGTCATCGACGACCAGAATACGTGACATGAACGCTCCTCAGATACCGGGTAATCCGGCCTGATCATCGGTCTCGACCACGCCGACGAAGGGCAGCTGTCGATAGGAATGGGCCACGTCCATGCCGTAGCCGACCACGAAATAGTCGGGGCATTCGAAGCCGACATAATCCGCCTGGATGTTGACCGCCCGCTTATGCGGTTTCTCCAGCAGCACGGCGGTGGAGACCTTGGCAGCCCCCCGCGCCGCCAGCAGGTCCTTGGCGAAGGCCAGCGTCCGGCCGGATTCGAGGATATCGTCGACCAGCAGCACATCGCGCCCGCGCACTTCGCTCTGGACATCGCGCAGGATCTCGACCTGGCCCGAGGAGACGGTTCCCGAGAGATAGCTCGACAGATGGACAAACTCGACCTGCGGCGAGAGCCCGGTGCGGTGCATCGCCCGGATCAGGTCGGCGGCGAACATGAAGCTGCCCTTCAGGACGGCAACGACGAGCAGGTCCTTCGGGTTGCTGGCCGCGATGGCCTGCGCCATCTCCTCGTTGCGCCGCGCGATCGTCGCTTCGTCGTAGAGAACCCTGATGCGCCGTTCCGGCATGATGACTCCGTTTCGATACCCGGCCGCAGCCGGCCCCGCGTGACGCCGATGCGCCGAAGGCCTGTTGAGGCGACAATATGTGAACACCGTCCGGCTGCTGGTCCGGCTCGGTCGACAGATACCCGTCCTAGCAGCCTCAGTGCTTGCTGGCGAGATTGGCCGCGCTCTGCGCCGAGGTGAAGCGCACCCTGACCGACTGCCCCTGCTCCGGCGGAGAGGCCAGCCGTGCCCGGAAGCGGATCAGCTCCGCCGGCTGCAAGCTCGTGCGCGGCGGCTCGGTCGTCCAGGTGTAGAGCGTCGCGCCGGCGGCATCCCTGACCGCAACCTCGATCGGCGGCACCATGGTCTTGCTCTTGGTGACGTTGGTGACATCCCCCTCGACGACGAGGAAGCGGTTCTGCCCGTCCTCGACGAGGCCACTTTCGATCGAGCTGAGGCTGAGACCCCGGACATTGACGGGCATGCCGATCTTCTCGAACAGGCCTGCAAGCTGCGGCGCCGCACGGACCGCCGCCTCGCGCTGCCAGACCACGCCGCCAAGCAAGACAAGTCCCGCGAGCGCGGCAACAGCCGGCAGCCCGGCCCCTCCGCGACGCAGAATGGCGCCTGGCGCCTTGCGCGCCTTGCCGGAAGGCTTGCCGCGGCGCTTCGGCCCGGCGGCAGGCGGCGCCTCGACGGCAGGTGCCTCCCCGGCCTCATCCTGGCGCGCGCCTTCGGCGGCGATTGCGGTGATCTCGGCCTCGATCGACGCGGCGCGCTCCAGCTCCTCGGCGAGCAGCGCCTGGGTCTCCGCCGCGCTGGGCGGCTCGGGAAATGCGGTAGGTTCGACATGCCACGACGTCTTGCAGCCGGCGCATCGCACCTTGCGCCCTTCCGGCCCCAGTTTGGCCGCGTCGAGCTCATACTGGCTCGCGCAGGATGGGCAGACGATCAGCATGGGTGCGAGCCAACTCCTTCAAACCGGTGGCCATGAGCGATTCGGCCCGGCCGACGTTGCCCCCGTGCCTTGGCCGGCGGCAAGGCGCCGCATGACGGCAGCCGTTGCGCGCGTCTCCATTGGCGCAATTTATGGTTAACGCTCCGTGAAGAATCGCTGGGGCAGATTGGTCGCATCACGATCTTTCCGCGCCCCCCGGCTTGCGGTGTAGGATCGTCTGCGGATTCGCAAGAGATCGGTTCAGCGAGGAAGACCGTTTGGTTCGGTTCGAGAATGTCGGCCTGCGTTACGGCATGGGCCCGGAGGTGCTGAAGGACATCAACTTCAGCATCGAGCCGCGCTCGTTCCAGTACCTCACCGGCCCCTCCGGCGCCGGCAAGACGACGCTGATGCGCCTCATCCTGATGGCGTTGAAGCCGACGCGCGGGCTGGTCAACCTGTTCGGCCAGGACGTCTCGCGGCTGGATCCCGACACGCTCACCGCCTTCCGCCGCCGCATGGGCGTCGTCTTCCAGGATTTCCGCCTGCTCGATCACCTCACCGTCTATGAGAATGTCGCGCTGCCGCTGCGCGTCCTCGGCAAGGAGGAGGCGAGCTACCGCGCCGAGGTCGTCGAATTGCTGCGCTGGGTCGGGCTCGGCGAACGCATGCATGCCGTGCCCCCCGTCCTCTCCGGCGGCGAGAAGCAACGCGCCGCGATCGCCCGCGCCCTGATCAGCCGGCCCGAGCTCCTGCTCGCCGACGAGCCGACGGGCAATGTCGACCCCGGCTTGGGCCGGCGCCTGCTGCGGCTGTTCATGGAGCTGCAGGCGCTCGGCACCGCCGTGGTCATCGCGACCCACGACCTCAACCTGATGGATATCTACGACGCGCCGCGCCTCGTGCTCGCCGACGGACACCTGCATGTCGACGCCTGAGGTCAGCGACCGGGAAACCGGGCGGGCAGAGCGCGGCCTGCCCGCCAATCTCCGCCGGGACCAACCGCTCGTACCCGTCGACAATGTCGCCGGCCGCGCACTGATGGCCGTGATCGCGATCCTGACCTTCCTCGCCTCGCTCAGCGCGGGCGCAGCCGTCCTCGCCGCGCGCGCCTCCGATCAATGGCGCGGCGCCATCTCCAACGAGATGACCATCCAGGTCCGCCCCGACTCGCATCGCAAGATCGACGACGACGTGGCGCGCGCCGTCATGCTCGCGAGCGGGTTGAAGGAGGTCGAGAGCGTCCGTGCCGTGCCCAAGGCCGAATCGGACAAGCTGCTAGAGCCCTGGCTCGGCACGGGGCTCGATCTCGTCGAATTGCCGGTGCCGCGCCTGATCGTGCTCAAGCTCAGGCCGGATGCCGGCGCCGATCTCGCCGGCTTCGGCGCGGCGCTGCGCCGCGAGGTACCGACCGCGACGCTGGACGACCACCGGCTTTGGGTCAGGCGCCTCTCCGCCATGGCCGGCACCATCATCGCCTCGGGCTTCGCCATCGTCCTGCTCGTCCTGACCGCGGCGGCTCTCGCCGTCGCCTTCGCCACGCGCGGCGCCATGGCCGGCAGCCGCGACAGCGTCGAGGTCCTGCATTTCGTCGGGGCCAACGACGATTTCATCGCGCGGGAATTCCAGAGCCGCTTCATCCGGCTCGGCCTCCGCGGCGGATTGTTTGGAGGCCTCGCCGCGATCGCCACGATCGGCGTGCTCGGCTTCCTCGCTTCGCGCTGGAGCGCGACGCCCGAGGCGGAGCAGTTGCAGGCCCTGTTCGGCGCCTTCGAGATCGGCTGGACGGGCTATGGTGCCGTCCTCCTCGTCGCGCTGGTCGTGGCGGCGATCGCCGGCCTGGTCTCGCGCTTCACGGTCCGCCACCACCTGAGGATGCTGGCATGAGCATCCCGACGAGCGCGCGCCGTCAACAAAGCCTTAACGCCTGCGGCAAGGCCGGACGCGGGCGTGCCGCCGTTATGCCCGATTGGCACGCTACGACGGCAGCGTCATGGCCATGATCGGCAGCACCAACGACCATCTCACGATGGCGCCTTCCGCTTCCGCGCCCCGGGACGGCAAGCCCGCCCGGTCGATCTCGCTGCGTCGCATTCTCGGGTTGGCGGCGGCGACCGTCGTCGGCATCGGCGTGCTGCTTTTCGGCATCGGCTATGTCCGCTTCGCCGCGATGATCGACGGGCGCGAACGCACGGACACGCCGCGCACCGATGCGATCGTTGTGGTCACTGGCGGAGCCCAGCGTGTCGGCGATGCTATCGGCTTGCTTGGCGCCGAGCGCGGACAACGGCTTTTGATCAGTGGCGTCAACGAGAGGACCGGCCGCGAGGAACTCGCCAAGCTGAACCCGGCTTCGCGCGATCTGCTTTCCTGCTGCGTCGACCTCGACTATCGCGCCCGCAACACCATCGGCAACGCGATCGAGACCCGCCGCTGGGTGCGTCGCCACGGCTTCCGCTCGCTGCTGGTGGTGACCTCGAACTACCATATGCCGCGCACGCTCGCCGAATTCGGGCACGCGATGCCGGGCGTCCAGCTCGTCGCCCATCCGGTCGTGACCGACCATATCGACACCGCCGGCTGGTGGAACCGCTGGTCCGTCGTCAAGGTGCTCGCCCCGGAATATGCGAAATACCTCGCCGCGCGCCTGCGCAGCTTCGTCGAAAGCGATCCGGAAAATTCGCGCCTCTCGGTCATCATCGGCGGCCGCAAACCGGTTTCGCCGAAGCCTGCCGACACCTTGGGGCCCGCCGCCGAAAAGCGCACGCGCCTGCTGGGCCAGCATCGCCACGAAGGTTGATGCCGAACGGCAAGCTCGATCGTCGCGCGTCCGATCAGACGCGATAACGATGATCAATCCGATGCCATAGCGCTTGACCGGAAGGGCGTCTCAGGCTCATTGCGCAGCATGCTCGTCCTGCGCTCCCTCGCCTTCAACACCCTGTTCTATGCCAATCTCATCCTCTGGCTGATCTTCGCGGTCCTGCCCTCGCTGCTCTTGCCGAAGCGGGTCCTGCTGGCGGTCGCGATCGGCTGGTCGCGCTCTTCGCTCTGGCTGATGCGCGTCGTCGCCGGCATGCGCTGCGAGATCACCGGCATCGAGAACATCCCGCAGGGAGGCCTGATGGTCGGTGCCAAGCACCAGTCCTTCCTGGAGACCTTCGCGCTGGTGACGGTCTTCCGGAATCCGGTCTTCATCCTGAAGCGCGAACTGACCTGGATCCCTGTCTTCGGCTGGGCCTTGACGAAGATGCGGATGATTCCCGTCAACCGCGGCGCGCGGGCCCGCGCGCTCTCCCATGTCACGCGCCGCGCCAAGATCGAGCTCGGCCAGAACGGCCGCCAGCTCCTGATCTTCCCTGAAGGCACCCGCCGCGCGCCAGGGGCCCCGCCCGCCTACAAATTCGGAGCAGCCCATCTCTATGCCGAGCTCGGCGTGCCCTGCGTCCCGGTTGCCCTGAACACCGGCCTCTACTGGCCGCGCCGCAAGTTCCTGCGCCGCCCGGGCACGGTCCGCATCGTGATCCTGCCGCCGATCGAACCGGGTCTCGACAAGGTCTCGTTCCAGCACCTGCTGCAGGAGCGGATCGAGGCCGCAAGCGACCACCTCCTGGCTCAAGGCCGGGCCGAGCTCGCCGCGCGCGGCATGGACCCGCTCGCCAACTCCTGACAGGCCCTGACAGCAGAACCTCGGCCGAAATGCGGTTTCGCGATCGGCGGCGCTTGACTTATCCCCATGTCGTTCCCATTTTGTTCCTATCACAGGAGGAACGGACATGGCCGCTCTCGCCTATCGCTACACCCCCGATCTCTTCGACGAGGCGCCGGCCGCCCGCGAAATGCCCCTGCGCAGCACGGCCGCGCTGAGCGAGCGCCGCTTCACCGCCTGGCGCGGTCGCTCCGGCCGGCGCTATGTCGCCTCGGTCTTCACCGTCGACGACACGCATGCGCTCAGCTTCACCGATGCGGTCCTGCTCGCGATCTCCGCCGATCGGCGCGTCATCGCCGCCCGCGATTCCGGCCCCTTCGGCATCGAGGCGGCATTGGGCCGCTGGCAGCGCGCGGTCCTGGCCGCCGGCGCCTGCGAGATCCATGTCCACCTGCTCGCCGAGGACGGAATGAGCCGTCGCGCCGCCCTGCTCGACCTGATGCCGGAAGCGAACCCGGAAGGCTGATCAACCCGCGAGCGGCGGGTGGGGCGCACCCAGCCCCGGCGCCAGCTGCTGCGCCAGCCCGGCCAGAACGGGATCGAAGATACCCATCTTGCGCAGATGCTCATGCGTCTGCAGCACATAGTCCGGGTTCTCGCCGGACTGGCCCCTGCCTTCGCGCACGAGCTTGAGCAGCTGTTCCGGCGGCAGCTTGCCGGCATATTGCAGGTGCTTGCGGTCGGCGACATAGACGATCCCGCGCACCTGCCGGCCGTCCTCCAGACTCAACGGAACATGGCGCTCGAGATAGACCGCCGTCGCCTGCTCGCGCGCCCGGAGATAATCAACAGTCTCCTGCGCCTGCCCGGCCGCGACGCGGAAGGCAAGGCCCCGGCAGACCCCGCCACGATCCAGCCCGAGCACTAACCCCGGCCGCTCCGGCGTACCGCGATGCACATGCGAGAACACGCAGAGCGAACGATGATAGCCGCGGAGGCGCGCCTGCACGCTTTCCTCGAAGGCGAAGCCCGGCCGCCAGATCAGCGAGCCGTAGCCGAAGACCCAGAGATCCGTTGCGCCGAATTCGGTCGTCATCCTCGTCCCATAATTTGGCCGCGCCGGCCTGCTTGCTTGAGCATCAGACCGAAAAGCGGTACCCGCCTTTCGAGCAAATCCGGTGCCACGACAACGAGATAGACCGCCCGCGAAAGCAACCCGGGCGATCTAACGATCCGCCCGCCTCCGCGCAAGGAACGCCTGCCGCATGACCGATCCCCTTCCGACGCGCCGCCGCAGCCGCTTCTGGCTCTACGGGCCCTTCGTGCTGCTCGTCGTCCTGGCCGCAGCCTGGTCCGCCTTCTGGTTCTATGCACGCGGCCGCATCGCGACCGAGGTCGACGTTGCGCTGGCGCGCGAGGTCGAGCGCGGCCGCACCTGGACCTGCACCGATCGCAGCATCGGCGGCTTCCCCTTCCGCATCGAATTGCGCTGCAACGCGCTAAGCCTGACCTCGACCCGCTGGGGCGATGCGGTGCGCGTCGAGACCGGGCCTGCCGTCGCCGTCGGCCAGATCTATTCGCCCGGCCTTGTCATCCTCGAGGCATCGAGCCCGGCGAAAGTCACCCTGCCCGAAGGCCGCGTGCTCGATCTCACCTGGAAGAATCTCGATGCCAGCCTCGCCTGGCGCAGCCCGGAGCGCTTCGCGCTCGTCGCCAGCGAGCCGCGCGGCGTTCTGACCGTACCCGGCCTCGCCAGCGAGACCTGGGGCGCTGCCACGCTCGAAGCGCACCTGCGCCGCAATCCGACGCGCCCCGCCACCGATCAGGCGGTGGACATCGCAATCACCGCCAAGGGCACCCTCCTGCCGCCGATCGATGCCCTGCTCGGCAACACGGAAGCCGGTGAGATCGACCTGCAGGCGACGCTCACCCAGGCCGAGAGCTTCCGGAAGGGCTTCAATCCCGACGCCCTCGAAAGCTGGCGGACCGCCAACGGCACCCTCGAGCTGACCCGCGTCGTCTCGACCAAGGGCAGGGCTCGTGTCGATGGCAGCGGCCAGTTGCAGCTCGACCCGCTGCACCGCGTCGCCGGCGATCTCCAGCTGGCAGCCGCCGGCATCGAGCAGATCGGCGGCCTGCGCATCGGCAACCTCCTGGGCGGCCTTGGCGGCCTCCTCGGCGGCCGTGGCGGCAACGGCGCCGCGACATCTGGCCTGACGACACTGCCGCCGGTCTCGCTGCGCGAGGGCCGGGTCTTCATCGGCCCCTTCCGCCTGCCGCTCCAGCCGCTGCCGCCGTTGTATTGAGGCATTTGCAGGCCGTCATGCTCGGGCTTGCCCCGAGCATCTCTGGACACGAAGGCGCTGGTGCCTCTTCCGGCATGAGTTTCTCGGGTCAACGCTCCGCGCCGCCCGAGAATGACGCCCTTATGAAAAAGGGGCGCCGCGAGGCGCCCCTTAACTGTGTTGGAACCTGAGATCGAACTCACGCCGCCGGCAGCGCAGCGCGCGGCGCCTCGATCCGGGTGATCGCCTTCTTCACGGCCTCCTGCACCTTCTCGAAGGCGCGGACCTCGATCTGGCGCACGCGCTCGCGCGACACGCCGAACTCCTCGGAGAGCTGCTCCAGCGTGATCGGATCCTCGGCGAGACGGCGCGCCTCGAAGATGCGGCGCTCGCGCGGATTGAGCACCTCCAGCGCCTCGCGCAGCGCCGAGTGGCGGTTATCCGCCTCCTCGGAATCGGCGAGGCGGCGCTCCTGGCTTTCCGAATCGTCGACCAGCCAGTCCTGCCACTCGCCCTCGCCATCCTCGCGCAGCGGCGTGTTGAGCGACGCGTCACCGCCAAGGCGGCGATTCATGTCGACCACGTCCTGCTCGTTGACGCCGAGCTTGGTCGCAATCTGCTGGACCTGATCGGGGCGCAGATCGCCCTCGCCCAGCGCCGAGATCTTGCTCTTGGCCTTGCGCAGGTTGAAGAACAGCTTCTTCTGGTTGGCGGTGGTGCCCATCTTCACCAGCGACCACGAGCGCAGGATGTATTCCTGGATCGAGGCCTTGATCCACCACATCGCATAGGTGGCCAGCCGAAAGCCCTTCTCGGGCTCGAAGCGCTTCACCGCCTGCATCAGGCCGACATTGCCTTCCGACACGACTTCGCCGATCGGCAGGCCGTAGCCGCGATAGCCCATGGCGATCTTGGCGACGAGGCGCAGATGCGAGGTGACGAGCTTATGCGCCGCGTCGCGGTCGCCATGCTCGCGCCAGCGCTTGGCCAGCATGTATTCCTCGCTCGGTTCCAGCATCGGGAACTTGCGGATTTCATCGAGATAACGTGACAGTCCGCCTTCGGCGGACAGGACGGGCAGCGAAGCACTCGCCATGCTCGTTCTCCTCATCGAGGCCCCCGCTTGGCGGCAGGCCCTCCGCGCGATCAACCTTCGCGCAGGCTTCGGACCCGGCAAAACGATCCAACGCGGGAACCTGTCATCGGTTCGGTCGGAACGTTCGCTTGCGGCGCCCCCTTGGCCATCCGCATCCGAACAACCCCAGTATATGCGAACTCACTCTGGCGGAAAGGTGGCAAAACCGCCGGTTTCGCTCACAGCCGCGCGAGAGCTGCTTGCAGATTCGCAAAGTCCTCGGGCGGCTCGGATTCGAACAGCATCTCCTCGCCGGTCGCCGGATGCTCGAAGCCGAGGATCGCGGCATGCAATGCCTGCCGCCCGAGCGCGGCCAGCGCAGCTTGCGCATCCGTCGGCAAACGCACCGCCTTGGTAGCGAAACCCGAGCCATAGAGCTGGTCGCCCAGCAAGGGATGGCCGATATGGCTCATATGCACGCGAATCTGGTGTGTCCGCCCGGTTTCGAGGCGGCACTCGATCAGGCTCGCCAGCGGCTCGGTCTCGTCGAGGCCCTTCAGCAAGGGCGGATAGCGTTCGAGCAATTCGATATGGGTGATCGCCTCGCGCCCGCGCCCTTCCTTCACCACGGTCATCTTCTCGCGGTTGCGGGTCGAGCGCTCGATCGGCGCATCGATCGTGCCTTCGCGCAGGCGCGGCACGCCCCAGGCGATCGCGAGATAGGCGCGCTGCAGCGGCCCGGTGCGGCCATGGTCGGCGAATTGCTTGGCGAGCTTCTGATGCGCACGGTCGTTCTTGGCGACGACGAGCAGGCCGCTCGTATCCTTGTCGAGCCGGTGCACGATGCCCGGCCGCCTGACTCCGCCGATGCCGGACAGGCTCTCCCCACAATGGGCGATCAGGGCGTTGACCAGCGTGCCGTCCTCATGCCCGCCGGCCGGATGGACGACGAGCCCCGCCGGCTTGTCGATCACGATCAGGTGCTCGTCCTCGTAGACGACGTCGAGCGGAATATCCTGCCCAACGGGATCGGCCGGCTTCGCCGCCGGCATAACCAGGGCGATCGTATCGCCCTCGACCACCTTGCGGCTGCCATCGCTGAAGACGGCGCCGTTGAGGCTGACCCCACCCTCCTTGATGACCTGCTGCAAGCGCGCGCGCGAAATCTCGCCGGCAAGCAGGGCGAGCGCCTTGTCCAGGCGCTGGCCGGCCTGCTCGGGGCCGACCGTCAGGGTGACGGTGGCATTCGGATCGAGAATGGATGTCATCGCGCCGCTATAAGGCGCAAGCGCCTCGGCCGCACGCCTTTTCCGCAGTTCGAGACCAAACCTCCACCGTCATCCCGGACGGAGCGAAGCGAAGATCCGGGATCCATTCCGGAGCCTCACCAAGACATGTTCCGGAATGGATCCCGGGTCTCCCTACGGTCGCCCGGGATGACTATGGAGGGCGGAAGAAGCGACAGTCGTCAGCCGAACAGCCTGAAGCCGCCCTTCTTCGGTTCCGGCGGCGGCTCCTCCTCCGGTCCCGGATCGTCCGGCGCATGCGAGACCGGGAAGATCACCGGCTTGGGCGATGCCGCCTCGCGCTGTGTGGGCTTGCTTTCGACCGGCTTGGCCTCGGCAGGCTTCGGTTCAGCGGGTTTCGCGGGCTCGACGACCGCCTCCACCGGCTTCGGCTCGGCAGCCGGCTTCGGTTCCTCCTTCGGAACCGACGGCGCGGCAGCGGCGACCGGCTCCGGCTTGGGCTCTTCCTTCGGTGCGGGCGGAGGCGGCGGAGGAGGTGGCGGCGCAACAGCCGCGGGCTCGATCGTCGTGACGCTCTCGGCCTTGACCTCGATCAGCTTGGTTGAATCATCGAGATCGGCGAGCACGTCGTCGGCGGCCTGCGCCTTGCTGCCGAGCGTCGCCGGCGGCACGGTCCAGACGAAGGCATCGAGCCGGCCGGTGATCGGCGAGACCGGCATCCAGTGATCGGAAACCAGCCCGTCGGCGACCCAGGCGGCATCGCGCGGCGCCCGCGTCGCCCGTGCCAGCCATTCGCGCACCCGGCCCGCAGCGCCGTGTTCGGCATCCTCCAGCTCCGCCATCAGCAGGCAGGCCCGCACCGAGGCTCCGCCCGCCAAAAGCGGTTTCAGCGTCTCGCGCGCCTTCTGGAATTCGCGCGCCTGGATCGCGGCTCCAGCCAGCGCCAGGACGCTTTCCGGATCGGAGGGACGCAGCTTCGTCAGCGTGACCGCGCGGTTGAGGCGATCGAGCGCGCTGTCACCTGGCCGCGCATCGAGATAGGCCGCGGCGATGTCGGGATGCGGCGCATCCTTCCAGGCGGCTTCCAGCAGCTTCGACGCCTTGCGGACATCGCCGCGCTCGGCGAGCATCCGGCCAGCCAGAGCAGCGGCCGGCGTCAGCGCTGGCGAAAGCTTCGCTGCTTCGAGCGCGGCAGCGAGCGCCTTCTCGGGTTCATTGTCGCGCGCCTGCAGGGCCTCGGCGGCCAGCAGCACCGCGCGCTGGCGGCGTGCCTCGGCCTTGTCGGCGAGCCTGAGCGCGGCACGGCGCTCGACGGCCGTGCGCGCCGCCTGCCAGTCGCCGGCCTGCGTGTGAAAATCGAGCAGGGCGTCATTGGCCCAGGCCAGCGAAGGCGAGCGGCGTACCGCATCGTCGGCAAAGGCACGCGCGGCAACGGCATCCCCGCGCCGCTTGGCCTCGACGAAGAGCCCGCGCAGGCCCAGCACCCGCGTCTCGGATTTCTCCAGCATCGCCTTGAAGGCGGCCTCGGCCTGCGCCCGGTCGCCGCTCAATTGCGCGGTCTGCGCTTCCAGCAGCAGGGTCAGCGGCTCGTTCGGAACGAAGCGACGGGCCTCGCCGGTATAGCGCCCGGCAGCAACGGGATCACCCGCACCGATCGCGACCATGCCGCGCGACACGGCCTCGAAGCCACGCGCCCGGCGCCGCGCCCGCGACGACAGGCTGAAGGCGGAGGGCAAGCCGAAGACGAAGCGAAAGATCGCCCAGACCAGCAGGACGAGGAAGGCGAGCGCGACGACGCCGATCGCCGCCAGCGCCACGCTGGTCTCGATCCGGTAGCCCTGCCAGAGCACGGAGACTTCGCCCGGCCGGTCGGCGAGCCAGACGGCGCCAAAGGCAAGGCAGGCGAAGACGGCGAGGTAGACGAGAACGCGAACCATGGACCTCTCAACCCTCCGTCAGCCGGCCACGCCGAGCGCCGCAACCGCATCCTGCGCGATTTTGGCGATCGCCGCATCCGCTGCGGCACGCTTCTGCAGATCGGCGCCGAATTCCGCACTGGCACGGCGCGCCGGCTCAGGCAACTGAGCCCACAGGGCCGCAGCCTTGACGATATCCCCGGCAGCGATGGCGCTTTCCAGCCGGATCGGCAGCGTCGCGGGGTCGGTCGAACCGCTGTCGCCGACCGGGCGGACGGTGACGACGCGGCTCGTCAAGGCGAGCAGCTTGTCGCTCCAGCTGTCGGAAGCCGGCATCACCTCGCGCTGGAACATCGCGCCATGCTTGCGGAAGCCCGCCTGCAGCATATCGCGCGTCGGCGCGCCACCAGCGGAGACGGCCGCCAGGGCGGCGACATCCGCCTGTGCCACGCCGCTTTTCGTCAGAGCTGCGATATCGCCGGCGAAGGGCCGCCCGCCGGCAAGCGCACGCTGCACCCGCTCCGCGAGCACGATCCGCGCTGCCGCCATTGCTTCGGGACTGGCGCCTGCCGCAGCCTTCGCCTGCGTCTCGACATTGCCGAGCCGCCCCGCGACCTGGTCGAGGCGCTGGCCGACGGACGCGGCCGCCGCTTCCGCGCGCTGAGCCTGGGCGCTCAGCGCGCTCGTATCCGGCGCCTGCGCGTTACCGAGCGAAGCAAGCTTCGCCGTCACCGCCTGAAGCGCGGAGCCGGCCTTCGCCGCCGCTTCCGATGCAGCGACCGCCTTGCGGTCGGCGGCAGCCGCACTGGCCTGCGCAGCCTCCAGCCGGCTGCGCAACTCCACAATCGCCTCGCTGCTTCCCGAAGAGGCAGGCTTGGGCAGAACGTAGGACACGAGCGCACCGCCGATCACGCCACCAGCGAGGGCCGCCGCGGCGACCGCGAACCAAGGCGTGCGAGCCGGCGCTTCGCGCTCGGCCGGCGCACGCGCCTCGACAGGCGGCGGCGCGAATTCCTTCGGCAGCGCTTCGGTCGGCGCAACCGCTTCGGGCGAAGGCTTTTCGCCTCCCGCTTCACCGACGGCTTCCGGCATGGGCACGGCCTTCAGCTCGACGGTCGGCGGCGTGCGTTGCAGGCTGCCGCGTGGCTGCGGCCGGGCCGGGTCGGTGAGCCGCTCGCGCGCCGAGACCTGCTCCAGCGCCGCGAGCATCCCCGCCTCCTCCGGGTGCTCCGCCACCAGCACCGTGCTGGCGCCGGCCGCGATGAGCGGCGAGGCGACATCGGCAGAGAGCGCGACATGGGTGAGTTCGAGCGCCTCGTCGGCGACGCCGGCCGCCTGTGCCAGCGTGATGAAGGTCCGCGCCCCACGCGCCGAATAATGCAGCGCGGCGCCACCGGCGCCATGCCGCAGCGCGGCCTGCGTATCCTCCGGCAGGACCGAAACCGGCTCCGCTGCATAGGCGGTCCAGAGCGTGACCTCATAGCCGGCCTCGCGCAGGCGGTCCGGCATGTCCTCCTTGCGGTCGCGCCCGACGATCATCAAGAGCTTCGCGGGCGCCGGCAGCGTCCGCTTGATCAGTTCGATCAGGTCGTTGCGGTCGCCGTTGGCACTGCGGGTATCCTCCAGCCCGGCCTCGCGCACCTTTGCGGCCGTGCGGCTCCCCACGGTGAAGATCGGCAGGTCTCGCCAGGCCGCAGGCCCATCGGCCAGCGCCGGCACGCCGTTGCCACTGGTCAGCACGAGCGCGTCGAACGCGCCCTCGGGCGCAGCGTCCGTCAGGCGGATCACCTCGAAGAGCGGAGCGACGACCGGCTCGAAGCCGTGCTCGGCGATGGCGCGTGCCGTCCGCTCGGCATCAGGACGGGGACGAAAGACGAAGACGCGCATTCACAGCTCCTGACGAGACAGGCAACGAGCACCGGACGATCCGCGAACGATGCAGCATTCCGCGTTCGGGCTGCATTGAGGCGGAACAATGATGCCGTGCATGCCGTCTCCCATTTTGTCTCTGGCGCAAAGGCAGCAACCCGCGGCCCTTGGCCTTGCATCCTGCCCCGCACTATACGAAGGAATTGCCGGCGAGGAACTGCCGGACACAGGCCTTCATCCCGTTCTTCCGTTCCACGAGGTTAATCGAGCGATCATGCGTGTCCTTGGGATCGAGACGACCTGCGACGAAACGGCGGCCTCGATCGTCTCCGTCGAGCGCTCCGGCGAGAGCAAGATCCTGTCGAACGAGGTGCTGAGCCAGATCGCCGCACATGCCGCCTATGGCGGCGTCGTGCCAGAGATCGCGGCGCGTGCCCATGTCGAGGCGATCGACCGCATCATCGCCCGCGCCTTCGCCAATGCCGATCTGAAGCCCGGCGATATCGATGCCGTCGCGGCGGCAGCCGGCCCCGGCCTCGTCGGCGGCGTCATGGTCGGCCTCACCGCCGGCAAGGCGATCGCGCTCGCCACCGGCAAGCCCTTCATCGCGATCAACCACCTCGAGGCGCATGCGCTGACCGCCCGCCTGACCGACGACCTCGCCTTCCCCTATCTTCTGCTGCTCGTCTCCGGCGGGCATACGCAATTGCTCGCCGTGCGCGGCGTCGGCGACTATCTCAAGCTCGGCAGCACGATCGACGATGCGGTCGGCGAGGCCTTCGACAAGATCGCCAAGATGCTGGCCCTGCCCTATCCCGGCGGCCCCTCGGTCGAGCGCGAGGCCGCGAAAGGCGATCCCGAGCGCTTCGATTTTCCGCGCCCACTGCAGGGAAGGCCAAGCCCGGATTTTTCGCTCTCCGGCCTCAAGACCGCCGTGCGCCTCGTTGCCGAGCGGATCGCGCCGCTTTCGGACAATGACGTCGCCGATCTCTGCGCCTCCTTCCAGGCCGCGATCGTCGACGTGATGGTCGACCGCACCCGTGCGGGCTTACGCGCCTGCCGTGAGGCCGGCATCACGCCCACGACCCTGGTCGTTGCCGGCGGCGTCGCCGCCAACCAGGCGATCCGCAGCGGGCTCAACCGCCTCGCGACCGAAGCCGGCCTGCCGATGGTCGCGCCGCCGCTGGCGCTCTGTGGCGACAATGGCGCGATGATCGCCTGGGCCGGGCTGGAGCGGCTCAGGCTCGGCCTCGTCGACGACATGAGCGCCGTTGCTCGCCCGCGCTGGCCGCTGGACACGCTCTCGGTCACGCCCTCGACTGCCGCATGAGCCGGCCCGCCGCCTATCGCAGCGTAGGCGTCGTCGGCGCCGGCGCCTACGGAACCGCGCTGGCGCTGGCCGCCGCTCGCGCCGGACGCGATGTGCAGCTCTGGGCGCGCGATGCCCAGACCATCGCGGCCATCGAACAGACGCGACGGGCGCCGCGCCTCCCCGGCATCCACCTGCCCGAAAGCATCCGCGCGACAAGCTCGCTTGGCGCCCTCGCCGATTGCGATACCCTGATCATCGCCGTGCCGACGCAGGCGTTGCGGTCAGCCTGCCGAAATCTGGCCGAAGCCCTGCCGCCGCGCGTGCCGGTCATCTCGGCCGCCAAGGGCATCGAGCAGGCAAGCGGCCGCTTCGTGACCGAGATCATCGAGCAGGCCTGGCCGGGCGCCACCGCCGCGATCCTCTCCGGCCCGAGCTTCGCCGACGATATCGGGCGCGGGCTGCCGACGGCGGTGACACTCGCAGCCGGCGATCCCGACCTGGCGCAGGCACTGGCCGAAGCCCTGAGCTCGCCCGCCTTCCGCATCTATCACTCCGCCGATACGCGCGGCGTCGAGATCGGCGGCGCCGCCAAGAACGTGCTCGCCATCGCGGCCGGCATCACGGTCGGGCTCGGGCTTGGCGAGAGCGCCCGCGCTGCGCTGGTGGCGCGCGGCTTCGCCGAATTGCGCCGCTTCGGCGAGGCCTATGGCGCCGATCCGGAAACGCTGATGGGTCTTTCGGGCCTCGGAGACGTGGTGCTGAGTTGCGCCTCGCCGCAATCGCGCAATTTCGCCTATGGACTGGCGTTGGGCGAGGGCAAGAGCCCGGCCGAGGCGGCCGGCGGCAAACTGGCCGAGGGAGCCTTCACCGCCCCGGTCCTCGCAGAAATGGCGCGGGCGAAGGCGGTCGAGACCCCGATCGCTGCGGCCGTGGCCGCGATCATCGCAGGTCATATCGGCGTGCGCGATGCGGTCGCGGCCCTGCTGGCGCGGCCGATCCGGGCGGAGTGAGGGAGGAGAGCATGGCGGGAGACTGGTCCGACCTGACGAAACGCGTCGCGCGCGGCCTTGCCGAGGTCAAGAAGACGACGGGCTCCGAGCTCGTCGCCGAGAGCGGCCCGGTGCCGCTGGCCGGCCGCATCGCGAGCCCGGTGATCCAGCATCGCAAGCGCCGGGCCGAGGGCACGCACCGCTTCGTGCTGATCCTGCCCTTCGGCGAGGGCGAGGTCCGCGTCGAGCTCGATCCCAAGGATTACGCCGCGCTGACCCGCGAGATGGTGCGGTTCTGGAACGAACAGGGCGAGGCGGCCTCGCAGCCGCCGGTGCCGCTCAAGGAGGACGAGGCCTGATGGCTCACTGGCTGATCAAATCCGAACCCTCGGTCTGGTCCTGGGACGACCAGGTCAAGGCCGGCGCGAAGGGCACGCATTGGGACGGGGTGAAGAACCACACCGCCAAGCTCAACCTGATGGCGATGAAGCAGGGCGACCAGGTCTTCTTCTACCATTCGAACGAGGGGCTGGAGGTCGTCGGCATCGTCGAGGTCATCAAGGAAGCCTATAACTGGATTCCGGGCGAGCCCTGGGTCCTCGTCGATTTCAAGGCGGTGAAGCCCCTGCCGAAGCCGGTCACGCTCGTCGCCGTCAAGGCCGAACCGAAGCTTGCCAAGATGTCGCTGGTCACCTCCTTCCGCCTCTCGGTCCAGCCGGTGAGCGACGAGGAATGGAACATCGTCTGCAAGATGGGCGGGCTTTAGAGCCTGCTGATGTCCAGCGGAGCGAAAACAAGGTGTCATCCCGGACAGGCTGCACAGCAGCGCCGATCCGGGATCCATCGTAGAGTTCCTGAGCCTTTCGATGGATCCCGGGTCAAGCCCGGGATGGCGCTGCGGTTCCGAGAATAATCAGCACGGTCTAGCCTCCGATCGGCAAAAAGCCGGTCCAAAAGTCGATTCGACCATCGGATGAGACGGTTCGAAGGCATTTCGGCCCGCTTTCATGCGTTTACGGCCTGCGCCTGCCACGAAAGTGCGATGCACAATGGCTTGCCGCGCGGCGCGCGCATCCTATGATGCGTCGAAATCGAAGAAGCGACGTCCGCCGTGCCTACCCACGAGGCGGACCAGCGCAACACAGACGGTCCAAGTCTGGGGAGACGCCCGAATGTCCGAGATCATCTACGACGTCCCGACCTCCTGGTCGAAGAAGGCCTGGGCGACCGACGCCAAGTACAAGAAGATGTACGCGGCCTCGATCAAGGATCCCGACAAGTTCTGGGGCGAGCAGGGCCAGCGCATCGACTGGTTCAAGCCCTACACCAAGGTCAGGAACGTCAGCTACAAGCCGGGCAAGGTCTCGATCAAATGGTTCGAGGACGGCACCACCAACGTCGCCCATAACTGCATCGACCGGCATCTCGCCACCCGTGCCAAACAGACGGCGATCATCTGGGAAGGCGACGACCCGTCGGAATCGAAGAAGATCACCTACGGCCAACTCTATACCGAGGTCTGCAAGTTCGCGAACGTCCTCAAGGCCAATGGCGTCAAGAAGGGTGACCGCGTCACCATCTACCTCCCGATGATTCCGGAAGCGGCCTATGCGATGCTCGCCTGCGCCCGCATCGGCGCGATCCATTCCGTGGTCTTCGGCGGCTTCTCGCCGGATTCGCTGGCGAGCCGCATCGAGGATTCCGATTCGAAGATCGTGATTACCGCCGATGAAGGCCTGCGCGGCGGCCGCGCCGTCCCGCTGAAGAAGAATGTCGATACCGCCGACGACAAGGTGAAGGGCGGCATCGCGACCGTCATTGTCGTCAAGCGCACCGGCGGCAATATCACGATGAAGGAAGGCCGCGACCGCTGGTACCATGACGAGGCGGCCAAGGTCTCCGGCCACTGCCCGCCGGCCGAGATGAAGGCGGAGGATCCGCTCTTCCTGCTCTACACCTCGGGCTCGACCGGCAAGCCGAAGGGCGTGCTGCACACCTCCGCCGGCTATCTCGTCTATGCCGCGATCACCCATCAATATGTCTTCGACTACCATGACGGCGACATCTACTGGTGCACGGCCGATGTCGGCTGGGTGACCGGCCACAGCTACATCCTCTACGGGCCGCTCGCCAACGGCGCGACCACGCTGATGTTCGAGGGCATCCCGACCTACCCGACGATCTCGCGCTTCTGGGAGGTCATCGACAAGCACAAGGTCAACACCTTCTACACCGCGCCGACCGCGATCCGCTCGCTGATGGGCGCCGGCGAGGAGCCGGTGAAGAAGACCAAGCGCAAGTCGCTGCGCCTGCTCGGCTCGGTCGGCGAGCCGATCAATCCGGAAGCCTGGGAGTGGTATCACCGCGTCGTCGGCGAGCGCCGCTGCCCGATCGTCGATACCTGGTGGCAGACCGAGACCGGCGGCATCCTGATCACGCCGCTGCCCGGCGCGACCCAGCTCAAGCCGGGTTCGGCGACGCGCCCCTTCTTCGGCGTCAAGCCGGAGATCGTCGATGCCGAGGGCAAGGTCCTGGAAGGCGCCTGCGAAGGCAATCTCGTCATCGCCGAGAGCTGGCCCGGCCAGATGCGCACGGTCTATGGCGACCACAAGCGCTTCGAGGAAACCTATTTCGCGACCTATCCGAACAAGTATTTCACCGGCGACGGCTGTCGCCGCGACGCCGACGGCTATTACTGGATCACCGGCCGCGTCGATGACGTCATCAACGTCTCCGGCCACCGCATGGGCACGGCCGAGGTCGAATCGGCGCTGGTCGCGCACCCCTCGGTCTCGGAAGCCGCGGTCGTCGGCTACCCCCACGACATCAAGGGCCAGGGCATCTATGCCTATGTCACGCTGATGTCCGGCGAAGAGCCCAGCGACACGCTGCGCAAGGAACTCGTCACTTATGTCCGCAACGAGATCGGCCCGATCGCCTCGCCGGACCTGATCCAGTTTGCGCCCGGCCTGCCCAAGACCCGCTCCGGCAAGATCATGCGCCGCATCCTGCGCAAGATCGCCGAGGACGAGTACGGCGCGCTCGGCGATACCTCGACGCTGGCCGATCCCGCCGTCGTGGACGACCTCGTCGCCAACCGCCAGAACAAGCGCAAGGCGGGCTGACACGCTCCCTTCGGGATGAAACCGAAAATGGCCTGCTCGCATCAGCGCGCGGGCCATTTTCATGGGATTGAGCGCCAGAGGTGGGAACCGAAGCCGATATCGAGGGTTCGCAACGCCGCAGGCCTGCGCTAGACCATGCTCATGCCGCGTTCATCGCGTTTCCTGATAATGACGCAACGTTCGGCTGACCGAGATCGGAACCCGCGCCTGATGACGACGACGATCAAGACCGCATCGACCGCCGCTTTCACCCGCGCGGCCGCCCTGCTTCCTTTGCTGGCGTTGACGGCTTGCGCCGGCTCGCAGCGGTTCAGCGGGCCGACGATGAACCAGCCCTCCTACAGCCAGCCCCTGCCCTCCGCGCCGCCGATCAGCTCCGCCCCGATCACTTCGGAGCCCCTGCCCCCGCCCGGCGGCTATCCCGCTGCTCCCCCCCAAGCCGGCGGTTATCCCGTCGCGGGCGGCCCGCAGACCGGCGGCGCCTTGCCCCCGCCCCAGGACCCGTTCTTCGACCCGAATGCCGGCGCCGCGCCGCAAGGCCAGCCGCAAGCCCTACCTCCAACCGGCCAGCCGGCACAGGACCCCGGCCTGCGCGGCAGCAGCAATCAGGTCGCCGGCCTCGGCTCAGCCCCCACGGCGGCCCCGCGCCCTTCCGCCAGCCGCGACGGTATGGTCGGTGGCTGGACCGCGCGTGAAGCGACCGGCGGCTCATGCCGCGTGCAACTCTCGAGCACGCCGACGCTCGATCTCTACCGCGCCTCCTCGTCCGGTTGCACGAACAAGGAATTGCAGAAGATCTCGGCCTGGGATTTCCGCGATGGCGAGGTCTATCTCTACCAGCAGGGCGGCACGGTCGCGGCCCGGCTGCGCAGCTCCGGCTCGGGCGCGCTCGACGGCGCCGTCACGAAGTCCGGCGCCTCGCTCTCGCTGAATCGATAGACACGCAACTGGCTGCGTCATGGTCGGGCTTGCCCCGACCACCCATGCCTTCTTGATCGAAGGCGGGGTTCAAGACGTGGATGCTCGCCACAAGGGCGAGCATGACGGTTGTTGGGTCAGCGCCGCGGTCGTGAATTCGCGGGCCTCACCCCCCGAGGCTCCGGGCGAGCAACGTGCTCGGCCAGAAGCTTTTCTGGATAGCCAGCGCCATCGTCGCGAAGCCCCTGGCGTTGTCGAGCGCCTCGTCGAGGATCGTGAAGGGCGTCGGCGCGCCGGTCGCGATCACGCCCTCGACATCCGCATAGCCGCTGACGAGATCGGCCTCGAACTTGGCCGCGAGCCGGCGCATCGCCGCATTCTCCGGCAGGCAGGTCAGATAGAGCGTGCGGACCCCGCGATTGCGCGCCGCCGTGATCAGGCGGCTGAACAATTGCGAGCCGACGCCACGGCGCCGCCATGGCGCCTCGACGCTGAAAGCCGCCTCGCCGGTCAGCGCGATGATGTCGTCGAGGCCGCGCAACTCGGCCGCACCGCGCACCACGCCATCGACCACGAAGGCATAGACCAACCCGCCGACGCCGAAGGTCGTCCTGGCATAGTTCTCCAGAAACGCGTCATTCACCGCCGTGCCGAAGCGCTGGTGGCGGGTGACCGAGTCGAGCCTGAGCAGATGCTCTCTGAAAAGATCGCGCTCCGTCGGCCACAGCCGCCGGATCACGCCATCGCCGGCCCTTTTGCCGGATTGTCGCGAACGCACCAAATCATCATCTCCTGAACTGCGCATGTGAGGCGCTAACCGACCAGGAGGCGTTGTCTTCCCTAACTCGGAACTCACATCATACCGATAACCGCCGATTGCAAGAGCGCGACCTGCGGCATTTTCGCCGATCATGCGGAGAATTTAGGCAGAAAATAGCCGAACACATGCGTATGACGCATAACGAAGGCCAAGAATGACCTTGGGGACGGCAGCGAAAAACCACTATTGCACCGTAAATTAGCATGCAATAATTTCGCATTGACCCCGATGACGGCGCGCCCGGCATGAGCTAAGTTGCGTGCTCCCGGTCACTCATATTTGAAGATCCATGTTCGATCGACGCAAGCCTCCCGCTGCCCAGCCTTTCGTGACGCACGAAAACATCGAAGCCAAGGTCAAGTGGTTCGACCCCGAGAAGGGGTTCGGTTTCGCATCGCCCTCCGACGGTTCGGGCGATGTCTTCCTGCATGTCTCGGCCATCGGGCCGCTCGACCAGCAGGACTTGCTGCCCGGCGCCACGATCGTCGCCGATCTCGGCGAAGGCCGCCGCGGCCTCCAGGTCGTCGCGGTCCATGAGATCGACGCCTCCACGGCGACGCAGACCGCGCCGGCTCCCCGCGCCTTCTCGCCCCGCCCTCCGCGCGATGATTTCGGCGGCGGCGGCTATGGCGATCGGGATCGCGGCGGCTACGGTGGCGATCGCGGTGGCTATGGCGGTGGTGATCGCGGCGGCTTCGGCGGCGGTGATCGCGGCCCGCGTGGCGGCGGCTTCCAGGATCGCAACAGCGGCCCGGTGGAAGGTCCCTATGATGGCGCCGTGAAGTTCTTCAACTCGGATCGCGGCTTCGGCTTCATCGCGCCGGACAAGGGTGGCCCGGACGTGTTCCTGCACGTCTCGTCGCTCGGCCGCAGCGGCCTGCAGCCGCCGATGGACGGGCAGCGCGTGCGCTTCTCGATCCGCACCGGCCGCAAGGGCCCGGAAGCCGCTGACGTCAGCTTCATCTGATCTGGTTCTGCTTCGCCGAAAATAGCAAAGGCCCGCCAACTGGCGGGCCTTTTCTTTTGGAGACATGTCCCAGTCGTCATTGCGAGGAGCGAAGCGAAGCAATCCAGGGGGCCATAGAGCTCTGCCGCCCCTGGATTGCTTCGCTACGCTCGCAATGACGATTCAGGTTGAAGTGCCTCGGCTCAATGCTCGTGGTCGTCGCCTTCCAGGCCGCCGATATGCTTCTGGGTGTAAAGCTCAATGCCGATGCGGCTGATGAGGTCGAGCTGGGTCTCCAGGAAGTCGATATGGCCTTCCTCATCCTTCATCAGGGCTTTGAACAGGTCTTCCGAGGGGTAGTCGCCGACCTCGCGGCAATACTTCGCCGCTTCCTGATAGAGAGAGCGGGCTTCGATCTCGGCCTTGAGATCGCACTCGATCACTTCCTTGACGGTCTCGCCGATGCGCAGCTGGTCGAGGGTCTGCAGGTTCGGAAAGCCCTCGAGGAAGAGGATGCGGTCGACGAAGCGGTCGGCATGGACCATCTCCTCGATCGATTCCTTCTTCCAGGTCTTGGCCATCTCCTTCAGGCCCCAGTTGTCCAGCATGCGGTAATGCAGCCAGTACTGGTTGATGGCGGTGAGCTCCGAGCGCAGCCCCTTGTTGAGATACTCGATGACCTTCTTATCGCCCTTCATCGGGTTCACTCCGCAATCCACATTAGAATGATACTAATGTAGTCGGGCGCTTTCCGGAAGTGAAGAGGTAAACCGCGGTCTCGGCGCTTTTGCCCGAACCGCGCGCGAGGCGCCTGACCTCAAGCCGCGACGCTCTCCTCGGCGAGCTCGATCCCGTCGAGCATGCGGCCAACCGAGACATGCACCGCGCATTCGATCTCGCGGCTGGCGCAGCTGCCGCATTGCGTCGCACAGACCGCGCGGGCTTCGGCCAGGAGCGCCCGGACCTCGCGCGCGCAACGGCCGCAATCCGGGCTGCAGCCCAGGCAGTCATAGACCTCGCCGGCCGTCCGGGGCCCGCTGCCATCGGCAGCGACAGTTCCCTTGATCTGGCCGCAAGACAGAACGTTACAGGAGCAGACGATCACGCGTGGTGGCCCACCACCCGCTTCGTCTCGATCTCCTCGCCATCGGCGCTGCGCAGGCGGACGATGACCTCGACCGAGGCGATCATCATGCCTTCCGGCGCATCCGGCAGGCCGGCAACCTGGATCATCGAGCCCGGGATGTCGGTGACGGTCTCATCGTCCTCGTTGTAGAAATGATGATGCTCCGACACGTTGGTATCGAAGAAGGTCTTCGGACCCGAGACGGAAACCTGGCGCAGCAGGCCGGCCTCGGAGAACTGGCGCAGCGTGTTGTAGACGGTCGCGAGCGAAAGCGGCTCGCGCGCCCGCAGCGCTTCCTCGTAGAGCATCTCGGCGCTGACATGGCGATCGCCCTTGGCGAAGAGCAGCCAGCCCAGCGCCATGCGCTGGCGCGTCGGGCGCAAGCCCGCCGTCCGCAGCCGCGCCTTCACGGCACTGATCGGGCAGCTGGACGGGTTTTTCTGCGGCCACGGGATATGATCGCCCGCCACTGGCTTGTGATCCTGATCCTTGCTCGCCAGAACGCTCATCGTAACGCCTTCCACACGCCGAACCTCGGCAGCGTAGTTTAGAAAACATCTAAACTACTGATATTGTTACCATATTTGGCCAACCGACGCTCGAATGTCAATCTTCGTGCCTGCGACATCGGGCAGCGCCCACAGCACATCGGCATGACAGCCGCGCCGATACCCTGCGACGAGCGCATGGCCGCGCGCGGCTGCTTGAGCCGGCCAGCGTCCGTGAGAACTGCAGTTCCGTGATGTGTCGCCTAGTGGCCACCGCCTCCGCCGCCCGCGACCGGCTTCGGCGGTTTGCTCAGGAACAGCGAGAGCACGACCAGGCTCCCGAAGATCACGGTCAGGCCGATGAAGACGTCACCGAAGGCCATGACCAGCGCCTGCTTGTGGACACGCTGGTTGACGAGGGCCAGAGCCATGGTCTGCGCCGCATCGCCGTGGTCGATGAAGCGCTGCGCCGTATTGGCGATCGCCTCCTCCGCCACGCCGCGCCCGGCGACGACCATCTCGTGCAGCCGGGTGATGTGCAGGTCGGTGCGCGTGTTGAGCATGGTGTTGATGATCGCGAGCCCGACCGCGCCACCGAGATTGCGTGTGAGATTGTAGAGACCCGACGCGTTCTTGAGCTGCTGCGGCGGCAGCGAGCCCAGCGCGATATTGTTGATCGGCACCATGCACAGCATCAGCGAGCAGCCGCGCAGGATCTGCGGCCAGAGCAGCTCGTAGAAATCCCAGTCCGAGGTGATGCCCGAGGCGATCCAGGTGCCCAGCGCGAAACCGCTGAAACCGATCATCATCATGACGCGCGGGTCGAGCTTGGCCGAAAGCCGCCCGGCGAAGGGCGCCGTGAAGAACATGCACAGGCCGGTGACGAACATCGTCTCGCCGATCATCAGCGCGTCATAGCCGCGGATGCGCCCGAGATAGACCGGGTAGAGATAAGTCAGTCCATAAAGGCCGATACCCATGCAGAACGAGAACAGCGAGCCGAAGGCGAAGTTGCGGTTCCTGAACGCATAGAGATCGACCAGCGGATCGTCGCGCGTCAGCGCCCGCCAGAAGAACAGGACGGCACCTGCGACCATGACGACCGTGAAGAACAGGATCTCGTGACTCTGGAACCATTCGAGCCGCGTCCCCTCCTCCAGCACATATTCGAGGCTGCCGAGGAAGGCCGCCATGGCGGCAAGCCCCAGCCAGTCGAAACGCTTGATCAGGCTGTGGTCCGGCTTGTCGAAATCGATCAGCGTCCAGGCTGCGAGCGTCACGCCGATGCCGGGCACGACATTGACGAGGAAGAGCCAGTGCCAGGAGAAGGCATGGCTGAGATAGCCGCCGACGGTCGGGCCGATCGTCGGCGCCAGCGTCGCGACGAGGCCGATCAGCGGCGAGACGATCGGCCGCTTCGACGGCGGGAAGATCGTGAAGGCGGCCGCAAAGACGCCGGGAATCATGCCGCCGCCGATGAAGCCCTGCACCGCCCGCCACAGGATCATCTCGTTGATCGAGGAGGCCTGGGCGCAGAGCACGCTGGAGATCGTGAAGCCCGCCGCCGCGATCGAGAAGAATACGCGCGTCGACAGCGCCCGGCTGAGATAGCCCGAGAGCGGGATCATGATCACTTCGGCGATCAGATAGGCCGTCTGGACCCAGGCGATCTCGTCCGAGGAGGCCGACAGGCCGGCCTGAATCTCGGCGAGCGAGGCCGAGACGATCTGGATGTCGAGGATCGCCATGAACATGCCGAAGACCATCGCCATGAAGGCGAAGATCCGGCGAAGCGGGATGGCGTCCGATGACGGCGGCGCTCCCGCCGGCGCATTCAGGGTCGCGGTGGCCATGGCGGCCTACCTTTCCTCGGGGTGTCATCCCGTGCGCGCTGCGGCATGGAATGCCGCCGCGCAGACACGGGACCGTCATCAGAAAGAGGCGCCCTTACAGAGCCGGGAGCCGGGAATAACTCGTCATGCGATCCCGCATCTGCGCAGCAACACTTCGTGCCGCAGCGCGTGCGGGATGACCCGCTTCATCAGCGCTGGCTGGCCGGCCTCGGATCGATCGAGACCACGACCGACATGCCCGGCCGCAGCACATGCTTCGCCGTCGATTCGCGGTCGAGCGTGATGCGCACGGGAACGCGCTGCACGATCTTGGTGAAGTTGCCGGTCGCGTTGTCGGGCGGCAGCAGCGTGAAGACCGAGCCCGTGCCGCCGGCAATGCCGCTGACCGTGCCGTGGAAGACCTGGCCCGGCAGCGCATCGACGGTGATGCTTGCCTTGTCGCCGGTCTTCAGCGGCCCGACCTGCGTCTCCTTGAAATTGGCGTCGACATAGACCTGGTCGAGCGGGACGATCGACATCAGGCGCTTGCCGGCACCGACAAGGTCGCCGATCTGCATATTGGTGTTGGCGACGACGCCATCGATCGGCGCCGCGATCTTCATGAAGGAGAGATCGCGCTCGGCCTTTAGCTCGGCGACCTTCAGCTCGTCGATCTGGCGGGCGGCCTCGATGCGCTGCGCCTCCAGCACCTTGATATTGGCCTGCGCCTGCACGACGCCGGCCTTGGCGCTCGCCACTGCGGCTATAGCCTGGTCGCGAGCCGCGGTCGCGGCGTCGAGCGTCGCCTGCGAGCCGTATGACTTGGCGGCGAGGCTGTTGGCGCGGTCGAAATCGGCGGTCGTGCGGGTCACCGCGGCTTCAGCCGAATTCTGCTGCGCCTGCGCTTGCAACTGGGCCGCGCGCGCCGCCTCGACCTGGCTGTCGATACGGGCCAGCGTCGCCTGCCCCGTCGCGGTCTTGGCGCGGGCGCTGTCGAGCGCGATCCGCCAGTCGCCATCGTCGAGCGCGACGAGCGGCTGGCCGGCCTTGACCTCCTGGTTCTGGCGGACCGAGACGGCGGCGATATTCGCCGAGAGCTTGGCCGAGACGGTCGCCATCTCGGCACCGACATAGGCATCGTCGGTCGAGACGATGAAGCGGCCATTGCGCCACCAGTCGATGCCGTACCAGAGCCCCGCGCCCACGGCAGCTGCGACCATGACGATGAACGCACCGCGCTTCAGCGGGCTCTTGCCGGATTTGGCTCTGGCTTCGGCGGCTTCCGGGGGGGCGCTCTTCGCTTGTACGTCGCGAGCGGTAGCGGGCTCGGCCGGCTGGGCGGTCTCGGCCTTGGCGTCGACCAGCTTCAGCCGGTCCCGTCGGTGTTCGGTTGCACTGTCAGCAGACATTGGTCGTCCTGCATGTCAATTCGAACCGTTCGGTTCGATTGCGCTTGAAATAGCGCGAGCAATAATGCATATCAAGTCAAATCGAACTGATTGGTTCGATTCTTTTTCGCAGTCGCCATGCAGGGCCCATAGACCGGGCCGGAACAAAATGTCGGAAATTTCTGAAATCCCGGTAAAGACGGGGCCACGCAACCGCCGCATCGCCGGCGCAGATCCCGACAAGCGCCGCCAGATTCTCGACGGTGCGTTGCAGGTGTTCACCTCGCGCGGATTCGACGCCGCCAGCATGAGCGACATCGCTGCGGCCGCGAATGTCTCGAAGGGCACGCTCTACGTCTACTTCGAGGACAAGGAGCACCTGTTCGTCGACCTGATCCAGCGCGAGCGCGAAACCCAGAAGCGCGGCGCGATAGAGGCCCTGAACGAGGATTCCGATCCCGTGCGGGCTCTGAGCAAATTCGGCTTCTGCATCGTGCGGGTGATCAATGACGAGCTGGCGGTCAGCGCCCACCGTGTCGTCATCGGCGTGGCCGAGCGCATGCCCGATCTCGGCCGGGAATTCTACGAGAACGGCCCGATGCTCGGCTCGCGGTTGATCGCGCGCTATCTCGACCGCATGGTGGCCGAGGGCAAGCTCGCGATCGACGACACCTATCTCGCGGCCGTCCAGTTCCTCGATCTCTGCCAGTCGACACTGACACGCCCGCGCCTGTTCAACGCCGTCCGCACCCCGCCGAGCGAGGACGAGATCCGCCGCGTCGTCGGCGAGGCGGTCGCGATGTTCATGGCGCGCTATGGGCGCGGGGCCGGCTCCCAGCCGGCCTCACGCTGACCGAGACGCCCTATTTCAGCGCCTTCAGGCTGTTGATGATCGAGGCCAGGTCCTTGAGATTCTCCTTCTCGCCCTCGGGCGAGGCCCAATAGGTCAGAACGAGGCCTTTGGTCTCGGTGACCTGCAGCAAGGTCAGGCTGACATGGGTCGGGCCGTCCTCGTCCTTGCCGGTCCACTGCACCTGGACGCCTTCCATGCCATTGTTGGAGAACGGCTTCTTCTCCTGCGTCGCGGTATCGACGACGACGCCCTTACTCTTCAGCCAGGTGACCGCTTCGGCGATGGCTTGTGCGGCGTCCTTCAGTTCCGTCACCTCGACCGAGATGTAGACGGCCTCGTCGTCGGACGTCGATTCGACGCCTTTGGCGATCTCGGTGGATTCCCAATCGTCCGGCATCGTGATCACAGCGACGGGGTTGGGGTCGGGAATCGAATAGGTCTTGGCGCTTGCGAGCCCGGGCAGCAGGAAAAGGCTGGCGGCAAGAACCGCGCGTGCGAGATGGATCGGCATAGGGAAGGGTCCTGGGAAGAAGGCGCCGGATGGCGCAACGTCACCCTACAGCAACGCCGCCGCGGCGCCACGCATCCGAATGGAAAGCAGCATCCGTATCGCGATCCTTGGTTACCAGCCCTCAGCCAGCGACCTGCCTGGCGCGGATGCGCTCGCGATGGGCGATGTAGAGCCCGGAGGCGGCGATGATGCTGGCGCCGACATAGGTCCAGACATCCGGGATCGCTGCGAAAACCAGATAGCCGAAGATCGAGGACCAAAGCAGCTGCGAATAGGAAAAAGGCGCCAGCAGCGAAGCATCGGCGTAGCGGAAGGCCTGGATCAGGAAGATGTGCCCGATCGTTGAAATGCTGCCGATGAAGAGGCCGATCAGGACCGCCTTGAGATCAAGCGCCTGCCAGCTGAACGGCACCACCAACGAGAGCAGGACGAAGCCGATCGTGGCGGAATAGGCCAATGTCACCACCGGGATCTCGGTGCGGCTCATCATCCGGGTGACGATCAGCGAAAACGCCCAGAAAAAAGACGAGCCCAGAACGAAGAACGACGCGCCATGAAAGCCGGCGCCACCGGGACGCACCACGACCAGCACGCCGACCAACCCGACGATCGTGGCGAGCCAGCGCCGCCAGCCGACGATCTCGCCCAGAATGGGAATCGAGAGCGCCGTCACGAAGAGCGGCGAGACGAAGGAGGTGGCGGTCGCATCCGCCATCGGCAGGTCGTGCAGCCCCGCCACGAACAGGATCGAGGAGATGGTCACGCCCAAGGCCCGCAGCACCTGCAGGCCGGGCCGGCGTGTGCTCATCCTGCGGAAACCACCGGTGAAGCTGATGGTGACGAGCATGATCGCGGCAAAGGTGCCGTAGCGCATCCAGGTGATCTGAAGCGCGGGCAAGGTGGTCGCCAGATATTTGGAGGCGATGTCGCCGCTGCACATGAAGATGGACGAGAGCAGCAGAAGCGCGATGCCGCGCGCGGAATTGTCGATGCGCAGCGGTCTGCCTTCCTGCGAAGGGACGACCGGTGTTTGATCGAGGGGAGCGTTGGGCAAGGGCTCGGCTCGCGCGCAAGGACTGCCCAAGCCTTAGCCCGTTTGCCCGGCATATCCACACGCAAAGACGGTCTCCCGCCTATGCGCGTGGGCATTGCCGGTGACCCTGCCCGATTTTCGGACAGGGGCGCGCAGCGCGGCTTGCCTCAGGCGGCCTGCTGGCGCGGCTGGATCAGCTTGCGGTTGACCAGAACCTCGGCGATCTGCACCGCGTTCAGCGCCGCGCCCTTGCGCAGGTTGTCCGAGACGCACCAGAAGGCGAGGCCGTTCTCGACGGTCGCGTCCTCGCGGATGCGCGAGATATAGGTCGCGTCCTCGCCGGCCGCCTCATGCGGGGTGATGTAGCCGCCGGGCTCGTGCTTATCGATCACGAGGATACCCGGCGCGGTACGCAACACCTCGCGCGCCTCCTCGGCGGTGATCGGCTTCTCGCACTCGATGTTCACGCTCTCGGAATGGCCGATGAAGACCGGCACGCGCACGCAGGTCGCGGTCAGCTTGATCTTCTTGTCGAGGATCTTCTTGGTCTCGACCACCATCTTCCACTCTTCCTTGGTGAAGCCGTCCTCCATGAAGACGTCGATCTGCGGAATGAGGTTGAAGGAGATGCGCTTCGGGAACTTCTTGGTGGTGACCTCGCCGGCCGAGAACACGGCGCGGGTCTGGTTGAACAGCTCGTCCATGCCTTCCTTGCCGGCGCCGGAGACCGACTGATAGGTCGAGACGACGACGCGCTTGATGCCGAACTTGTCGTGCAGCGGCTTCAACGCCACGACGAGCTGCGCAGTCGAGCAGTTCGGGTTGGCGATGATGTTCATCTTGGTGAAGCCGGCAGCGGCGGCGGCATTCACCTCCGGCACGATCAGCGGCACGTCGGGGTGCATGCGGAAGGCCGAGGAGTTGTCGATGACGACGCAGCCCTGAGCGCCGATCTTCGGCGACCAGGCCTTCGAGACATCGCCACCCGCCGACATCAGGCAGATATCGGTGTCGGAGAAGTCGTAATGCTCCAACGCCCGGCACTTCAGCGTCTTGTCGCCGAAGGAAACCTCGGTGCCGACCGAGCGGGAGGAGGCGAGCGCCACGACCTCGCCGACGGGGAAGGCACGCTCGGCGAGAATGTCCAGCATCTCGCGGCCTACATTGCCGGTTGCTCCGACGACTGCGACCTTGAAGCTCATGATGTGATCCTTTGCGGATAAGGCGGTTCGGGTCTCCCTTTGGGGGCCGCCCCGCACCGGTCTCGGGCGGGTTCGGCGATCTCTCCCCGCCGGGGGGAGATGGACCCGGAACCGAGGCGAAGCGTCAGCGCGACGTACCGGCTTTCCCGGTCGTCGTTTTGGTCGTGAGTTTCGTCGTCGTCAGACGGACAGTCACAGAGCCAATCCCGAAGGGCTGAAAACTTCGCTAGGCGGCACAACCTTGCGCCACGCCCTGTCAGAACACCGAGAGCGACGAAAAGTCAATCTCCTCCTCATAGTTGCGCTCCACGCCGCCCATTAACCGTGATCGTTGACCTCCTGTTCACGCTGCCGGCCGATCGCCCTCTCTCGGTAACCCGACGGCGACTCCCGAGGTTCAGCCTGCCCGCTCCACCGAGGATTGCGGGGCCATCGCGCCGTGCGGGAGTAACGGGTTGCGTTTGCGTTCGGACGAGTCGATGTCGCGGCTCCAGCCCCTGCTGCGGCAGTTGCGACGCGTGTGGCTTCGCGCCGGCACGCTGTCCCGCAACGCATGGGCGCGGGTAGCGGCCATCGACTTCGTCCCGCTTCTCATTTCTGGCGCCGACCGGATCGAGGCGTCATTCCGGACCGCGTGCCGCATCGGCCGCCGCCTCACGCCACGCGGCGGCTTCGGGTTGCCGGGCGCGCTCGCCTGGCGCATCGCGGCCGCGCTCGGTGGCATCAGCCTGACAGCCGCACTCGTCACCGGCCTTTCCACGAATGGCGAGGGCCAGTCCCAGCTCGCCAGCCTGGCATCGCCGGTCGCGGCTGCCACCACCCGAAGCGCGGCTCTCGGCCGCAAGCCCCTCGCGGTGAGCGAGGCGGACTGGATGACAATCAGCCGCCCGATCGCGATCTTCAATCTCGAAGCGCCCGAACTTGGCCGCGAGGCTCCCGCGCTCGAAGCGCGCCGCAGCCAGGACGGCAGCCGGCGCGAGGACCTGCTGAGCTTCGGCGCCTTCGCCGGGTCCGGCCCGCATCTTGCCTTGCGCCTGAGGACGGGTGACGGCCCTGCCGCCGGCCCCTCTTCTTTCACCGTAGCGCTCGTTCACGCCGCCGCATTGCGCAGCCTTGCCGTCGAGCGCGGCAGCACGCCCGCGCTGATCGAGACCCGCTTCGGCGCGCTCGAAACCGCCGATATCGTCCTCGGCGACGGCAGCGAGAGTCGCGCCTGCCTCGCCTTCCGCACGGTTAGTCCCGACGCTCCCTTCGCGATGAGCGGTTGGTGGTGCGCCGGCGCCAAGCCCAGCGATCGCAAGCAACTGACTTGCCTGATCGACCGGCTCGATCTCGCCAATGCCGGGGCCGAGCCCGAATTGCGGGCCGCCTTCGCTCGCAGCGAACTCCAGCGCCAGCCGGGCTGCGCCACGCCGCGCCTCTCGGCGACCGGCCGCAAGGTCTCCTGGCTCGACGCGGACGGCACGATGCCGGCCCTGCGCATGAAGACCGCGGCCGCCGAACCGGGGAAGTCCGCAGCCGAGCCGCGTGCACACCGGGCGAAGAAGCCGCGCAATCAACGCTGAGCAAGCGCGCTAACAAAGTTGTTAACGACGCGGTGCTAACCTTTGCGTCGGTTTTGGGATGCTTACATCGAGTGGGTCAGTCCGCTCCCGGAGATTGCCGTCATGATGTCGTTCAAGCGCGTTGCCGCCCTCCTCGCCGTCACGATTACGGCCTCGACCGTCGTGGCAAGCATGGCCGAAGCACAGAACCGCCGCGGCCCGCTGCGCGTCACCGTGCAGAAGCGCAGCTATTTCGATGCCGGCAATGTCGTGCCCGTCGGCTCGCTGAACCGTTACGCCAGCCAGCACATGTCGGCTTCGCCGGTCTATGCCAGCACGGGCGAGCTCTATGGCGAAGGCACCCTGCCCGGCCGCATCGGCGCGGGCGCGAACCCGTTCGCGAACACCTTCGCGACGCCGCGCTTCTGACGAGCGTTATTTAAGAGGCACCTGCCTTTAAGGGCGATTGTCATCCCGTGCGCGCCGCAGCGTGAAACGCTGCTGCGCAGACACGGGACCGTATGACGAGAAGGCACCTCTTTCCGAGGGCGATCCCGCATCTGCGCAGCAGCACTACGTGCCGCAGCGCGTGCGGGAAGACACGCTTCATTAAAAAGCGCTCTTCATTGACGCTCCTTACTCCGGCAACGCCCTGAGATAACGCACCGGCCGCCCCGGCGCCGCGGCGTTGGCCGCATGCACGATCGCATTCGCGTCGATGCCGAAATGCCGGTAGAGGTCCGCCACCGTGCCGGTCTGGCCGAAATGCTCGACGCCAAGCGCCTTCTGCTTGTGACCGTGGACGCTGCCGAGCCAGGCCAGCGTCGCCGGATGCCCGTCCAGCACCGAGACGATGCCGCAATCGCGCGAGAGTTCGCCGAGCAGCCGCTCGACATGGCTCGTCGCCGAATGGTTGCCGCGCTGGCGCGCCCGCTCGGCCGCCTGCCAGCCGGCATTGAGCCGGTCGGCCGAGGTGATCGCGAGCAGGCCGACATCGCGCCGGTCTTCGGACAATAGCCCGACCGCCTCGATCGCCTCCGGCGCCACCGCGCCGGTATAGGCGATCACGACAGACGCGTTCGGCCCCGGCTTCCTCAGCCAATAGGCGCCGTCGATGATGGCGCGCTCCAGCTCGGATGTCATCGCCCGGCTCGGCTGCTCGACCTGACGGGTCGAGAGGCGCAGATAGACCGAGCCGCCGGTCTCGTCGCGCAGCCAGGTGCGCTCGTCGGGGTCGCCCTCGCCGTCGCGCTGCATGTAGTCGAAGGACCAGCGCATCATCACCGCAAGCTCGTCGACGAAAGCCGGTTCGAAGGAGCAGAGCCCGTCCTGGCTCATCCCAATCAGCGGCGTCGCGATCGACTGATGCGCGCCGCCCTCCGGCGCCAGCGTCACGCCGGACGGCGTCGCCACCACCATGAAGCGCGCATCCTGGTAGCAGGCATAGTTCAGCGCATCGAGCCCGCGCGAGATGAAGGGGTCGTAGAGCGTACCGATCGGGATCAGCCGCTCGCCGAAGATCGAATGCGACAGGCCGAGCGCCGAGAGGTTGATGAACAGGTTCATCTCGGCGATGCCAAGCTCGACATGCTGCCCCTTCGGCGAGAATTCCCATTTCTGCATCGAGGGAATGCGCTCGTCCTTGAAGGTGTCGGCCATCGACGCCTTGGCGAAAAGCCCGCGCCGGTTCACCCAGGGCCCGAGATTGGTCGAGACCGTGACGTCCGGCGCCGTCGTCACGATGCGATCGGCCAGCGGCCCGCCGGTCTTGGCCAGATCGTCCAGCACCTTGCCGAAGCCCATCTGGGTGGACATCGAGGACTGGATGCCGGCTTCCAGCTTGTCCGGAACCGGCAGCTTGGGGGCCGAGAAGCGCCGCCGTCCCTGCGAGAAGAACGGCACTTTGTCGAGGAAGCCGCGGACCTCGCCCTCGGGCAGATCGAGCCCCTCGAACAGGTCCCATTCATGGCCGGGGCGGATATTGTTCGCCTTGCGGAAGCCGTCGAGCTGCTCCTTGGTCATCAGCCCGGCATGGTTGTCCTTGTGCCCGGCGATCGGCAGCCCGAAACCCTTCACCGTATAGGCGAGGAAGCAGACCGGCCGGTCATGGTCGATGCTCTCGAAGGCTTCGAGGATCGACGGCAGGTCGTGGCCGCCGAGATTGCACATCAGCTTCGAGAGTTCGGCGTCGGAGCGCTTCTCGATCAGCGTGGTGACCGGTCCCTGGTCGCCGAGATCGTCCATCAGGCGCTTGCGCCAGGCAGCGCCGCCCTGGAAGGTCAGCGCCGAGTAGAGCTGGTTCGGGCAGGAATCGATCCAGGCCTTCAGCCGCTCGCCGCCCTTCTCCTTGAAGGCGGCCTGCTGAAGCGAGCCGTATTTCAGCGTGACCACGTCCCAGCCGAAATTGCGGAACATCGTCTCGAACCGATCGTAGAGTCCCTCGCGGATCACCGCGTCGAGCGACTGGCGATTATAGTCGATGATCCACCAGGTGTTGCGCAGGCCGTGCTTCCAGCCCTCCATCAGGGCCTCGAAGATATTGCCCTCGTCCAACTCGGCATCGCCGATCAGCGAGACCATCCGGCCCTCCGGCCGGTCCTTCGCCCAGCCATGCGCCTTCACGTAATCCTGCGTCAGCGAGGAGAACAAGGTCTGCGCCACGCCGAGGCCGACCGAGCCGGTCGAGAAATCGACATCGTCGATATCCTTGGTGCGCGAGGGATAGCTTTGCGCGCCCTTGTAGCCGCGGAAATTCTCGAGCTTCTCGCGCGTCTGCAGCCCCATCAGGTAGTTGATGGCGTGGAAGATCGGCGAGGCATGCGGCTTCACCGCGACGCGATCCTGCGGCTTCAGCGCCGCCATGTAGAGCGCGGTCATGATGGTCGCGAGCGAGGCCGAGGAGGCCTGGTGCCCGCCCACCTTCATCCCGTCTTCGTTCTGGCGAATATGGTTGGCGTTGTGGATCGTCCACGAAGCCAGCCAGAGGATCTTCTTCTCCAGCTCGGCGAGAAACGGCAGGCGCGGATCTGTTGTCATGAATGTGGCCCGAACTCCCAGTGCTGCCGATCATGCACGGAAGCACTGGCAGAACGAGCCAAATTTCCGTGTGAGCGCGCCCGACTTTGGCGGTTTCCGCTACAGCGGCGCGGCCGGGCGCGGGAAACCACCAATTGCCTCATGGGTTCCGTTGCCGGAATTGATGGCGCATCGATGCGGGGTGTCATCCCGTGCGCGCTGCAGCGTGCAACGCTGCGGCGCAGACACGGGACCGTCCTCAGTAAAGGGCGCCTTCTCGTCGCGCGGTCCCGTGTCTGCGCAGCGGCACTGCGCGCCGCAGCGCGCACGGGATGACAGGTGCTCCACGACCAGCGGCCGCTTGTGAGCCACCACCGCCCCATGCCAGAAACCCGGCACGGAATCGGGCCGCTCGGCCCGCTGCGGAGGAGCCTTCCCATGAGCAACAGCAAGGATGTCTGGCGTCGGGTCGACGACAAGGCCCCGGCCTATTTCGGGCTGTCCGACCGCATCTGGCACATGCCCGAGCTGAACTACCAGGAGGTCCGCTCGGCCGCCGAGCACGGCGCCATGCTGGAAACCGAGGGCTTCCGTGTCACCACCGGCGTCGCAGGTCTCCCGACCGCGGTCGTCGGCGAAGCCGGCGAAGGCGGCCCGGTCATCGCGATCATGGGCGAGTTCGATGCCTTGCCGGGCCTGAGTCAGGAGGCCGGCAATGCGACCGAGACCCCGGTCGAGCAGGGCGGCAACGGCCACGGCTGCGGCCACAACATGCTGGGCTCTGCCTCGCTGCTCGCCGCCGCGGCGGTGAAGGATTATCTCGCCGCCAACGGGCTCAAGGGCCGCGTGCGCTACTATGGCTGCCCGGCGGAGGAAGGCGGTTCGGCCAAGGGCTTCATGGTGCGTGCCGGCGCCTTCGACGATGTCGATATCGCCTTGTGCTGGCACCCGGCCTCGTTCAACGGCGTCAACCGCGCCTTCTCGCTAGCCTGCGTCGAGATCGAGTTCACCTTCTCGGGCCGCGCCTCGCATGCTGCCGCTGCGCCGCATCTTGGTCGCTCGGCGCTCGATGCCGTCGAATTGATGCATATCGGCGTCAACTACATGCGCGAGCACATGCCCTCGACGGCCCGCGTCCATTACGCAGTCATCAATGCCGGCGGCATCGCCCCGAACGTCGTCCAGGCCACCGCGACAACGCGCCAGCTCATCCGCGCTGCCACGCTCGCCGAGATGTGGGAGCTCGTCGCCCGCGTGAAGAAGATCGCCGAGGGCGCAGCCCTGATGAGCGAGACCACGGTCGCGATCAAGCAGCTCTCGGGCGACGCCAATCTCGTCGGCAACCGCCCGCTGGAAGAGGCGATGCAGGCCAACCTGCTGGCGCTGGGCGGCCCCGGCTTCGACGCCGCCGACCATGCCTTCGCCGCCAAGTTCCAGAAGACGCTGAGCCCGCAGGACATCGCCGCCGCCTATGGCCGCTTCGACCTGAAGCCGAAGGAGGGCGAGGCCCTGAGCGACGAGATTTATCCGCTCGGCGCCGGCAACGACACCTCCGTCGGCTCGACCGATGTCGGCACGGTGAGCTGGGTCGTTCCGACCGCGCAGTGCCGCACCGCCTGCTACGCGATCGGCACGCCCGGCCATTCCTGGCAGCTCGTCGCGCAGGGGTTGGCCCCGGCCGCTCATAAGGGTCTCGCGCTCGCGGCCAAGGCGATGGCCGGCGTCGCCTCGGACGTGCTGAACGACCCCACCCTGCTCAAAGCGGCGAAGGACGAGTTCGTCGCCTTCCGCGCCAGGAACCCTTTCGCCAACCCGATCACTGACGATGTCGAGCCGCCGCTCGACATGGCCGCGCACTAACTCAAACGCGGGTCATCCCGGACGCAGCGAAGCGGAGATCCGGGATCCATCGTAGAGTGTGACGCCCTACGATGGATCCCGGGTCAAGCCCGGGATGACGGCGTGTTTCCGTGGAAAATCGTCTGGCGCTAGCCGCCCCGCGGCCCGGACAGCTCGACACGGATCGTCGGCCGGGTCGCCTTGAACTCGGCGACAGCGGTCGAAGTCAGGTCCGAAACCGAGTCGGATGCGTTCGACATCAGGCGCAGGATGATCCGCCCCAGCCGGTCGCGGGCCTCAGATTCCAGCTCGGTATCGAGCCTGTCGTCATGCCCGATCGCGGCCCAGGCCCTGGCCTGGACGGCTTCTGCGACGAGCAATTCCTGGGAGTTCAGGACACCGGGAAAGCGGAAATTCGAGGTCGGCATCGGCGATTCAAACATGGCTGGCCAACGGATATAGGGCTGCCGCGGTTCCCGGCAAGGCAGAGAGGAAGATTGGAGCGCCGCACCGGCGAGGCCGCCCCCAAGATAAACAATCAGTCCAAATTGGACGAATTGTCCAAATTTACCTTGACCCGCCCTCCCCCTCGTTTCAGACATGGTCTCGACAATCCGGCCGCCACCGCGGTCGGTCAGAGACCGCTAGGCGGGAGGCTCGCGTGAAATTCGACATTTTCCAGATGGAGCGGAACCAGACGCTCTTCGAGAACGACGTCGAGATCAACCTGACCGAGAGCGGCGTCCATCCCTGGTCGATCGAGGACATCCTGGGCGAAGAGGCCGCGCGCGACCTGCTGAAGCAGCCGCTCGGCTATGGCTGGACCGACGGCCGGCCGGACCTGCGTGCCAACATCGCCTCCTGGTATCCCGGCGCGACCGCCGCGAACGTGCTCGTCACCAACGGTTCCTCCGAGGCGACGATGATCGCGCTGATGGCCCTGTTCGAGCCCGGCGACGCACTGGTCTTCGCCGTGCCGAACTTCATGCAGATCGATGGCCTCGGCCGCGCGCTCGGCTTCGACATCCGCCGGCTCGAACTCTCCGGCGATACCGACTGGCAGATCGATCCTGCCCAGCTAGCCAAGGTCGCGGCCGGAGCCAGGGCGATCGCCGTGACAAACCCCGCCAATCCCACCGGCAGCGTGCTCTCGGCCGCAAGCCGCGCCGCCCTCGTCGAGACCGCAAAGCGCAACAATGCCTGGCTGATGGTCGACGAGATCTATCGCGGCGGCGAGATCGACGGTGCCGAGACGCAGACGCTCTGGGGCAGCTATCCCAAGGTCGTGGTCACCTCGAGCCTGTCGAAATCCTTCGCCTGCCCCGGCCTGCGCCTCGGCTGGATCGTCGCTCCCGCCGAGGTCGTGGCCGCTGCGGCCGAGCGGCAGGACTACACCACGATCGGCAGCGGCATCCTCAGTCAGATCCTCGCCGAGGAGGTGATGCGGCCGGAAACGCGCGGCCGCCTGCTCGCGCGCGGCCGCGATTTGCTGCGCAGCAATGCCGATCTCGTGGCGCAATGGATGGCGCAGCATAACGACTGGTCCTGGCGACGGCCGCAGGCCGGCGGCATGGCCTTCCTGCGCTACCCGCTCGACATGCCCTCCGAGGTCTTCTCGCAGAAGCTGCGCGAGGAGGAGAGCGTCTTCGTCGTCGCCGGCAGCTGGTTCGGCATCGAGAACCACATCCGCATCGGCATCGGCGTCCCGACCGAGGTGCTGCGAGACGGACTGGCGCGAATGGACCGGTTTCTGGCGCGGCGCAAGGGCTGACGAGCCCTAACGCCTCGCCGTCATGCTCGGGCTTGACCCGAGCATCTCTCGCCGAAGGAGGCTCCTGTGCCTCGCTTTCCTGAGATTCTCGGGTCAAGCCCGAGAATGACGTCCAGCCCCGTTCAGCGCCCGATCCCGTCCAGCACCACCCGCGCGATCGCGATGTCCTGCACCGCAATCCCCGTGAGGTCGGCGATGGTGATGTCGTCGTTCGAGCGCCGCGCCGGCACGTCGCCGGCCAGCACAGCCCCCAGCTCGACGCAATCACCCGCATCGATCAGCCCGACCTTGGCAGCGGCGGCGAATTCGCCATGGTCGAGGCTCTGCTCCAGCGAATCCGCAATCCGCGTATCGGCAAGTGCGACCAGTGCGGAATCCAGTTCCTGCTTGCCCGGCGCATCGGCTCCGAGCGCGGTGATATGCATGCCCGGCCTGATCCAGTCGTCGCGGATGATCGGCGCGGCAGCCGGCGTCACGGTGATCAGCGCGTCGGATTGCGCACAGAGCGCCTCCAATTCCGTGACCGGCTCGACCGCGATCCCCTCCCCTTCGAGATCGCGCCGCAGCGCCTCCAGCTTCTCCGGCGAGCGTGCCCAGACCGCAAAAGTCGGCTCGCGCTCGCGCAGCAGATGTGCGGCGGCACGGATCTGGAAACGCGCCTGCGTGCCGGCGCCCACGATCCCGATCCGGCGCGCATCGGCCCGCATCCCGGCGCGCGTCGCGATGGCGCCGGCCAGAGCGGTTCTGAGGTCGGTGAGCCAGCCCTCGTCGCGCAGGATCGCGACGACCGCGCCTGTCCCGGCCGAGAGCGCGATCATCATGCCGCTCGTCGTCGGCAGGCCCTTGGCCGGATTATCGTAGAACCCCGTCGCGATCTTCACGACGAAAACGGAATCGCCCGCGATATGGCCGAACTTGATATGGCAATCGCCATTATACGCGGGAAAGCCGAGATAGCCGACCGGCGGCATCTGCACCTGCCCGGCCGCAGCGGCCTTGAACCCCTCTTCCAGCGCGATGAAAGCCCGGTCGAGATCGACGGCGGCCTCGATCTCCGCACGCGACAGGTCAAGCATCCGGGGTCTCGTTGGCCTGATTGAGGTAGTTGTAGACGGTCGCGCGGGCGAGCCCGAGGATGCGCGAGATATAGGCGGCGGCATTGCGGCCACCGAACGCACCGTTCGCGGCGAGGTCCGCAACCAGCTCCCGCTTCTCGGCGCGGCTCAGGCTGGTCACGGCAAGCCCGCGGCTTTGCGTCCATTGCTGCACGAACTCGTTGATCCGCTCGTGCCAGTCTTCCTTGAACAGGGCCTGCGGCTTCTCGACGCCGGCCGGCACCGTCGCCAGTGCGGAGAGCGTCTGCATCAGCGCATGAAACTGCGAGACATCGACATTGATGCAGAGCACGCCGATCGCCTTGCCTCCGACTGAGAGCACGATGCTGATCGACTTCAGCCGCCGCCCGTCCCAGTTCACCTTCTCATAGGGGCCGATGATCGTCTCGCTGGGATCGAAGCCGATCTCGTCGAGCAGGGACGGCTCGCCCAGCACACGCTGCGAGAAATTGCCGGCGATATGCACGACGCTCTGCGATCCCAAATCGTGCAGCACGACCTCGGCATGCGGCCGGAACAGCAGCGCCACCGCATCGCAGACCGGCAGGTAGGGAGCGAGTTCCGGCGTCATGCGCAAGCCTCTAGCGCGGCTGCGACTTGAGGTAGTCGCTCAAGCGTTCCAACCCAGCAGAGAGGTGGTCGCCGGGCGCGCCGATGCCGATGCGGATATAGCCGTCCATCCCGTAGACGTCACCCGGCAGCAGCATGATCCCGCGCTCCTCACGCAGACGATGCACGAGCGCGGTCGAGTTCATCGAGTGGCTGTACTTGATGAAGGCCATGCCGCCGGCCTTGGGCGGCACGAAGGAGAAGAACTCGTCATTCGCCTTCACCCAGTTGGCGAGCAGGGCGAGGTTCTCCCGCAGGATGGTCTTGCTCCGCTGCAGGATCTCGGCGCGCTTCGCCGGCTGGATGACGATGCGGGCGATATGCTCGCTCAGCGCGCTCGTCGTGATCGAGGTGTAGTCCTTGTTCTGCCAGGCGGTGTAGATGTCCTTGGTCGGCCCGACCAGCCAGCCGATGCGCAGGCCGGGCAGCGCCATCGCCTTGGAGAGCCCGCTGGTGATGATCGCCTTCTCGTAGAGATCGGCGAAGCTGGGCGGCTCGTCGGTTTCGAGCTCGGCGCCCTTGTAGACTTCGTCGGCATGGAGATAGCAGCCCTGCGCGCGGGCGATCTCGACCAGCGCGTCCATCGTCTCGCGCGAGAGCAGGCTGCCCGTCGGGTTGTTCGGGTTACAGATCGTCATCAGCTTGGTGCGCGGCGTGATCGCCCGGCGGACCTCGTCGAGATCGGGCGTCCAGCCCAGCTCCTCGCGCAGCTTCACTTCCTTGACGGTGGCACCGATCGCCCGCGCCCAGCCCCAGATCTGCAGGTAGTTCGGCACGAACACGACGATCTCGTCGCCCGGCTCGATCAGCGACATCACCATCAGGAAATTAGCTTCCGCCGAACCGTTCGTGACGATCACCTCGTCCGAGGTCCGGTTGCGATAGAGCTTGGCGATGTCCTCGCGCAATTCGACCGCGCCGTTGGTCCAGCCATAGCCGAGCTCGACCTCCATCAGCTTCGTGCGTTGCTCCGCGCTGAGCAATTCGTTCAGCGAATAGGGATGGACGCCGCTATCGGAGAGATTGAACTCGACGGTGTTCTCGTAGAGCGACTGGATGCGCTCCAGGCTGAATTCTTCGATCTTCATGCTGCCCATCCCGCGACGGCCGATCCGCCGCATCTCCCGCGAGTATGATGGGCATCATTTGGACGTCAAGGTCGATTTTGGAATTTACAGTCCAAATCTCGATTGCTATCCCTTGGTGATCCCGTCGCAGCCGCTCCCGGAGAGCCCATCATGTCCGACCAGAACCCCGGTGCCAACAAGATGTGGGGCGGCCGCTTCACGACGGCTCCGGCCGATGTGATGCGCAAGATCAATCCCTCGATCGGCTTCGACTACCGGCTCTACCGGCAGGACATCGCCGCGTCCAAGACCCATGCCGCGATGCTCGCCCGTCAAGGCATCATCGCCGGCGCCGACAACGAGCGCATCCAGGCCGGGCTCGACCAGATCCGCGGCGAGATCGACCGTGGCGAACTCCAGTTCAGCATCGACCTCGAGGACATCCACATGAATGTGGAAGCACGCCTCAAGGAGATCATCGGCGAGCCGGCCGGGCGCCTGCACACCGCCCGCAGCCGCAACGACCAGGCCGTCACCGATGTCCGCCTCTGGATGCGCGACGCCATCGATGCTCTCGACGGCACCATCCGCGACTTGCAGCAGGCGCTGATCGAGCGCGCCAGCGAGCATGCCGAGACGATCATGCCGGGCTTCACCCATATGCAGGTCGCCCAGCCCGTGACCTTCGGCCACCATTTGATGGCCTATGTCGAGATGTTCGGCCGCGACCGCGAGCGTCTGGCCGGCGCCCGCCAGCGCACCAATGTCTCGCCGCTCGGCGCCGCCGCGCTCGCCGGCACCGCCTTCCCGATCGACCGGCAGTTCACGGCGGCCGAACTCGGCTTCGCCCGGCCCACCGAAAACTCGATGGATTCGGTCGGCGCACGCGACCATATCTGTGAATTGCTGTTCTGCTGCTCGATGCTGGCCGTGCATCTCTCGCGCTTGAACGAGGAGATCACGCTCTGGTGCAGCGACGGCTTCCGTTTCATCGCGCTGTCGGACGCCTTCACCACCGGCTCCTCGATCATGCCGCAGAAGCGCAACCCGGACGCCGCCGAGCTGGTGCGCGGCAAGACCGGCCGCGTCGTCGGCTCGCTCACCGCCATGCTGGTGATGGTCAAGGGTCTACCCATGACCTTCATGAAGGACATGCAGGAGGACAAGGAGCCGATGTTCGACGCGCTGGAGACGGTCGAACTCTGCGTCGCGGCCACCACCGGCATGGTCCGCGACCTCACCGTGCGCCCCGAAGGCATGCGCGCCTTCCTCGATCGCGGTTTCCCGACCGCGACCGACCTCGCCGACTGGCTGGTGCGCGAGGCCGGCATCCCCTTCCGCGACGCCCATCACATCACAGCCCGCGTCGTCGCGCTGGCCGAGGCCAAGGGCTGCACCTTGCAGGCGCTCGATCTCGACGCCATGCGCTCGGTCGATCCGCGCATCAGTGCCGCCGTCTTCGAGGTGCTGGCGCCGGAGCATTCGGTGCGCAGCCGCCGCAGCTATGGCGGCACGGCACCCGACACCGTCCGCGAGGCGATCGAGCGGGCGAAGCAGCGCTGGCTGGCGTGGGCCTGAAGCGTTCTATTCCCCTGCACCGTAACCACGCCGTCATCCCGGGCTTGCCCCGGGATCCATCGGAGGGCACCAGAGCCTTACGATGGATCCCGGATCGGCGCCGCTTCGCGGCTTGTCCGGGATGACGGCACATTTTCCTGAGCCGGGGCCAGGAACCGGAAGCCTACCCTCGCCCAACGCAACCCGGCGGCCGCCGCCCCGCAAACTTTGCGGGAGCAAATCGGCCGTCTTTCTGGCTATGGATGACGGCGCTGGTCGATTCGACTTGGCCTGAGGAAGCGAACGCGGAGCCACAGCCGCTCCGCGGCGGGGGAGAGATGATGGAACACGTCTGGTTGCTTGGGGTGGCCGAACAGTTCGGCATCGATGGCGGGCTGCGGCAGCTCGGCGGCGAATACGACCTCAACTTCCGCGGCCGGACCAGCGAGGGCGATGTCATCGTCAAGGCGATGCGCCCGCAAGGCGAGCCCGCCCTGGTCGACCAGCAATGCGCCGCGATCAGTCATGCCCTCGCGGCCGATCCGACGCTGCCATTGCCGCGCCTCCTCCCCGCCGAAGGCAAGCGGTTCTGGCAGAACGTTGCCGATTCCAATGGCCAGCAGCGCATGGTCTGGGTCCAGCGCGCCTTCGAGGGCATCCCGATGGGTGAAGCCGGGCCGCAGCCGCCCACCGTCCTCGCTGAGCTTGGCGCGCTGACTGCGCGTCTCGATCTCGCACTCCGCGACTTCAAGGTCACCGCAGCGCCTGATGCCGCGAAATGGGACCTGACCGAGGCCGGCTGGATCAAGCCGCATCTCGATGTGCTCGAAGGTTCACGCCGCACGCTCGTGGCCGAGATCGTCGCCGGCTTCGAGGCCCTCAAGCCCACGCTCGACAAGCTGCCGCGCCAGACCGTCCATAACGACCTCAACGACTTCAACATCCTCGTCCAGCCGCGCCTCGGCGAACCCGCCCGCATCAGCGGCCTGATCGATTTCGGCGACATGACCAATGGCCCGCGCGTCTGCGAGATCGCGATCGCCGCGGCTTACGCCATCCTCGACCACGAGACGCCGGAAGCAGCCCTCGCCGCCTTCGTCGCCGGCTATCATGGTGTCTCAGCCCTGAGCGCCGAGGAGATCGGCCTGATCTGGCCGCTCGTCCGGATGCGCCTCGCCGTCAGCGTGGTGAACTCGACGATCGAGGCCAAGGGCCGTCCGAACGACCCCTATGTCACGATCTCGCAGGCTCCGGCCTGGCGCCTTCTCGAAAACCCCGCCATCGACGGCGAGCTGATGGGCGCGCGCCTGCGCAATGCCTGCGGCCTGCCTGTCACCGATGCCGCCGGCCGCATCGCGAGCTGGATCGCCGCACAGCGCGGCAGCTTCGCGCCCGTGCTCGGCCGCGCGCTCGACGGCCTGCCGGTTGGCTCGCTCGGCATCGCCGAGGCGACGATCCCCGCGAACCCGTTCGAATTGCGCGCCGACGAGGCCCGCAATCTCGGAACCGGGCTCGGCATCCCCCAGGAATGGTGGCTCGGCCAATATGGCGAGCCCCGGCTGGTCTATACCGACAAGGCCTTCCGCAAGGGCCGCTGGCTCGCCTCGAACCGCCGCACCATCCATATGGCGGTCGATGTCTTCGCGCCCGCCGGCGAACCGGTCCGCGCGCCTCTCGCCGGCAAGGTCGCACTGGCGGAAAACCGCGAAGGCCATCTCGACTATGGCGGCGTCGTCATCCTCGAGCATCGCACGCCTGCGGGCGATGTCTTCCACACGCTCTATGGCCATCTCGCCACCGATGGCGCAGCAAAGCTAAAGCAGGGCCAGGAAATCGCCGCGGGCGAGGCCTTCGCCAAGCTCGGCCCAGCCGAGGAGAATGGCGGCTGGGAGCCGCATCTGCATTTCCAGCTCGCGCTGACGCTCGACGGCATGGGCCATGACTGGCCGGGCGTCGCCGATCCCGACGACTGGGCGCTCTGGCAGGCGATCTGCCCGAACCCTGCCGCCCTGCTCAACCTGCCCGACGAGACCGTCGCCTATCAGGCGATCGACGAGGCCGCGCTGCTGGCCGAGCGCAAGGCCCGCTTCGGCGCCAACCTGAAGCTCAGCTACAAGAAGCCGGTCACCTTCCTGCGCGGCTGGCGCCACCATCTCTTCGACGCGATGGGCCGTCCCTATCTCGACGCCTATAACAACGTGCCGCATGTCGGCCATGCCCATCCGCGCATCCGCAAGGTGGCGATGGACCAGCTCGCGCGGATGAACTCCAACACGCGCTACCTCCACCCGGCGCCGATGGCTCTGGCCGAGCGGCTGACGGCCAAGCTCCCCAAGGAGCTGGAGGTCTGCTTCTTCGTCAATTCCGGCTCGGAAGCGAACGAGCTGGCGCTGCGCCTCGCCCGTGCGGCGAGCGGCGGCTACGACATCGTCACGCCCGATCACGGCTATCACGGCAACACCACCGGCGCGATCGACATCTCCGCCTACAAGTTCAACAAGCCGAACATGGGCGGCCGCAAGCCCTGGGTGCAGCTTATCGACGTTGCCGACGACTATCGCGGCCGCTTCCGCCGCGACGATCCCGACCGGGCGCTGCATTACGCCGAGCAGGTCGACGGCGCGCTCGCTGCCATCGCGGAACGCGGCGGCAAGGTCGCAGGCTTCATCGCCGAGACCTTCCCGAGCGTCGGCGGGCAGATCATCCCGCCGCCGGGCTATCTCGCAGCCGTCTACGAGCGCATCCGCGCCGCCGGCGGCATCTGCATCGCCGACGAGGTGCAGACCGGACTCGGCCGGCTCGGCGATTATTATTTCGGCTTCGAGCAGCAAGGCGTGCAGCCGGATATCGTCGTGCTCGGCAAGCCGCTCGGCAACGGCCACCCGATCGGCGCACTCATCACCACCCGCGCCATCGCCGAGCGCTTCGCGGAAGGCCCGGAGTATTTCTCGACCTTCGGCGGCTCGAACCTGTCCTGCCGCATCGCGTCCGAGGTGCTCGACATCGTCGAGGAGGAAGGGCTCTCGGCCAATGCCAAGACGATGGGTGACAGGCTGCTCGCCGGCATGCGCGAACTCGCCGAGCATTATCCTTGCGTCGGCGACGTACGCGGCATCGGACTCTTCCTCGGGCTGGAGCTGGTCACGGATCGCGAGACGCTGGAGCCCGCGACCGATGCGGCGGCCCATGTCATGAACCGCCTGCGCGACATGCGCATCCTCGTCGGGCGCGAGGGACCGGCCGACAACATCCTCAAGATCCGCCCGCCACTGACGGTCGGCGCCGACGATGTCGAGATGATCCTCGACCGGCTGAGGATCTGCCTGCGCGAGGTCGAGGCGGCGCGATAGCGGCATCGGATAGTTTTGGGGCCCGACTGAATCGTCATTGCGAGCGAAGCGAAGCAATCCAGGGGCGGCAGAGCTCCACGTCCCCCTGGATTGCTTCGTCGCTGACGCTCTTCGCAATGACGAGGGGGCAGCTCCGGGAGCCGCGACAGCTCCAGCCTCCCCCTATCCCGGCCCGCTTCTGGCGTGGCCGGGGCTGCCATGGCATCCTGCGCGGGTGCGCGGAGGGCTGGCGATGGAGCTGAAATGGCTGGAAGACGTGCTGAGCCTGTCGACCACGCTCAGCTTCTCGCGCGCCGCCCGTGAACGGAACATCACGCAATCGGCCTTGAGCCGCCGGATCAAGCAGCTCGAGGACTGGCTCGGCTCTCCGCTCTTCGACCGCAGCAGCTACCCGATCCGCTTGACCGAAGCCGGCCGGACCTTCCTGCCCCGCGCGCAGGAGATTCTGAGGCAGGTTCAGGGCGCACGGCAGGAGCTGCGGCAGCTCCATGAAGACGCCGCGGAAACGCTCATCTTCTCCACGCTCAACACTCTGTCGCTGACCTATTTCCCCGGCCTCATCCGCCGCATGGAAGAGAGCCTCGGCCCGCTGAAGACGCGGTTCTGCGACCAGCGCTCATCCTTCGACGGCAATGTCGCGCTGCTCGACCGGGGCGAATGCGATTTCCTGCTGACCTATGCCCACGAGGCCGTGTCGCCGGAACTCGACCCCGAGCGCTTCGTCCATCGTCGCCTCGGCAGCGAGCGGGCGATCCCCGTCTCGATCCCCGACGGCAATGGCGAGCCGCTCCATGCCTTCCGCTGTGGCGATACACCGGTGCGCCTCTTGAGCTATGGCAGCTCGACCTTTTTCGCGCGCCGGCTCGCCCTGCTCTTCGCCGAGCGGCCGACACCTCTCGTCACCGTCTACGAGAACCCGATGTCGGTCGGCCTCAAGGCCATGGTCCTGGCCGGTCGCGGCGTCGCCTGGGTGCCGGAGAGCCTGGTCGTGGAGGAATTGCGCAGCGGCCAGCTCGTGCCGGCGGCCGATACGTCCTGGTACATCTCGGCCGAAATCCGGCTTTACCGGGCCAGGCAGCAGGGCCGCCTCCCGGTCGAGCAGTTCTGGGCTGCGATTGCTGAAACCAGCCAGCCGGCGCGTCCGGAGGATTCGACGCGCCCTGCTCTTGTTCAGTACGCTTCCACACACCCGGCCCCGTTGGGCTCGGACGGCAGGAAGCCCCGTCTCACGGCGATAGCGTGATCCACTCTCAGCCGGGCTGACGCGCTTCGAGGATCAGGCGCAGCAGGCGGCCGAAGGCGAAGCGGTTCACCTCCGTGCCCTTGATGTCGGTGTTGACGCGGTGGACGATCACGAGGTCGAGCGACGGGATGACGAGGCAATACTGTCCGCCGACGCCCTGCGCGGTGTAACTCCCCGCCGGCAGCACAACGCCCGGGAAGCCCGCGCCGGAGCGCTCGGTCCACCACATATAGCCGTAGCCGCCGCGCGGCCCGGCATCGGAGAGCGGCAGCACGCTGGTCGCGACCCAGTTGGCCGGGATGACTCGCTCATTCTGCCAGCGGCCCTGGCGCAGGAACATCAGGCCGAAGCGGGCAAGATCGCGCGTCGACATCCGGAATGGATAGGCGGGGTGGACGGAGCAATCGTCCGGCTCAAGCCAGCCGTCGCGCCGCTCGCCGTCGAGGCGGAAATCCTCCATGCCAACAGGCCGGGCGATCCGCGTCAGGAAGTCGTCATGAATGCCGGCGCCGGTCAGCGCGGTGAAGATCGTACCGAGCGCGTTGAAATCCCAGTTATTGTACAGCCAGAAGGCGCCCGGCGGCTGCGAATGGCGCTGCGGCTTGATCGACTTCATCCAGGGCGATTCATAGCCGGCCGGGTGGAAGATGCCGGAGCGCGCCGTCAGCAGGTCGTAGATCGTCGCCGCCTTCTCGCGCTCGCTGAGACCTTCCTTGTCGTCGATCCCGAGATCGGCGAGCGTGCGCGACAGGTCGATCCGGCCCTCCTCCTCATGGATGCCGATCAGCGCGCTGAGAAAGCTCTTGCGGACGGAGTGGCACTGATAGCGATGGGCGAGATCGCCGCGGCTCGCCACCACGCGCCCGCCCTGCACGATCATCACTGTCGCCGTCGATATGGTATCGGCATAGCGCCAGGCCCGGTCGAGCCCCTCGCGCGACCAGCCCGCCGCCTCCGGCGCGACGCTCTCCCAACCATTCACCGGCCAATGTTCCATGTTCAAGGCTTCGTTCGTCATGCCTGTCTCGTCCATCTGCTGATCTTCTGAAGGCCCCAATCGCTCACGCGATCGGGCGATAGCCCACGCTCGCCTCGAGGAATTCGCGCGTATAGGGCTGATGCGCCCGGCCGGCGCGAACATCGGCAGCGCTCATCTCCTCGAGGATGCGCCCCTCGCTCATCATCGCGACGCGCTCGCACAGATGTGTCACGACAGCCAGATCGTGGCTGACCATCAGATAGGTCAGGTCACGGTCGCGGCGCAGCTGCTTCAGCAGGTTGAGAATCTCGGCCTGCACCGAGACGTCCAGCGCCGAGGTCGGCTCGTCCAGCAGCAGCAACTCCGGCTCGATGATCAGCGCGCGGGCGATCGCGACACGCTGGCGCTGCCCGCCCGAGAGCTCGTGCGGGAAACGGTAGCGGAAGGACGGTCCGAGGCCGACGGCGATGAGGATCTCGTCGATGCGCTCCTGCGGCCGGTCGAAGCCGTGGATCTTCAGCGGCTCGGCCAGCACGTTCTGCACCATCTTGCGCGGGTGCAGCGAGGCGTACGGGTCCTGGAACACCATCTGGACACGGCGGAAGAAAGCCTTGTCGCGCTTGTGCGGCACCTCGCGGTCATGGAAGGCGATCGTGCCGCCATACTCGCTGTTCAAGCCCGCGAGCGCGCGCAGCACGGTCGACTTGCCACAGCCGGATTCACCGATCAGGCCGAAGGCCTCGCCATGTCCAAGCGTGAAGGAGACATCGTCCACCGCCTTCAGCGCCGAGGCCCCGCGGCCGAAGACGACGGAGAGATGGCTGACCGTGAGGGTTGCCGGGCGGCTCGCCGCCATGACCGGATCGCTCGCGTTCATGCCCGGCTCCCGCTCTGCAAGGTCGGTCCATCGAGCCAGGCCGGGTCGCGGCTCGGCACCTGCAGCATGTCGGTCTGCCGATCGAGCCGCGGCAGGCTGTCGAGCAGCGCGCGCGTGTACGGATGGCGCGCATTGCGCAACTCACGCGCCGGGATGTCCTCCATGATACGGCCGGCATACATCACCAGCACGCGGTCGCAGAAATCCGCCACGAGATTGAGGTCGTGGCTGATGAAGATCAGCCCGGCGCCGCGCCGCGTCACCAGTTCGTCGAGAATGCTCAGCACCTGCCGCCGGATGGTGACGTCGAGCGCCGATGTCGGCTCGTCGGCGATGATCAGGTCCGGCTCCGGGATCAGCATCATCGCGATCATGATGCGCTGGCCCATGCCGCCCGAGACCTCGTGCGGATAGAGCCTGAAGACGCGCGCGGGGTCGCGGATTTTCACCGCCTCCAGCATGGCAAGCGCCCTGGCCTCGGCCTCCCGCCCGCCGACCTTGTGGTGCAGGCGATAGGCCTCGGTGATCTGCTCGCCCACTCGCATCAGCGGGTTGAGCGAGAATTTCGGATCCTGCAGGATCATCGAGATGCGGTTGCCGCGGATGCCGCGCATCTGGCGCTCGCTGGCGGCGATGAGGTCGATCCCGTCGAAGGAGAGTTTCCTGGCGGAGATCGTCGCCGCCTTCGGCGTCAGCTTCAGGATCGTGCGCCCGGTCAGCGACTTGCCGGAGCCCGATTCGCCGACGATGCCGACCTTCTCGCGGCCGACGCTGAAGGAGATGCCGCGCACCGCCTGCACGGAACGATGCGCCCCCTTGAAGGTGACGGAGAGGTCCTCGACCTCGAGCAACGGCTTATCCATGGCGGGGGTCCAGGATGTCGCGCAGGCCGTCGCCGAACAGGTTGAAGGCCAGGCTGGTGACGAGGATGGCGAGGCCGGGAATGCCGGCGATCCAGCCATTGGTCAGGATGAACTCGCGGCCCGACGCCAGCATCGCACCCCATTCCGGGCTCGGCGGCTGCGCACCCAGGCCGAGGAAGCCAAGCCCCGCCGCGGTCAGGATGATCGACGCCATGTTGAGGGTGATGCGCACCACGACGGAAGGAATGCACATCGGCACGACATGGCCGAGGATGATCCGGAGCGGCGACGCACCCTGCAGGCGCACCGCCGCGATATAGTCGGACTTGCGGATCGACAGCGTCTCGGCCCGCGCCAGCCGCGCGATCGGCGGCCAGGCGGCGAGCGCGATCGCGATGATCGCGTGGTCGATGCCCGGCCCGAGCGCCGCGACGAAGGCGAGCGCCAGAACGAGGCTCGGGAAGGCCAGGAAGATGTCGACGATGCGCATCAGCACGATATCGACCCAGCCACCGAGATAGCCCGAGGTCGTACCGACGATCAGCCCGAGCGGCGCCGCGATCACCGCGGTCAGCAGGGCGATGTAGAGCGTGATCCGCGCGCCGAAGACCAAACGGCTGAAGATGTCGCGGCCAAGCTCGTCGGTGCCGAACCAATGCGCGGCAGACGGGCGCTGCAGGCGCATCGTCAGGTCCTGCGCGTAGATGTCATGCGTTGCGACCAATGGCGCGAACAGGGCTACCAGCGCTATCAGCACGATGACGGCGAGGCCGAACATGGCGGCGGGGTTTGCCCGCAGCCGCCACCATTTCAGCGAGAGTTGCTGCATCCGCGCCTGGAAGGGCGAGGATGGGACGGGCGCCGCGAGCCAGGCCTTGAGGCCTCGCCCGTTGGCCTGGTCGATGGGTTGAGGTGCCATGGCCATGCCTCAGCGGGTCCGCGGGTCGAAGACCCGGTAGAGCAGGTCGCACAACAGGTTGAGCGTGACGAAGATGACGCCGACCAGGAGCGTGCAGCCGACGACTGCGTTCATGTCGCCGGCGAGCAACGCGTTGGTGAGATAGCGGCCGAAGCCCGGCCAGGCGAAGACGGTCTCGGTCAGCACTGCGCCTTCGAGCAGGAAGGCGTAGGACAGCGCGACCACCGTCACCACCTGCACGGCGATATTGCGGAAGGCATGGCCCCAGACGGTGCGCGCCCAGGACAGGCCCTTGACCCGCGCCGTCACCACATATTCTTGGCTCAGCTGCTCCATCATGAAGCTGCGGGTCATGCGGCTGATATAGGCGAGCGAGCTGAAGGCCAGGATCGAGGCCGGCAGGATAATGTGGGAGACGGCATTGCCGAACATCTCCCAGTTGCCGGCGAGCAGGCTGTCGATCAGCAGGAAGCCGGTGACCGGTTCGAGGTCGAATTCATAGGTGAAATCGATGCGCCCGGGGCCGCCGACCCAACCCAGCGTCGCGTAGAACAGCACCAGCCCCATCAGGCCGAGCCAGAAATTCGGCGCGGAGTAGCCGATCAGCCCGACGACGCGGACGATCTGGTCGAGCCAGGAGCCGCGATACATCGCCGAGAGCACGCCGAGCGGAATGCCGAGGCTCGTACCGATCACGATCGCGACGCTGGCGAGCTCGATCGTCGCCGGGAAGACGCGTGCGATATCCGCCATCACCGGCTTGCCGGTGGTCAGCGCCATCCCGAAATCGAGATGCAGCACGCCCCAGATGTAGCGGCCGAACTGGATGTAGAGCGGCTGGTCGAGACCAAGCTGCTTGTACATCGCCTGGTAGGCTTCCTGGGTCACGTTGTCGCCAAGCACCGCGACGACGGGATCAAGCGGCAGCAGGCGGCCGATGAAGAAGGTCAGCGCCGCCAGCCCCAGCAGGGTGACGGCGAAGGAGGCGAGCGTTCGACCCGACGCGCTGAGCCAGGACGGAAGAATCCGCCCTGGCTCGGAGCCCGGGCCGGACGCCGCGATGGCGGTCCGGGACATCGCGGCGACCTTACTTGGCCGCCAGCTCGTAATAGGTTCGGAAGCCGTTCCAGGTCCACGACTTCAGGTCCTTGCGAACGCCGGCGACGCTGTTCATCTGGAACATGAAGGCCATCGGCCCTTTGGCCATGACGTCCTTCTGGATCGTGGCGTAGAGCGCGTCGCGCTTGGCCGGATCGGGCTCCAGCAAGGCTTCGTCGACCTTCTTGTTGAGGTCGAGATCCTGGTAGGCCGCGCGCCAGCTCGGATACTGGGTCTGCTTGGCCTCCAGCCGGTTGTCGGGGTTGAAGACCAGGCGCGAAGCGTTGCCATGCGCATCCGGCACGCCGGTCTGCCAGGCCAGCATCGCCGACTGGTATTCGCGCCCGCGCACCTTGCTGAAGAGCTGGGCATTGGCCATGCGTTCGAGCGAGAGCTTGACGCCGACCTTGGCCGCGTTCTGCTGGACGCTCTGGGCGATCGGATTGGCATGAGGCAGCGTGCCGAAGATCATGGTCGCCTCGAAGCCGTTGGGATAGCCGGCTTCGGTCAGGAGCTGCTTGGCCTTGTCGAGATCGAGCTTGAAGGGCTGCCCCTCCTTCGCGTCCAGCGCGCCGACGGCGCCGAGCTGGGCGAAGCTGGCGCGGGGCACGCCGAGATGGGTCATCACGGTCTTGCCGAGGCCCTCATAGTCGATCAGGTAGCGCATCGCGAGACGCACCTTCTCCTTGGAGAAGGGACCGTCCGCGACGTTGAAGCCCCAGTAGAACAGCTGCGGCCGCAGGACCTTGGCGATCGTGATGTCCTTGGAGCTTTCGAGGTCCCTGAGGTCCTCCGGGGTCAGGTCGCGCGCCACGTCGACATCGCCCTGGCTGAGCAGCAGGCGCTGGGTGCCGGGTTCGGCGACATGGCGGATCAGCACGCGCTTGAGCGCCGGCGCCTTGCCCCAATAACCCTCGTTCGCCTCGAGCACGATCGACTCGCCGGCATTCCAACGCGTCAGCTTGTAGGGGCCGACGCAGGCCGTGCGCGTCGCCAGATATTTGTTGCCGAGATCGCCACCCTGCTCGTTCGCCAGCAGGGTCTTCTTGTCCATCACCATGGAGACCCGGTTGGCGGCGATCGACTGCAGCACCAGCGTCGTCGGATAGGCCTTGTCGAGCTTGAAGACGAGCGTGTCGTTCGGGCCGGCGACGATGCTCTGCTCGACATTGTCCTTGGTGAAGCCGAACTCTGTCAGCGTCGCCGCATTGCCGAAGTTCAGCTTGACGACACGATGCAGCGACCAGGCGACATCCTCGGCCGTGACGGGGTTGCCGGAGGGGAATTTCGCGCCCTTGTGCAGGTGGAAGGTGATCTCCTTGCGATCCGGCGAGACGTCCCAGCGCTCGGCGAAGCTCGGGATGACCTTGCGCTCGTCGGCCGGATCGAAATCGACCAGCATGTCGCAGGTGTTCTGCAGGATCTCGTTGGTGACGACCTCGCCGACCTGGGCCGGGTCGAAGGTGCTGATGGCATCGACGTTCCAGGCCATCACCAGCGCGTTCTTCGGGGTCGCGGCCACGGCCGCGCCCGCACTGGCACAAAGCGCGGCGACCGCCGCGGCGGAGAGTAGGCCGCGCCCGGACAGGCGTCGCTTGATCCCGGTCTCGTCGTTTCGGTTGGTCATGATCTCGATCCCGCTCTTTGATTGTTATCTGTTGGAATAGGCGTCGGCATTCCGGCCGCAGCCTTTTAGGCAGCCTCCGGCCGCGGCTTGATCGGCGGCTTCACATCGGCCGGGATCGGGCAGACATAGGGCGTCCGCGTCACCCGCTCCTGATGGTCCTTCTTGGCCCGCGCCAGCAGCGTCTCGTCGCTGATCACGTCGACCGCCGTCGCCGCCATGATCTTGGCGGCATAGACCATGCCCTTATGCGCGGCCGGGGCCTTGCCCTGCGCCGTGATCTGCCAGGAATGGCCGGGCGTACCGATGGCATGGGTCGCGACCCTGGCCTGGATGGTCGGCACCTTCCAGCTGACATCGGCGACATCGGTCGAGCCAATCATCGGCACGCCGCGCGTGCCCTGCGGCACGACGAAATCGCAGAGCGGCGTGTCCTCGCGCGGCGCGATGCCTGTCTTGCGATAGTCGTTGAGGATGTCAGCCGGACCGAGCGTCGCCTGGATCTTCGCCGCATAGGCCTTGTCGGCCGCATCGAACGGCACGGGGCCGAGCCGGTCGATATTCCTGAACATCGCGTCTTCCAGCGGCGTGTTGCCGAGCATGTTGGAGACCGCGCTCATGATCGAGATCGAGACCGTGGTCTCGGTCATCAAAGCCGCGCCCTCGGCGATCTTCTTCACGCGCTCGTTGAGCTCCAGCATCCCGGCGAGGTCGCGCGCCCGAATGGCGTAGCGCACCTTGGCCGAGGCCTGCACGACGTTCGGCGCGATGCCGCCGGCATCGAGATAGGCATAGTGGATGCGCGCGTCGGACGGCGCATGCTCGCGCATGTAGTTGACGCCGACATTCATCAACTCGACCGCATCCAGCGCCGAGCGGCCGAGATGCGGCGCAGCCGCGGCGTGCGAGGCGCGGCCGGTGAACTGGAAATCCATCCGGGTATTGGCCAGCGACATGGCGTCGTCGACCTTGGTCATCGAGGACGGGTGCCAGGAGATCGCGACATCGACATCGTCGAAGGCGCCGGCGCGCACCATGAAGGCCTTGGCCGCACCGCCCTCTTCCGCCGGGCAGCCGAAATAACGCACGCGTCCCGGCCGACCGGTCCTGGCGAGCCAGTCCTTCACCGCGGTCGCTGCCAACAAAGCGGCCGAGCCCAGCATGTTGTGGCCGCAGCCATGGCCGTGGCCACCGGCCTCGACCGGCTTCGGCTCGGCGATATTGGCCTCCTGGCTCAAGCCCGGCAGCGCGTCGTACTCGCCGAGGATGGCGATGACCGGGCCGCCCTCGCCGGCCTCGCCCATCACCGCGGTCGGGATGCCCGCGACGTTCTCGGTGATGCGGAAGCCCTGCTCCTTAAGCATCGCGATATGCTCGGCGACCGAGCGGTACTCGGTATAGGCGATCTCGGGCATGCCCCAGACGCGGTCGCTCAGCACCTCGAAGGGTTGCCGCTTCGCATCGACCAGCTCCCAGATGATCTCGGAATTCTGCATGGCTGGTTTTTCCTTCTACAGATGCTCACGCAGGAAACGGGCCACGCCGCCGAAGACGGTGCGGCGGTTCTCGATTCGGGCGAAGCCGTGACCCTCATGCGGAATGCGCACATACTCGACCGGGCGGCCAAGGCCGCGCAGCACCGAATGGATCATCTCGCTCTCGCCCGGCGGTACGCGCGGATCGTCGAGCCCCTGCGCGATGAAGAGCGGCACGCGGATCTGGTCGAGCTTGTGGATCGGCGAGAAGCGGATCAGGTTCTCGCGATCGGCGACCGGATCGCCATATTCCACCGCGCGCAGATAGCGCCGCCACGGCCCCGTCGTCTGCAGCAGCGTCAGGAAATTGGCGATGCCGTAGAACTCGATCCCGACCTTCCACAGCTCGGGCTGCTCGGTCAGCGCCGCCAGCACCATGAAGCCGCCATAGGAGCGACCATAGACGGCGACGCGCTCATCGTTCACATCGCTCTGCTCGCGCAGCCAGAGCCGGACAGCCTTGAGGTCGGCGACGCTGTCCATGCGCAGATGCTTGTCGTCGAGATGGTGATAGCTGCGGCCATAGCCGGTCGAGCCGCGGACATTCGGCGCGATCACCATGATGCCCTGGCTCAGGAAGAACTGCAGGTCGGCCCGGAAGATCGGGGTCCACTGCGCCTCCGGCCCGCCATGCACCACGACCACCGCCGGATAGCCGCCCTCCGGCGCCTTGCCGCGCGGCCGGTAGACGAAGAACGGGACCTCCAGCCCGTCGAAGCTTTTCGTGCTCGCGACCGTCGGCTCGACGAATGTGGCCTGATCGAGCCCGGCCTTCGAGGCATCCGTCAGACGCTTGACCTGCTTCGAGGCGATATCGAAGCGCCAGATATCCGGCGAGGAGGTCGAGCCGTCGAGCGGGAAGACGAGTCCCGAGCCATCCGGCAGCCAGGCGACGGAGCCGATCGAGCCGGCCGGAAAACCCTCGACCTCGAACTCCGCTCCCTCGGCGATCTCGCGCACGAAGATGCGGTTCCAGCCGCGATCATTCGCGACATAGGCGAGGCGGTTCTGATCCGGCGCCAGCGCCACCGCCTCGATATCCTGCCCATCGCGCGCGACGATCCAGTTCAGCGTGCCGTCAGTCGCCGACCGGAAGGCAACGCTGAGAAACTCACGCCCCTGGTCAGTGATCGTGAAGAAGCCGCTGCCGTCCTTCTTCATCCGGCTCGCGGCATAGCGGGCGCGGCCCTCATGCGGCAGCAAGGCCTCGCGTGCCCCGCTCTCGAGATCGAGCCGGAAGAGGTCCTGGTCGTTCATCGCATGGGTGGCGTCAGCCACCAGCAGCGAACGGCCATCCGGGAAGAAGGCCACCGCCTCGCGATAACCACTGCCCTCGAAGACACGGCGCGCCGCCCGCGTCGCCATGTCCATCACGTAGATGTCCATATGCTCGCGGTCGCGCGCGTTCGAGGCGAAGGCGATGCGCTGACCGTCCGCCGCCCAGCAGCCCCAGACATGGACGACGGTCGGATCATCCGTCAGCGGCTGCGGCACGCCGGAGGCGCCGGGCACCAGCCAGAGCTGATGCCGCTCGTCGCCACCGCAATCCATGGTGAACAGCAGGTCGCGGTTCTTCGGGTTGAAGGCGATCGCGCCGATCGGCTCCGGCATGTCGGTCAGGCGCCAGGGGGCGCCGCCGGCAAGGGGCCTCAGCCAGATCTGATGCGTGCCGCTCTCGTCGCTGAGATAGGCGAGCAGTTCGCCGTCCGGCGCGACCGCCGGGCTCTTGGCGCTGCGGATTTCGAGATAGGGCTCGATGCCCAGACGGATCTGGCTGGCGGCTTCGTACATCGTCGTTCCTTCAGGCCGCGAGGGCCGGCATGGCATCGCGCAGGCGATCGGTCGCATCGCGCAGCGCCAGCGAGAGGGCCGGCGCGCTCGGCGTCGCCGCGTGGTTGGCTTCGGTCACGATGGTGAAGCGAGCCTCGGGCCAGGCGGTCTTCAGGCGCCAGGCCGTGCACATCGGCGTCACGATGTCGTAGCGCCCCTGCACGATCTCGGCCGGCAGATGCCGGATGCGCGAGACGTCGCGCAGCAGCTGGCCGGGCTGGAGGAAGGCGCCGTTGACGCAGTAATGCGTGAAGATGCGGGCGAGCGCGAGCGCCGCCTCCGGCTCGGTCAATGCCGCGACATGCTCGGCATCGGGCAGGAAGGTCTGCGTCTTCCCCGAGAAGGTACGCAAGGCGACCGCCGCCGCCAGCTGCTGCTCGCGATCCGGCCCGGTGAGGCGACGGTAATAGGCGCCGAGCAGGTCGCCGCGCTCCGCTTCCGGCACGAAATGGGCGAAGGTCTCCCAGTGGTCCGGGAAGATCGTGCGCGAACCGTGGAACCACCAGTCGATCTCGGCCCGCTCCGCCATGAAGATGCCGTGCAGGCGGAAGCCGAGGCAGCGTTCGGGATGGGCCTGCCCATAGGCGAGCCCGAGGCAGCTGCCCCAGGAGCCGCCCGTGACCAGCCAACGGTCGATACCGAGATGCTCCCGGATGCGTTCGAGATCGGCGATCAGCGCCTGCGTGGTATTGCCCGCAAGTTCCGCCAGTGGGCTGGAGCGCCCCGCCCCGCGCTGGTCGAAGGTCACAATCCGGAAGGCCGTGGGATCGAAGGTTCTGCGCTGCGCCGGCTTGGTGCCGCCGCCCGGCCCGCCATGCAGGAAGACCACGGGAATGCCGTCGGGATTGCCGCTCTCATCGACATGAAGCTCATGCCCATCGCCGACCGGGAGGCGCAGGGACCGATAAGGCTCAACCGCCTCGTAGAGGGCGTTCTGATCGTCTGGCACGCCGGGCTCCGCCGAACCGGAGCATCGCGACGCTCCTCGATAGGGGGAGGATGGCACGCCCGAAGCGCCGCTGGCTAATGCATTCGCGGCGCATTGTTATGACGTTCCGGAATAGATTGTCGCCTCTGCGGCAACGACACCCGACCTTCCCCAAACCCGGCGGCTGACGCAAGAGCAGCGTTTGACGTATGTCTGAGTTGCTGTATACAGCTCTATAGCTCGATAACGGGAGAAGATCGGGATGACATACAGCATCATTCGTGCGGCGCTCGCCGCGGCAACGCTCACCCTGGTCGCGCCGGCAGCACAGGCCGGCCCGGTGCTCGACAAGGTCAAGGAAGACGGCAAGATCATCTGCCTGGTGAACCCGAATTCGCCGGGTTTCTCGGTCCCCGACAGCGCCGGCCGCTTCCAGGGCTTCAATGTCGAGTTCTGCCGCATGGCCGCCGTCGCGATCTTTGGCGACGCCAACAAAGCGGAGCTGCGCGGCATTGGCTTCTCCGACAGCCTGAAGGCGATCATCAGCGGCAGCGCCCATATCGCCTCGCGCGGCATCACCGCGACCGGCACGCGCGACGCCGATCCCGGCGTCTCCTTCGTCACCACCACCTTCTATGACGGCCAGGGCTTCATGGTGCCCAAGAGCCTCGGCATGACCAAGCTCGCCGATCTCTCGGGCGCGACGATCTGCGCCGAGGAGGGCTCGACCACCCTGCTCTATCTCGCCGACTGGTTCGGTGAGGCGAAGCTGCCCTACAAGGTCGAGAACATCGCCGACAAGACCGCCCGCCTCCAGGCCTTCTTCTCCGGCAAATGCGACGCCGTCGCGAGCTCGGTCTCGGCGCTCGCCGCCGACCGCCTGCTGGCGCCGAAGCCGGACGATTACGTGCTGGTCCCCCAGCGCTCCGCGACCGAGCCGCTGGCGCTCGTCTCCCGCCCCGATACCGAGTTGGAAAAGACCCTGTTCTGGGGTGTGCAGGTCATGGTCGCGGCCGAGGAATTCGGCCTGACCTCCAAGAACGTCGAAGCCAAGCTCGCCGCGCTCAAGGACATGCCCGTCGACGCCCAGCGCCTGGTCGCGCCGAACGGCCCGACCGCGGACATGGCCAAGAAGCTCGGCCTGCGCCCGGACTGGGCCTTCCAGATCATCAAGCAGGTCGGCAATTACGGCGAGGTCTTCGAGAAGCATATCGGCAAGGCCTCGCCGCTGGCGATGGACCGCGCCCAGTCGCCGAACCGCCTCGCCCGCGACGGCGGCCTGATCTTCTCCTATCCGGTCCGGTAAAACCCTCGACCGGGATAGCCGAACCGAGCCCTTCCGGAGCGATCCGGGAGGGCTTTTTGTTTTGCAGGCCCCTGCCATTCCCCGTCATTGCGAGCGCAGCGAAGCAATCCAGGGGGACTGTGCTGAAGCGTTCGACCCAGTCCCCCTGGATTGCTTCGTCGCTTCGCTCCTCGCAATGACGGCCGAGTCGGAGCGAACCGGCCCAACCGGTCGCCTGCCTTCGACAGTGGACAACCCCCGCCTCGATCCGCTTCATGAGCGCGACGAGCACCGCATCTCCCGATGGCGGGAGAGCTGGGCGGAGGGGCGCATGGCTGAGGGGATTGCCTGGGTCGAGCCGCCGGGCCTTGCCGGGGCGATCGGCATGCTGCCGCTACCCGGCCTCGTGATCGCCAAGCGTGGCGAGCGTTTCGTCGACGGAGCCTTGCAGGATGAGGTTCTGGACACGCTCGCCGCATGGCAGACGGTCTTGCTGGTAATCCTGCTCGACGACGACGAATACGATCCTGACGAACTCGACGATCTGGCCAGCGCCGCCGAAGCGCGGTCGATCACCCTGCTCCGCACCCCGATCGCCGATTTCTCCGCGCCCGACCAGCGGCTCGACTGGCCGCCCCTGATCGAGCGCCTCGCTGGAGAGCTGCGCCAAGGGCGCCGCATCGCCTTCTGCTGCCTCGCCGGCTACGGCCGCTCGGGCATGATGGCGGCGCGGCTGCTGATCGCGACAGGCTCGACGCCGCAAGCCGCGATCACGGCCGTGCGGGCGGCAAGGCCCGGCGCCATCGAAAGCGAGGAACAGATCGCCTATTTGCTGTCCTGCACGCCGTAGCGCGCCAGCATCCGTTCGAGATGGGCGGCATGCAAACGGAACAGCTCCGGCGCCGACAGAGCCGTCGCTTTCCCGGCAACCGCCGCGATCTCCTCGACCAGCAGCGCATGCATCGCGGCAGGCTCCTGCTTCAGCCAGCCGATCCAGCCGCGGGCGGTACGGAAAAAGATGGTGTCGTCCATCTGCCTGAGCGCTTCGTCGCCGATCAGGGCGTTGCGGACCTCGTGATGTGTCCGCCAGACGTCCCAGGCCTCCTTCAACGAGGACTCCGGCTTGAGCAGTCCGGCCAGGGCCTGCAAACGGGCATAGTCGGATCCCAGGGTCAAAGGCAGCTGGAGCGGGATCAGGTCGGCGATCAATCGTGTCAGCCCGATGCGGAAGCGCAGCATGTCGGCCGATTGCGGCCCGACATAGGAGACGATCGTGCCGACGCCGTTGCGGGTCTCGGCGAGTTGCTCGTAGACCAGCCGCTGCAGGACCTGCCGGATCGGCGTGCGGCTGACGCGGAATTCCGTCGCCAGCGCCGTCTCGTGGATGACATGGCCCTCGTCATATTCGCGCAGGCAGATGCGGTCGCGCACGATCTCGAAGATCACGTCATTGCGCGAACGGACCAGCTGGCGCAGCTGGCGCGTATCCGAACCGGCGATATCGAGCGTCATCGTCTCTTTTCCTGCCCGCCTTGTGCTTAGAGCATCGCTTGAGCGGCTGGCCACTTCTTTTGTCGCTCGCGGCTTCTAGCGCGCCTTGACGGCGCCATGGCCGAGCCGCCGAGCCCGTTCCGAGATCAGCCAGCAGCTGATGAAGTAGAACAGCCCGATCGCCAGGTTCGCCTCCAGCGAATAGGCCTGCCATTGCGGATCGGCATAGGCCATGCGCGCGGTCGAGAGCAGGTCGTGCATGCCGCCGATCGCGACGAGCGAGGTGTCCTTGAAACTGCCGATGATCGAATTGGTGATGCCGGGGATCGCCGTGCGCAGCGCCTGCGGCAACACGATGAGCCGGATGCGCTGCGCCGACGAAAGGCCGAGGCTCGCGGCGGCCTCCGTCTGGCCCTTCGGCAAGGCCTGCAAGCCGGCCCGCACGTCCTCGGCAAAATAGGCGGCGTAGAACAGGGTGAGCACGATCAGGATCGCCGCGACCGGCTCGATCGCGGCGCCGCGCGACAACAACAGCGGCAGGATGAAGATGCCGGCGAACAGCACCGCGACCATCGGGATCGCCCGGACGGCCTCGATATAGCCGACGGCGAACAACGACAGCCCGCGCTGGCCCGACCAGCGCGCCAAGGCGAGCACGACGCCGAGCGGAAAGGCCGCGGCCATGCTGAAGGCCGAGAGGAAGAGGATCAGCGGCAGGCCGTTCCAGCGATGCGATTCGACCACCGGAAGACCGGCGACGCCGCCACGCAGGAGCAGATAGGCGCAGACGCCGGAGACCACCACCAGCACGGCCCGGCCGGCAACGCCGATGGGTGCCTTCGCGAAGGCGAAGATGGCCGCGATCATCACCGCGCTCGCGAGATAGGCACGCCAGCGTTCGGGCTCGGGATAGGTCCCGGTCAGGACGAGATGGACCTTCTCGCGCAGGAAGGCCCAGCAGGCGCCGCTCGCCGCCGCGCATTCGGCCCGGCTGCCGGAGAAGGGCACGGCATCGACCACGCCCCAGTTCAGCGCCTTCGCGACGAAGGCCACGACCCCGTACAGGACGAGGCCGGTAAGCAGGGTGTTCCACCAGCTGGAGAACAGATTCGAGCGCAACCAGCGCCCGGCCGCAACGAGGCGGCGGCTCTGCGGCGGCCCTACGACGAGGGGCGTCTCGGCGAGCGAATTCATCTCAGCGCCCCCTGATGCGGAAGACATGGTTGCACCAGTTGACCCCGGCCGAGATCAGCAGGTTCGCGATCAGGAAGAACAGCGCGACCAGCGTCATCAGTTCGATCGGCCGAAAAGTCTGGTTCACCGAGGTGCTGACGACGCTGAGCAGGTCTGAGTAGCCGATCGCGAGCGCGATCGAGGTGTTCTTGAGCAGGTTGGAATACTGGTTGCCGAGCGGCGGCGTGATGACGCGCAGAGCCTGCGGCAGCACGATCAATCGCATCGTCCGGAGACGGCTCAGGCCCAGCGCCAGCGCCGCCTCGTGCTGGCCGCGCGAGGTCGCCAGGATGCCGCCCTCGACGATCGCGCCGATCTGCCCGCCATGATAGACCGAAAGCGCCAGGACGAGCGCGGCGAATTGCAAGGACAACCCGATGCCGCCGCTGACGTTGAAGCCGGTGAGCTTCGGCACCGACCAGCCAACTTCTGCAAGTCCCGACAGAATGAGCCCGGCATAAGCAGCAAGCCCCGCCAACAGCACCGGCAGGGCAATCGGCCAACGCTGCCCGGTCACATCCTGATGCCGCTTCACCGCCCGCGCCCAGAACACCCAGCCGGCGAGCCAGAGACAGGCCGCGAGCGCCAAGGCCAACCCGCCATGCCCGATCACCGGCGACGGCAGGGCGAGCCCGCGATTGCTCAGCATCGCCCCGAACGGGCCGGTCCAAGCCGCCTTGATATGCGGCAGGCCGCGGACCAGCGCGACATAGAGCGCGATCACGATCAGAAGCTTCGGCAGGTTGCGCAGCAACTCGACATAGAGCCGCGCCAGATTGCGCACGAGCCAGTTCGAGCTGGTCATGGCGATGCCGACGACGAGGCCGATCGCGCTCGCCAGCACCAGCGTCACCGCCGCGGCGACCAGAGTATTGAGGATGCCGACGAGCAGCACATGGGCATAGGTGTCGCGCGGGGAATAGGCGATCAGGCTCTCACTGACATCGAAGCCGGCCTGCTGCCAGAGGAAGGAGAAGTCGATCTCCATCCCGGCCGCCGCGAGATTGGCCGAGACGTTCCGCGCGCCCAACACGCCCATGCCGATGAGCCCGAGCAGGACGATCAGTGGCGAGGTGAGCCCTTGCAGACGGTCCCACCATGATGCGCCCGGCGGCGGCGGGCTCGGCGGCTTGAGCGGGCCCGCCGCGAAGGCCTCACCGCCCGGCACGGGTCCGATCTCGCTGGCAGGGTCGCGTGTGGACAGCATGATGATATAGCTGTACACAGCTATATCATCATGTCAATCAGCGAGCCCTGAAGCCTGTTCGAACGACGCGGATACCGTTTCGCGTGAAGACGATGCGGCAGGTAGAATGCTCCGCCCTTCCGCCATTCTGGAGGATTGTTTGCACAGCCCTGCGCCTTCCGTGTCCCATCTCGCCCTACCCGGCTTCGCCGGCGCGTTGCTGCTGGGGCCATGCCCCGGTCGGCGCAAGGAGTCGCTCGACGATGCCGCATCGCAGGCGGCTCTGACGGAGGACCTGTTACGGCTCGCAGGACAGGGCGCAACCGGCCTGCTCAGCCTCGTGGAATCCACGGAGTTACCGGGCGGCCTCTACGGCTTCGCCGACGCCGTCCGCGCGGCCGGGCTGGAATGGGTCCATCTCGCCATCCCCGATTATGGCGTGCCGGATGCGGATTTCATGGCCGGCTGGCGCAAGCTCGACCTGGCGCGCCACCTCCGCGAGGGCAAGAGCTGGGCGATCCATTGCCGGGCCGGCCTCGGCCGCACCGGCACCGTCGCCGCGCTGCTCTTGGTCGAGAATGGGGCGAGGGCCGCGGACGCCATCACGAAAATCCGCCGCGAACATGATGCCGCCGCGGTCGAGACCGAAGCCCAGGCCGATTTCCTGATATCGCAGGAACAGGGCGCGCTCCGGCCTCCCATCGCCCGAAGCGCGCCCTGAGTCCGCATTCCCGTCACGGGGCCGAGACGGTGATGCGACCTTTCATGTTCGGGTGGAAGCGACAGTAATAATCGATCGCCTCCGCTTTCTGGAGCACAAGCCGGGCCGCCTTCTTGACCGGGATCATCACCTCCATCCCGCCCTTCACCGTGGCGGTATGGGCGAGGATGTCCCGGTTGATCCATTCAATGGTATCTCCGACCTTCGCGTTGACCTCCGCCGGCGTGAAGACCAGCTTGTCGACCATCACCTGAATGGTCTCCGCCCGCGCCGGGGCAGAAGCCGCGGCCAGCATCACGATCGCGGCCGCCGGCAGATATCGCGCCACGCCCATGGCATCGCTCCTATCGCAGCTCTGCGGCGACATGCACCGCATGCTGCTCGTGGCCCTGGAAGATCTTCAGCCCTGTCTCCAGCAGCCCCTTGAGCTCGGAATTGCTCGCCGAGGGAATCAGCAAGGTCTGCAGCGCCCCGTTCACCTGCTGGTGGAAGGCGACCTCGTTGGCGACATAGGCCTTGTCGAAGGCCGCGCCGCGCAGCTTGGCAAGCGAGGCCTTGGTCTTGCCAGCAGCGTCTGACAGGGCGCGGCTCGTCGCGTTGTCCTCCGGCTTGACCTTGAGCTTGCCGACGAGGGCGAGCGCCTGCTTATTGACGGCCTGATGGTCGCGCAGCATGTCCTTGGCGAAGGACACGACCACCTTGTTCCGGGATTTCGCGATGGCCTGCTTCGCCGCCGCGACGTCGATCGCACCCGCCGTATAGGCGATATGGGCGATCTGCGGATCGGTCGGCTTGTCGGCGGCCTGCGCCGCGGTCGTCGCCCCCAGGAATGTGAGGACAAGCGCGAGACTATACTTGCGAGCGGACATGATTTCTCCTTTCCCGGGCCGCTGGAGCGGGCCGGAACGCTTTGTTTCATCGACGTTGATTGGATGCCGGCGCGACCGAAACGTTCCCGGGATTTCAGCCCGCAAGCCCAAGTCTTTGCATCACGGCGGCTGTCAGGCGTTCGCAACGCCGGCCGGCGAAGGGGAAGGCGTCGAGCAGCACCGGGCCGATCTGCTGCTCCAACTCCTTGCGCACCAGGAGCCGCGCCCGGTGCAGCCGGGTCTTGACCGTCTCCGGCCGAATGCCGAGGAGATCGGCGGTTTTCTCGACGCTGCGCCCCTCGATCACCCGCGCCATGAACACGCCGCGATAGATATCCGCGAGATTGTCGGTCGCGCGCTCGACCAGTTGCAGGATCTGCCGCTGTGCCATCGTCCGCTCCGGGTCGTCGCTGCTGGTGCTGCCGGGAAAGGTAATGATCTGCGCGGGAACGCCCGGGTCCTCCGCGCGCAGCGCCTTGTCCGCCCGCTTCTTCCGGCGCAGGCGGCCGAGCGCCTCGTTGAGGGTGATACGCGACAACCATGTCGCAAGCGTCGCCTCGCCCCGAAAGCTGTCGAGATGGCGGAAGGCCCGGACATAGGCCTCCTGCACGACGTCCTCGGCTTCGCTGTCGTTGCGGATCACCGCCCGCGCGATGCGGTAGAGCGCCTGGTTATGCGTGGTCATGATCGTGCGGAAGGCTTGCGGATCGCCAGCGCCGGCACGGCGAGCGAGATCGAGATCCCCCGCCGAAGCTGAACCGGCATCAAGCGCGACTGTGGGAACGGATGGCATGGTCTGTCCTCCTGTCTGCATCGGATGACTGAAGCCGCAAAAGGTTCCCGGCGGTCCGCTCGGAGCAAGTCGGTGCGCCGCCGTTTGCAGCGGCAACAAACCTGCTTAGGCTGCCCCTGAACGATAGGCCGAACACCACGAAGGATAGAAGCCGTGCCGATGCCGACCCGACCGACCTCCCTGGGCGAAGCACGATCGTCGAGGCCGTGATGGAGGATCGCGTCAACGCCTTCGTGCCCGGCCCGCGTATCCGCGTCCCCGGTCGACAAGGCGGGCCGCTCTCGGGCCTCACCTTCGCCGTCAAGGACCTGTTCGATGTCGCGGGCGCATCGACCGGCGGCGGCAACCACGACTGGGGACGGGCCAACCCCATCCCGGAGCGCCATGCCTGGGCGGTGCAGACCCTGCTCGATGCCGGCGCCGAACTCGTCGGCAAGACCATCACCGACGAGGTCTCGCTCGGCATCCTCGGCGAGAACGCCTTCGACGGCACGCCCTTGAATGCGGCGGCGCCCGACCGCGTGCCGGGCGGTTCCTCCTCCGGCTCGGCCGCGGCCGTCGCCGCCGGGCTCTGCGACACCGCACTGGGTACCGATACCGGCGGCTCGATGCGCGTGCCCGGCAGCTTCTGCGGGCTCTACAGCATCCGGCCGACCCATGGCCGGCTCGACCTGGCCGGGCTGATGCGGCAGGCGCCGAGTTCGGACACCGCCGGCTGGTTCACCCGCGACGCCTCGACCTTCGCCCGCGTCGGCACGGTGATGCTGGGCGAGGCGCCCGGCCCGCTGCCGACGAAACTGCTTGTGGCGGTCGATGCCTTCGGCTTCGCCGATCCCGAGGTCGCGGAAGCACTCCAGCCGATGGTCGAGCGGCTCGCCGGCGTGTTGGGCGCCACGCCGCGCGACGAGATCATGGCGCCGCAAGGCCTGTCGGTCTGGGCGCGGGCGCAGCGCAGCCTGCAGCCGGTCGAGGCCTGGCAGACCTTCCGCCCCTGGATCGAGCGGGACAATCCGCGCATGGCCTTCAGCGTCGCGGCCGGGCTGATCGCCGGCTCGCAGGTTCCGGCCAACGAGCAGAACTGGGCCGCGCTGATGCGCGAGGAGGCCCGCGCGCGCCTGCGCTACCTGCTGCCGGCGGGCACGATCCTATGCCTGCCGACGACGCCCTTCCCGGCGCCCTTGCGCGGGTTGCCGATGCCGCTGGTCAGGCCGATGCGCGACCGCATCACCTGCCTTTGCGCGCAAGGCGGACTTGCCGGCCATCCGCAGGTCAACCTGCCCGGCGCCCTCGTCGACGGCGCGCCCGTCGGTTTGTCCATCATCGGCGCGCGCGGCAGCGATGCCAGCCTCGTCGCCGTCGCACAGGCCATGGAGGCCGCATCATGACCGACCTGACCCCGAACATTCCCGACGTGGTGGCCGAGATCAACGCCCTGTTCGAGCGTTACGAGCAGGCGCTGATCGACAAGGATGTCGACGTGCTAGACGCTTCGTTCTGGAACAGCCCCCACACGATCCGCTACGCGCTGCATGAGAACGGCTACGGCTTCAAGGAGATCCACGGCCATCGCGTCGCCCGCCCGCCGGGGCCGGGCATCAAGGAGAAGCGGATCCGGCTGGAAATCCTGACGCTGGGGCGCGACATCGCCACGGTGAACCTGGAGTTCAAGGTGCGCGGGCGCGATGTCGTCGGCCGGCAGAGCCAGAGCTGGGTGCGCTTTCCCGATCTGGGCTGGAAGGTCGTCTCCGCCCATGTCTCGACGATGGAAGGGCCGCGCCTCTGGTAAGCACGGCCCAAAGCGTCAACGCTTGCGGACGAACTCCGTCCGCAGCACAAGACCCTTGATGGTGTCGTGGCGGCAGTCGATCTCCTCGACATTCTCCGTCAGGCGGATCGAGCGGATGACCGTCCCCTGCTTCAGGGTCTGGTTGGCGCCCTTCACCTTGAGATCCTTGACCAGAACGACGGAATCGCCATCGGCAAGCACGTTCCCGGCGGCATCGCGCACCACGGGAGCGGCAGCAGCCGCCGCCTGTTTCACTTCCGAGGCCGGGCGCCATTCGCCGGTCGCCTCGTCATAGATGTAATCGTCGTCGGACATGTCTTTCCCGTCTTGCGGCCGGGCGCTCGCCATCGGCCCGATCCACCGGGGTTACACGATGCCCAGCACCTTCGACAACTCCGTGCCTCAACAATGCCCAACGGCCGCTCGGCCATATCGGCCGTGACGCCAACATCGATCGGCGGGCGGGGAGACGGATGTCTCGCGAGGATCAGGACACGAGACATCCGGCGCGGAACAGGAGCGCCCGGCGGAGCTCGCTGAACACCGATGCGGCAGCAATTTCACGCCGCCGCATCCGAGCACCGTCAGGCCGCGCGCTTCAGCGCGCCGCGCAGCGTCTCGACCATCTCGCCGATCTGGTCTTCCTCGACGATCAATGGCGGCGACAGCGCGATGATGTCACCGGTCACGCGGATCAAGAGCCCCTTTTCGAAGCAGTCGACGAAGACCTCATAGGCCCGAGCGCCGGCAGCGCCGTCCCGCGAGGCGAGCTCGATGCCGGCGACGAGGCCGAGATTGCGGATGTCGACGACATGCGGGGCATCGCGCAGCGAATGCATTGCATTCTCCCAGGCCGGTGCCAGCTTCGCCGCCCGCGTCAGCAGCCCCTCGGCCGCATAGATGTCGAGCGTAGCGAGGCCCGCCGCGCAGGCGACCGGATGACCCGAGTAGGTATAGCCGTGGAACAGCTCGATCATCCCCTCAGGCCCGTGCATCAGGCCGTCATGCACCGTGCGGCTGGCGAAGACCGCTCCCATCGGCACCGCACCGTTGGTCAGGCCCTTCGCGGTGGTCATCAGGTCCGGCATCACGCCGAAATAATCGGCGGCGAAGGGCGTGCCGAGGCGGCCGAAGCCGGTGATGACCTCGTCGAAGATCAGCAGGATGCCGTGCCGTGTCGCGATTTCGCGCAGGCGCTGCAGATAGCCTTTGGGCGGCAGCAGCACGCCGGTGGAGCCCGCCATCGGCTCGACGATGACGGCCGCGATCGTCTCCGCGCCATGCAGCGCGACCAGCCGCTCGAGATCGTCGGCAAGCTCGGCGCCATGCTCGGGCAGGCCGCGAGTGAAGGCGTTGCGGGCGGGATCATGAGTGTGGCGCAGATGGTCGGCACCCGGCAACTGCGGGAAGACGCGGCGGTTGTTGACGAGGCCGCCGACCGAGATGCCGCCGAAGCCGACGCCGTGATAGCCGCGCTCGCGCCCGATCAGGCGGGTCCGCGTGCCCTGGCCGATGGCGCGCTGATAGGCGACCGCGATCTTGAGCGCGGTATCGACGGACTCGGAGCCCGAGCCGGTGAAGAAGACGCGATCGAGCTTGTTCGCGCCCTCGCCCGGCGCGATGGCGGCAAGCCGTTCGGCGAAATCGAACACGATGGGGTGGCCCATCTGGAAGGCCGGTGCGAAGTCGAGCTCGGCGATCTGGTGCGACACCGCTTCGCTGATCTGCCGGCGGCCATGGCCGGCATTGCAGCACCACAGGCCCGCCGTGCCATCCATGACCTTGCGGCCGTCCTCGGTGGCGTAATGCATGCCGCTGGCGCTGGCGAGCAGGCGCGGCGCCTTCTTGAACTGCCGGTTCGCGGTGAACGGCATCCAGAAGGCGTCGAGCGAACGGGCGTTCTGCAGCGCGGACGGCTTGGTGTTGACGGTCATGGCGGCCTCCCTGTGTGGCCTGTCAGTGCTCATGTTTTCGTCAAGGCAACAAGTCTGTTTCAATATCGACCTAATCTCTTGAAAAAGCTGAGTCGATCTGGATATCGTTCAAGATCGAGAACAGCAGAAACAGGCCGGCGATGAATGTCGATGTCGGAGCCCGGCTCAGATATGTCCGGATGCAGCGCGGCCTGTCGCAACGTGCGCTCGCCAAGCAGGCCGGCGTGACCAATTCCTCGATCTCGCTGATCGAGGCGAACGAGGTGAACCCCTCGGTCGGCGTGCTCAAGCGAATCCTCGACGGCATCCCGATCAGCCTGTCGGAATTTTTCGCCTTCGAGCCGGAGAAACCGCGGCAGGTCTTCTATCAGGCGCAGGAACTGGTCGAGATCGGCAAAGGCGGCATCTCCTTCCGCCAGGTCGGCGAGAACCTGTTCGGCCGAGCGCTCCAGATCATCAAGGAGCGCTACGAGCCCGGCGCCGATACCGGCCGCGTGCTGTTGACCCATGAGGGCGAGGAAGGCGGGGTCGTGCTCGCCGGCCGGATCGAGCTCACCGTCGGCGAGGAGCGCCGCATTCTCGGCCCCGGCGACGCCTATTATTTCGAGAGCACCCGCCCGCACCGCTTCCGCTGCGTCGGACCGGTCCCCTGCGAGATCGTCAGCGCCTGCACCCCGCCGACATTCTAAGCTCAGGACCTATTAAATAGGTTGCGTGGTTGGGCGCTGATTGATTCCATGGCGG
>NZ_CAMFJF010000005.1 GCF_945956895.1 uncultured Allobosea sp. | reverse complement strand
AAGTGGCCTGCTTTTACTCCGCCGCACTGGCCTGGTTTTGCTCCGCCGTTGACAACTCCGGTACGGAGAGTGGAGGGGCGATTCGATGGCCGAAGGTTCTGAAATGAGCGTTTGCTGCAAATGCTTTGGCAACGCAGGATTACAGTATCGGATCATTGAGCTTCAGGCAGACGCTACAACAGGCCCTTGCGAAGCTCATCCCAACGAAATGGGCATTCCGCTCTCAGTCGCTGCGGGCATCATTGATGCGGCTCTTCGCGAGAATTTCGGTAGCGGCATATCCGATGAACGCGAAGAGCATCTCGACGGAAGGGATCTGGACGATCTCATACATGAGATCGTCCAGCCGGCCGACGATGAGCTTGCACGCATCCTCAAAGACCATCTGATCGACAACGATAGCTATTGGCGTCCAGATGGTGAGGAGGTGTTCTACTCGGACGAGTGTACATATTTTCCAACCGAAATTGGCACGGCGAATTACGGAACGCGATGGGCGCAGTTTCGTGATCATCTCATGCACGACCAGCGGTTTTTCAGCCGATCTGCTTTCGGCTATCTCCGTGAGATTTTCGAGGGTGTCGAGTCGAGGCTCGATCCCGAAGGGAAGTCGCCCGTCTACATGATCAAACCAGGCGACCCTGCCAGCAAATTCTTTCGCGCGCGAGGCATTCGCGCCATCCATGATGTGAAGACGTTTCGCGAGGATTTGGCAGGTGAGCTTGGACCACCTCCGCAACGCTTGCGTTCGGCGGGCCGACTAAACCCGGCTGGCGTGGCTGTGTTCTACGCGGCTTTCGATCCGATCACTTGCGTCGGCGAATTGAGACCCTCAGTCGGTTCGCTCGTTGCGGTTGCAGAGTTCAAGATCGAGAAGCCAATCTGCGTATTGGATACAACTCGATATACGGCCCAGCCTAACCCACCGAATATTTTCCAGCCAGGCGCAATATCAGAAGCCGCTCAGTGGAATTTTATGCGCAATTTCATGCAACTCATCTCTAGGCCTATTAAGCCAGGTGACGAGCACATTGATTATATTCCAACCCAAGCAGTGGCCGAGTATCTGGCATTTCACCACGAGTGCTTGGTTGACGGAAATAAGCGCCATATCGATGCAATCATATTTAAGTCCGCGCAGAACGATGGTGAAGGAACGAACATCGCGATCATAGGTCCAGCGGCGGTCACCGGCATTATTGGTGCCGATGGGAAGCCATACCCGAGCAAAGAGGCCGAGAAGCAAGCCAAGGTGTTCGGCAAATGGGCAATTAAGGAAATCGATGTCCGCATAACACCGATCGAAGGGAGCTTTAACGTCCATCAGGTGAAGGGCGCTATTTTTCAACGATTAAATATTACTCAAGCTATCCCTTCATGTTTTAACATTGAGATACCTTCCGATTGGGAGTAATGACGCTGGGCTTGCGTTCAAATTCTAAGAGGTCCAGCTGCCGTCTGCCCTAGAAGTCCTTCTTCGGGGCAGCTGCATCGGGAGCTATTTCCTGAAAGGCCGCCATGAGAGTTTGGAGCGACAGCTGGCAAGTGCCTCGGTCAGGCACGATGTTGATGCTGGCAGCAGCCTCGGCCCAAGCCTGATCTGTGTTTATCGAGGGATCAAGGCCTTTCAGCTTCATCTCAATCGCCTTGATCGCTCCACGCGACCGATTGAACTCGGTGTCGGAGATGAAGATTTGAATATAACCGGTTCGAAACTCGAAGCACTGCTTGATGTAAGCGTACTGGGCGTAAAGCCGCTTTAGTACGTTAATCGGCCGGCGTTCCTCGCGTAGGCGTTCGTCTTGAGCACGCTGAGCCTCCGCTCTTGACCGAGCAGCCTCCTCCTCGGCGGCACGCCTGCGCTCATCTTCTGCCCGCTGGACTTCTGCGCGGCGAAGCTCTGCGAGGCGCAACTCCTCGGCTCTGCGCTGGTCTGTGAGACGCTGTTCTTCAGCCCTCCGTTGCTCGGCTTCCATTCGTTGGCGTTCGGCCTCAGCGCGCTGCCGCTCCAACTCTTGGCGCTGCGCTTCAATCTGCACGGCTACGAGACGAGCTTCTTCGACCACGGGGCGTAGAGCGGGAAAACAAGCTTCCATGCCCGCCACAGGCAGACGACGGAATTCCTCCAACACTGGTCCGGCCATCACATGGCGGGCCTGCCTAAGTCTAGCGTCCATACGAGCTGTGAAGCTTGCGATCACATCGGCATCCGACTTCGGATTGCGCTGGAGCTCATTCCGCTCGATCGCGGCTAAATCGCGTCCTGCGTCCTGGACCTCGTAAATTTCGAGCATATCTGGGCAGCGCAATGGCTTGCTGACCGTGACATTCAGCCCGCCACCAGCGTTCATCCGCACGCGAGCCGCGCGCGGGAAGTCAGCGAAATAAGGGCCATCGACGAAAGCGCGACCAGTTCCCACGCCGTACAAACGATCATGCTCACTAACCAAGCGAGCTCCCTCGGCCCGGCATTCACCCCCGAATGCGCGCCGAGCAGCTTCTTTTATCTGATCGTCGGTCGCGGACGATTTCACGCCTTGCGAAGTAATCGCCCGAGCAGCGCAATCAGTCGCGGCTCTGACCGTTGGCGCGAATAGCTTGCGGGATTGTTGCTCTTGCGCAGACGCGGTGCCAGCCAAGGCACAAGCCACTAACACAACCGACAGACGCATGATCGCCCTCTCCCCACGCGACGCTATACGCGATGGGAAGGAGGAATCCAGATGCCTGAAGGCTCTCTCTGTTACTAACCTTACTAGCAGCAGCCGGCCTTACTGTTAGCAGCCGCGCGGTCGCGAGCTACATTCCTGCCGCGAGGCGTGACCGGCCCCGTCGCAGTACTGGGATTCCGATCTCAGACACTAAATCTCGCGTGTTGTTGGGAGAAGCGCGCTCGTTTGTATTCCGGCCGCGCAAGCCTGCAGAATGAAATTGGCTACTCCGAACCCCGCGATGGCGCCTAGGTTAGGAATTATACGCCCGAGCCTAGAATTCCATCAGGGTAGCATTCCACCACTTGCGGCTCGAATTCATGCAATTCTCGATGCAAGAAGTCCCACCAAAAGTCCCACCAAGCGCCAGTCGCAGAAAATTATAATTGTATTTCAATGGCTTGACAGGACTGACGCTCCGCTCCCAAAGCAGATGCGCTACCGGGCTGCGCTATACCCCGACAAGGCATTCCAAACGTTGCGGTTCGCTATCATGCCACAGGCCGCGCCCGCAAGCGAAAGCCGATCATACGGCATCAGGCTTGTGCAGCAACGCCGCAGCCGGCGCCGTCAGCGCTTGAACAAGGCGTGCTCGACCTTGTCGCCGGGCTTGATGCCGAGTTGCTTGCTGACGCCGCCATTGATCTCCAGCACCGAAAGCACCGGCTCGCCCGAGGGAATCGTCCGCGTCGAGAGCGGCTCGGTACGCTCGGCGATGCGCGCGATCGTGCCGTCGGCCCGGATGAACAGCATGTCGAGGGAGATATAAGTATTCTGCATCCACATCGCCACGGGTTCGCTCGCAGCGAAATCGAACAGCATGCCGCGATCGGCCGGCATGTAATTGCGGAACATCAGGCCCTTCGCCCGCTGGTCCGGCGTGCGCATGACCTCGACCTGGAACGCATGGCGCGTGCCGCCGCTGACGATGACGAGCGATTCGAGGCCGGCACCTCCGGCAGCCGCCGGCTGCCCCTGGGCCCGCAGCCCGGCCGGCGCCAATGCGATCAGCGCCAGCGCGACAGCGGCGAGAGCGGTTCTGACGGCATGCATCGCTTTTAGACTCCGTGGCGGCCATCGCCGGTTCTGCTCTAGGATCGGCCGATGGCAAATCTTCGGCAGATGGCCGCGTTCACCGCCTTCCGGTCAAGCCTTTCGTCATCATATGAATGCGGGATGCCACGCAGCCTCGCCTGACGGCTTTCTTTCGTCATCCGGTTGCGGCAGTTTCGCCGGACTTCGGGAATTAGGAGATATCCATGATCGTCGCGCGCCCTCGTCGGACGACGCACCTCGCCGGCACGGCCCTGGCGTTTGTTCTGATGTCCTTCGCCTCCCCGGCCTGGGCCGCCGATTTCCAGCTCGATAACGTCAAGATCGACCTCGGCAAGCTCGTGATCAACGCGCCGAAGATCGCGGTCAAAGGCTCGACGCTGGAGAAGGATGCCTTCCTGGCGCTGTTCACCGGTGCCTCCGCCGGCGAATCGGCCGCCGCCCGGGCAGCGCGCCTCAACGCCGCCGAGATCAGCGCGCCCGAACTCTCGCTGGTGCAAACGATCGGCGACCAGAAGCAGACCACGATCTATCGCGACATCCGCCTCACCGACATCCGCGAAGGCAGGATCGGCCACGGCGAATCGGCGAGCGGCAGCATCACCGCCGACGGCGCCGCCACCGGCCCGATGAAGGGCGAGTTGAAGCGCACCGCCTTCGATGCCTTCGACCTGCGCCAGACCGCGCGCGTGCTGACCGAGAAGGCCGCGGCCGGCGCCACCGAGGCGATGCTGCCGATCATCGGCAATTTCGAGCAGGACGGCTACAATCTCGACATGGGCAAGGCCGGCAAGATGTCGCTCGGCCGTACGACCGCGCGCGGCTTCGCCGCCAAGGTCGGCCCGGAGCCGCTGCTCGACGTGTTCTCGCGCCTGGCCAAGGCGGGCGAGGAAGTCGAGAAAAAGCAGGGCGACAAGAAGGCTGAGACCGACAAGTCGCCGGCGAAGACCGAGGCCGAACGGCAGCTCGGCCTCTCCGTGCTCGCGCTCTTCGACATGTTCGAATACGGCAGCGGCGAGGCCCGTGACTTCGTCATGACCGTGAACGCGCCGCCGAAAGCCGGCGCCAAGCCGGAAGCGGTCGACATGCGGATCGCCCGCATGGCCTTCGGTGAAAACACCCCTGCGAAATCCGGCGTCGCCATGGAGGGCTTCCAATTCCGTTCGGGCGAGGCCAAGGGCGGCATCGATTCGATCGCCTATTCCGGCTTCGCCTTCGGCCCGGTCATCCGCGAATTGCGCGCCGCTCTGAACGAGCCGGACAAGCCGATCGACGAGGTCGATTTCCGCCGCTTCATCCCGACGATCGGCACCATCCGCCTCGCAGGCATCTCGATCGACGCGCCCGCCATCATCACCGGCAAGGAGCCGGTCAAGATTTCACTCGGCACCTTCGAGATCAAGGCGGGCGAGCAACTCAACGGCATTCCGACCAGCCTCGCGGTGACCATCGACAAGCTGGTCGCCCCGGTTTCCGAGGCGACCGGCAACCCGGCGGCCAAGGACATGATCGCGATGGGCATCCGCTCGCTCGACCTGTCGGCCAAGCTCGACCTCGCCTGGGAAGCCGCGAAGAACGAGATCGCGATCCGCACGCTGTCCTTCGGCAGCGCCGGCCTCGCCCAGATCGAGGCCTCCGGCACGCTCGGCAACGTCACCAAGGACCTGTTCGCCAGCGATATCGCCCTCGCCCAGGTCGCGGCGCTCGGCGCCACCGCCCGCAACCTGCAGGTCAAGCTGCAGAACCATGGGCTGGTCGAGAAGCTGATCGAGAACGAGGCGCGCAAGTCCAAGCGCAAGGCCGACGAGGTCCGCCAGCAGTTCACGATGGTCGCAAGCCTTGGCCTCGCCGCCATTCTCGGCCCGTCCGACGGCGCCAAGGCCGTGGCCGGTGCCGCCTCCCGCTTCGTCGCCAAGCCCGGCACCCTGACGGTCCAGGCCAGCGCCAGGTCGGCGACGGGCCTCGGCCTCGCCGATGTCATCACCATGACCGAACCGACGGAGATCTTCGAGAAGATCGACCTCAAGGCCGATGCTCAGTAAGGACCAGGGCCCGATCCTGCCCGAGGACCGCGACTGGCGCCCATCAGGCCTTGAAGCCTGGTGGGCGGGCCTGCCGGCCGTCCCGCGCGGCTGGCTGCGCAAGCAGCTGAACCGCGACAATCAGACCCGGCTGCATCTCGCCAAGCTCGTTGCGCGGCGGCCGGGGCAGTTCGTGGTCTGCCCCTATACCTATGGCCGCCCGAAGGTGCGCTTTCCGGAGAGCGGCGCGCGGCTCACGATCGGGCGCTACGGCTCGATCGCTGATGGCGTCGAGATCTTGCTCGGCGGCAATCACCGCCTCGACTGGGCGACGACCTATCCCTTCCCTGCCCTGCCCCGGCTCTGGCCCGAGGCCGCCGGGATGACCGGCCATGACACGACCCGCGGCGATGTCCTCATCGGCCACGACGTCTGGCTCGGCTCGCAATGCATGGTGATGTCGGGCGTTGCCATCGGCCATGGCGCCGTGGTTGCGGCGCGCGCCGTGGTCACCCGCGACGTGCCGCCCTATGCGATCGTCGCCGGCAACCCGGCCCGCGTCGTCAGGCTGCGCTTCGACGAGGCGCGAATAGCGTCCCTGCTCGAAACCGCCTGGTGGAACCGGCCTCGCGCCGAGATCGAACGGCTGATCCCGCTCCTGCTTTCGGAGCGGATCGACGAATTGCTGGCTGCGCTCAGGAACCACCCATCAGACGGCGCTTGAGCCCGAGCGCCGGCTTCTCGATCAGGTACCAGGACAGCGCGGCGACCACGAGCGTTATTGCAAGCGACGGCCAGAGCAGCGCCACTGCGCCAAGCGATGGAAACAGCGCATGCAGCGCCTGCTGCACCGGCCAGCCATAGAGATAGACGCCGTAGGAGAGATCGGCCGGCGGCTCGACCGAGCGCCGCGTCAGGGCCGGCGCCAGCGCCAGCACGAGAACGCCCCAGGCAGTGACGAGATAGAGCGCGGCCTTGTAGAGCGGCGTGAAGGACAGCGGCACCAGCGCCAAAAGCGCCACGACCAGCAGCGGCAGCGAGAGCGACGCCTTCTCGCGATAGAGATAGACCACGCCACCGGCGAGGAAGATCAGCGGCAGGCGCAGCGCCGTCTCTGTCCCCTTCGGGCCGTGCGGCGTCAGCACCTCGTGCAGGGCGACGGCGACCGTCAGCGCCACCATGGCCGCCAATGCGATGCGCGGCCGGGCCAGAAGCCCGACAAGGCCGGCAATGAGCACGCCGAGATAGCACAGCGTCTCGTATTTCAGCGTCCAAACCGTTCCCAGCGGGAAGGGCAGCGGATTGCTCTCGAACACCCCCGGCAGCGCCGCCGCGCTCTTGAAGGTGGTCAGCGTGCCCGAAATGAAGCGCCACAGCCGCGGATCGCTGAAATAGGCGGAGCGGTCGAGCGTCGTCATCAGGGCGCCCAACACGAGCGCGACGAGGAGCGTCGCCGCGATCAGCCCTGGCGCGATCCTCAGCAGGCGCGCGACGACATAGTCGCGCCAGCCGCGTCGCACGAAGCTCATCGTCACCAGGAAGCCGGAGATCGCGAAGAAGCCGTTGACCGCATGCTCGCCGAGCGTGAAGCCGGTCGTCTGGAACCAGGGCTCCTGCTCCACCTGCCCGTCGGTGACGCTGAAGGCATGGGACACGACGACGGCGAGCGCCATGACGAGCCGGAGCAGGCCGAAATTGTTGTGCGGATTGGCGAGCGCCTCCGCGACCCTGGGCCGGACCCGGCTCATGGCATCTCCCCCAGCCCTTCATGGGCAAGCGCCGTCTCGCCGCGCCGCCAGGCGCGAGCCCCCGCGGCCGAGCCCGCATGCGCGAACATCTTCTCGCGCCTGAGCAGCAGGCCGTAGCCCGCCGCCTTGCCGACATTCTCCAGCATCCGGATCGGCCCCGGCCCGGATAGCCCGTATTTGCGGGCGATGTAGTGCTCGGACCAGGCGAGATGCCAGCGAGCCTTGAAGCGCCGCTGCGGCGACGGCGCGGTCGAACGGCCCCGACCGTGCCGCGCTTCGGCTTCGTGGACATGGATGAGGGCATGGCCGGCATCGCGCATGCGCCGGCACAGGTCGTCATCCTCGTAGAACAGGAAGATCGCCGGATCGAAACCGCCGAGCGCGACGAAGACCTCGCGCCGGATCAGCAGGCAGGCCCCCGAGAGGAAAGGCAGGCAGGCATCGCCCTCGGGGATCGCCATCGTGCCGGCACGGTTGAGATGCGGAGGCGAGAGCAGCGAGCGCGGTTGCAGGAAGATGCGCCCCGAAGGCTCGACGATGCGTGGCGCCAGCATTCCGGCATCGGGATAGCGCTCGGCCGCTTCCAGAAGCGCTGCCGCCGCGCCGCGCCCGAGTTCGAGGTCCGGATTGACGATCAGCACATAGGGCGTCTCGGCCGCCGCCACGCCGATATTGTTGGCCCGGCCATAGCCCTCGTTGCGAGCATTCGCGATCAGCCGCGCGCCCTTCGCCTGCGCGATCGCACGGCTGTCATCGCCGCTGGCATTGTCGACGACGATTGTCCGCACGCCCTCCCCGGCCAGCGCATCGAGGCAGGCGGGCAGAACCTCGGCGCTGTCAAAGCTGACGACGATGGCGGTGATGGCGGTGATGGCGGCGGCGGGCATTGCCGCCTTGTGGCCATGTCGGGAGGCCGGAAGCAAGCGATTTCAGTCCTTCGAGAGCCTTCGGCCCTCCAGCCCTCATCCTGAGGAGCGAGCCGGAGGCTCGCGTCTCGAAGGATGCTCCAGCTATCTCCTGAGCCTCCTGAACCATCCTTCGAGACGCCGCTTCGCGGCTCCTCAGGATGAGGGCTCGGAGAATGACCTAGCGCGCTCTCGCGAGCGCGCCGATCTCGCCCTTGATCCGCTCGCGCTCGCTGGCTTCGCAGCGATGCGGCGCCTTGTAGGACTTCACCGCATAGCCGGCATTGGCTGCGACGAAGCGCTGTCGATCCTGGCGATCGAGCCGCGCGATGATGCGGCCGCGGTCCACCTGCAGCCCGCAATCATAGGCTCGCGACACCGTCGCCGCAGCATATTCCACCGTTCCCGGCACCGGCCCGGCGACGGTGCAGGCGCCCAGCGCGGCGAACGATGCCGCAGCGGCGGCAAGTCTGGAGATTGAAGGCATCGGCACGGCGCAGCTCAGAGCTTGTCGAAATCCCCGGCGCGGATGCGGCCCATCCGTTCCTTCAGCTCCGCCCGCTCCTCGGCCGTGCAGGCTTGAGGCCGCACGCCCTGATTGACCATCTCGGCCTCGGAAACGCCGACATAGGCCGAGCGCGCCGCCGCGATCTGCTGATCGTCGACGCCACGCGCCTTCTCGGCTGCAAGGAAGCGGTCGAGCGTCGAGCGCTGCGGCGAACCGGCCTTGCAGGCGATGGCGCGCGACACCGTCGTCGCCAGCGCCGAGGCGCGGCCGGAGCTGCTCTCGCTGGCAGCGACGCAGGCGCCGAGCGACAGCGCAAGAAGACAGGCGAGCGGGAGCGCCCGCCCGATCCGCAGCGAAGCCATGGTCGTCAGCCGTTCTTCTCGGGCATATTGACGCGCAGATGCGCCTCGCGCAGCTGCTTCGGCGTCGCCTCGGCCGGTGCCCCCATCAGCAGGTCGACGGCCTGCTGGTTCATCGGGAACAGCGCGACTTCGCGCAGGTTGGTGGCACGCGCCAGCAGCATGATGATGCGGTCCACGCCCGCCGCCATGCCGCCATGTGGCGGAGCACCGTACTGGAACGCGCGATACATGCCGCCGAAGCGCTCGATCACCGTCTCCTCGCCATAGCCGGCGATCTCGAAGGCCTTCACCATCGCTTCCGGCTTGTGGTTGCGGATGCCGCCGGAGGCGAGCTCGAAGCCGTTGCAGGCGATGTCGTACTGGAACGCCTTGAGCGAGAGCGGATCTTCCTCGGTCAGCGCCTTCAGCCCGCCCTGCGGCATCGAGAAGGGGTTATGCGAGAAATCGACCTTCTTCTCGTCCTCGTTGTACTCGAACATCGGGAAATCGACGATCCAGGCGAAGGCGAAGGCGTTCTCGTCGATCAGGTTGAGCTCCTGGCCGACCTTGTTCCGGGCGCTGCCGGCGAACTTGTAGAACTTGTCCGGGTCGCCCGCGACGAAGAAGCAGGCGTCGCCACCCTTCAGTCCCATCTGCTTGATGATGCCGGCGACGCGCTCAGGCCCGATGTTGTTGGCGATCGGCCCCTGGCCCTCGCCGTCTTCCTTGACCATCAGGTAGCCGAGGCCGGGCTGCCCCTCGCCCTGCGCCCAGGAGTTCATCCGGTCGCAGAAGGCTCTGCTGCCGCCGCCCGGAGCGGGAATCGCCCAGACGCGGTTCTTCTCGCCTTCGAGGATACGCGCGAAGACCTTGAAGCCCGAGCCGCGGAATTGCTCGGAGACGTCCTGCATCTCGATCGGGTTGCGCAGGTCCGGCTTGTCGGAGCCGTATTTGGCGATGGCCTCGGCATAGGGAATGCGCGGCCAGTTCTTCTGAACGCTCCGGCCCTCGGCGAATTCCTCGAACACGCCGGTGATGACCGGCTCCATCGTCGCGAACACGTCTTCCTGCTCGACGAAGCTCATCTCGACATCGAGCTGGTAGAACTCGCCCGGCAGGCGGTCGGCGCGCGGGTCCTCGTCGCGGAAGCAGGGCGCGATCTGGAAGTAGCGGTCGAAGCCCGCCATCATCAGCAGTTGCTTGTACTGCTGCGGCGCCTGCGGCAGCGCGTAGAACTTGCCGGCATGCAGGCGGCTCGGCACCAGGAAGTCGCGCGCGCCTTCCGGCGAAGACGCGGTCAGGATCGGCGTCTGGAACTCGGAGAAGCCGGAATCCTTCATGCGGCGGCGCATCGAATCGATGACCTTGGTGCGCAGCATGATGTTGTTGTGCAGCTTCTCGCGACGCAGGTCGAGGAAGCGGTACTTGAGGCGGGTGTCCTCGGGATATTCGAGATCGCCGAAGACCGGCAGCGGCAGCTCGGCCGAAGGACCGAGCACCTCGATCGCCGTCGCGAAGACCTCGACCGCACCGGTCGGCAGGTTGGCGTTCTCGGTGCCTTCAAGGCGAGCCTTGACCTTGCCGTCGATGCGCACGACCCATTCCGAGCGCAGCGTCTCGGCATCGGCGAAGGCCGGCGAATCGGGATCGACGACGACCTGCGTCATGCCGTAATGGTCGCGCAGGTCGATGAAGAGCACGCCGCCATGGTCGCGGATGCGGTGGCACCAGCCGGAGAGGCGCACGGTCTTGCCGATGTCGCTGTCGCGGAGCGCGCCGCAGGTGTGGGAACGATAGCGATGCAGGGTCACGGGATCAGTCTTTCGGAAATGCGTCAACGGCCAGCTCAGAGGCCAGCCACAGCTTGCGGCTAACCACACGCGCGCGCCCGAAATGTCAAGAACGCCCGCGACATCCTGCGGCTCTCTCTGCTAAGACGTCGTCATCATGCATCTGATTTCCGATACCGCCGCGCTCTCCGCCGCTTGCGACCGTCTCGCGACCCATCCCTTCGTCACGGTCGACACCGAGTTCCTGCGCGAGACGACCTATTATCCCAAGCTCTGCCTGATCCAGCTCGCCTCGCCGGATGAGGCGGTGCTGGTCGACCCGCTTTCGCCCGATCTCGATCTCGCTCCTTTCTTCGGGCTGATGGTCAACGAGAACGTGGTGAAGGTTTTCCACGCCGCCCGGCAGGATCTCGAAATCGTCTGGCTGCTCGGGCGCGTGCTGCCGAACCCGCTCTTCGACACGCAGGTCGCGGCGATGGTCTGCGGCTATGGCGACTCGGTCGGTTACGAGCAGCTCGCCAACGACCTAGCCAAGGCGCGCATCGACAAGTCCTCGCGCTTCACCGACTGGTCGCGCCGTCCGCTCACCGAGGCGCAGCTTGCCTATGCCGAGTCGGACGTCACCCATCTGCGCGACATCTATCTCGCCCTGAAGGCCGATCTCGACGCCAGCGGCCGCGAAAGCTGGGTCGCCGAAGAGATGGCGGTGCTGACCTCGCCCGCGACCTACGAGGTCAAGCCCGAGAATGCCTGGCAGCGCCTCAAGGGCCGCATCCGCAAGCCGCGCGAACTGCCGAACCTGATGGAGATCGCCGCCTGGCGCGAGCGCGAGGCTCAAGGTCGCGACGTGCCGCGCCAGCGCGTGCTCAAGGACGATGCGCTGATGGACATCGTCCAGCGCGGCCCGCGCTCGGTCGAAGCGCTGGCCGAGCTGCGCTCCGTACCCAACGGGTTCGAGCGTTCGCGCAACGGCGCCGAGGTCCTCGCCGCGATCGAGCGCGCCGCAGCGATCGATCCCAAGACCCTGCCCCGGCTGGAGCGCGAGCGCGGCCGGCCGACCAATGCCGCGGTGCTCGACCTGCTCAAGGTCCTGCTCAAGGCGGTGGCGGACGCCGAGCGCGTCGCGCCCAAGATCATCGCCTCCAGCGACGATCTCGACTCAATCGCCTCAGACGATCTCGCCGACGTGCCGGCCCTCCAGGGCTGGCGCCGCGGCGTCTTCGGCGAGAAGGCGCTGGCGCTGAAGAACGGCTCGCTCAGCCTGCGCATCCAGCGCGGCCGGGTGGTCGTGGGTTGAGCAGCTGCCTTTACGCAGCCGTCATTCTCGGACGTAGCGAAGCGCAAATCCGAGAATCTCTCACGAGCTGAGGCTCCGGAGCCTCAGCGTCACGAGATGCTCGGGTCAAGCCCGAGCATGACGAGCTTCCGCTTACCCACTGCCGTAGCTCTTCACCAGCGATCCCGCGACCAGCCCCCAGCCGTCGACCAGCACGAAGAAGATCAGCTTGAACGGTAGCGCCACCGTCACCGGCGGCAGCATCATCATGCCCACCGACATCAGGATCGAGGCTACCACGAGGTCGATGATCAGAAAGGGCACGAACAGCAGGAAGCCGATCTCGAAGGCGCGGCGCAGTTCCGAGATCATGAAGGCCGGCACCAAGACCTCGACGCCGACATCCTGCGGCTGCTGCGGCCGCGGCCCCTGCGACATGTCGAGGAAGAGCGCCAGGTCCTTCTCGCGGACATGCTTGAGCATGAAGGTCTTGAAGGGCACGACGCCGCGGTTATAGGCCTCCTGCGGCTGGATCTGCCCGGCGACCAGCGGCTGGACGGCTGTCGTATAGGCCTCGCGCAAGGTCGGCGCCATGACGAAGCCGGTCAGGAACAGCGAGAGCCCGAGGATCACGGCATTCGGCGGCGCGGTCTGCGTGCCCAGGGCAGAACGCAGCAGCGATAGCACCACCACGATCCGCGTGAACGACGTCACCATGATCAGGATCGACGGCGCCAGCGACAGGACCGTGATGACAGCGATGAGCTGCAACGCCCGTTCCGCGACGCCACCCCCCTGCCCCAGATCGAGCGAGAGCGTCTGCGACAGCGCCGGCGCCGCCTGCAGCACGAGCAGCAGCGCGGCAGCCGCCAGGATGCGCCCGCCTCGAAAGCCTCTTGCTCGTCTGCCGATGAACTTCACGCGCGCCGCCACCGCCCGACTCAACCGATCGGGCGCCCCGAGGCTAGTCACGCGAAAACGCCGCGCAACCAGTGCGCGGCGTCATGAGGCCGGATGGCCGACAATCCTGTTGATGGCCGACAGTCTGTAGGCGACGGCCCTTCAGGCTGGGGCTTGAAGCCTCAGGACTTCGCCTTGGGATCGCGCCCCAGCAGACGGGCGAACTCGGCTTCGATGGCATCGACCGAGAACGGGTCGATCTCCTTCGGCGCGGGCTCGGGCACCTTCTCGGGTTCAGGCTTGGGCTTGGCGGCCTCGACCGGGACAGGCTCCTCGACGACGGCATCCAGCACCGTCTCCTCGATAACGGTCTCGTCCTCGATGATCGGTTCGGGCGCCGGAGACGGCTGCGGGTGATGAAGCTCGGCCGGTTTCGCTTCGGAAGACTTAACTTCGGAAGATTTGGCTTCGGAAAACTTGGCGTCCAAAGGCTTGGCTTCGAGCGGCATGGGCTCGGGCGCCTTCGAAAGCGGGCGGTCCAGCGCCAGACCGAGCGCAGCGGCGAGTTCGGCCTCGACATCGCTCGGAATCAGCTTCTGGCGCGGCGCAGCAGCGACGGGAGCCGGCGGCGCGACCGGTACAGGCGCAGGCTCAGGCACGATCTCGGGTTCAGGAGCCGGCGGCTCGACGAACGGCGCGACCGCTTCGACCGGCGGCACCTCGTCCTCCTCCTCGACGACAGGCGGGGGAGAGAATTTTTCGGCCGGAGCCGGCGGCTCCACGGCGGGCGCGGGGCTCGCGGCCGGCGCCTCGTTCCCAAGATTGGCCGGGCGCACAGCGGAGAACGGCCGCTTCAACGCCTCTTCCAGCTGCCGGGTCATGTCGTCCAGTTCGCCGGCACTGACGGCAGGCTGCGGCGCATGCTCGCGCGCGAAGCTGGGTGCCGGGCCTGTGGTGAGGGGCGGCACCGGCATGGCCGGCATCGCGGGCTTGGCAGGAGAGGCAACCGCCTCGGCCGCCGCAGCGACGCCGAGCGCGGCGGCAACGCCGGCGGTTGCGACCGTGGCCGCGGCGGCCGTCGTCGCCGGCTCGACCGGAACCGAAACAGGGCGGGTCGGCAAGGGCGGCAGCAGTTCCGGCCCCTCGGGGGCAAGACCGGCACGCCGCGCTTCCTCGCCGGCCCGCATGGCGGGCTCGCTCGGGGGCACCAGCGTTTCGAACGGCGGCAGCGGACGATCCGCCACGCCGGCATCGGCATAGGAGGATGTCGCGGCGCGTCCGCCGCTGCGCAGGATATTGGTCTCGACCACGACATCGGATGCCCCGCCGATCATCAGCAGGTGCTCGATATTGTCGCGCCGGATCAGGACGAGCTGGCGCTGGCGGTCGAGGTCATAGGTATCGACGACGCCGAGGCGGGGCTGGCGCTGCCGCCCGCTGGCCTGGCCGCGCAATCGCAGCCGCCCGCCCTGGATCTGCCGCACGAACAGCCCGAGCAGCGCGAGAAGCACGAGAATGACCACGGAGGCGACGATCACCTTCTGCGCGGTCGAGAGTTCCAATCCGAACAAGCTCTGCAAGGTTTGCCTCTTACGCAACGGCCCCGGACGGCCGCTAAATCCCGTCCATGGTTCAACACCTTGCGTATAGCATAACGCTTTGGCTATCGGGAAACATGGTGAACGCGTGGTTAACCACACCCATGAAACTCGCCCCTTTAACCGGATGTTAACCATGCACCCGGCAGGATTTGCCCAGTAGTCCGGCATCGCCGGCGGCGAAGACGGGGAGCAGGAGCCATGGCAAACGACGGCTTGGGCGTCGGCGGCGGCCTGATGCAGGCGCTGAAATTGCGCATGCAGTACCAGCAGTCGCGCCAGAAGATCCTCGCCGAGAACGTCGCCAATGCCGACAGTCCCCGCTTCCGACCGGTCGACCTGAAGCCGCCGAGCGTCGATCCGGCCCGCGCTCGCGTCGCGATCGCCCAGACCAATGCCGGTCATATGAGCCTGACGAACGCCAATGGCGGCTTCGACGGCACCGGCGCCCCGCGCTTCGAGACTACGCCCAACGGCAATGCGGTGAATCTCGAGGACGAGATGCTCAAGGTCGCGCAGAACCAGTCCGACTATCAGCTCGCCGCCTCGCTCTACAGCAAAGGCCTCGGCCTGATGAAGATCGCGATCGGCAAAGGTCGCTAAAAGAAGGGGCGCTGATCATGGACCTGATCAAGAGCATCGCCGTCGCCGCCTCCGGCCTGCGCAGCCAGTCCGGGCGCATGCGCATCATCTCCGAGAACATCGCCAACGCCGATTCCGGCCCGGAGCGCGCCGGCGCCGAGCCCTATCGTCGCAAGGTCCCGACCTTCCAGCGCCATTTCGACCGCACGCTCGACGCCCAGCTCGTCGCGCTCGGCAAGGTCCAGCGCGATCCGAGCGCCTTCAAGGTCAAGCACGAGCCCGGCAATCCGGCCGCCGACGCCAAGGGCGACGTGCAGATGCCGAACGTCAATTCCCTGGTCGAGATGGTCGACATGCGCGAGGCCCAGCGCAGCTACGAAGCCAATCTCAACCTGATCTCTTCGACGCGCCGGATGATCCAGCGCACCATCGACATCCTGCGCGCCTGACGCGCGGGACTCTGAAAGCAAGCGCTCCAGAAGGGGACTAGACCGACATGGCCACTCCGGGTTTCGCCGCTGGCGCCTACGCCTCCATCCAGGGGATGGGGGCCGGCAATCTGATGCGCAAGCCGCTCGCCACGGGCGCAGCGGAAGCGGGCGGGCCGGACTTTTCCGCTCTGCTCGGCAAGGCGCTCGACGCCACCGCCAATGCCGGGCGCCAGGCCGATGCCCAGACGGCGAGCGTCGCGGGCGGCCGGGCCGACATCGTCAATGTCGTGACGGCGGTGGCCGAGAGCGAGGCCGCGATCGAGACCCTGGTCGCCGTGCGCGACCGTGTCATCGCGGCCTATGAGGAAATCATGCGGATGCCGGTCTGATCCCCATCCGCAGCCCTCATCCTGAGGAGCCGCGTAAGCGGCGTCTCGAAGGATGTTCCAGAGCACGCTGGAGCATCCTTCGAGACGCGGGCTTCGCCCGCTCCTCAGGATGAGGGCTCGACAAACGGTTGTACGAGCAGGACGAATACAATGACTTCCGGAGCCATTCTCGACATCGCCCGCGACGGCATCGTCGTCTTCCTCAAGGTCGGCGGCCCGCTGATGGTGATCGCACTCGCGGTCGGCCTCGTCGTCTCGCTGATCCAGGCGCTGACCCAGATCCAGGAGCAGACGCTGGTCTTCGTGCCGAAGATCGTCGCCGTCTTCGCCGCGCTGCTGCTGTTTCTTCCGTTCATGGGAGACGCGCTGGCGGGTTATATGGGGCGAGTCGCCGCCCGAATCGCCACGGGCGGATGAGCCTGTCGCGCCTGCTGCCGGCTTTCGCCGGCACGGCACCGCGGCTCCCACCTTGGCGTGAAGGTGCCCGCGGCACGATGCAGATCGCGATCCTGCCCGAGATCAGCGCCCTTTTCGTGCTCGTCTTCGCACGGGTCGGTACGCTCGTCATGCTGATGCCCGGCATCGGCGAGCGCTTCATCTTCTCGCGGGCGCGGCTGTCGCTCGCCTTCTTCATCGCGCTGATGCTCGTGCCCGTCGCCCGCCCCTCGCTGCGCGTGCCCGGTGACATCTCCGGCGTCGTCACGCTCCTCGTCGGCGAATTGCTGATCGGCCTCGTCATCGGGCTCTGCGCCCGGCTGGTCATGGCCTGCCTGCAGACAGCCGGCACGCTCGTCGCCCAGACCATGGGGCTCGGCTTCGCCATGACGGTCGATCCGACCGGCGGCATGCAGAACCCCTCGATCGGCAACTTCCTGACGATGCTCGGCATCACGCTGATCCTGACCACGGACCTGCACCACATCGCCATCGCCGCGATCCATGAAAGCTATCGCCTGCTGCCGCCCGGCGGTGCCGTCGATCTCACCGACACGATGGCGCTGGCGATCCGCTCGACGGCGCGCGGCTTCGCCCTGGCGATCCAGATCTCAGCGCCCTTCCTCGTCTTCGGCCTGCTGTTCAATCTCGGCCTCGGCGTGCTCGCGCGGATGATGCCGCAATTGCAGGTCTTCTTCCTCGCCGTCCCGGCCTCGATCATGGGCGGCATGCTCGTCCTGCTCGTCGTGATCGGTGTGATGATGAGCGTCTTCATCGACGACCTCGGCGCCTTCCTCCGTCAGTTCACCGGCTGAGGGGAGCGCAATGTCCGAGGAAGCCGAAAACGAAGACAGAACAGAAGACCCGACCCAGCGAAAACTGGACGAAGCCACGGAGAAAGGCGACGTCCCCAAATCGCAGGAGATCGGGACCTTCTTCGTGCTCTGCGGCTTTACGCTCGCCCTGATGGTTGCTGCCGGCTGGTCGGCGCGCGAGGCCATGCTGTCGCTGCGCTCCTTCCTGATGAACGCGCACCAGGTTCCGTCGGACGGCGCCTCCTTCATGCAGGTCACGCAACGGGGCGTGCTCACCGGCTTCATGGCGCTCGGCCTGCCCTTCGCCTTCATCCTCTGCGCGGGCCTGGCCGGCGCCCTGCTCCAGCACAAGCCGCTCTGGACCTTCGAGCCGCTGATGCCGAAGTTCAACCGGATCTCGCCCATGGCCGGCGCCAAGCGGCTCTTCGGCAAGGAGGCCTGGGTCAATTTCACCAAGGGCCTCGCCAAGACAGCGCTGATCGGCATCGTCGTCTGGTACACGCTCTGGGCGCAGCACGACCGGCTCGAAGGCTTCGCCCAGATGGGGGTCGAGGCGCTGATGCCGGCGACGCTCTCCCTCGCCATCCAGCTGATGGGCGCGGTGCTTGCCCTCTTCGCCATCATCGCCATCGGCGATTTCGGCTGGCAGCGCTTCTCCTGGTATCAGCGTCAGAAGATGACCAAGCAGGAGATGAAGGACGAGTTCAAGAACTCGGAAGGCAATCCCGAGGTCAAGGCCAAACTGCGTCAGATCCGCTCCCAGCGCGTCCGCAAGCGCATGATGGCGGCAGTGCCCAAGGCGACCGTGATCATTACCAACCCGACCCACTTCGCGGTGGCCCTGCAATACGAGCCCGGCATGGCGGCTCCCTTGTGCCTCGCCAAGGGCGTCGATGCGCTCGCCCTGAAGATCCGCGAGGTCGCCGGCGAGCATCGCGTGCCGATCGTCGAAAATCCGCCGCTGGCGCGTGCGCTCTATGCCACTGTCGACATCGACGAAGAAATTCCTGTCGAACACTATCAGGCTGTCGCCGAAGTCATCGGATACGTCTTGCGCCTGAAGGGCCGGCGCGCCTAACTCCGGGACGGATGCGAATAAACGGAATTGTCTCTGGTCGCGGGCATGTTGCGTTGACGGAACCGCGCCGTCATCCCGGGCTTGACCCGGGATCCATCGTAGAACGCAGAGCCTTACGATGGATTCCGGATCGGCGCCGCTATCGCGGCTTGTCCGGAATGACGGCGTGTTCCAGTCAGGACGCGGCATGCTTCCAGAGGCGAGCAAGGAAACGGGTTTGACCGCAATGAGCGGAAGCACGGCGACCAATACGATCGATCGCTCGGACAAGCCCGGCCATATCGGGATCATCCTGTTCGTCGCGGCTCTGCTCGTCGGCGCGGCGATCGCGCTCGGCTTCCTTGCCAATGAATGGGCGCAGCCGCTGATCCTCGGCCTGCTCGCCCTGCTCTCGGTCGTCGGCGTCTTCGGCCTCTTCGCCTTCGCCATCGGGCTGGTGCAGTTTTCCGGCCGCGCCGCTCGCAACGACCTGACCAAGGCGATCGTCGACCGCGCCGATGACGGCATCGTCGTGACCGAAAGCGAGAACGAGATCGTCTATGCCAACGAGGCCTATCTGACATTGGCAGGGGCGACGGGCGCCACCGACCTCAAGCCCGTCGGCCGCCTGCTAACCGGTCGCGCCGACGTCTCCGAGGCGATCTACCGGCTCGCTACCGCCGCCCGCGAGCACCGCCGCCTGGTCGAGGAAGTCCGACTGGAACCCGCGCTGAACGGGCGCGGCGAGGTCGGCTGGTACCGCGTCCGCGTTTCGCCCGTCCGCCGCGAGGCCAAGACCGCGACGCTCTGGTCGGTCTCCGACATCACGCCCGAGCGCGAGCGGCAAGAGAACGCCTTCCAGGAACTCCAGCACGCGATCGACTATCTCGACCACGCGCCGGCCGGCTTCATCTCGATCGATGCCGATGGCGAGATCTCCTATCTCAACGCCACCCTCTCCGGCTGGCTCGATTTCGACCTTGCCCGCTTCGGCTCGGGTGGCCTGCATCTCGACGATGTCTGCACGCCCTCTGCCGCCGCCTTGATCCAGGCGATCCGCGGCCAGCCCGGCGATGTCCGCGTCGAGGTGCTCGATGTCGACCTGAAGCGTCGCAACGGCGCCCCCCTGCCCGTGCGCCTGCACCATCAGGTCGCCTTCGGGCAGGACGGCCGCGCCGGCCCCTCGCGCACCCTCGTCCTCAACCGCACGGCCGGCGAGGCCGGCGCCGATGGCGGCAGCGATGCCGAGGTCCGCTTCGCCCGCTTCTTCCATTCGACGCCGATGGCGATCGCGACCGTCGACGAGACCGGTGCGATCCTGCATTCCAACGCCGCCTTCGCCCGCCTGATCCCGGCAGGCCTGCGCCCCCGCACCATCCACGATCTCGTCGCGGCCAGTGCCGGGCTCGACGAGGCGCTGGCCGAAGTGGTAGCCGGCCGCTCGGGCGGCGCTCCGCTCGACCTCGCGCTCGCCGGCGAGGACGGCCGCTCGGCCAAGCTCTACCTCACCCCCGTTGCCGGCACCGAGGGCGGCGACGGCGAGCGCGCCATCGTCTACGCGCTGGAGACCACCGCCGAACGCAAGCTGCGCGACAACATGGACCAGGCCGGCAAGATGCAGGCCGTCGGCCAGCTCGCCGGCGGCATCGCGCACGATTTCAACAACGTGCTGCAGGTCATCATCAACGCCTCCGAGTTCCTGCTCGCCAGCCACCGGCCGACCGATCCGTCCTTCCCGGACATCATGCAGATCAAGCAGAACGCCTACCGCGCCGCGGCGCTGGTGCGGCAGCTGCTCGCCTTCTCGCGCCGCCAGACACTGCGCCCGCAGGTGCTGGAGCTCGGCGAGGTGCTCTCCGATCTCTCGCTGATGCTGAAGCGCGTCGTCGCCGACAAGGTCACGCTCGACGTCCGCCAGGGCCGCGACCTCTGGCCGGTCAAGGCCGATCTCGGCCAGCTCGAGCAGGTCATCGTCAATCTCGCCGTCAATGCCCGCGACGCGATGCCCGACGGCGGCAAGCTCGCTGTCCGCACCCGCAACGTCACCCGCGAGGACTGCGCCTCCTTCGGCCACGCAGCCCTGCCGGCGGACGACTATGTGCTGCTGGAGGTCGAGGACACCGGCACCGGCATCCCGCAGGAGCATCTCGACAAGATCTTCGAGCCCTTCTTCACCACCAAGGAGGTCGGCAAGGGCACCGGTCTCGGCCTCTCCATGGTCTACGGCATCGTCAAGCAGACCGGCGGTTATGTCTTCGTCGACTCGACCATCGGCAAGGGCACGGCCTTCCAGATCTTCCTGCCGCGCCATGTGCCGAGCCAGGAGGAGATCGCCGCCGAGGCCGCCGCCAAGGAAGCGCCGAAGAAGCTCGCTGCCGACCATACCGGCGCCGGAATCATCCTGCTGGTCGAGGACGAGGACGCGGTGCGTGCGCTGAATGCCCGCATGCTGGTCTCGCGCGGTTACACCGTCCATGAGGCGGCCTCCGGCGTCGAGGCGCTCGACCTCTTCCTGCAGAACGATGGCAAGATCGACCTCGTCGTCTCCGACGTGGTGATGCCGGAAATGGACGGCCCGACGCTGCTCGGCGAATTGCGCAAGCGCAACCCGAACACCAAGGTCGTCTTCGTCTCCGGCTATGCCGAGGAGGCCTTCCGGAAGAACCTGCCGGAAGGCGAGGAATTCCACTTCCTGCCCAAACCGTTCACGATGAAGCAGCTCGTCGAGACGGTAAAGGCGGCCATGGGCTGAGGCCGGTGGCCTCGTGGCCGCCAGCCTCAGCTTTCAAGCGTCGGAGAAGCGCGAGCCCGGCGCGCTCGCACCGCAGCGAACGAGTCGGCAATCCTTCACGGCCGCCAGCCGGTGCTCCATTGCCTCGCGGTAGACAGGATCGCGAAACAACGCCGCAAAGGCATCGACGCTTGGGTATTCGGCGATGAAGCAGGCATCCCAACGCTCCGTCTCGGGCCCGATCAACATCTGCTCGAAGCGACCACGCCACAGGATGCGCCCGCCTAACCGCGCCAGAACCGGCTCGCTGATCCGGCCATAGGCAGCGAAGGCCTCGGCTCCCGAACCGCCCCGTCCGTCGGGGTATTGTGCCTGCTCGTGCAGGCGGATCAGGTTGAGCATCTGCACCGGCCCTGCCCTGTCCGCCGCGCGAAAGGCGGCGAAGCGCTCGCGCGAGAAGATCGCATGGTCCGTCATCACGCCGCTCCCTGTCCGGCGCTCCGCCACCATGAGCCCGCATAATGCGGCGCGCGGCGCGCCATCCAGGCATCTAGCCCCTCGCGCAGAGCCGCAGTCGGAGCAATGCGCGCGAACTGCTCGCTCTCGATCAACAGCCCTTCGCCGATACTGACATTGATACCGCGGGTCACGGCCGTCAGGATGCCGGCCGCCGCCAATGGCGAATGCCGCATGATGCGCCCTGCCAGCTCATGCGCCGCCGGTAGCAGGTCACTGTGCGCGACGACACGGTTGACGAGCCCCAGCTCCAGCGCCCGCGCGGCCGGGAAGGGATCGCCGGTCAGCAGCAGCTCCAGTGCGCGCTTGCGGCCGGCCAGCCGCGGCAGGCGCTGCGTCCCGCCGAAAGTCGGCGGCATGCCGAGATTGATCTCCGGCTTGGCGAAGATCGCCTGCTCACTGGCGATGGCGAGCGGAACGGCTTCGGTGATCTCGCAGCCGCCGCCATAGGCGAGGCCGTTCACCGCGGCGATCACCGGCTTGCAGAACGCCTCCAGCCGGGCGGTCAACCGCTGGCCGCGCCGGACGAAATCGCGCACGGCCGTTTCGGGGCTGGCAGCGACGCTGGCCGAGAACTCGGGAATATCTCCCCCGGCAGAAAAGGCGCGTTCGCCGGCGCCCGTCAGGATGACGACGCGAATGGCCGGGTCGTCCTCGATGGCATCGAGATGGGTGAGTAGTCGGTCGATCAACCCGTAGCTCAACGCATTGAGCTTGTCGGGCCGGTTGAGCGTCAGCGTGGCGATTCCGCCGGCACTGGCGAAGAGAACGGGATCATGGTCGGGCATGAAAACCTCCTGGGTCATCGACCGCCGGAGGCTGTCCGCCTATCTCTATCGTGTATACTACCTATACGGTATACATAGGCTCATGAAGAAGCCCGATAGCCCGACCCGCAAGCGCATCGTCGACGCCGCCAGCCGGCTCTTTTATGACGAGGGAATCCGCGCAGTCAGCGTCGATGCGGTCGCAGCGAAGGCCGGGGTGACCAAGCGCACGCTCTACTATCATTTCGAGAGCAAGGACGATCTCGTCTCCGCCTATCTCGACGCACGCGACCAGCCCAATCTTGCCCTCATGGCACGCTGGTTCGACGAGGCCGACGGTGGGCTTCCGAACAAGATCGAAGCGATCTTCCTTCAGCTCGCCCGTTCGGCGCGCCATCCGCGCTGGAAGGGCTGCGGCTTTCTGCGGACCGCCGCCGAACTCGCCGCGCTGCCCGGGCACCCGGCCGTCAGGATCGGCGCGCGTCACAAGGCCAGCTTCGAGGCCTGGCTCGCCGACGCTTGCACTGCGGGCGGCATCCCATCCTCAGCCGAACTGGCCCGCCAGGTCATCCTGCTGATGGACGGCGCTTTTTCCATCATGCTGGTGCATCGCGATCCCGGCTATATCGAAGCAGCCGGCCGGGCGGCGGCGGCTCTGGCGCGGGCGGCGCAGTATCAGTGACGAGCGCTCCACTGCGCTGTGAAACCATATGCTGACGCAAACTGACACGCGGAACAAAAAAAGAACTTGCGAGTGAGAACAAAGCGTGACCATTCTCATGTCAAGACGCATTGAGATGTCCCCCTTGCCCTGCCATAAGGAGCCCGAACCGTGAATCAGGCGAATCTCAAACTCGTGGAAGGCTCCTCGATGGACAAGGCCAAGGCGCTCGATGCGGCGCTCTCCCAGATTGAGCGCGCCTTCGGCAAGGGCTCGATCATGCGGCTCGGCAAGAACCCGCAAGCGATCGAGATCGAGACGATCTCGACCGGCTCGCTCGGCCTCGACATCGCGCTCGGCGTCGGCGGCCTACCCAAGGGCCGCGTCATCGAGATCTACGGACCGGAATCCTCGGGCAAGACCACGCTGGCGTTGCACACCATCGCCGAAGCCCAGAAGAAGGGCGGCGTCTGCGCCTTCGTCGATGCTGAGCATGCGCTCGATCCGGTCTATGCCCGCAAGCTCGGCGTCAATCTCGACGACCTCCTGATCTCGCAGCCCGATACCGGCGAGCAGGCGCTGGAGATCACCGACACCCTCGTCCGCTCCGGCGCGATCGACGTGCTCGTGGTCGACTCCGTCGCGGCGCTGACGCCCCGCGCCGAGATCGAGGGCGAGATGGGCGACGTCCAGCCCGGCCTCCAGGCCCGCCTGATGAGCCAGGCCCTGCGCAAGCTCACCGCCTCGATCTCGCGCTCGAACTGCATGGTCATCTTCATCAACCAGATCCGCATGAAGATCGGCGTGATGTACGGCTCGCCTGAGACCACGACCGGCGGCAACGCGCTCAAGTTCTACGCCTCGGTGCGCCTCGATATCCGCCGCGTCTCGACGCTGAAGGAGCGCGACGAGGCGACCGGCAACCAGGTTCGCGTCAAGGTCGTCAAGAACAAGGTCGCGCCGCCCTTCAAGCAGGTCGAGTTCGACATCATGTTCGGCGAGGGCATCTCGAAGGTCGGCGAGTTGATCGACCTCGGCGTCAAGGCCGGCATGGTCGAGAAGGCCGGCGCGTGGTTCTCCTTCGACAGCCAGCGCCTTGGCCAGGGCCGCGAGAACGCCAAGAGCTTCCTCAAGGCCAATCCGGACGTCGCCGCCAAGATCGAGGCCACGATCCGCCAGAATTCCGGCCTCGTCGCCGACCGCATCCTCGATCAGGCGGACCCGACAGCGGACGATCTCGACGAAGGCGAGGCTTGAGGCAACAATACGACCGTCATTCCGGACAAGCCGCGAAGCGGCGCTGATCCGGAATCCATCGGAGGGCGCCGCGTTCTACGATAGATCCCGGGTCAAGCCCGGGATGACGCAGAGGGTGCCAATGACGGGCGGAGCCATTCTTGCCCTCCTCTATCAAGCGGGCGGCCCTCGGGCCGCCCTTTTCCTTTGCCGATAAGACCTTGCGGCTGCTGCAGCGCATCAAGCTTTCTGGACAGCGGCGAGCCGCCTGACTAGAACCGGACCTTCCTGCCGGGCGCGCCCGGCCTCCTGCCCAAGATCAGAGCGCAAGACAGCGATGAGCGGCGTCAACGATATCCGGTCGACCTTCCTCGACTACTTCAAGTCCCAGGGCCACGAGATCGTGCCGTCGAGCCCGCTCGTGCCGCGCAACGACCCGACGCTGATGTTCGCCAATTCGGGCATGGTGCAGTTCAAGAACGTCTTCACCGGGCAGGAGAAGCGTCCCTATTCGCGCGCCACGACCGCTCAGAAATGCGTGCGCGCCGGCGGCAAGCACAACGACCTCGACAATGTCGGCTACACCGCCCGCCACCACACCTTCTTCGAGATGCTGGGGAACTTCTCCTTCGGCGACTACTTCAAGGAGCAGGCGATCAATCACGCCTGGACCCTGGTCACCCGCGAGTTCGGCCTGCCCAAGGACAAGCTGACGGTCACCGTCTATTCCGAGGATGACGAGGCGCATGCCCTCTGGAAGAAGATCGCCGGCCTGACCGACGACAAGATCATCCGCATCCCGACCTCGGATAACTTCTGGCGCATGGGCGATACCGGCCCCTGCGGCCCCTGCTCCGAGATCTTCTACGATCATGGCGACCATATCTGGGGTGGCCCGCCGGGCTCGGCCGAGCAGGATGGCGACCGCTTCATCGAGATCTGGAACCTCGTGTTCATGCAATACGAGGAAGCGGCCGGCGGCATCCGCACCGACCTGCCGCGCCCCTCGATCGATACCGGTATGGGGCTGGAGCGCATCGCGGCCGTGCTCCAGGGCACGCATGACAACTACAATATCGACCTGTTCCGTGCGCTGATCACGGCGATCGCCGACCTAACCTCGGTCGATCCGGACGGGCCGATGAAGGCGAGCCATCGCGTCATCGCCGATCATCTGCGCTGCGCGTCCTTCCTGATCGCCGACGGCGTGCTGCCGTCGAACGAAGGTCGCGGCTATGTGCTGCGCCGGATCATGCGCCGCGGCATGCGCCATGCGCAGCTTCTCGGCGCCAAGGAGCCGCTGCTCTACAAGCTCGTGCCGGCACTCACCCGCGAGATGGGTCGCGCCTATCCCGAACTGCTGCGCGCCGAGGCCCTGATCACCGAGACGCTGAAGCTGGAGGAAACCCGTTTCCGCACCACGCTGGCGCGCGGCCTCACCCTGCTCGACGACGCCTCGAAGGACCTGACCGCCGGCCAGAGCCTCAAGGGCGATGTCGCCTTCACGCTCTACGACACCTACGGCTTCCCGCTCGATCTGACCCAGGATGCGCTGCGTGCGCGCGAGATCACGGTCGACACCGAGGGCTTCGATGCCGCCATGCAGCAGCAGAAGGCCAAGGCGCGCGCCGCCTGGTCCGGCTCCGGCGAGGCTGCGACCGAGACGCTCTGGTTCCCGCTGCGCGACAAGGTCGGCGCGACCGAGTTCCTCGGCTACGACACCGAGACCGCCGAGGGCGTCGTCACCGCGCTGATCCGCGACAATGCCGAGGTTCCCTCGCTGAAGACCGGCGAAAGCGGCTTCATGCTGGTCAACCAGACGCCGTTCTATGGCGAGTCCGGTGGCCAGGTCGGCGATGCCGGCGTGGTCAAGGCGCCGGGCACGCTGGTCGAGGTCACGGACGTTCAGAAGAAGCTCGGCGACGTCTTCGCCCATAGCGTCACGGTCAAGGAAGGCGAGCTGAAGCTCGGCGCGGCCGTCGAGCTCGTCGTCGACCATGAGCGCCGCGCGGCGATCCGCGCCAACCACTCGGCGACCCACCTGCTGCATGAGGCGCTACGCCTCGTCCTCGGCGACCATGTCGCGCAGAAGGGCTCGCTGGTCTCGGCCGATCGCCTGCGCTTCGATTTCTCGCATCCCAAGCCGATCAGCGCCGAGGAACTGCGCGAGGTCGAGGAGATCGCCAATGCGATCATCCTGCAGAACGAGCCGGTCACGACCCGCCTGATGAGCGTCGACGAGGCGATCGCCTCGGGCGCTCGTGCGCTCTTCGGCGAGAAATATGGCGACGAGGTCCGCGTCGTCGCGATGGGCAACAACCCGGCCGGCCGCGCCTATTCGGTCGAGCTTTGCGGCGGCACCCATGCCTCGCGCACCGGCGATATCGGCCTCGTCAGCATCGTCGGCGAAGGCGCAGTGGCTGCCGGCGTGCGCCGCCTCGAAGCCATGACAGGTAACGGAGCCCGCCTGCGCCTCAACGAGGAATCGCGCCTTCTCGACGGGCTCGCCAGCCTGCTCAAGGTGCCCGCGGCCGAGGCCGGCAACCGTCTCGCCGCACTGATCGAAGAGCGCCGCAAGCTCGATCGCGAGCTGACCGAGGCCCGCAAGAAGCTCGCCATGGGCGGCGGCGGCGCAGCCGAGGAGCCGATCCAGGAGATCGCCGGCGCCAAGCTGCTGGCGCGCGCGGTCACCGGCATCGAGATGAAGGACCTGAAGAGCCTCGCCGACGAGGCCAAGTCCCGCGTCGGCTCCGGTGTCGTCGCCATCGTCGGCGTCGCCGATGACGGCAAGGCCGGCGTCGTCGTCGGCGTCACGCCTGACCTGACCGAGCGCTTCGATGCGGTCGCGCTGGTGCGTGTCGCCTCCGAGCAGCTCGGCGGCAAGGGCGGCGGCGGCCGCCGCGACATGGCCCAGGCCGGCGGGCCCGACGGCAGCAAGGCACAAGCCGCGCTCGACGCCGTCGCCGCCGCGATGGGCTGATGGCAGCGGGGATGAGCAGCGCCTCCGCGCGCGCCCTCTCCCGCCGCACCCTCTTGATCGCGGCCGGCCTCTGGCCGGCTGCGGCTGCGGCTCAGAAGCAGCAGCGGCAAGCCCCTCGCCCACCGCAGCCTTCGCTCTCTGCCGCGCGGACCATCATGGCCGGCGCGCCGCTCGGCGTCTTCCTGAGCAATGCGCCGCAAGGTGCGCGCCTCGCCATCGCCCGCCCGGACGATCCGGCGGATAAGGCCATTGTCGTCATCGAGCTGAAGAACACGGTGCCGGCCCTGCCGACCCCCGGCGCGGTCGGCACCTACGAACTGCGCCTGACGGTGGAGAAGGACGACGCGCCCGTCATCCTGCTACGCCAGCCGCTCGCCACCACCGAGCCGAGCGCGACGCTCGCCGCGCCCGAGCGCATCAGCCGCGGCCAGGGCCTGCCGGTGCGCGGCATCGGCCCCAATGGCGAGCAGGATCGCGTCATGTTGGTGAAGCCCGATGCGCCGGCGGATGCGGAAGGCCCGCGCTTTTTCCCTGCGGAGAATGTCGAGGCGATGCTGGAGGCTCCGGACCAGCCGGGTGTCTACGAATTGCGCTATGTGCTGCACGCTCCTCTGGCGGAGCATCGGATTCTGGCGCGGCGGCCGGTCAGGGTTGAGTGAGCCGCTGGGGCCACATCGAGCGACACCCGACCCGCCACCTTCGTCAGTTAGACGGAACTGCCACTCCGATGATCGTCATCGGCCAGCGTGACATCCCGGGCTTCATAGGCACGAGATGACGCCGAGCGGCGTAAGGCCTCCGGCCTAGGCGTCATGATCGCTCCGATCCGCCAGCCGACCCCGGCCGCGATCAGCATTCCGGCCGTAACGAACACCACCAACTCGCTCGTGTCCACGGTTTCCTCCGATCCGGTCGCCTGCACGATCGTTTCCGGTAAGATGATCGGCTGCCAGCAACCTCCGGTTTGTGCCGCCTAGTTCTGGTGAACGAAGTCCTTCATCGTTCAAAAAGCACTTTATCGGTGCATTGCCACTATCGAACAACTTCTGAATTGCATCAGCCGAGGCCCCACAACAAAAAGCCCGGCCTCTCGGCCAGGCTTTCGATTGATTGCAATAGGAGAGGCCGAACTCAGGCGGCCATCGCCTTGCGCATGTTGTCGCTGACCTTCTCGAGGAAGCCGGTGGTCGAGAGCCATTTCTGGTCGGCGCCGACCAGCAGCGCGAGATCCTTGGTCATGTCGCCGGCCTCGACCGTGTCGACCGTGACCTTCTCCAGCAGCGCAGCGAACTTGGCGAGCTCTGCATTGTTGTCGAGCTTGGCGCGATGCGAAAGGCCGCGGGTCCAGGCGAAGATCGAGGCGATCGAGTTCGTCGAGGTCTCCTTGCCCTTCTGGTGCTCGCGATAGTGGCGGGTCACCGTGCCGTGCGCGGCCTCGGCCTCGACGGTCTTGCCGTCCGGCGTCATCAGCACCGAGGTCATCAGGCCGAGCGAGCCGAAGCCCTGCGCCACGGTGTCGGACTGCACGTCGCCGTCGTAGTTCTTGCAGGCCCAGACATAGCCGCCCGACCACTTCATCGCCGAGGCGACCATGTCGTCGATCAGGCGGTGCTCGTAGGTGATGCCGAGCTTGTCGAACTCCGCCTTGAACTCCTTCTCGTAGATCTCCTGGAAGATGTCCTTGAAGCGGCCGTCATAGGTCTTGAGGATGGTGTTCTTGGTCGAGAGATAGACCGGGTACTTGCGCATCAGGCCGTAGTTCAGCGACGCCCGCGCGAAGTCGCGGATCGAGTCGTCGAGATTGTACATCGCCATGGCGACGCCGGCCTCAGGGGCCTTGAAGACCTCCTTCTCGATGACATTGCCGTCCTCGCCGACGAACTTGATCGAGAGCGTGCCCTTACCCGGGAACTTGAAGTCGGTCGCGCGGTACTGGTCGCCATAGGCATGGCGGCCGATGACGATCGGCTGGGTCCAGCCCGGCACCAGGCGCGGCACGTTCTTGCAGATGATCGGCTCGCGGAAGATCACGCCGCCGAGGATGTTGCGGATCGTGCCGTTCGGCGACTTCCACATTTCCTTGAGGTTGAACTCCTTCACGCGGGCCTCGTCCGGCGTGATGGTCGCGCACTTGACCGCGACGCCGTGCTTCTTGGTGGCGTTGGCGGCATCGATCGTGACCTGATCGTTGGTCGCGTCGCGGTTCTCGACCGAGAGGTCGTAATAGTCGAGCTCGAGATCCAGATACGGGAAGATCAGCGTGTCCTTGATCTTCTGCCAGATGATCCGGGTCATCTCGTCGCCGTCCATGTCGACGATCGGATTGGCGACCTTGATCTTGCTCATGCGATGACCCCTGCTCTCTTCCAGATAGAACGATCCGAAACCGCGGCTTTCCGCTGCCGTTTCCGGCTGGTGGCTTCCTAGCGGGTTCAGGGCGGCGGGGGAAGCGCAGCTTTCGGGCAATCCGATGCGCTTCGAATTATGCTGCACTGCCGCAAAATCGGCACCTTCCCGACCTAGCCTGACCTGCCGCTCGTCATAGCGACAGGACGAACGACGTGTTCCGTTTCATTCTCGATATGCGCGCCGGCATCCTGCCGGCCGCGCTTCTTCTGGCAGCGACGTTCGGTCCCGCCTTCGCCTCTACGCCGATCACGATCGAAGGGGCGCCGGCCATGCCGTTGCCGATCCCGCGCGGTGCCCTGATCGACCCCGATGCCGAGGCGACAGCCGCTTTCCCCCTCGCGGCGGCGGATCCCGGCACCGTCGTCTTCGATCCGGGGCTGGCTGCGCTCGGCCGTGCCGCGGCGAGTTCCGGCGCCCATCTGCGCGCCCGCACTCCGATTCCGGTCGACATCATCCGCAAGGGCTTTGCCGCGCGCCAGAACACGATGAGCACGGAGCAGGATCGCGCGGTCGGCTTCAAGCTCGGTCGGGACGTGTTCTCGCTCTCGACGACATTGTCCGATCCTGCCGCTCTCGGCGCGACGCGGAATGCCGAGCTGCGCTGGCGGCTGGCCCAGCCGGTCGGTGGCGGCAAGGGCTTCATCTGGGGCCTCGCCACCGGCGGTGGCAGCGCGCTCTACGGCAGCCCCGAGCAGATCGGCGAGGCGTTGATCGGCTATCGGCAGGAGTTGCTCCCGCACCTGACCCTGACCTCCCAGCTCGCCATGGCAGGGACCTATGTCTTCGCGACGGGCGATGGCCTCCATACGGCGCTCACCCCCGAGATGAAACTCTCGCTCGATCTCGCCAAGCTCGCCGCCCTGCCCTGGCAGACCTCCTTCGATGTCACGTTGGCGCGCAAAGTTCCCCTCGTCGCCAGCGATTTCGAGACGCGCGGCCGGGCGATGCTGTCCTTGAAGTACAAGTGGGACTGACCGGAACGGCCGCCATTGCATGGCGGCCTGCATCATCCTGCCTTCCCCGCGCGTACGGGCCGCTCTAGCCTCGGCCCATGACAAACGCCACTTCGACCAAATTCGCTCTCGTCACCGGCGGCACGCGCGGCATCGGCGCCGGCGCCGCCCTCGCCTTGGCCACGGCCGGCTACGATGTCCTCGCCACCGGCCTGACCGAGGAGGAGGTCGCGGCGTCGCCTGCCCATCCCGCCATCCGCCATGCCCGGCTCGACGTGACCCGCGACGATCAGGTCGCCGCCATCGTCGCGACCTGCCCGCGCCTCGACGCGCTGGTGAACTGCGCCGGCATGATCCAGCGCGGCGGCAAGGAATTCGAGATCGATGCTTTCCGCCTGACGATCGAGGTCAATCTCAACGGCACGATGCGGATGTGCCTCGCCGCCAAGGACAAGCTCGCCGCCAAGAGCGCGGACAAGACCGGCGGCGCCATCGTCAACATCGCCTCGATGCTGACCTTCCACGGCTCGCCCTTCGCACCGGGCTATGCGGCTTCCAAGGGCGGCATCGGCCAGCTCACCAAGTCGCTCGGCGCAGCCTGGGCGCAGGACGGCATCCGCGTGAATGCCGTAGCGCCGGGCTGGATCGAGACGGAACTGACCCGGCCGCTGGTCGAGGATGCCGAGCGCTCGGCGCCGATCCTCGCCCGCACGCCGATGGGGCGCTGGGGCAAGCCCGGCGATGTCGGCGGCGCCATCGCCTTCCTGCTCTCGGACGCGGCCCAGTTCGTCACCGGCGCGATCCTGCCGGTCGACGGCGGCTATCTCACCGTTTAAAAACGCATCTCGATCAATATCTTAATCCAGAATCCTGAATCAGATTGCGCACGCATTGAATCAGAACATCAGCACGGGAGAGACGCCATGAACACGACGAGCCCGATGCCTGTCGCGGCTACGCAGGAGGAGCGCTGGACGCCTTACCGCCATCCCCAGCCGAAGGAATCGCCGCCGGAACTGATCGTCCCCAACGTGATCCCGACCGACGAGCGCGTCTGGGTGCCGGTCGACGACAATGTCTGGTTCCGCCCCCTGCTTCTCTGCACCTCACGCGGCTACTGGATGAACCTGCTCAAGGTCCGCCGCGCCGGCGTGCTCTCGCGCCATCGCCACCCGCTGCCGGTCCACGGTTACGTGCTGAAAGGCAAATGGCGTTACCTTGAGCATGACTGGGTCGCGACCGAGGGCGCCTATGTCTACGAGGCGCCGGGCGAGACGCATACGCTGGTGGTCGATCCCGATGTCGAGGAGATGATCACCATGTTCCAGGTGAACGGCGCAATGATCTATGTCGATCCGGACGGCAAATGCCTCGGCTATGACGACGTCTTCACCCGCATCGACAAATGCCGGGCGCATTACGCGCAGAACGGGCTGGGCGCAGAATATGTCGATCAGTTCATCCGGTAAGTCAGGCTGATTTTCGACGGAACCGCGCCGTCATCCCGGACAAGCGGCGCAGCCGAGCAGATCCGGGATCCATCGTGGAATGCGGAGCCTTACGATGGATCCCGGGGCACGCCCGGGATGACGTCGTGTTTCCGGGGAAAATCAACAGACTCTGGCGAACTCGCTTGAACGCCTCAGCGCTTCAGCTTCGCCAGTTCCACCGCCGCGCGCAGCTCGATATGAGCGAGAACCTCGTCGAGGCGCGGATCGTCGGTCGTTTCGCGCCGCAGCGCCAACGTCGTGCGCAGCCGGTCAAGCTCGGAGGGCAGCACCCGGCCCGCGAGCAACGCCGCCTTCAGCCGGTCGAGTCCGTCGAGCAGGTCATGCCCGCGCCTCGCCTGCCGGCGCTTGCGATCCTGCGAATCCTCCTGCGCCTGGACGGCGAGCAGCGTATCGAGCGGCCCGGCCGCGCTGACGCCGCTGCTGCGGGTCGCGGTCGCGCTGTCCTGCGTCGGAAGCGTGAAGGCCGCGCCGCTCGAGCGCCTCGCGGAACTGGCCGGGCCGGCATTCGAGACGGGCGCGCGCTGGTCGATCCTGATCATCGGCGGCCTCGTGTAAGAGTTAATGAAGTCTTGTCGGAAGACGGTTAACAGCCGGTAAATTGCCCGGCAGAAACTGCCGCCCCGGCAGGAAGCGCAGGCCCCGCAAGAGCCTCCCCAACATGCCGCCGAACTGCAAAGGACTGACAAACAAGGCTTTTCAATTTTGAGCGGATTGGCACGCCGCTCGCAAGGCTGCAGGCGAGTTCAACTGCCTCCTGGTGCCGACGCATGTTTCGCAAACCCGCCCTGAAGACGCTGCTGAAGCCGCTGGCCGCCCTGCTGGCCGTGGTTGTCGGCCTGTCGTCGCAGCCGGTGTTCGCGCTCTCCCGCATCAAGGACCTCGCCGCGGTCGAAGGCGTGCGCACCAACCAGTTGCTCGGATATGGCATCGTCGTCGGCCTCAATGGCACCGGCGACACGCTCAACAACACGCCCTTCACCAAGCAGTCGCTGCAGGCGATGCTGGAGCGCCTCGGCGTCAACACCCGCGGCGCCAACATGCGCACCGCCAACGTCGCCGCCGTGATGGTAACGGCCAATCTGCCGCCCTTCTCGACACAGGGCACCCGCGTCGACGTCACCGTCTCGGCGATGGGCGACGCCAAGTCGCTGCAGGGCGGCACGCTCCTGGTCACGCCGCTGCTCGGCGCCGATGGTGAGGTCTATGCGGTCTCGCAGGGCCCGGTCGCGATCTCCGGCTTCTCGGCCGAGGGCGAGGCCAGCAAGATCACCCGCGGCGTGCCGACCGTCGGCCGCATCGCCAATGGCGGCGTCGTCGAGCGCGAGATCGACTTCGCCCTGAACAAGCTCTCGACGCTGCGCCTGTCGCTGCGCAATCCCGACCTGACCACCGCGCGCCGCATGGCGGCCGCGATCAACGAGTTCGTCGGCGGCGACTCGGCCGAGCCGACCGATCCCTCGACCGTGGTCCTGCAGATTCCCGCCCGCTTCAAGGGCAACATGATCAAGCTGCTCACCGATATCGAGCAATTGCGCATCGAGCCCGACCAGCTCGCCCGCATCGTCATCGACGAGCGCTCCGGCATCATCGTCATGGGCAAGGATGTCCGCGTCTCCACGGTCGCCGTGGCGCAGGGCAACCTCACCGTCACGATCAGCGAGCAGCCGCAGGTCAGCCAGCCCAACGAATTCGCGCGCGGCCGGACGGTGGTGACGCCGCAGACCAGCGTCAAGGTCGATACCGGCGGCGGCAACAAGCTCGCCCTCGTCAAGGAAAGCGTGACGCTCGCCGAGCTGGTCGACGGGCTCAATGCGCTGGGCATCGGCCCGCGCGACCTGATCTCCATTCTCCAGGCCATCAAGTCGGCAGGCGCCCTGCAGGCCGAAATCGAGGTGATGTGATGACTGCTGCCCTCGCGCTTCCCGCCGCGAAACTCGCGCTCGGCGTCGCCGGCAAGGTCGCCAGCGGCATCGCCGATGCGCTCGACCCGGCCAAGGCCAAGGCCAAGAAGCAGGCCGACGATTTCGAGACCATGTTCCTCGAGCAGATGACCGACCGGCTCACCGCCAGCGAGGGCACCGAGGGCCCGCTCGGCGAGAACGGCACCGGCGGCGGCATCTGGCGCTCCCAGCTCAGCCAGCAATACGCCAAGCAGATCCAGAAGGCCGGCGGGATCGGCCTCTCCAACCAGATCATGCGCGACCTGCTCAGCCTCCAGGAGCAGGCCGCCGGCGGAGTTCAGAATGCTGGCCGCTAAGCCTATCCTCGACGAGCGCCCGCGTATCGCCGATGCCCTGAGTGCCCGCGCCCTGATCGAGGCCGTGCTGGAGGCGCTCGGCGCGCTCTCGCATCTCGTTGGCGAGGAGACCGAGCTCGTCCGCGCCGGCCGGCTGCCGGAAGCGATGGCGCGCGAGCCGCGCAAGACCGAGCTCGCCGGCATCTATATGCGTGGCGTCGAGCAGGTGAAGCTCAACGCCGTGGCGCTGGCTCGCTTCGTGCCGGACCAGGTCAAGCGGTTGAAGGAGGCGCATCTCGCCTTCCAGGGCCTGATCGAGACCAACCAGATCGTGCTGGCGACGGCACGCGCGGTCTCCGAATCGATCGTTCGGGACCTTGCGGCCGATGCCAACAGGCCGATGCGCGCCAATGGCTACGGCCCGGCTGCGACCGTCGGCGCCGGCGTCTTCGCCCGTCCGAATTCCGGGCCGCTGGTCGTTTCGCGCCGGCTCTGAGAGTATTCCCCCGCGCTCGACTGGATCTTGACCTGGCGATGGAAACGCTCAGGCCCTTGGTATAAAAAGAGTTTACACGTCGGCTGCGCCAAAATCTCTAAAGATTTACCTAATTTCTTGACGCCTGGTTCAATCTTTTCTGTCATTCTCCACAGTGTCGGGTAGCTTCGTCCTGCTCCCGGCCCCGGACGAAAGCGGCGCGACGGCGTCGTGAGCGACTCCAGAAGGAGTGGTCATGGATTTTGGCAACGCCCCCAAGCTCGCGGCCGTCATCGGCCCGCCGCCTGTCTCCCGCGCAGATGTCACGGCCCAGGCCGACAGCATCGCCGTGGAGCTTCCTCCCGAAAAGACGGTGCAATCCGCCTCCGCCGGCTCAGCCGTCAATGTTGAGGTGCGCGCCGAGGCGCGCGATGCGCAAAGCCGTGCCGATGGCGAGCGCCGCGCCCAGGCGAACGACCAGAACAGCCGCCAGGCCGCCCGCACCGCGAACGAGACGGTCGAGCGCAAGCTGATCATCGATCCGCAGACGCGCGCGATCGTGCTTCAGAAGAAGGATCCGGAGACCGGCGAGACGATCTCGCAATTGCCCGACGAAACGCTCTTGAAGCTGCGCGCCTATTCGCGCGAACTCAGCGAACGGGCGCGGGAGGCCAGCGAAACCCACCACCAGGTCGAGCGGACCGCCTGACGAGGCTCCTGCACTCCATCCGATCGGCAAGCCGCCCGCCCCTGCGCGGGCGGTTTGCGTTTCGGGGCGCCGGCATCTCCGCCGATCCGCCCGCGCCGCACGCTATACCAACGGCCTTTGCGACCGACCGATGCTGGTTTTTCCGTCATTGCGAGCGCAGCGAAGCAATCCAGGGGCGGCAGCGCTCTACGTCCTCCTGGATTGCTTCGCTGCGCTCGCAATGACGATAGGTCGGGCTCGATGGCCGCTGGTATTAGAGGCTGCTTAACCATGCGCCGACAAGCCCGCGATCCGCTTCAATTCGCCGGCTGAAATTTACCTGTTGTTACGGGCTGGCGCAGCAGGGTCGGCCCGTCCTGGCCAGAACGGCCAGGGCGCCAGAAGGCTCCGTACCAGAAGGTAATCACGATGGCCGTTTCTCTCTCCGCCGGTGTCCGCAACAACCTGTCGTCGCTGCAGTCGACCCAGGCTCAGGCTCAGGCGATCCAGAACCGTCTCGCGACGGGCAAGCGGGTCAACTCCGCGATCGACAACCCCGTCAATTACTTCACTGCCGCTTCGCTGAATGATCGCTCGGGCCAGCTCACCGGCCTGCTCGACGGCATCTCGAACGGCATCCAGACCATCCAGGCCGCCTCCAAGGGCATCGACGGCGTCACCAAGCTGGTGAACTCGCTTCAGTCGACGATCAAGCAGGCCCAGGCCGACGCCGCCCAGAACCGCCCGGCCGTCGTCGGCACCGGCACGACGCTGGCCACCGCTGCCGAGCAGGTTGCGACCAGCAAGAGCCTGAAGGACATCGCCCTCGACAAGCGTGTCGGCAGCGCCGGCGACACCACGGTGACGGCTGCGACCGCGGGCGCCGCTGGCGATCTCGGTGTCGACATCACGGCGACGCCGGAACTCAACATCCAGATCGTCACCAACCCGGCCGCGCCGACCTCGACGACCAATATCGGCATCACCCTGACCGCCAACACGACCGTCCGCGACGTCGTCAACGCGATCAACGGCTCGGGTGTCGCCACCGCCTTCGTCGACGAGAAGGGCGTGCTCAACGTCAAGGGCACCGGCTCGGAAGCGCTCGGTGTCGGCATCGGTGCCGGCGCCACCGCCGCCGCTGCGGTCACCGACTCGGCGACCGGTCTGCAGAACACCAAGTTCGGTCTCGCTGCCGCCGACCGCACGACGGGTACCGCCTCCTCCGGCATCACCTCGGCGGTGCGCTCGAACCTGATCGACCAGTACAACGACCTGCGTACCAAGATCGACGATCTCGCCAAGGATTCGGGCTTCAACGGCATCAACCTGCTCGGTGGTGACCGTCTCTCGATCGTCTTCAACGAGAAGACCGGCAAGAACCAGACCAAGCTCGATGTTCAGGGTACCGCCCTGACCTCGGACAACCTGGGTATCGCCAAGGCTGGCAACACGCAGCTCGCTGGCACCACCAACTTCCAGAACGACGCCGATCTGGATACGGCCACCAAGTCGCTCAACGGCGCGCTGACTTCGCTGAAGTCGCTCGCTTCGACCTTCGGCGCCAACCTCTCGGTCGCCCAGACCCGCCAGGACTTCACCAAGGACATGGCGAGCGTTCTGACGACCGGCGCCGACAACCTGACCAACGCCGACGTCAACGGCGAGGCCGCCTCCCTGCTCGCGCTGCAGACCCGTCAGCAGCTCGCCCAGACGGCGCTGTCGCTGGCGAACCAGGCCGACCAGGGCGTCCTGCGCCTGTTCTGATCTTCGGTCCGCAGGAGCGGATCAGCCCGCAGAATGCGGGGCGAAGCAAAAGAGCGGCGGAGCCGAAAGGCTCCGCCGCTTTTCGTTTGGGTCCGCCCCCGCCATTAACCGATTATTAGTCTTAACAAAGGATTGTCGGCCCAGAACGAGCTGGTTGAGCGCCGAGTCGCGCTGTCAGAGGGACCTGAAATGGCCAATACGATCCTGTCGAACGGCGTCCGCAACAACCTGCTGACCCTCCAGCAGACCACCGCCCAGCAGGGCGTGATCCAGAATCGCCTCGCCACGGGCCGGAAGGTCAACTCGGCGATCGACAACCCCGTCAACTACTTCACCGCCGCCTCGCTGAGCGATCGCTCGAGCCAGCTCACCGGCCTGCTCGACGGCATCTCGAACGGCATCCAGACCATTCAGACCGCATCCAAGGGCATCGACGGCATCACCAAGCTCGTCCAGTCGTTGCAGTCGACCGTGAAGCAGGCCCAGGCCGACGCTGCCCAGAACCGCCCGACCGTCGTCGGCACCGGCACGACGCTGGCCGGCGCGGCCGAGCAGCAGGCGACCAACAAGAGCCTGAAGGACATCGCCCTCGACAAGCGCATCGGCAGCGCCGGCGACACCACGGTGACGACTGCGACCGCCAGCGCCGCGGGCGATCTCGGTATCGACGTCACGGCGACGCCGGAACTCAACATCCAGATCGTCACCAACCCGGCCGCGCCGACCTCGACGACCAATATCGGCATCACCCTGACCGCCAACACGACCGTCCGCGACGTCGTCAACGCGATCAACGCTTCGGGTGTCGCCTCCGCCTTCGTCGACGAGAAGGGCATCCTCAACGTCAAGGGCATCGGCTCCGAGCAACTCGGTGTCGGTATCGGCGCCGGCGCCAACGCCGCCGCTGCGGTCACCGACTCGGCGACCGGCCTGCAGAACACCAAGTTCGGTCTCGCTGCCACCGACCGTACGACCGGCATCGCCTCCTCCGGCATCACCTCGGCGGTGCGCTCGAACCTGATCGACCAGTTCAACGACCTGCGCAACAAGATCGACGATCTCGCCAAGGATTCGAGCTATAACGGCATCAACCTGCTGGCCGGTGACCGGCTGAGCATCGTCTTCAACGAGAAGACCGGCAAGAACCAGACCAAGCTCGACATCCAGGGCTCGAACATCACCTCCGACAACCTGGGCATTCCGCGCGCGGTCAACACGCAGCTCGCAGGCTTCATCAACTTCCAGAACGACGCCGACCTGGACAAGGCAACGGCCTCCCTCACCGGCGCGCTGACCTCGCTGAAGTCGCTGGCCTCGACCTTCGGCTCCAACCTCTCGGTCGCCCAGACCCGCCAGGACTTCACCAAGGAACTGGCCAACGTCCTGACCACCGGCGCGGGTAATCTCGTGCTTGCCGATCCGAACGAGGAAGGCGCAAGCCTGCTGGCCCTCAACACCCGCCAGCAGCTCTCGCAGACCGCGCTGTCGCTGGCGAACCAGGCCGACCAGGGCGTCCTGCGTCTCTTCGGCTGACGCCGCAGCAGCCGCCCGCCCTCCCCTCCAGCCAGAAGGCAGGACCGCCATGGCCCTCAAGGTCGAGCTCAAGCCGCGCGAGCGCATCATCATCGGCCAGGTGGTGATCCGCAACGACGAGCAGCGCACGCGCTTCTTCATCGAGGGCGAGGCCCCGATCCTGCGCGAGAAAGACATCCTGACCGCCGCGACCGCCGATACGCCGGCCAAGAAGATCTATCTCGCGATCCAGCTCATGTATCTGGAGCAGGACCCGACGCATGAGCACGAAACCTATTTCCAGCTCGTGCGCGATTTCATCAATGCGGCGCCCAGCGCTCTGCCGCATGTTCATGAGATCAATAACCGCATTTTAAGCGACGACCTCTACAAAGCTCTCAAGGCAGCCAGAAAGCTGATCGCCTATGAAGCGGAATTGATCGAGAATGCAAAACGGGTTTAACGCCTACGCTGCCGCGGCCAAGACTGCTCAATCCGTCGTTTCGCCTCGCGAACTCGAAGCCTCCCTCCTGATCAAGGCCGCCATGCGGCTCCAGGCCGTCGCCGATGACTGGAACCAGCGCGAACGCGATCTCGACGAGGCGCTGACCTATAACCGGCGCCTCTGGACCCTCCTGGTCTCCGCCGTCATCGCCGAGGACAATCCGCTCCCGGTCGGCATCAAGACCAACATTCTCAGCCTCGCCAATTTCATCTTCAACCAGACCTTCAAGATCTCGAGCGATCCGCAGCCGCAATCGCTGGGCATCCTGGTCAACATCAATCGCGATATCGCCGCCGGCCTGCGCGGGCGCTGATCCGCCAGCCGAAGCGCCGATGACCGGACAAGCAGAAACGCCGCCCTTTCGGGGCGGCGTTTCTGTTTTGGGAACGCTCCTGGCTCCGTTCAGAGATAGTTGGTCAGCGACAGCTTCGAGAGCATCGACGTCACCTGATAGCTCGCCTGCAATTGCGTCTGCAGCGAGAGGATCTGCGTCGCGACTTCTTCCGTCGTGACGTTCTCGACGCCGGCCAACGTCGTGGTCAGATAGTCCTTGGTGCTCTGGTGGCGTTCCTTCGCGCTGGCAAGCGCCGTCTGGGCAGATCCGAGCTCGGTGATGATCTCCGCCGGTTTCTGGGTCGAGCCGCCGAAGCCGAGCTTCTCGCTGACCCGCGAGGTCATGGCTTCGTAGCGCGCCTGCGAATTGGTATCGCCCGCCGGGAAATTCTCGACGGCCATGATCGCGAACTGGGCGAGACCGACACGGAATGCTTCCTCATTGGCCCGCGCGCCGGTGCCCACCGTCTGGCCCTGGTCGATCTGGACCGTCGAGGTGCTGCGCGCCGGGTCCGCCCCGTCATCGCCGCGATACCAGATCACCGTCGTCGCGGCGGCGCCAGCATTGGTCGGCGGCAGGGTCGCGGTGTCGAACGGAGGGCCCGGAACCCGCTTCGGCGGATTGTTCAAGCTGCCGGCGAAGAAATCCTGGGCGGCAACCTGGGAGGACGCGGCCGAGAGCGTCGTCTGCGCCTCCTTGCCCAGCGCCGCTCCGATCGAGGTCCTGAGATTGGCGGCGGTCGCATTGACATCGACGCCGATCTCGAAGCTGTCGGCGTCCGAGCCTGTGGTGCCCGGGGCCCGCGCGGTCAGCACGACCTCTTCCTGCGTCCCGTCCGGCAGCTTGAGCTGGATGCGCACGGTATCGCCGGGAACGGGCTGCGATGCGACATTCGCCGAGACATCGGCCGGCGGGCCGGGATTGAAGGTCGTCGCCAGCGCGGCCGAGCTGCCGGTGATCCCCGCGATCTTGAAGCCGTAGGGATGGACGGTCGCTTCCTCGGAGATCGTCGCCGTCGTGCCGGCGCCGCCCACGGTCAACCGGCCCTGCCCGGAGCCGAGATCGGCCTGCCGGCGCTCGTCGATCATCTGCTTGAGACCGTCCTTGCCGGCGCCATCGCCGTTCACGATCTCGTTGAACCCGAGGGTCGGCTGCGTGTCTGAGGTCTTGCCGGAGAAGAGATAGCGCCCGTTGACGGAGATGTTCAGGAGATCGAGGGTCTGCTTGAACTTTTCCTCCGCCAGCACCTGCGGCGACGAGCGTCCGCTGGCGCTCGGCACATAGCTGTTGGAGCGTGTGTCGTTGCGGGTCTCGTTGGTGAGCTTGGTGAAGTTCTCGACCGAGGAGGTCTGCAGCTTGAGATTCACGCCGGTCAGGCCGATGCCGCTCAGCCAGGAATCGAGCTGCGAGACCTTGCTGTTGAGGTCGAGGCTGACGCGCCGGTCGATGCCGAGATCGCCATAGCTGGTGCTGCGCTGCTTGGTGTCGAGCTGGCGCTGGAGATCGTCGAACTGGGCCCGGGTCGAGACGAACTCGTTGGGCTTCGCCGCGCGATAGGCCCCGGTTCCGTAAGCGGTGATGGTCATCGCGGCCTCACACTCTCAGCAGCACGTCCATCATCTCCTTCATCGTGGAGATGATGCGGGCATTGGCGGCATAGGCGGTCTGAAGTTCGATCAGCATCGACATTTCCTGGTCGACATTGACCTGGGATGTGGCCTGGAAGCGGCTCTGGACCGAGGCCAGCGCCACTTGCTGCCCCTCGTCCAGGCGCTTGGCGGCCTCCACGGCCTGCCCCTGCGAGGAAACCACGCGCTGGACGAAATTCGCCACCGTCGTGCTGGAGCTCGCGGTGTTGCCGTCCAGCCCGGACGCATTGGTGAAGGCGCGCTGGCTTTTCGTCAGCCGGTCCAGCATGAGCTGCGGCCGGGTGGCGTCGCCCTGCGCCGTCGGCGGCGAGGTATTGTAGGCGACCAGCAGCGAGCGGTCGGCGATCAGGGCCGGGTTGACCGTGATTCTGGCGGCGAAGCCCGTGGTCTGGGAACCGCCGTCGAAAGAACCGGTAAAGGCGCTTCCGGAAGGACCATCGACGAAGAACGGCAGCTCGGCCGTTCCGCCCGCCGAAGCCAGGGCCGTATTCGTCGGTCGCGCCGTCAACCCGACGACGTCGCGCGTCCCGGCCGCGCCGTCATCGACGATGCGCAGCGTCGAGCCCGCGTTCGAAACCGTAAAGCCGGTACCGACAGCCGCCTGAATCTGGGCCGCTACGGAAGCCGGGCCGCCCAAGAAGTCGATGCCGACGACGCGGTTATTGGCATCGCCGCTGGCCGAAGCCGGCAAGGGCAGCGACGCCGCTGAATCGACGCGCACGAAGGTGAAGCGCTGGGTCTGCCCACCGGGCGTGACCTTGTAGTCGAGCGTGACCGAATTGCCGGACTGCAATCCCGTGAGATCGACATCGAAGCCCGTGGCCGCGCCCACAGTCGCCGGCGTGCCGGCAATCTCGCGATCCGAGAGCGCCTTCGACATCTGCGCGGCGATCTCGTCGAGCTGCGCCTGGGCCTGGACCAGCGTCTTGTCACGCAGTTCGATATTGGCCGCGATCTCGCCGGAACGGAAGATCCGGTTAGCGATCGCGTCCGAGGCGTTGCCGGACGCATCGACGATCTTGATCGTGCCGACCCCGCGCTTGGTAGGGTCGATATCCCACTGATCATCCGGCCCCAGACCGGCATGTTCGTCGAACTTGAAGGTGACCGCGGCGGTCCCGTCGAAGAGCTGCGTCCCGGAACCCGTCACGACGCTGACCGAGCCGCGCGCATCCTCCGTCGTCTTGATGTCGACATATTGCGACAGCTCGGACAGGATCAGGTCGCGCTGGTCCTTCAGGCTGGCCGTCGCGCTGTCGTTCGGGCTGCCGACGATGCGGGTATTGACCTTGGTCAGCGCGCCCAGCAGGTCGTTGACCTTGGTCACAGCGGCGGAGATGCCGCTTTCGGCCTGGCTGCGCAGGGCCTGCACGCCATTGGAGAGCGTGTTGAGCTGGCGCGCAAGCTGCGTCGCGTTGTCCAGCACCTGCGAGCGCAGGCTGTAGGACGAGGGGTCGTTCTGGAGCGATTGCAGCGCCCCGGTGAACTTGTTGAAGATCGTGTCCAGCGCCGTGGCGCTGCCGGGCTGGCCGTAGAGCTTGTCGAGATTGGACAGCGAGCTCGCGCGGGTCGAGGTATAGGCGGCGCCGGAAGCTTCCTGCCAGAGCTGGTGCTGGACGATCTTGTCGAGCAGCCGCTGGACCTGCGTGCTCTGCACGCCGATCGTGAGGCCGGTCAGGCTGTCGGCGGTCGAGACCGTGCGCCGGACATAGCCCGTCGTCCCCGCATTGGCGACGTTCTGGGAGACGACGCCGATGCCGACCTGCGCGGCGTTGAGACCGCCGATTGCCGTATTGAGGGAAGTGCTTAGGCCCATCGTCAACTCCTGTTGCGAGAGGCGGCCCTCCTGGGCCGCCGCTTAGGCAGGCGCGTCGTTCAGCGAATGATGTTGAACACCGCGCTCAGCATCTCCTGGGCGGTGGTGATGACCTTGGTATTGGCCGAATAGGCCTGCTGGGTGACGATCATCTTGGAGAATTCGTCGGCAATGTCGGTGTTCGACTGCTCGACGCTGCCGCCGACCATCTGCGAGGTGCCGAGACCGATGATCGGCGGGCCGGATTCGATCGTCTCCTCGAAGGCGCCGCCATCGAGGCGCTTCAGCGAGTTGTCGGCGTTGAAGCGGGCGACCGAGACCTGGGCGAGCGCCACGACCTGGCCGTTGCTGAAGGTGCCGATCACCTGGCCCTCGGCCGAGACCGTGACACGGTCGAGCGTGCCGGCGGTGTAGCCGTCCTGGCGGATGCTGCGCGCATCGATCTGGCCGCTGACGTCGCCGTTCTGGGTGACGCCGTTGCCGCCGGTCGTCAGGTTGATGCCGGTGATGGTGGTGCCGTTGATCGTCATGGTCGGCAGCGTGATATCGCCGGTAGCCGGCGTGACCATCTGGCCGGTAGTGCCGAAGGTGACGTTCTGGCCGGTCTGGACATAGGCGACCTGGCCGGCGCCGGTTGCGCTGGTATCCTGGGCCACGAACAGCCCCCAGGTGCCGGTCGTCGGCGGCACCGCCGCGGGGTTGCCGTTGTCGATCTTGGCCCAGCGCATCTCGACGCTGGTCGCCTTGCCGAGCGTATCATAGACGGTCACCGAGCCGCCGGGGATCGAGGTCGCCAGGAAGCTGCTGATATTGTTGCCCATCACCGCAGCGTTGGCGGCATAGGGGTTCGGCGCCGTGCCGGCCGCCGTGACCGAAGCGGGGTTCAGGAACTCCGTGCCGCCTTGCGTCTTCTGCGTCGTCGCCGGCACGGCCGGGATATTGGCGCGATACTCGATCGAGGTCGTCGCCTTGGCCGGGAACTGCTCCTTGGTGATGCGCAGGACGTCAGGCTGCGTGCCGATGAGCTGGCCGGTCACCTGGTCGATCTTCAGGCCCTTGAGGTAGTAGCCCGCGCCGTTAACCAGATAGCCGTTCGCGTCGAAGTCGAAATCGCCGCGGCGGGTGTAGAGGTTCGAATTGGCGAACTGGGTATTGGCGCCGACACCGCTCGCGCGCTGGTCGACCACGAAGAAGCCATCGCCGTTGATCGCGATATTGGTGTCGATGCGGGTCGGGTTGAGATCGCCCTGGATCGAGTTCGTCGCCTGGCTGAAAGCCTGGACCGAACCGGCGACCTGCCGCCGCAACGCCGCGTCCGGCACGAGATCGGCAAAGGCGGTGTCGACCCGCTTGTAGCCCGCCGTCCGCGAGTTGGCGATGTTTCCGGAGATGTTCTCGAGCGCATAGGACTGCGCCGTCATTCCCGAAACCGCCGTGGTCAGCGCACTGAAAACACCCATGGAACCCTCACCTCGACCGGCAGCCCCCCAAGGGCGGCCCACAACTCGAGGCAAGGTTCTGCACGGCGCATGCCATGCGCGGCTCCGTGCTATTTCAAGGAGTTGGATCGTTTACGAAAGGTTTACCGGCACTCCGCACCGGGCAGAATCGCCTCCTCCCGGCAGATTCTGCCGGGTTCAGGCGTCATCGTCCCGGTTGCCTCGCCAGCCGCCGAGATCGCCCGCGACATCGGTCAATGTCGGCGCTGCCGCCTCGACGAAAGGCAGCGGCCGGCAGACCGCGAGCGCGGCGAGGCCGATCCGGGCCGTCAGCATGCCGTTGATCACGCCCTCGCCGAGCTTGGCCGAAAGACGGGCCGCAAGCCCCTGCCCCACCACTTGCTGGATCACAGCATCGCCCGCTGCCATGCCACCAGTGAGCACAAGATGGTTCATCACTTGTCGGGCCAGCCTGAGCAGGCCGAGCGTCCCCGGCCGGCCGGCATAGATGCCGGCGATGGAGCGCAGCAGCCGCGCGCAGGCGACCAGCACGAAGACGACATCGACCAGCGCCCGCGGGCTGACTGCGGTGACCAGCGAGACGCGCCGCGCGGCCTGCGCGATCTGGGCCGTTGCCAGCGCATCGAGTGGCGCGAGAAGGCTGCGCTCCGCCACTGTCAGCACATCGCGTGCGGTGAAGAGCTGGGGCAAGGCTTCCTGCAGGGCGGCACGGCCTTGGGCCGTCTGCGCCCGCCCCTTGTAGAGCGCAACAAGCTCGTCGGCGATCGCCCGGCCTTCATCGGGTGTACCGCCCGCCAGCGCCGCGACCGCGCGCTCGCGCAGCGCCTCCACCTTGCGCTCGCGCAGGATGTCGCGCAGCACCCGGCCCAGCATCACGACGAGTGCCAGCGTCGCAACGGCCGCACAGACCAGCGCGGCATAGCCGAGCGCCGGGTTCTGGCTCATCAGCGCGCGGATGGTGTTCTCGACCCAGACGCCGGCCGCCAGCGCCAGGAAACCGGACAGCCCCGCCACGAACAGCGAGCCCCAGGAGAAGCGCCGTTTGGGCTTGGTCGGCGCAACGGGCACGACGGCATCGATCGGCTCGCTCTCGGGCAGGATCGCGAGGTCGCCCTGCCGCAGCGGGGCCTCGCCGACCGGCTCGCCCGGCTGGGCGTTGTCAAGGCGGATCGCGCGCGGTGCCTTGCTCATCGCGAAACCCCGTTCATGCCAGCTTGTCGCCGATCAGGAATTCCAGCGCACGGTCGAGGCGGATCTGCGGCGGCGGCTTCAGGCGCCCGCCCGCATCCGGCACGACCAATGGCGGCCGGAAGCGCGGCGCCCTGACCTGCCAATGCGCCTTCGGATCGAAGATCGCCTCGGGCCGCTCGGGCAGTTCCCCAGGGAAGATGGCGGCCTCCGCAATGCCGTCGAAAACCTGCCCGTCGATCGTCTCGCCCGCCTCCGGCACGCCGGCGATGGCCGGCAGTTCCTCGCGGCCTTCCTTGATCCTGACCTCATGCGTCGCCCGCACGGCAGCGAGCGCCATCGCCTCGACGCGCGCTCCCGCCCCCTGCGCTCGCGACAACGCCCGCCCGACCAGATGAGACATCACCGCCGCCAGCCGATCATGGCTCGAATGGTGGATATGGTCGGCCTTGGTCGCGGCGAAGAGCACGCGCTCGATCCGCGGCGCGAACAGGCTCGTAAGCCAGGAATTGCGCCCGACCGAGAAGGCTGCGAGCGCTTGCCCCAAGGCGGTTTCGAGATCGGCCAGGGCCGGCGCTCCGGCATCGAGTGCAGCCAGCACGTCGACCAGCACGATCTGCCGGTCGAGCCTGGCGAAATGGTCGCGAAAGAACGGCGTCACCACGACGCGCTTATAGGCTTCGAAACGCTCCGCCATGAGTGCTGCAAGCGTGCCTGGCCGCACATCGCGATCATGCCCGAGATCGAGCGGTGCGAAGGTCAGCGCAGGTGAGCCTTCGAGGTCACCTGGCATCAGGAAGCGCCCGGGCGGCGTCACCGCGACGGCCTCCGGATCGGCGCGCAAGCGCGCGAGATAACCCTTGAACAAATCGCTGGCGGCTTCCGCCTCAAGCTCGTCCGGCGCCCCGTCCGGATCACGCCGCGACAGGTCCGCAAGCCACTCCGCCGCGGCCTCGCGCCGATGCGCCTTGCGCGCATCCACCACCGCCTGCGCCGACCAGGCCTTGTAGTCCTGTCCGATCAACGCGAGGTCGAGCAGCCACTCGCCGGGATAATCGACGATGTCGAGCGTCAGCGTTGCCGGCCCCTTGAACCAGCCGGCCGCCCGCTCGTAGTCGATCTCGACCCTGAGTTCGGAAATGCGCCGCGTCGATTCCGGCCAGCGCCGCCTCTCGCCGTTCATCGCGGCGCGATGCGCCTCATAGGGAAAGCGCGGCACGTCGGGATCGGGTTGCGGCACCAGTCGCACACGGGCGACGCGGCCTTCCGAAGCCGCCTTCAGCACCGGCAGCTTCGCGCCTTCGATCAGGTTCTGGATCAGGGCGGTGGTGAAGACCGTCTTGCCGGAGCGCGACAGCCCGGTGACGCCGATCCGCAGGCGCGGCCGCGCAAGCCCGAGCAGGCTGTCGCCGAAGGCCAGAGCCGCATTGCGGGCGCTGTCGAGATAGGAGGTGTCGCTCACGATGCCGCGGCGATCATTCGTCCGGGCCTTCGCCCAGCGATCCCGGGGTCACGAACCGGTCGAGCCGGCCTTCTCGCGGTGCGATCGCGTACCAGTGCTCGACCGCAAAATCGATCACGGCGAGCCCGCAGGTCGGGTATTTCTGGCTCATCCGCGCCGAGGCATAGCGATCGCCATGGCCGGTCAGGAGATGCGCCAGCTCCTCGAAACCGGGATTGTGTCCGATCAGCAGGAGCGTGCGAACATCGCCCTCGACCTCCTGCACGACATCGAGCAGGCGCTCGACCTTCGCCTCGTAGATGCGGGGCTCGTATTGCGTCGCCGGCTTCTCCGGCAGCATCGGCGCGACCATCTCCCAGGTCTCGACCGTGCGCTTGGCCGGCGACACCAGGACAAGGTCGGGCAAGAGCAATTCATCGGCGAGATAGCGCCCCATCACCGGAGCGGCCTCGCGCCCACGTGCCGCAAGCGGTCGGTCGCGATCGGCCACACCCGTGGGCCAGTGGGACTTGGCGTGGCGCAGAAGCATGAGGCGTCGCATGGAGAGAACCTAGCGATGCTGGAGCCGATTTACGAGGGGGCGTTCAACGACTCTCGCGCCGGGCCATGAAGGCGAGCTTCTCGAAGAGCGAGACGTCCTGCTCGTTCTTGAGCAAAGCGCCGTGCAACGGCGGGATCAGCTTGCGCGGATCGCGCTCGCGCAGCACCTCCGGCCCGATATCCTCGGCGACGAGCAGCTTCAGCCAGTCGAGCAATTCCGAGGTCGAGGGCTTCTTCTTGATGCCCGGCACCTCGCGCACCTCGAAGAACAGCCGCAGCGCCTCCTCCATCAGCCGCTTCTTGATGCCGGGGAAATGCACCTCGACGATCGCCTGCATCGTCTCCGCGTCGGGGAAGCGGATATAGTGGAAGAAGCAGCGGCGCAGGAAGGCGTCCGGCAGTTCCTTCTCGTTGTTGGAGGTGATGATCATCACCGGCCGCCGCGCCGCCTTGATCGTCTCAGCCGTTTCGTAGACATGGAACTCCATGCGGTCGAGCTCGAGCAGCAGGTCGTTGGGAAACTCGATATCGGCCTTGTCGATCTCGTCGATCAGCAGCACCGGCCTGACCGGCGCCACGAAGGCCTCCCAAAGCTTGCCCCGCTTGATGTAATTGCCGATCTCGGAGACGCGAGGATCGCCGAGCTGGCTGTCGCGCAGGCGGCTCACCGCGTCGTATTCGTAGAGCCCCTGCTGCGCCTTGGTCGTCGACTTGATGTGCCAGGTGATGAGCTGGGCACCGAGCGCCGCAGCGACCTCCTCGGCCAGCACCGTCTTGCCCGTGCCGGGCTCGCCCTTCACCAGCAGCGGCCGCTCCAGCCGGATCGCGGCATTGACGGCGACGGTAAGGTCTTCGGTCGCGACGTAGTTTTCGGTGCCGGCAAAACGCATGGGCGGTCCTTCTGAAACAATGGCGGGAAGCTATCCCATTCGCATCGCACGCGGAAACCGGATTTTTCGCCCGCGGCACCTGAGCGCCCGTGCCTAAAGGCTCGCGCCGCAAGGCGAATTTTGGTCGACCACAGCGATTCCAAGGTTGTGCTGCGCCGCCGCAAACCGCAAGAATTGCCAACGCATCCCGCAAGCCCTCGAATCGCAAGGTCAGCCCTTTGGCCGGAACAGTCGACCCTTCCGTCTACAAGGACGCTGTCGTCGTGCTCGCGACGGCGGGCGTGGTCGTGCCGCTGGCCAAGAGCCTCAAGGTCAATTCGATCATCGCCTTCATCGCCTGCGGCGCTTTGCTCGGCCCGTTCGGCCTCGGTGGCCTGGTCTCCAAGATTCCGCTGCTGAGCACGATCACCGTCTCGAACGCCGAGGCGCTGGCCCGCCCCGCTGATCTTGGCGTCGCCTTCCTGCTCTTCGTCATCGGGCTGGAACTGTCCTTCGAGCGCCTGATGACGATGAAGCGCCTCGTCTTCGGGCTCGGCCTCGGACAGGTCGGGCTTTGCGCCGCATCGATCGGGCTTTTCGCCTATGCGCTCGGCCAGCCGGCGGCGGCGGCGCTGATCATCGGCTTCGGCCTCGCCCTGTCCTCCACGGCGATGGTCGTCGAATTGCTGGCGGCGAAGAAGCGGATGACCACCTCGGCCGGCCGCTCCAGCTTCGCGATCCTGCTCTGCCAGGACCTGGCTGTCATCCCGCTGCTGTTCCTGATCGGCGTGCTCGATGCGCAGAACGGCTCGGGCTCGCTGCTCGCCGGCCTGACGCAGGCCTTCATCCAGGCATTCGTCGCCATAGCGATCATCGTCGTCATCGGCCGGCTGGCGCTGCGCCCCCTGTTCCGGCTCGTCGCCTCGACCGATTCGACCGAGAGCTTCATGGCGGCGACGCTCTTGACTGCGCTCGGCACCGGGTTGATCGCAGCCGCGGCCGGCCTCTCCATGGGCCTGGGCGCCTTCATCGCCGGACTGCTGCTCGCCGAGACCGAGTTCCGCCGCGCCATCGAGGTCACGATCGACCCGTTCAAGTCGCTGCTGATCGGCGTCTTCTTCCTCACCGTCGGCATGGGCGTGAACCCGGCCGATATCGCGGCCCATCCCTTCGCGATCATCGGCGGTGCGGTCGGTCTGGTGCTGGTCAAGGGCGCCATCATCTTCGTTCTCGCTCGCCGCTTTCGGCTGGCGACGGCGACCGCGCTTGAAACCGCGATCCTGGTCGCGCCGGGCGGCGAATTCGCCTTCGTGCTGCTCAATGCCGCGACCGGCGCCAAGCTCATAGATCACAGCGCCAACAGCATCGTCCTGACTGCGGTCTCGCTCACCATGGTCGCGTTGCCGCTGCTGGCCAGGATCGCCCGCTACCTGGCCCAGAAGCTCGCCACGCCCGTCATACTACCCGACGAGGCCACCGTCCTGCCGCCCGGCGATCACACGCCGCGCGCCATCGTCGTCGGCGGCGGGCGCGTCGGTCGCCTCGTAGGCTCGATGCTGGACGAGCACGGGAAGTCACATATCGTCATCGATTCCGACGCTTCGCTGATCACCGCACAGCGCCGCGCCGGACGCCCCGCCTATTACGGCGATGCGACCAAGCCCGAATTCCTGCGGCTCTGCGGCCTGGAGGAAGCGACGGCGCTGATCGTGACGATCGACAATTCCCGCGCCGTCGATGCCATCGTTCTCGCCGCGCGCTCGCTGCGCCCCGACATCGTGATCGTCGCCCGCGCCCGCGACGCGACCCATGCCCGCCATCTCTACGAGATCGGCGTCAACGATGCGGTGCCGGAAACCATCGAGGCCAGCCTGCAATTGTCGGAAGCGGCCCTGGTCGGGCTCGGCGTACCAATGGGCCTCGTCATCGCTTCGGTCCACGAGCGGCGCGACGGCTTCCGCGCCCAGCTCAAGCCGTCAGGCGCCGCGGCAGCCCGCGCCCTTCCCCGCCACGCCCGTTCGCGAAGGCTGTAAGCGTATCGGCGGCCGGAGCCTCCGGCTCGCGCGGGAAATAGCCGGCCTCGTGCGCCACGCGCCGGATATGGCCGTAGAACTGCGCCGCGCTCGCCGTCCAGCTATGATGCGCAGCAAGTTCCAGGCAGGTCTCGCGCGGCACCCTGAGCGCCTGCATCGCCGCGCTGCGCAGATCCTCGTCCAGCACCGCCGCCCCGCTGCCGGCAAAGACGTCACGCGGCCCCTGCACCGGGAAGGCGGCGACCGGCAACCCGCTCGCCGCAGCTTCGAGCAAAACGATACCGAAGGTGTCGGTCAGGCTCGGAAAGACGAAGACATCCGAGGAGGCATAGATGCCGGCCAGTTCCTCGCCTTCTTTCAGGCCGAGGAATCGGGCTTCGGGAAAGCTGCGTTTGAGATCGGCGCGCGCCGGCCCGTCCCCCACCACGACTTTGCTGCCCGGCAGCTTGAGCGACAGGAAGGCCTCGACATTCTTCTCGACCGCGACGCGCCCGACATAGAGGAAGACCGGGCGCGGCAGGTCGAGCAGGCTTTGCGAGCGTGGATGGAACAGGCCGAGATCGACGCCCCTCCCCCAGCGCACCAGATTCCCGAAGCCGTGCTGGCGCAGCTCCTCCTCCACCGTCGCCGTCGAGACCATCACGGCCGCGGCAGGCCCATGGAAACGGCGCAGCAGCCGGTAGCTCCAGCTTTCGGGGATCGGCCAGCGCGCCGCGATATATTGCGGGAAGCGCGTATGATAGCTCGTGGTGAACGGCCGCTTCTGGGCGAGACAAACCGCCCGCGTCAGCCAGCCGATCGGCCCCTCGGTAGCGATATGGATATGGTCCGGCGCGAAATCGGCGATGCGCTCGGCCAGCGCCCGCCGCGTCGCCAAGGCAAGGCGGATATCGGGATAGCTCGGCAGGCCGACCTGGTGGAAACCTTCCGGTGTCAGCGCCTGCGCCGTGATCCCAAATCCTGGAGCCGCCGCGATCATCTGCTCCAGCGAGCGCACGACGCCATTGACCTGAGGGCACCAGGCATCGGTCGCGACCAGCACGCGCATCACGCGGCCTCGATCAGGTCCCGGACCGGGGCCGGCCGCGCCGGCACTGTCACCGGCACGGAAGGCGTCGTCTTCATCCGCCCCTGCGGCCAGCGGATCAGCTCGAAACGCCCATCCTCGTGCTCGACGAAGGCGGTGCAGCTTTCGACCCAATCGCCGGTATTGATATAGGTCAGCCCCTCGATCTCGCGATGGGCGGCATGGTGGATATGGCCGCAGATCACGCCGTCGGCCTTGTGGCGGCGCGCCTCGGCGGCGAGGCAGGTCTCGAACTCGCCGATATAGTTCACCGCATTCTTGACCTTGGCCTTGGCCCAGGCCGAAAGCGACCAGTGTGGCAGCCTGAGCACGCGGCGAACCCGGTTGATCGCCATGTTGAGCACGAGCGCGACCGTGTAGGCCCAATCGCCGAGCAGCGCGAGCCATTTGGCGTTGCGCACAACGAGGTCGAACAGGTCGCCATGGATGACGAGCATGCGCTTGCCGTCGGCGGTCTCGTGGACGATCTCGTCGACCAGCGTAATGCCGCCGAACTGCAGGCCCGTGAAGTCGCGCAGGAAATCGTCGTGGTTCCCGGTGACGTAGATCAGCTTCGAGCCCTTGCGCACCTTGCGCAGCAGCTTCTGGATCACGTCGTTATGAGTCTGCGGGAAATACCAGCCGCTCTTCAGCCGCCAGCCATCGATGATGTCGCCGACGAGATAGATCTGCGGCGCATCATAGGCGCGCAGGAACTCCAGCACGAGATCGGCCTGGGCCCCACGGGTGCCCAGATGCAGATCCGAAATGAAGATGCTGCGGACCCGCTTGGTATCGTCCTCGTCGCTCATGCCGGAAAGCCCCTGCTGCTGCGATGCGAGGGCCGTGTGTCTGATTTGCGTTGCGCTTTGATGACGGCGCGGCCAATCCATGATCTGGGTAGAGGCCTCGAATGCCTCCACGCTGATCGGAGAACGCCATGGATCTGGGAATTGCCGGCCGCACGGCCATCGTCTGCGCTTCCAGCAAGGGGCTGGGCCGCGGCTGCGCCGAGGCGCTGGCGCAGGCCGGCTGCACCGTCGTCATCAACGGCCGCGACGCCAAGACGCTGGAAGCGACCGCCGCTGCGATCCGCGCCGCGACCGGCGCAACCGTGGTTGCCGTCGTAGCCGACGTCTCGACCAAGGCCGGCCAGGACGCGCTTCTGGCAGCCGCGCCGAACCCCGACATCCTCGTCAACAACAATGGCGGCCCGCCGCCCAAGCCCTTCCGCCAGGTGACGCGCGAAGGCCTGCTCGAAGGCGTCGTCCAGAACATGGCGACCCCACTGGAGCTGGTGCAGCGCGTCATCGACGGCATGGTCGAGCGCGGCTTCGGCCGGATCATCAACATCACCTCGGCGAGCGTGGTGACCCCGCTGACCGGTCTCGACGTCTCCTCGGCCGCCCGCGCCGGCCTCACCGCCTTCCTTTCGGGCGTCGCCCGCGAGGTCGCCCATGCCAATGTCACCATCAACAACATCCTGCCCGGCGTCTTCGACACCGACCGGATCAAGGTCGCGACCACCAAGGCTGCGGAGATGCAGGGCATCAGCATGGACGAGGCCGTGAAGCGCAGGCTCGCAGCGGTTCCTGCCGGCCGCCTCGGCACGCCCGACGAATTCGGCAAGCTCTGCGCCTTCGTCGCCAGCGCCCATGCCGGCTACCTCACCGGCCAGAACTTCCTGATCGACGGCGGCGCCTTCCGCGGCACGTTCTGACGCCCGTCACCGTCATTGCGAGCGCAGCGAAGCAATCCAGGGGCGGCAGAGCCCTACGCCCCCTGGATTGCTTCGTCGCTTCGCTCCTCGCAATGACGGCTTGGTTTCCCTCGCCCACCGCCTAGCCGAGTTGCAGAGTTCACGCTTCGCTTCCCGGATTCGACATGATCTAAAGAGGAACGGTTTCGCCCGAAACCGTCCCAGTTCTTCGGCCGCGCGCTTTGTCCCCTCTCCTCGGCATCACCCTCAAGCTGATCTCGGCGCTGGCCTTCACGCTGATGTCGGCGGGGATCAAGTCGATCTCCACGCGCTATCCGACCGGCGAAATCGTCTTCATCCGCTCCTTCTTCGCGATGATCCCGCTGCTCATCTGGCTGGTATGGCGCGCCGAGCTGCCAGCCGCTCTGAAGACCAGCAACCTGCGCGGCCATCTCAAGCGCGGCATCATGGGCTCGACCGGCATGTTCTGCGGCTTCGCGGCGTTGCAGTTCCTGCCGCTCTCGGAAGCCGTCGCGATCGGCTATGCCGCGCCGCTCGCCGTGGTGGTGCTGGCCGCACTCGTGCTCAAGGAACGGGTCCGCATCTATCGCTGGAGCGCGGTGACGATCGGCTTCGTCGGCGTGCTCATCATGCTGTCGCCGCATCTGGGCGCCGGCACCCATCCTGTCGGCGGCAATGCCGCGGTTGGCGCTGCGCTGGGCCTGGCCGGCGCCTTCTGCTCGGCCTTCGCCTCTGTCGAGGTGCGGCTCCTGACCGCGACGGAGCGGACAGGCGCCATCGTCTTCTACTTCATGCTGCTGACCAGCCTGCTCGGCCTCACGACCATCCTGCTCGGCTGGCACATCCCCGATCTCAAGGATGCGGTGATGATGGTGATGATCGGCATCCTCGGTGGTCTCGGCCAGATCCTGATCGTCCAGGCCTATCGCTATGGCGACGCCTCGCTGATCGCGCCCTTCGAATATTCGACCATGCTCTGGGCCGTCGCGATCGGCTGGTTCTGGTTCGGCGAATGGCCGGCCGTGTCGATCCTGATCGGCGCGACCATCGTCATCGTCTCGGGCATCTATGTGATCCTGCGCGAGCGCCAGCTCGGCCTCGCCCGCCGCGAGCAGCGCGAGGTCGGCCCCAGCCGCATGACCTGACGGCCCGAGAACCGAAAGCTCTGCGTCAGGCACAGTTCGCTTGTTCAAACGATCGTCCGCCGTTACAAACGGCATCACAGTCGAAAAGGGGCCGGACGGATGGGAATCGAGACCAAGGAGCGCGGCGGGCGGGAGCTTGAATCCGGAGCTCAGGTCATCTCGGGCCAGCTCGGCAAGACCATCCAGCGCCTGCGCAAGGCCTATAATTTCTCGCTCTCCGACCTCGCCGAGCAGTCCGGCGTCGCCAAGTCGATCATCAGCCAGATCGAGCGCAACGAGACCAATCCGACGCTGGCGACGATCTGGCGGCTGTCGCAGGCCCTCGACATCTCGATCGAGCGCGTGCTCTCCAGCGGCGAGGAAGAGCCCTTCATCGACAAGACCACCCGCGCCGACACCCCGATCCTCGTCTCCGAGGACGGCAAGCTGCGCCTCGCCATCGTCGGCTGGATCAAGACGGTGGAATGGCTGCAATGGTACGAGGTCAGCGCCGAGCCCGGCGGCGAGCTCGATTCCGAGGGCCACCAGCGCGGCTCGATCGAATCGCTCTCGGTGACTTCGGGCGAGTTCGAGGTCGAGGTCGGCGACATCGTCCAGCGCGCCAAGGCGGGTGAGACGCTGCGCTATCGCTGCGACCGCCGCCATGTCGTGCGCTGCGTCGGCAGCGAGCCCGGCACCGCCCTGATGGTCTGCATCCTCAAGGCGGCGGTGATGGAATAGGTGGGCGCCCGGCCGCTTCGATGATCAGCGCCACAAGCGGCCGTGTGCCGTCCCAGAGGGCAGCACTCCACCCTTCCCCGCGCGCCGCGTCGACATTGGCCTGCTTGTCGTCGATGAAGAAGATCTCTTCGGGAGATAAGCCGCTCCGCGCCGCGACGGCGCGGTAGAAGGCTCCGTCCGGCTTGGCGCAGCCGAGCTCGGCTGCGTAGTGCATACCGTCGAAATGCCGTTTCAGCGCGAGCTCGTCCCAGATGTAACGGGCGCGCTCATGCTCCTGCACGGTTGCGAGATGCAGCTTCACGCCGCCGGCCCGGATCGGCGCGAGCTGCGCCAGCAGGCCCTGGTCGAGATGGGCATCGTTCGCGAACCAGTAGCGGATCAACCTGTCAGCGCTCAGTCCCGGCGCGATCTCTGCCAGCACCGGCGCGAGGCGCTCGCGCAAGCCAGCTCGCCCCAGAATGATGTCCGGCCAATGCGGCGCGAAGAACGCCGACTGCAACAGCGCCGGCGACAGGCCGAGATCGCGCTCGAGATGCGCCGACCAGCCTTGCGGGTCTGGATGCACGATCACAACGCCATCGACGTCGACCATCAGGGCCTTGAAACACATGTAACGTCGCTCGACGTTTCAGGGCGCCTTGGTCTGCGGCCGCGCCGGCCCTTCGATCGCCGGCAGCGACTTCAGGTACTCCGCCATCGCCATGCGGTCCGCCTCGGGCAATTGCGCGATATTGCGCACGACCGAAGCCATCGAGCCGCCGACGCTGTCGAAGCTGGGGGTGAAGCCGGTCTTCAGGAGCTCGGCGATCTCCTCCTTCGACCATTTGGCCAGCCCCTTCTCGGACTGGGTGATGTTCGGCACCCAGCCCTTGCCTTCGGGATCCGGCCCGCCGGCGAAGCGGGTCGAGGGAATGATGGCGCCAAGCGCATTGCGGGCGGAATGGCACTCGGCGCAATGGCCAGGGCCGTTGACGAGATAGGCGCCGCGGTTCCAGGCCTCGCTCTTCGTCGGATCCGGCCGGAAGGATGCGCCTTCGAAGAACAGCAGCTTCCAGCCGCCAACGACCCGGCGGATATTGAAGGGGAAGCGCAGATCATGCGGCGCGGCCTTGCCCTCGACCGGCGGCAACGTGCGGATATAGGCGAAGAGATCGGCGAGCGCCTTCGGCGGCATCAGCCGATAGGAGGTATAGGGGAAGGACGGGTAGAGATGCTGCCCGGAGGGTGAGACGCCCGCCGCCATCGCGTCGACGAAATCCTGTACGCCCCAATTGCCGATGCCGTCGCGCGTATGCGGCGAGATGTTCGGCGCATGAAAGGTGCCGAAGGGCGATTCCAGCGCAAGGCCGCCGCCGAGCCTGAGCTTGTCGTCCTGCCCCGGCGTCGCGTGGCAGGAGGTGCAGCCGCCCGCCGAGAACAGCAGCTTGCCGTTCTCGACGTCCGCCGCCGGCAGAGCCCCGATCTCGGGCGAGGGCGAGACCAGGCGCGGATCGGTGAGCCCATAGAAGCCAGCGAACCCCACCACCGCCAGAAGAACGAGGGTCACGAAAAGGCGGCGCAGCAACAGCATCGAGGTCTCCCGTCAGCAGATCCACAGATTTGACGGGCCAGCCTCGCATCGGCAACCCTGAAAACGCAGCAGTTCCAGACTGCGTTTTAGCCTCCAGCAAGCCGCACCGTCATTCTCGGGCGAAGCGAAGCGCAGACCAAGAATGACGGGCCAGAGGAGGGCCCCGAGCCTCCGCGTCTTGAGATGCTCGGGTCAAGCCCGAGCATGACGGCGGAGGAAATGCCAAGGTTCTCGCAAAAAACGGGCGGCCATCGCTGGCGCCCGCTTTCCGAACCGACCGCGAAGCCGATCACTTCTTGATGCGATAAGCCTCGTGGCAGGTGCCGCAATTCTTGGTCGCCGCGCCGAAGGCGGTGCGGAAACCGTCAAGATTCGCAACGCCCGCGCCCGCGCCCGCGTCGGCCTCGAACTTGACGAAAGCGGCCTTAAACCCGGCCTGATCCTCCCAGATCTTCGGAGCGGCTGTGGTCTCGCCGCCGGCCTTGGAGGAATCGGGGAACAGGGTCGGCATCTTCTTGGCCGCGTCGGCATAGGTCTTGAAGACCGCCTGCGCCTTCGTGGCATCGAAAGCGGCATCGCCCTTGGCCATGGCCGCGCCCTCACGCGTCGCGGCGCCGACTGCCTTCATCGTCTGCTGGCGCTCAGCAATCGGGTTCGACTGCGCCATCACGGCGGTAAGGCCTAGCCCGAGGCCGGCAAGAACGAGAGCAGTGCGGATCATTCAGTTTCCCTCATAGACAAGCCCGCGCCATCCGGCGCTGTTTTGAACGTTTCCAGATCAAACGATGATCACGCGCCAAGCCAAGTCGCTTTTGCGTGAACGGGCTTGCGATATCGCAAGCCCGTTCTTGCATCAAAGCCGATAACCAGCCTCCTTCAGCGCCGTGAAGACCTTGAGCGGCGTCGCCGGCATGTCCATGGCCTTGATACCGGCGGCCCGGTCGAGTGCATCGACCACCGCATTCATCACCGCCGGGCAGGCCCCGATCGCACCCGCTTCGCCCGCCCCCTTCACGCCGATGGCATTGGTCAGGCAACGGACATTGCGCGTCTCGAAATGGAAGTTCGGGACGTCGACGGCGCGCGGCATGGCATAGTCCATGAAGGTCGCGGTCAGCATCTGCCCGTCCGGGTCGAAGCGGATCTCCTCCATCAGCGCCTGGCCGATACCTTGGGCCGAGCCGCCATGGACCTGGCCCTGCAGCATCAGCGGGTTCAGCGTCACGCCGAAATCGTCGACCACGACATAGTTGAGGATCTCCGTGCCACCGGTGCCCGGGTCGATCTCCAGCTCGCAGACATGGGTGCCGTTCGGATAGGTCGCCTCCGGCGGGGTCCAGCTCTGATGGACCTTGAGCATGGCCGGCGTCGCGCCCGGCAGCGCCGCGATGGCCGCGAGATCGAGCGACTTGTCGGTACCGACGATCCTGACCGAACCATCGGCGATCTCGAGATCGCCCACCGCCGCCTCGAGCTTCTCGGAGGCGAGCTGCTTGAGATTGTCGGTGAGAATCCCCGTCGCCTTGTCGAGCGCCGCGCCGCCGACCGGAATCGAGCGCGAGCCGCCGGTGCCGGAGCCGGTCTCGACCCGGTCGGTATCGCCCTGCACGACGCGGATGCGGTCCATCGGGATGTCGAGGTGCTGCGAGACGAGCTGCGAATAGGCGGTCTCGTGCCCTTGCCCGTTCGACTGCGTCCCGATCAGCACGGTGACGGTGCCATCCTTCTCCAGGATCACGGTCGAGCTCTCCGGCCCGCCGCCGCCGCAGGCCTCGATATAGCTGGCCATGCCGATGCCGCGGATCTTGCCGGCCTTGGCGGAGGCCTTCTGGCGAGCCTTGAAGCCCTTCCAGTCGGCCACATCCATGGCGCGGCGCATATGGCCCTCGAACTCGCCGGAATCGTAGACAGGCCCGGTCTGGGTCTTGTGCGGCATTTCCGACGGCTTGACGAAGTTCTGCGCACGCACCGCGTCGGGCGCCTTGCCGGTCTCGCGCGCGATGGCATCGACCAGCCGCTCGATCAGATAGGCCGCTTCGGGCCGGCCCGCGCCGCGATAGGCATCGACCGGCGTGGTGTGGGTCAGCACGCCTCGGAAGACGACATGCACGGCCGGGATATTGTAGCAGCCCGGCGTCATCGTCGTGCCGACCCAGGGGATGAAGGGCCCATATTGCGAGAGATAGGCGCCCATCTCGGCCGAGAGATCGACCTTGAGGCCGATGAACCTGCCCTTGGCGTCGAGCGCCATCGTCGCCGTCGCGAGATTGGCGCGGCCATGCGTGTCGGCAAGGAAATGCTCGTTGCGGTCGGCGACCCAGCGCACCGGCCGCTTCAGCTTCTCGGCCGCGATCATCGCCAGCGGATATTCGCGATAGAGGAAGATCTTGGTGCCGAAGCCGCCGCCGACATCCGGCGTCACCACGCGGATGCGCTTGGGATCGACCTTGAGCACATAGGTCGCGATCAGGTCGCGCATGCCGTGGCTGCCCTGGCTACCCAAAGTCAGGGTCCAGCGCTTCTCGGCCTTGTCATACTCGGCGATGCAGGCGCGCGTCTCCATGTAGTTGGAGGCGAGCCGGTTGTTGACGACGGTCACCGAGACGGTGCGCGCCGCCTTGGCGAAGGCCTTCTCGGTCTTCCCGCGGTCGCCCTGCTCGGCCTCGAAGGCAACATTGCGCTTCCGGTCGGGCCAGACCTGCGGCGCGCTGGCGTCCAGCGCCTCGGCGATGCCGGTCACGGCCGGCAGCGGGTCCCAGTCGATTGCGATCGCCTCCGCCGCATCGCGCGCCTGCGCCAGCGTCTCCGCGACGATGAAGGCGACCGCCTCGCCGACATGGCGGACGGTGTCGGTCGGCAGCACCGGGACCGGGAGAGACTTGGACATCTCGCCGGTGATCGTCTTCACATGCCCCTTGCAGGGCAGGTCGCCATATTGGGAAACATCCGCGCCGGTCAGGATGAGCTTGACGCCCTTCATCTTGCGGGCGGTCTCGACATCGGCGACGGCGAAGCGGGCATGCGCGTAAGGGGAGCGCAGCACGAAGGCGTGCAAGGCACCATCAGGGGCTATGTCGTCCGTATAGCGGCCGGTGCCGGTCGTCAGGCGCTGATCCTCGACCCGCCGCACAGGCTGGCCGAAACCGAATTTCATGTGACGCATGAGGCATATCCTCAGTTAGGTCTAGGGCGCATTCCAATCCGGAGCCGTCATTGCGAGGAGCGTAGCGACGAAGCAATCCAGGGGGCGTAGAGCTCTGCCGCCCCTGGATTGCTTCGCTGCGCTCGCAATGACGATTCCGTTCAATCAAGAAATTCTCTCGTGAAAGACTGGAGCATAAACCGCGCCACGTCAGCCCTGGCACACCACGCGCCAGGACTGCGTCGCACGCATCGAACTCAGCGCGACATGCGGACGGCCGTCTCCGAGAGCGAGACCATGGTGTTGTAGTTGTTGACGATCCAGTTGGCGTCGTTCGCCGCGCCGCGCCGGACATCGCCCTTGCTCTTGGCAAGCTTCTCGCTGAAATCGCGCAGCTTGCCGAGCCAGGAACTGGCCTGGCTCTCGATGAAGGGCACGCCCTTCGGCTCCTTGTCCTTGAACGCATCCATCTCGCGGACCGCGCCGGCATAATCGGCGATCGCCGCGTTGAAGGATTTGAGATCGACGATCGGGCTCTCGTTGCTCGGCATCAGGTCCATGACGGCGCGCGCATTGATCATGATGTTGCGCACCTGCCAGCGGGCGGACTTGCCCTCGCGCTGTTCGACCGAGGCGAGCTCCCGCTGGTCGAGCCCGCGCTTGTAGACGCGCATCAGCGCATCGAGCTTGGAGCGCTCCTCCAGGAAGGTCTTGGCCGCCGGCACCATCAGCGCATGCAGCTTCTGGCCCTCGGCAAGATTGTCGTCGCGATAGTCCTTGCGGTCGTAATAGCGCTCGGCCCTGGTGATCAGCGGCGCCAGTTCCTGATAGGCCTTGATATAGCGGCCCATGGTCTCGTCGATCGCCGGCAGCTTCGGCTCGCGCGCCATCGCCTCCTCGGCCTTCTTGATCTCGCTGTTGACGTCATAGAGGCTGTAGAGCCCGTAGGTGATGTAGCGCTCCTTGCCGGTCGGCCCCTTCTTCATGTCGACCCAGCTGCCATAGCGTTCCCAGGACTGGATCGCCCGCAGCGTGCGGTTCATCAGCCCGGTATAGGCGTTCGACTTGGTGATCGCGGCCTGAAGGTCGTCATCGGCGGCCTTGCTCGCGCTGCCGGCAGGCACCGTTGCCGCGCCTTGCGCCCAGCCGGCCCCGGGAGCGGTCAGAAGCAGCGCGGTAGCGCAGGCGGCGCCGAGGAAGAAAGCTCGGGTCAGCATGATCTTATCCTTAGTCATGAGCGGCGTGGCGCGCATGAGGCCTAAGGCCTCAATCCTGCGCGACCGGCTCGCCGTGCATCAGCCAGTCCTTGAAGCCGCCGGCATAGTGGCTGTCGATGTCGAGTCCCGCCGACTGCGCGAATTCGAGCGCGCGCCGCGAGCGCACGCCCGCCGCGCAGGATAGCACGATGCGCTTGCCCGGCTCGTTCGGCAGGTCGGCGGGATCGAATTGCGAGAGAGGGCGCGAGACGGAGCCCGGAATATGCCCGGCAGCGAATTCATGCGGTTCCCGGACATCGACGAGCAGGATGGAGCCGTCGCCCAACCCCGTCTTGATGGCATCGATATCGAGGTCGTTCACGATCATGGGCAGGCCACTCCAGCTCGGTCAGGCGAGCCGTTGAGATAGGGCGGCGGTCCCGCAAGCACCACCTGTCGGCGAGGCTCGGGATGCCAAAAATCAAAAGGCAGCCGCGAAGCCCTGAGGCCGCGGCTGCCCGGTCGCGGAAAGGCCTCAGGCCTTCGGCGGAATGCGCAGGACCCAGCCCGGCTGGATCAGGTCGGGATTCTTGACCGGCGGCGTATTGGCCTTGACGATCTCGGTGTATTTCGCGCCCTGGCCCTTGCCGTAATGCTCCTCGGCGATCTTCCAGAGCGTGTCGCCCTTCTTCACCGTGTAGAATACGGCGGCCGGAGCCTCCTTGGTCACGGCGAGTTCCGATTCGACCTGCGCCACGCCCGTGGTGTTGCCGAGCGCGAGGATGATCTTTTCGGCCTCTTCCGTCGAAACGGCCTTGCCGGACACCTTCACCTTGTCGCCGTCGATCTGGATATTGACGTCGGAAGGCAGGCCGTGCCCCGCGAGTTCCTTCTGAAGATCGTCGGCGGTCGCCGCCTTGGCCGAGCCGCCGAAGATCTTGGCGCCGGCATCCTTGATGAAACTGAACAGACCCATTGAGTAAACCTCCTCGTGTCGCTGCGCTATCAAGCCCTGTCGGGCGGCCCTATGCAAGTCGCAGTGGAAAAGGTGTTTTGCTTGCCGGCTACCGCCCTTTCCGCGCAGGTCCGCCCGGACGGCCTTTCCCGCGCGGCCTGCGGCTGGCAAGAACGTCCGGAAAGAAACCGGAGTTCCCCATGCTGACCCTCGCCCAGGCCCAGACCATCCTCCAGACCGCGCTCAGCCATGCCGAGGCCAACGGTTTCAAGCCGCTCGCCATCGCCCTCCTCGACGCGCGCGGCGCGCAGAAGGCCTTCGCCGCTCAGGACGGCACCAGCCTGAAGCGTGGCGAGATCGCGCTGGGCAAGGCGCATGGCGCGGTGGCGCTCGGCCTCGGCTCGCGCGCGATCCACAAGATGGCGTTGGACCGGCCCTATTTCGTGGAGGCCGCGACCCATGCTGTCGGCGGTTCGCTCGTGCCTGTCCCCGGCGGCGTGCTGATCCGTTCGCCCGAGGGCGCGCTGCTCGGCGCTGTCGGCATCTCCGGCGATACCTCCGACAATGACGAGGCCGCCGCCTGTGCCGGCATCGCTGCCGCTGGGCTCAAGGCCGATACCGGAGCCTGATTCCACTACGGCGATCGGAGAAAAGAGAAGGCCCTTCCCCTGCCCCCGGTCGCCCCGCTGATTCCACACTTTCCACTTGCCAACCGGCTTTCGAAGCCTCATGTCCTCCGCGCGAGTTCGTTAAATCGGACAGTTTGGACCGGCTCGAAGGTAGAAACATGAGCGACACGGCTGCTGCCAACGAAAACGAAGTCATCACCACCGACGTCGTCATCATCGGCGCAGGGCCCTGCGGCCTCTTCGCCGTCTTCGAGCTCGGCCTGCTCGATATCCGTGCGCATCTCGTCGACATCCTGCCGAAGGTCGGCGGGCAATGCGCGGAGCTCTATCCGGAGAAGCCGATCTACGACATCCCCGGCTTCCCGCTGGTCACCGGCCAGGCGCTGGTCGACAACCTGCTGGAGCAGGTCAAGCCGTTCGGCCCCACCTTCCATCTCAACCAGATGATCGAGGCGGTCGAGCCGACCGGCACGACTGATGCCCCGCGCTTCCGCGTCACCACGGATGCCGGCACCGTCTTCGACACCAAGACCGTGATCATCGCGGCCGGCGGCGGTTCCTTCCAGCCGAAGAAGCCGCCGATCCCCGGCATCGAGGCCTATGAGGCCGGCTCGGTCTTCTATGCCGTGCGCAAGATGGAGGCCTTCCGCGGCCGCAACATCCTGATCGTCGGCGGCGGCGATTCCGCCCTCGACTGGACGCTGAATCTCCAGCCGATCGCCAACCGCGTCACACTGATGCATCGCCGCGACGATTTCCGCGCCGCCCCCCATTCGGTCGAGCAGATGCGGGCCCTCGTCGCCGAGGGCAAGATGGACATGAAGCTCGGCCAGATCACCGGCCTGAAGGGCGAGAACGGCAAGCTCGAGGCGGTCGTCTGTCGTGGCACCGACAACGAGCCCTTCGACATCGCCTGCGATACGCTGCTGCCCTTCTTCGGGCTGACCATGAAGCTCGGCCCGATCGCCGACTGGGGCCTGAACCTCCACGAGAACCTGATCCCGGTCGACACCGAGAAGTTCGAGACCAGCGTGCCCGGCATCTTCGCCGTCGGCGACATCAACACCTATCCGGGCAAACTCAAGCTCATCCTATCGGGCTTCCACGAGGCCGCCCTCTGCGCCCAGAAGGTCCACCGCTATGTCTATCCGGAGAAGCGGCTGACCTTCCAGTACACGACCTCCTCCAGCAGCCTGCAGAAGAAGCTCGGCGTCGCCTGAGCGAGGCTTTCTCGGGCGATTGCCCGGTAGCGGCTGTCATGAAGCCTGTCATCCCGTGCGCGCTGCGGCATGCAATGCTGCTGCGCAGACACGGGACCGCGCGCCGCTTGATTGAAAGCCGCGGCCCTCGCCGCGCTCAATGCGCGATCGGGTCGCCGGGAATATGCACGGCGGCCGTGCCGTTGCGCGCGGGCTGAATCTGGCTCGGACCGAGCCCCAGCGAATTGCGCACGCTCAAGGAAGGCCCCGGCAACATCGGCATCTCGCCCGGCGCGGTGACGATCTGCGGCCCGCTCAGCTTGGGCGCCGGCGGCAGCGTATCCTCCGGCTCCTGCGGCTCGATGCGCGCCTTGAGCTCGGCGATCGCTCCCCAGAGCGGCTGGAAGCTGAAGCGCACCTTATGCGTGCCGGCCGGCACCTGCACGGCGCGGAACAGCACATTGGCCCGCAGGATCTCGGTCTCGACCCCATCGAGCTCGGCCTTCCACCAGGGATGCCAGATGTCGTTGAGCACGACGAAGCCGGCGACGGGGGTCGTGACCTCGATCTCGACCTCGGCATTGCGATAGCGCGTGAGCTTGACGTCGGCCTGCGCCGCAACCGGCCCTTCCGGCATCGCGACCGGCGGCTCGGTGTCGAGCAGCACGGCCTGGGTCGGGTCCGTCTCCGGCCAGCGGCCCGAGAGCTTCATGCTCTCGAAATCGGCGAACTGCCAGCCGCCGACGAACTGCACGCGCGGCAGCGCCCGCGGGTTCTCGTAGACATAGCCCTGCTTGGTCCGGGCGATCAGCTGGAGATCGCCCTCGCTCAGGGCATGGTCGACCTGCTCGATCGGAACCGGCGAGGCGATGTAACGCAGGCCCAGCAGGTTCGCGAGCCGGCAGCGATAGGACGGGAAGAGCGGCGTGAACTTGCGGTCGGCCGGCTTAGCGATGCCGTCGCCGGTGCCGACGGCCTCCGAAAAGTCCTCCAGCCGCAGCGGATTGTAGCCCAGCGTATGGTCGAAGCCGTGGACCATGCCGGCATTCGGCCATTCGAAGCCCATGCCGAGCAATTCGACGCGGTCGCGCCGCGGCGAGCCCTCGGGCTGCGAGGTCAACTGCTTCAGCAGCGCGATGGTGTCGTTCTTCGTGCGGGCGTCCAGCACGTCGTACATCTGCGGCGACAGCGCGGTGGATTCGTTCGGGCCATTGTTGACGCCGAGATCGGCGGCGACCACGCCGGTGACCAGAACCGCGGCAGCCGCGGTACCGAGCGCACCACGCCAGCGCTGCAAAGCGAAGAACGCAGCTCCGGCAACCGCAAACCAGACCAGCGCCATCGCGACCGGCTTCCAGGCAGCGGCGAGATGGCCCCAGTCACGCGAAATTCCGAGCGCGAGCACGATGGCCCCGAGAACCAGTCCCGCGCCGATCAGCAGGTCGCGACGGAAGGAGATCCCCGCCTCCGCCGTCAGGATACGGTGCAGGACATAGCCCGAAAGGATCGCCGCCAGACCGCCGATCAGGAAGGTCGCGTCGGCCGGCCGGCGGAACTGCTTCACGCCGGGCAGGTACTCATAGGTCAGGTGGAACAGCGGCGTATAGCGACCGAGCGCAAACAGCACCATGAAGGCGAGCATCAGCGTCAGCGGGCGAACTGATTTGTCCCAAAGCCAGCCGCGCGTCAGGCCGGGCGCCAGCAGCAGCAGGAACGGCAGCGCGCCGAAATAAATCTGCGCCATGTTCTGCGAGAGATAGAGCACCTGCGCATTGCCATAGGGACCCCAGAACTCGACGGCCGGATCCTTGGCGCCGTAGAGATCGCCGACCACGGCGGAGAGCAGCGACATCGGATGGAGCGAGCCGCGCGCGGCGATGGCGAAATCGATCTCGGGCCGCGTCGTCGCCTCGGCGAAGAGCCAGGTCCAGATCAATGGCATGGCGATGACCGCGAGGCCGACGACGCTTGCGGCCGTGATCGGCAGCAGGCTCGCCTTGAAGGCCGGCCATCCGCCGGAAATCCAGTGCGCCACCACCATGGCAACAAGGACATAGCCGGCAAGCAGCGCGACCTGGTCCGGCTCCAGCACCATCATGCCTGCGGCAAGACCGGCGAAGACGCCGGAGAGAATGGACGAACGCTGCAGCATCCGCGCCGTCAGCCAGAAGGCGATGGCGAAGAAGGCGAAGCTGGCGATCTGGCCGACATGCTGGACCCGCCAGGCCGCCGAGGCGCCGAAGGCGAAGACCAGGGCCGCCATCAGCCCGCCTGCGGGATGCCAGTCGCGATCACGGAAGAACAGGATCAGCGCCAAGCCACCGGCGAGAAGATGCGCCAGCACATAGGCGTCGACCTCGCGGAAGCTCGGCTCCGGCGAAATCAGCGCGAGCAGGATCGCGGGCGAGAAGATCAGCGATTGCGGGTCGGCGATCTGCGGCGAGCCGGCAAAGACGTTGTGGTTCCAGAAGGGCGACTGGCCGGTATGGATCGCGTTGGCGAGGAACTGCACCTGCGCCTGGAAATGCGCCTTGGCGTCGAACGGAATCGTCACCGCCCCCGAAAGCCAGGGCCAGCACAGGATGCCCCATGCCACGACGAAACCGATGGCCGCCAGCAGGTAGCCGGCGCCCCTTGCATCAACGCGTTTCAACTGGACCCCCACGGTCCTCGGCACGAACGGTCCCGCTTTGGGATCCTGTCTCCAGCCCTGTCAGTGGCCGGACCATGACGCTGCGTACCTGAACCGAATCTGAACGTGTTCACGCCCTCGTGAACGAGACCGGGGACAAGCTGAAGAAAGCGGAAATGGGTGGCGTGAAGGACGCCGCCACCCTTCCCTTCTCCCCTTGCGGGAGAAGGTGGCCCGCAGGGCCGGATGAGGGGTCGCTCAGGTCCGAATCGTGATTGCGAGCGTAGCGAAGCAATCGAGGGGGACTGGGTGAGACGTTCGACCCGGCCCCCTGGATTGCTTCGTCGCTTCGCTCCTCGCAATGACGGGAAACGTCGCGCGACCCCTCACCCTAACCCTCTCCCACAAGGGGAGAGGGGACAGCGCAGCGCTTCAGCGCGCCGCCGCGAGCCAGCCCGCCAGCACCTGCCGCTCAGCCGGGGTCATGCCCGAAAGGTTGTTCGGCGGCATCGCATGGGTCATCACCGCCTGCGTGCGGATGGCGCGGGCGTGCATGGCGATCTGCTCCGGCTCGTGCAGCAGCACGCCCTTCGGCGCGATCTGGATGCCCGGCCATGACGGCTCCGGCGCGTGGCACATCGCGCAGCGCCCGGATACGATATTCGCGACTTCGGTCGGCGGCGGCGTCATCCCTGCCGGCAGGATGGGCTTAGCCAACTCGCTCGCCTTGAGGCCGAGCTGCTCGCGCCCGCCGGGCGAGGACGACATTGCCACCCAGAAGGCAAGCCACAGCGCCAGGATCGCCACCGCCCAGCACCACCAGGGCGACTTGGCATGGTCGGCATGGCGGATATTGAAGAAATGCCGGATCAGCGCGCCGGCCACGATCACCAGCGCCACCAGCAGCGGGATCACTGTCGAATTGGCATAGGTCACCGGATAATGGTTCGACAGCATCAGGAACAGCACCGGCAAGGTGATGTAGTTGTTGTGCGTCGAGCGCTGCTTGGCGGCCTTGCCGTATTTCGGATCGGGCGTCTCGCCCGCGACCAAAGCCGCAATCACCTTCCGCTGGCCGGGCATGATGTTGAAGAAGACATTGGCGGTCATGATCGTCGCCATCAGCGCACCGGTATGGATCAACGCGCCGCGTCCCGAGAAGACATTGGCGAAGGCCCAGCTCGCCGCGACGACATAGCCGAAGCCAACGAGCCCCAGCCAAACGTCGTGCTTGCCGAGCGGCGACTTGCACATCAGGTCGTAGATGAGCCAGCCGATCACCAGCGCCGCGATGCCGATGGCGCCCGCCGCTAGGGCTGAGAGCTGCATCACCGCCGGATCGATCAGGTAGAGCTCCGACTGCGCGTAATAGACCCAGACCAACAGGAAGAAGCCGGAGATCCAGGTCCAGTAGCTCTGCCATTTGTGCCAGGTCAGCTCGGCCGGCATCACGGCCGGCGCGACCATGTACTTCCGCATCTCGTAGAAGCCGCCGCCATGCACCTGCCAGGCGCGCCCGCCTGTGCCAGGCGGAATGTCCTCGGCCGGCTTCAGCGAGGCGTCGAGATGGATGAAGAAGAACGAGGCGCCGATCCAGGCGATCGCCGTGATGACATGGAGCCAGCGTAGCATCATGCTACCCCATTCCATCAGATAGGCTTCGAGCATGGCGCTGTGCTCCGCGAGGACTGGTGGCCTTCCCGAATCCCGACGATGCGGCTTCGGCAATGCGACGCTACCCTGCTTTAGCCGCCGCCGAAATCGCCCCGCGCACCCGCGTCGATTGACATCCGGGAACATGATCTTATCGCAAAAGCCAATATTCACCGGCGCGACCGGCGCTCTACACTCGTCAAGAACGGGGCATGTTCGGCATCCGCGCCCCAGGAGAACGCATGGGACATCTCTCGACGCATGTGCTCGACACGGTCAACGGCCGCCCCGGCGCTGGCATCGCGGTGACGCTGGACCGGCTGAGGGCCGACGGCTCGCGCGAACGGTTGGCCGAAACCGTGACCAACGGCGATGGCCGCACCGACGCCCCGCTTCTGACCGGAGCTCTGGTGCCCGGCACCTATGAACTGACCTTCGCGATCGGCGTCTATTTCCGCGGGCTCGGCACCACCCTGCCCGAGCCCGCCTTCCTCGATCTCGTCCCCATCCGTTTCGGCATCGCCGAGCCGGAGGGCCGCTATCATGTCCCGCTCCTGGCCTCGCCCTGGAGCTATTCCACCTATCGCGGCAGCTAGAGCATGACCCAGACCCCCTACCCCCGCGACATGAAGGGCTATGGCCGCGCGGCTCCGCATCCGCATTGGCCGGGCGAGGCCCGCATCGCCGTCCAGTTCGTGATCAATTACGAGGAAGGCGGCGAGAACTGCATCCTCCATGGCGACGCCGCCTCCGAGGCCTTCCTCTCCGAGATCGTCGGCGCCGCGCCCTGGCCGGGCCAGCGCCACATGAACATGGAGTCGATCTACGAATACGGCTCCCGCGCCGGCTATTGGCGGCTCTGGCGGATGTTCACCGAGCGGAACATGCCGGTCACCGTCTTCGCCGTCGCCAGCGCGCTCGCCCGCTATCCCGAGATCGTCGGCTCGATGCAGGAGGCCGGCTGGGAGATCGCGACCCACGGCCTGAAATGGATCGACTATCGCGACACGCCCAAGGAGCGCGAACGCGCCGATATCCTGGAAGCCATCCGCATTCAGACCGAACTCACCGGCGAACGCCCGCTCGGCTGCTATCAGGGCCGCACCTCCGAGAACACCATTCCGCTGACGATGGAGGAAGGCGGCTTCCTCTACACGGCCGACATCTATGCCGACGAGCTGCCCTACTGGCTGAACGGCCCGAAGGGGCCGCAGCTCGCTGTGCCCTATACGCTCGACGCCAACGACATGCGCTTCGCCACGCCGCAGGGCTTCAATACCGGCGAGCAGTTCTTCACCTATCTCAAGGACTCGTTCGACACGCTCTATGCCGAGGGCGAGGCCACGCCGAAGATGCTGTCGATCGGCCTGCATTGCCGCCTCGTCGGCCGGCCGGGCCGCGCCGCCGCGCTCGCCCGCTTCCTCGACTATGTGAAGAGCCATGACCGGGTCTGGGTCGCGACCCGCCTCGACATCGCCCGCCACTGGGTCAGGACGCAGCCGCCTCAGGGAGGCTACGTGCCCTCGAAGCTACCGAAGGCCCTCTTCACCGAGGTCTTCGGCCGCGTCTGGGAGCATTCGCCCTGGATCGCAGAGGCCGCCCACAACGCCGGCATCGGCGCGAGCCATGACACCGCGGACAGCCTGCACGCGGCGATGGCCGCGGCGATGCGCAAGGGCTCGGACGAACAGCAGAAATCCCTGCTCGCCGCCCATCCCGATCTCGCCGGCAAGCTCGCTGCCGCAGGCGAGCTCACGCCGGAATCAACGCAGGAGCAGGCCGGTGCCGGGCTCGACCGCCTGACCAGCGACGAGCGCGCCCGCTTCACCGCCTTGAACGAGGCCTACAAGGCTCGCTTCGGCATCCCCTTCATCATGGCGGTGAAGGGCGCGACCAAGGCTCAGATCCTCGCCGCCTTCGATGTGCGATTGAAGAACACGCCGGAACAAGAAACCGCGACGGCACTGGCGGAGGTCGAGAAGATCGCCCTGTTCCGGCTGAAGGAACTGCTGCCGGCGGCCTGAGGCCTCCTGCAACAACCGCGTCATGCTCGGGCTTGACCCGAGCATCTCGGAAACCAGTGCCCTCTCGTCCTGAGATTCTCGGGTCGAAGCTCCGCTTCGCCCGAGAATGACGCGTTCCCCGGAACCTCCCCTTCCTCCCCGACGTTAATGCGGCTGGAAAAGGAGAGTTTTCGTGTTCCGACTGCTTCTGGTCATCATCGTGCTCGTCGTCGGCTATGACGCCGTCGTGCATCAGGGCGCCTATACGCGCGACGCCTGGAACAGCATTGCCCGCCTCACCAGCTCATCGGTCGAGGGCGCAAAGGAACTCGGCGAGCGCGCCCGCAACTGAGAGTTCGGCACAGTTTCTCATAATATGCGCGCGTCATCCCGGACGTAGCGAAGCGGAGATCCGGGATCCATCATAGAACGCCGCGCCCGACGATGGATCCCGGGGCAAGCCCGGGATGACGGCATGGTTCCCCGCCCTGTCGGCAAGGGTCTACGCGGCCGCGCGGCCCTCGACGATCCCGGCGATCGCCTCCAGCATCCGCGTATCGTCGCCGGCAAGCCCTTCCATCGCCGCCATGCGTTGGATCACCGTGCCCGCGATCGCCTCCTCCACCGTGTCCTCGGCATAGGCGTAGAAGATCGTCGCGTGCTGGCCGTCGCGATGGCAGCGCCCCTCGATCTGCTGGAGCTGGATCGCGCTGTGGCGCATGTCATGGATGACGAGCGCCCGCTCGCGCTCGCCACCCGGCATCTCGCCGCGATGCAGCGAGATCGACTCGGTCACGGTGAAGATCACCGCATCGAGCTGCCCGGCCTGGAAGGCTATGCGCGTTTCCTCATTCTGCGTGCCCGAACGCTCGCCATTGATCTCGGCCGTGCGCCAGCCGCGCCCTCGCAAAGTCTCGGCGAGCATCGCACTGGTCTCGAGGAAGGCGACGGAGATCGCGACCTGCTCATCATTGCCCAGCAGGTCCTCACAAAAGTCGGCGGTGCCGGGAATGCGCAGCAGGCTGGCCTTCTGGCGGAAGCGCAGATCGGCGGCCCAGCCCTGCGGCTTGCGCGTCGAACCACCAGCCAGGCCCAATTCCTTGCGGAACTCACGCCAGGTCGCGTCATAGAGCTTGCGGGCGGCGGTATCGAGCGCGACCGGCGCCAGCTCGCGCTGTACCTCCGGCCAGCCGGCGATCTCCTCGGGCCGGCGACGCAGGCCGATCGCGTTCGCCCCGCGATAGAGCAGATCGGCCATCACCTTGCGATCGACCTCGTTCGGCTCCCAGCTCCAGTTTTTCCAGCGGCCCTTGGCACGACCGATCTTCAGGCGCTTCATCAGCCCGCGAAACCCGTCGAGGTCCGCGGTCGGCATACCGGCGGCCTTCGCCAGTAGCGGTGCGAGATAAGACAGTTCATGCGGCGACTGCCCGGCGGTCGCGCTCATATGGATCGTGAACTCGGCCGCTTCCGCCATCTGCCGGCAGACCAGCCCCTGCTGCGAGTTCGGATTGCGGATGCGATGCGCCTCGTCGATCACCACGAGCGGCCAGACGCGCTTCGGCCGGCCATGCTTGGCGATCTCGTTGTTCTTCGCCCGCGTCGAGCGCTTCTTGCTGTCGGCGACAGGCGCGAGCAGCGATTTCGTCTTCTCGAAATTCATCAGCGTCACGCGCTTCGCCGGCAGGCCGGACAAAGCCATGGTCCGCCGCCATTGCGGGATCGCGCCCTTAGGGCAGATCACCAGAACCTCCTCCTCCGGCATCGCCGAGAGCGCCAGCCAGGCCGAGAGCGTCTTGCCGAGCCCGGTGAGGTCCCCGAGCAGGAAGCCGGCCGCGCCCTTCCCCCGCGCCTCCAGGATGGCGTCGCGCGCAACGAGCTGGTGCGGATGCGGGATCATGGTCATGGGCGGATAAAAGCCGATCTCTCTGCGTTTGCCGTCATTGCGAGCGAAGCGAAGCAATCCAGGAGGGCTGGGCTGAACTGTTCGACCCGGCCCCCTGGATTGCTTCGTCGCTTTGCTCCTCGCAATGACGACTACGCCCGCCCCGTGGATAAGGCATGGCGCGCCCGGCTCTCTTGGCACTGGCGCAACCTCACGTCCACCGGCACTGTACCGGCCACTTATTGGGAGACGACAAGACCATGACCCGCGCGCAGGCGATCGCGAAAGCTCAGGACTATTTCGATTCAGGCCGGATGAAGACCGATCTCAGCCGGCTCGTCGCGATCCCCACCGAAAGCCAGAACCCCGACCGTGCTCCCGTGCTGGGCGAATATCTCGACAAGGAGATGCAGCCGCTGCTCGAATCGCTCGGCTTCACCTGTCGCATCCTGACTCATGCCAAGGCGCGCGGCCCCTTCCTCTATGCCGAGCGCATCGAGGACCCGGCCCTGCCGACGATCCTCGGCTACGGTCATGGCGACGTCATCCGCGGCCTCGACGCGCAGTGGAGCGAGGGCCTCTCGCCCTGGAAGCTCGTCGAGCGTGACGGCCGCTGGTACGGCCGCGGCGTCGTCGACAACAAGGGCCAACATCTCATCAACATCAACGGCCTACGCGCCGTGCTGGAGACGCGCGGCAAGCTCGGCTTCAACGCCAAGTATCTGATCGAGATGGGCGAGGAATCCGGTTCCCCCGGCCTGCGCGAGCTTTGCGAGGACGAGGCCGAACTGCTCAAGGCCGATATCCTGATCGCCTCGGACGGGCCGCGCCTCAATGCCGAGCGCCCGACCGTGTTTTTGGGCGCACGCGGCGTCATCACCTTCGATCTCCAGATCAAGGCCCGCGAGGGCGGCCACCATTCCGGCAACTGGGGCGGCATCCTCTCCGATCCGGCGATCCAGCTCGCCCATGCCATCGCCTCGATCACCTCGCCCACCGGCCAGATCCGCATCCATGAATGGGTGCCGAAGGAGCTGCCCGACGGCGTGCGTCGCGCACTCGCCGATTGCGAGATCGACGGCGGCCCGGACGGTCCGACCATCGATCCGAACTGGGGCGAGCCCGGCCTCTCTCCCGCCGAGCAGGTCTTCGGCTGGTGTTCCTTCGACGTGCTGGCGATGAAGTCCGGCGTGCCGGAAACGCCCGTCAATGCCGTGCCGCCGAGCGCCTGGGCGCGTGTTGCGCTGCGCTTCGTCGTCGGCATCGATCCGCGCGACGTCGCCCCGGCGCTCCGCCGCCATCTCGACCGCCACGGCTTCAATATGGTCGAGATCATCATGCCGGGCACCGAGCGCTTCGGCGCGACGCGGCTCGACCCCGACGATGCCTGGGTCCGCTTCACGATCGATTCGATCGCGGAGAGCACCGGCAAGAAGCCGGCGCTGCTGCCCAATCTCGGCGGCTCGCTGCCGAACGACATCTTCGCCGAGATCCTGAAGCTGCGCACGATCTGGGTGCCGCATTCCTATCCCGGCTGCTCGCAGCACGCGCCGGACGAGCACCTGCCGACCGCCATCGCCCGCGAGGGCTTGGTCGCCATGGCCGGACTCTACTGGGATATCGGCGCAGGCAACGCTCCGAAGGTCTAGGCTGGATTATTCCTGTGGCTGGCGCGGATCGCGCCCCGGCGGCAGGTCGATCGGCCCCGCCGGAGGAGCCTCCGGCGGCGCATTCAGCGGCAATTCCGGCGGCGGTTCGGCCGGGGTGCCCTGCGGTGCCTCGTCCGGCGGCGATTCGACCGGCGGCGCCGGGGGAACCTCGCCCGGAATCAGCGGTGGCGCCTCGGGCGGCGGATTCGGAATGGCCGGTGCATTGCCGGGAGCGGCCGCAAGGCCTTGATCCAATTGCATCATGTGAAACCTGTCCTTTCGGACAGGAACGCCCGAGCCGCCGAAAGGCTCCCTCCCGCTCAGGGAAGCGCCGCAGCTCAGTCCGGCGGTCGCGAGGCTCCCTCGTCGCTCGGCAGCGGATGGCGGCGCTGCAACCAACTTTCCAGCGAATGGTCGAGAATCAGCAGCACGAGCGCCAGAACCGTGGCCGCCAGCGTCACCGACCATTTGCCCAAGCCTGCGGAGCAGCCGAGCGCTGCGGTCACCCAGATGGCCGCCGCCGTGGTCAGGCCGTGGGGCATCAGGTCGCCGTCGCGGCGGATGATCAGGCCGGCGCCCAGAAAGCCGACCCCGGTCAGCACGCCCTGGACCACACGGCTCGCCGCATCGGGATGGAGTGTCTCGCTGAACAGGCTCGCCGCCGCAGCGGTGCCGAGCCCGACCAGCCCGAAGGTCCTGAGGCCCGCGCTCTTGCGCTGGAGCGTCCGCTGCCAGCCGACTGCGACGCCAGCCACAAGGCCGGCCAGAAGCCGCAGCACCAGTTCCAGTTCGTCCACGATGCCGCTCGCTCCGCCGTCGCCACCATCGACGATAGCACAGCCCTCAAGCCGGCGAAGGCGCGAGCCGTTCGCATCGGCGAGATCTATTCAGCGATGTTCAGGAAAGGTCGTGGTGGGTGATGTAGGGCTCGAACCTACGACCCGCTGATTAAGAGTCAGCTGCTCTACCAACTGAGCTAATCACCCATACGCCACGAAGCGTCGCCGGTCAGCGGCGTTGGCCGCGTCAGGCAGGGGGCGTGTAGCAAAGGCCCCGCCCCCTGTCCACCCATCTGTGACAGATTTTTCAAACACGGCGAAAAAGGCTTCGCCGTGCTGTGGATTATCAGGCCGTACGGCGGTTCAGCAGGTGGTAGAGCACGATCGCGCCGAAGGTCGCGGTGCCGATTCCGCCGAGCTCATAGCCGAAGATCGGCAGCTTCAGGTCGCCGGCGCCGAGAATCAGCGCGGTCGCCACCGTGATCAGGTTCTTCGGCTCGGAGAAATCGACCTTGTTCTCGACCCAGATCCGGCCGGCGGTCGCGGCAATCAGGCCGAAGACCACGACCGCGAGGCCGCCGAGCACCGCAACGGGGATCGTGCCGATCACCGCGCCGAATTTCGGCGAGAAGCCGAGGAGCAGCGCGATCACGCCGGCCGCGACGAAGACCAGCGTCGAATAGACCCGCGTCACCGCCATCACGCCCATGTTCTCGGCATAGGTCGTGACGCCCGTGCCGCCGCCCGAGCCGGCGATCATGGTGCCGAGACCATCGGCGAAGAAGCCGCGCCCGATCAGGTGGTCGAAATTGCGCCCGGTCATCACCGAGATGCCTTTGATATGGCCGAGATTCTCGGCGACCAGGATGATCGCGACCGGCACGATCAGCGTGATCGCCTTCATGTCGAAGACCGGCGCCACGAATTTCGGCAGGCCGAACCAGGCGGCGGCGCCGATCTTGCCGAAATCGATCGTCGGCGCGCCGAAGCTCGACGCCGTCAGCGCATAGAGGATGTAGGCCGCGAGGCCGCCGATGAGCACCGGCAGGCGCTGGGGCAGACCGCGCCCGTAGACGGCGACCAGCGCGACCGCGATGACCGTGAACAGCGCGATCCACTTGGTATAGGGGCTGGCCGAGATCATGCTGATCGCGACCGAGGTCAGGTTGAGGCCGATCGCGGCCACGACCGCGCCGGTCACGACCGGCGGCAGCAGCTTCTCGATCCAGGCGGTGCCGACGCCCTGCACGATCAGGCCGATCGCGGCATAGACCGCGCCGCAGGCGATGATGCCGCCGAGCGCCACGCCGATATTCGGGTTGGGGCCGGAGCCGGCATAGCCGGTCGCGGCGATGACGACGCCGATGAAGGCGAAGGAGGAACCGAGATAGCTCGGCAATTGGCCGCGCGTGATCACGAAGAACAGCAGAGTCGCGATGCCGGAGAAGAAGATCGCGACATTCGGGTCGAAGCCCATCAGCACCGGCGCCAGCACCGTCGAGCCGAACATGGCGACGACGTGCTGCAGGCCGGCGATCACGGTCTGGCCGGTCGGCAGCCGCTCATCCGGCAGCACGGCGCCGGAGGTTTTCAAGGTCCAGTTCGGAAAATAGCCCATCGGCATCGCGCTCCCCAGGGTCGCCGGGGGAGCGACCGCACCGGACGTGCAGATGAGAGCAAAAACCGAGCCGGCGCCAGATAGCGCCGGCGTCATCCACTGGAATCGAGAGTGGTCAGCGTGTGGGGCAGCGCTGTCATCCCGTGCGCGCTGCGGCATGGAATGCCGCTGCGCAGACACGGGACCGTGCCCCGTAAGAGGCGCCCTTGCGGAGGCCGTGAGGAAGGGAGCCCCAATCGTCACGCGGTCCCGTGTCTGCGCAGCAGCGTTCACGCTGCAGCGCGCACGGGATGACACATGTCCCCAAGAGCGCCCTTCCCCTCTTACTCCGCCGCCTGTGCGTGCAGGCGCCCGCCCCGCGCGATCAGCTTGTTGAGCGCGGCGAGATAGGCCTTGGCCGAAGCCACCAGCGTGTCCGGATCGGCGCCGCGGCCGCTGACGGAGGAACCGTCGCGCGCGAGACGCACCGTCACCTCGGCCTGGGCATCGGTGCCCTCGGTCACGGCATGGACATCGTAGAGCTCCAGCGCCACCTCATGCGGCACGATCGCCTTGATCGCGTTGAAGATCGCGTCGATCGGTCCGTTGCCCTCGACCTCCTCGGTGACCAGGCGGCCATCGACATTCAGCTTCATCGTCGCCCGCTGGGGCCCGCGCGTGCCGGCGATCACCGTCAGCGATTCCAGCTTGATGCGGTCATGGGCGGTCGCGATGTTCTCGTCGACCAGAGCTTCGATATCCTCGTCGTAGACATGCTTCTTGCGGTCGGCCAGCGCCTTGAAGCGGGTGAAGGCGTCCTCGAGCTGGTTGTCGCCCAGCTCGTAACCCATCTCCTTCAGCTTCGAGCGGAAGGCAGCCCGGCCGGAATGCTTGCCCATCACCAGCGAGGTCTTGGTCACGCCGACCGATTCCGGCGTCATGATCTCGTAGGTGGTGTTGTTCTTCAGCATACCGTCCTGGTGGATACCACTTTCATGCGCGAAGGCGTTCCGGCCGACGATCGCCTTGTTGTACTGCACCGGGAAGGAGCAGGCGCTCGAGACAGCTTTGGAGACGCGCATCAACTGCGATGCGTCGATGCCGGTGTCGTAAGGCAGGACGTCGCCGCGCACCTTCAGCGCCATCACGATCTCTTCCAGCGAGGCATTGCCGGCGCGCTCGCCGATGCCGTTGATCGTGCACTCGACCTGACGGACGCCGCCCTCAATCGCCGCCAGCGAATTGGCGACGGCCAGGCCCAGATCATTATGGCAATGCGCCGAGAAGATCGCCTTGTCGGCATTCGGCACGCGCTCGCGGATCGACTTGAACATGAAGCGATACTCGTCCGGCGTGGCGTAGCCGACCGTATCGGGCAGGTTGATCGTCGTCGCGCCGGCCTTGATCGCCGCTTCGACCGTGCGGCAGAGATAGTCGATCGGGGTGCGGGTCGCGTCCATCGCCGACCATTCGACATCCTCGACCAGGTTGCGCGCCTGCTTGACGGTGGCGGAGATGATCTCCAGCACCTCCTCCTGCGTCTTGCGCATCTGGTGCTCCAGATGGATCGGCGAGGTCGAGACGAAGGTATGGATGCGCGGCTTCACCGCATGGCGCACGGCTTCGCCGGCCCGGGCGATGTCGATGCTGACGGCGCGGGCGAGACCGGCGATCGTCGCGCGCTTGCTCCGGCGGGCAATCTCGGACACGGCCTCGAAATCACCGTCCGAAGCGATCGGGAAACCGGCTTCGATGATGTCGACGCCCATCGTATCGAGGGCCTCCGCGACCTCCAGCTTCTCCTCGAAGGTCATGGTGGCGCCGGGGCACTGCTCGCCATCGCGCAAGGTGGTGTCGAAGATCAGGACGCGGTCTTTGCCCGAAGGATTCTGGGCGGAGCCGGACTGGGTCGGGTTGGTCATGGTTCTGCTTCCGGTGTCGATGCGCCGCGAGATCGGAAAAGGCGGGCGCTGGGTTTTCTGTCGGCGGTTCTCGTCAGTCCCCTGAGCGCCCAGGCAGCATGCCCGGCCGGCCCTCAGGGGCAGCTAAGGAGAAGGAGGCCGAGAAGCGAGAACCGGGCGCGTGCGAGGGGAGCGCGAGCGCGCATGCCGACGACCTGCGCAGCGGCGCAGTCCTTCGTCAGGTCATGGCGGGCGGTCGAAACCACAGGCGTTCCTCAAATCGACGGGACAGGATGTAACCGAAGCAAAGGGCGAAGCGCAAGCATATGTCGCATGCAGTTGCCGGGGGGCGGTCAGGCGTCGTCGCGACCTATGATAGGACAACGCCGATTCGGCCGGCTTCCGCGACCGATCGATGACCCAGGATTCGTATTCGTCATGATGCGCTACCAGAGGCGCGAGATCGCGCTCGCGGCCTGTTTCTCGGCGCTTGCCGGCTATGTCGACGCGCTCGGCTTCATCACGCTCGGCGGCTATTTCGTCTCCTTCATGACGGGCAACACGACACGGCTCGGCATTGAGCTCGCGGGCGGCCGGGCCGGCGGGGCCGCGCTCGCCGGCGGCATCATCGCCCTCTTCGTCAGCGGTGTCGTACTCGGCTCGCTCGTCGGCCATGCGGCCGGCCGGCAGCGCGCGCCAGCCGTGCTCGGCATGGTCACGATGCTGCTCGCGCTGGCCGCGCTGCTGGAAACGAGCGGCGCGACGCTTCCGGCGGTCGGCCTGCTTGCGGTGGCGATGGGCACGGAGAACGCCGTCTTCCAGCGCGACGGCGAGGTCACGATCGGCCTGACCTACATGACGGGCACGCTGGTCAAGATGGGGCAGCGGATCGCCGCCGCCATGCTGGGCGGGCCCAAGCGCGCCTTCCTGCGCCATTTCCTGCTCTGGCTCGGGCTGATGGGCGGCGCCTTTCTCGGCGCGGCCGTGCATGGCTGGATCGGCCTGACGGCCATCTGGCTCGCGGCCGCCGCGGCAGCCGCGATGACGGTCGCCGCGACCTTCTTCCTGCGCGACGGCTGAGCCGCAGGTCGCTGGCGCGGCCCGCGAGAATCGGCAATGGTCGGCCTTCTGATCGTAGCGGAGAGACCGATGCGCGCGCTGCCCCTTCTCGCCCTCGCGAGCTTCGCCCTAGCCGCCTGCCAGAGCGCCGGACCGCCCCCTGCTCCGGCTCCGGAGCAGGCCGCCCCCGGCGTGACGCCGAGCACCTTCCACATGCCGGGTGGCACAGGCTGCTCCGGTGAGGTCGAGCGGTTCCAGGCGGTGATCGATAACGACGTCGCCACCGGCCACACGACGAAAGGCGTCCACGACCGCGTCAGCAGCGAGATCGCGCGCGCCCGCACCACCTGCGCGGCCGGCAACGAAGCCGGCGCGATCGGCCAGATCCGCGCGACCAAGGCCAGGTTCGGCTATCCGGGTTGAGATCCTGGCGCTTCCGCCAGATCGACACTTGCTGCTCTTGCGTGCCCGGCCGCAACGGCTTCGCTCACCGACGAGGCGAAACGCACCCGCGGCCGCCTGATGCCATGGATGAGAAGCGTGCGGCGCACCGCCCTCCTGGCCCCGGCGATCTGAACGACGGCGCCGCGCCGATTGGCCTTGCGCACGAAGCCGTCGAGCGTCGCCGCACCGGTCGAGTCGAGCAGGGAGACGGCCGAAAGATCGACGACATAGGTCTTGGGCGCCTCGCCGATCCGGTCGAGCGCCGCCCCCACTGCCGCCGAGGCACCGAAGAAGAAAGCGCCCGAGATCCGCACCACCACCACATCGGGATCGGTCGCCGGCGCGGCATCATAGGGCTTGCGCCCGTTGCCATCGGCCGTGTCGGCGCGATCCTCGTCGATCATCGGCACGCCATCTTCCACGGCGACCGACTGCGCCATGCGATGCAGGAAAAGCAGTGAGCTGACGACGAAGCCAGCGACGATGCCGGTGCTCAGATCGACGAAGATCACCAGCAGGAATGTCACCAGCAGCACGACGGCATCGCCCCGCGAGGCACGGATCAGCGTCGCGAATTCGTGCTTCTCGGCCATGTTCCAGGCCACCACCGCCAGCACCCCCGCCAGCGCCGCGAGCGGGATGTAGGAGGCGAGCGGTGCTGCAACCATCATGAACAGCAGCAGGAAGACCGAATGTAGCATGCCTGAGACCGGTCCGCGCGCGCCGGAGCGGACATTGGTGGCGGTCCGCGCGATATTGCCGGTGACGCAGATGCCGCCGAACAACGGCGAGGCCATGTTCGCGAGCCCTTGTGCCACCAGTTCACAATTGGAGCGGTGTCGTCGGCCGGTCATCGAATCGGCCACCACAGCCGAGAGCAGGCTCTCGATGCAGCCGAGCAGCGTGAAGGAGAGCGCGTTCGGCAGCACCGCCACGACCTTCTCCCAGGAGATCGCCGGCAGGTGGGGCAGCGGCAGCGTCTGCGGGATGCCGCCGAAGCGCGTTCCGATGGTCTCGACCGGCAGCCCAACGATGGCTGCCCCTGCAGCAGCGACGGCAACGGCGATGATGAAGGCCGGCCAATGCGGGCGCAGGTGGCGCAGCAGCAGGATATGGCCGATGGTGACGGCGGTGACGATGATCGCGGCCGGGTTCGCGCTCGGCAGCGCGCCCGCGAGCGCCTCGAGCTTCGGCAGTAAAGCTCCCGGCTCATGCGCAAGGGAGAGGCCCAGCAGGTCCTTGATCTGGCTGGCGAAGATGATGGCGGCGATGCCCGCCGTGAATCCGACCGTGACCGGATAGGGAATGTATTTGATGAAGGTGCCGAGGCCGAGCAGGCCGACCGCCGCCAGCATCAGACCGGAGAGGAAGGTCGCGAGCAGGAGCCCGTCCACCCCGTGCTGCGCCACGCAAGCTGCAACCAGCACGATGAAAGCGCCGGCCGGACCACCGATCTGGAAGCGGCTGCCGCCGAACGCCGAGACGATGAAGCCACCGATGATCGAGGTGTATAGGCCTCGATCCGGCGTGACGCCCGAGGCGATGGCGATGGCCATTGAAAGCGGCAGCGCGACGATGGCGACCGTCAGCCCGGAGATCGCATCGGCTCTGAGATGGCTCAGGCCATAGCCTTCGCGCAGGACGGTCAGCAGCTTGGGGGTGTAGAGTTCAACGAAGCTGGGCTTGATGCTCGTGGCGGCCATGACGACCCTTTCCTGTGCCACTCGGAGCGGGGTCGTCGGCCGGGTCGCGGTCGGCGCCGCCCTGTCGCAACGGGTTCCGGCAGGCGATCAGGGAGGAGCCTTGAGGCGGACGCCGCGCCCGCCGACACTACTGGTCGCATTCTCGCCGATCAGCACGATGCCGGCGCGGTCGAGCGCTTCGACGACGCGGGTGAGCGATTCGATCATGCCGCGCACCGTGCCGCTGCTGCGCTCCATGCGCTGGATCGTCGGCACGGAGACCCCCGCCATCTCGGCGAGCTGGCGCTGGTCGATCCCGAGCATCGCCCGGGCAGCTCGCATCTGCGCAGCGGTCATCATCAGCTGGCCCGCATCGCTGAAATCTCGGCTTGAATATATCGCGCATCTAGACTGACGTCCACGACATCAGCTTTGCGGGCTGAAGAGGGAATGCTGAAGGACGAAGCTTTCGCCGCAAGAAGCGCGCGGCCCCCTCTCCTGCATCAAAGGCGATGTTGCCGATTTCGACACTCAAAGTACCGATCTCGGGCAGGCCCGAGATCGGCGAGAGGGGCAGGAGCGAGGTAAAGGCCGTTTGACCAGTCGAACCCGGCCTCACCGCGGCGCAGCGACGACCTCGCAGCAAACTCGGCTGGCGGCCATCCCCTCACCCTGCCCTCTCCCTATGGGAGAGGGTTCACCGCGCTGTCCAAGCATAAAAGCAACTGGCGCCGCCGCAGCCGCCCTCACACATGCAGGCCCCTACGCCGCCAGCCCGCGCTTCTCCAGCAGCGCATCCGGCGTCGGCAGGCGTCCCCGGAACAGCGTATAGGCCTCCGCTGCATCGCGCGTGTCGCCGGCCGAATAGATGTAGCGCTTCAGCTTCTCCGCGACTGCGGGCGAGAATACATCGCCCGTCTCCGTGAAGGCGTTGAAGGCATCGGCATCCATCACCTCGGACCAGAGATAGCTGTAATAGCCGGCAGAATAGCCGTCGCCCGAGAAGACATGGGTGAAATGCGGGGTGCGGTGGCGCATGGTGATCTCGGCGGGCATGCCGAGACGCTGGAGCTCCGCCGCCTCGAAGGCGAGCGGATCGACCTCGGCAGGCGCCTCCAGCGAGTGGAAGGCGAGGTCGACCAGCGCCGAGGAGGTGTACTCCACCGTGGCGAAGCCCTGGTTGAAGGTCTGGGCCTTCTCGATCTTCTCGATCAGCGCCTCGGGGATCGGCTCGCCCGTCTCCGCGTGGTGGCAATACTCGCGCATCACCTCGCGCGTCAGGAACCAGTGCTCATAGAGCTGCGAGGGCAGTTCGACGAAATCGCGTGCGACCGACGTTCCAGCGAGCGAGCCATAGGTCACATCCGAAAGCAGCCCGTGCAGCGCATGGCCGAACTCGTGGAACAGCGTGCGCGCATCATCGAGCGAAAGCAGCGCGGGCTTGCCTTCCGCTGGTTTCGCGAAGTTGCAGACATTGACGATGATCGGCCGGGTCTCGCCGTCGAGCTTGCGCTGGCCGCGGAAGGCGCTCATCCAGGCGCCGGACCGCTTCGAGGCACGGGCGAAGTAGTCGCCGACGAACAGGCCGATATGGCGCCCGCTCGCGGTCTCCGTCACCTCGAAGATGCGCACGTCGGGGTGATAGCCCTGAAGCTCCGGCCGCTCCGCGAAGGATAGCCCGAACAGCTTGCCGGCAACGTCGAAGGCCGCCTGCCGGACGCGGTCGAGCTGGAGATATTGCTTCAGCACGGCCTCATCGAGCGCATAGGTCTTCTGCCGGACTCTCTCGGCATAATGGCGCCAGTCCCAGGGACGGATCTGGCCGTTCTCGCCCTCGCTTTGCGCGAGAGCCGCGAGATCGACGGCCTCGCGCGCAGCTCGGGCCTTGGCCGGCTTCCAGACCAGCTCCAAAAGCCCGCGCACATGCTCCGGCGTCTTGGCCATGGCATCATCGAGCTTGAAATGCGCGAAGGTCGGATAGCCCAGGAGCTTCGCCTTCTCGGCACGCAGCTTCACCATCTCGGCGACGATGGCGCGGTTGTCGCTCTCGCCGCCATTCTCGCCGCGCTTGCTCCAGACGATGAAGGCTTCCTCGCGCAGGTCGCGCCGGGTCGAGAAGGTCAGGAAGGGCTCGATGATCGAGCGCGACAGCGTCACCGCATGCTGGCCGGGCTTGCCGCGATCGGCCGCCGCACGCGCCATCGCCGCCTTCACGAAGTCCGGCAGGCCGGCGAGCCCAGCCTCGTCCGCGATGAAGAGCGCGTAGGAGGATTCGTCCTTCAGCACGTTCTGGCTGAACTGCGTGCCCAGCCCCGCCAGCCGCTCGTTGATCGCGGCAAGGCGCTTCTTGTCCTCGGCGTTCAACTTCGCACCCGAGCGGATGAAGCCCTTGTAGCTCCGCTCCAGCAGGCGCGCCTGCTCCGGGTTCAACCCGAGCGCATCGCGCCTGGCATTGACGGCATCGACGCGGGCGAAAAGCCCCTCGTCCATCATGATCGCCGACCAGTGCCGCGAGGTGATCGGCGACATCTCGCGCTCGATCGCCTGCAGCGCCTCGTTCGTATCGGCGCCGGTGAGATTGTAGAACACGCCGCCGACGCGGCTGAGCGCGCGCCCTGCCCGCTCCAGCGCCTCGACCGTGTTGGCGAAATCCGGCTCTGCCTTCTCAGAGACGATCGCCGCAATCTCGTCCTTGTGCTTGGCGAGCGCGGCATCGAAGGCCGGGCGGATATGCTCGGGCTTGATCGCGGCGAAGGGCGGCAGGCGGAACGGCGTCTCCCAGCGCGTAGCGAAGGGATTTTCGGCCGGCAGCGGCAAGGCTTCCGGATAATTGGCTTCCGGATAGCTGGTCTCGGCAGAGCTCATCGGGTCACTTTCGCGGAACAGGCAGGATCACTTGCCGTCGAAGATATGTGCGAGATAGCGGCGCATGAAGGGCGGCATGTCATGCTTTTCCGTCTCGGCGAGATCGCGCACGACAACGATGTCGGAAAGCTCCTCCTCTTCGAGGTTCTTCATCCGCTCCAGCATCAGCGCCCGCGCTTCATCCGCCGCCAGATCGATGCGAACCTCGCGCATGAAGGCGATGCGACCCTGCTCGATCAGCGCCGTCCAGCCTTCGCCCACCCGAAGCTCCTCGATACGCAAGCCCGTCTCCTCGCCGAGCTCGCGGGTGACGCTGCCGGCGAGGTCGAGCGTGCCGTCGGGCCGGGCATCGTCGCGGTCGGGCGTGCCGGCGGCGAAATAGACCTTGCCGGCATTGGCGGTATGGTCGCCCATCTTCCCACAGAGAAAGGCGCCGTCACTGGCCCGAAGCGCCGCCATGGCGAAGCCGTTGCGAATGGCGGGGCCGGGATAGCCGGCATCGCGCCAGGTCATGAAGGCGGCGTAATCCGTCTCGAAATAGCCGGCCTCGAACACGCCTTCGCGGATCGCTGCACGATGCTGCAACATGACGCGACCGTTGAACATCGCAGGCTTGTTCGCGCTGATGTCAGCCCAATGCGCGGCGATCTCCTTGGCATTCTCGCGGGCAAAAGCCCAGTCATAGGGCTCGACCGTAGCATCGACCCGCGACAGCCGGACGATCGTCCCGTTCTCGACACCAACGCTCACAACAGCACGCCTTCGCTGACCACCACGGCCGAGCCTCCGATCCGCGCCGAGACCAGCTCGCCGTCGCGCACGCTCAATTCCAGCGTGATCTGCGACGGCCGGCCCATCTCGTAGCCCTGCTCGATGACGAGGCGGTGGTCACCGTCCTCCGGCCTGTCATAGGCCATGATCGCGCCGGCAAAGGCCGCGACCGCCGAGCCCGTCGCCGGGTCCTCGGCGACGCCTGCGCCCGGCCAGAACATGCGGGCGTGGTAGTTGTGCCCAACTTCGGCTGTCTCGCGGCAATAGACGAAGGCGTTGCCGTTCGGGGTCGCGGCCATCACCCGCTCGAAGGCGCCCACGACCCGCGCCTTGGCGACAGCCTCGCGGCTCGCGACAGGCACCATCGTATAGGCGACACCCGCCGAGAAGGCGCTCGGCCGATGTGCGTCGAAGCCGATATCGGCCGGGTCGAGCCCGAGCGCCTCCGCCAGTTGCGCATCCGCAACCGGCTGCTCAAGCGGCTCCGGCAGGCGCGGCAGGGTGAAGGTGGCGTGGCCGGCATGGCTGCCCTTGACCGCGACGGCGCAGGAGACCAGCCCGATCTTCTCCTCCAGCACCAGCATGTCGGCGGGCCGTCCCTCGGCCTCGTCGGTGAGCGCAAGCCAGACCGCCGTACCGACCGTCGGATGGCCGGCGAAAGGCAATTCCCCGCCCGGCGTGAAGATGCGGACGGAGGCACGGTGCTCCGGCCTCTCCGGCGGCGCAATGAAGACCGTCTCGGACAGGTTGAATTCCCGGGCGATGGCCTGCATCGCCTCGGTATCCAGCCCCTCCGACTGGAGCACCACCGCCAGCGGATTGCCGGCATGGCGACGCGTGGTGAAGACATCGAGCGTGACGAAGCGGCGTTTCATCAGGTCACCCTTCCGGGATTTCGAGATCGATCGTGAGCGGGCAATGGTCGGAGGCCTTCGGCCGGTCCCAGCCGACGCGCGGATAGCGATCGTTGCAGGTCGCCAAACGCGCCATCGAACGGTCCGGCTCACGCGGATCGAGCGGCACGCGGTAAGGCAGACCGCGCCGGATCATCTGCATGGCAGGCTTTGGATTGGCCGCCGCGAGCGAAGGCGAGAGCAGGATGCAGTCGAGCGGCATATGGCTGTCGACCAGCTTCTCCTGGGTGTCAGACCAGTAGCGCCGGAAATGCGTCCAGCGCTCATGCACCGGCAGCGTCTGCATCGGATCGACGGCGAAATTGTCCAGCAGCGGCTCAATGCCGCTGTCACCCTCGTCGACGATCTCCGCCTGTGGCCCGAGGCCGTAGCGGTAGCCGTTGAGATCGCCCAGCACGATCCAATTGGTCTCGCGCCAGCCGCCGCCGAAGCGCTGCTGGATCAGCCAGCGCACAGCGCGCGCCTCGGCCCGGCGCACCGGCAGTGTCTCTGTCCGTCCGTCCTCGCGGCCATTGTTCATCGACTTGAAATGGCACCCGAACAGGCTGAGCCGCCGCCCGCCGAGCGTCAGCTCCACCTCCAGGCAGTCACGCGCGAAGATCTTGCCATGCGGCCCGATGCCGAGCATGGCGAGCTCGCGGTCATGCACGCCGGCCTGCGCAAAGGTCAGGTCCTTGTGCGAGCGCACCGTGACCTGCCCCGGTCCGAACAGGTCGCGCCGCGCCGCGAAGCCGATATCGATGTTGCGGCGGTCATTGCCGTCCAGCAGCGTGAAATGGCCGTAGCGATGGTCGGCGATGCGGTGGACGTAATTCGCGAAGAAAGCCTGCAGGCTGGCGAGCGAGTCGACCTCCTGCAGCATCCAGAGGTCGGCCCCGGCCTCGGCGATGGCGAGCGCCGTCATCTGGCGCTTGTCATCTTCCAGCGCGACCGCGAGCGAGCGCTCCACCGCGTCGCGCTCGTCGGCGCGCGGGAAATGGAACAGCGACATCGCAGCGGCCGTCTCGGCGCGCCCGCCCGGCTCGAAGCGATGGCGCGTCAGCAGGTTCTCGACATTGAAGGTGCCGACGCGCAGCTTCATCGTGATGCGCTCAGATCGCCTGCGGCTCGAAGACCCGCGAGGGCGTGACGAACTCGTCCTGCGCCGCGACCGTGAGGATCTCGCGGGAACCCACTTCCTTCGTCCGCTTCAGGAGCCCGTAGATCGAGGACGCCGCCTTCGACAGCGCTGCCGCCGCCGATTCCTCGCGCAGGTAATGCGTGAGGAACAGGGCCGCGATCGCATCGCCCGCGCCGTTGACGCTGACATCGAGCTTGGGCGTGCGCACCCGCCAGCTGCCCGTGGCATCCGCGGCCATCAGGTCGATCGAGTCGCCCGGCGTCTCCTCGGTCACGAGCGAGGTCACCATCACGACCTTCGGGCCGGCGTCGCGCAAAGCCTCGATCGCGCGATGCGCGTCGGCGATGGTCTTGATCTCGACATCGGTCAGCAATTCCAGCTCGAACTGGTTGGGCGTCACGATATCGGCGGCCGGCACGGCCTGCTCGCGCATGAATTCCGGGATGCCCGGCCGCACGAAGACGCCGCGACCGACATCGCCGATCACCGGATCGCAGCAGTAGATCGCCTTGGGATTGGCCGCGCGCACCCGTTCCACCGCCGAGAGGATGGCATGGCCGATATCGGCCGAACCCATATAGCCGGAGATCACCCCGTCGCATTGCGCGAGCACGCCGCGTTCGGCGATGCCGTCCATCACCTCGTCGATCATGCCGCCGTCGAAGACGCGGCCCTTCCAGCTGCCATAGCCCGTGTGGTTCGAGAACTGCACCGTATGGACCGGCCAGACATCGACGCCGAGCCGCTGCATCGGGAAGGTCGCGGAAGCGTTGCCCACATGGCCATAGGCGACATGGGACTGGATCGAGAGAATGTTCATGGGTGGCAGGCCGGCTTTCAACGAAACGACGCGGCGAAACTAGCGGCTACCGCGCCGCAGGCCAACCGAAAGCGGTGATGGCTGCGATCAGCACGGGCGCTGGAGCCCTTGGATCCTCCACCGTCACACGCCGTCATCCTTGGCTTGCCCCGGTATCCATGCCGGAGCTTTGCCGACCGAGGTTCAGGCACGAATCCCGGATCTCCGCCTCGCTCCATCCGGGATAACCCGCATTTCCATGGAGGAATCCGTCGCTTCTAAGGGCTCGACAGCCGCGCCACGCCAGCCGTGTCCGTGAACTGGACGAGGCTCTTCACCTTGCCGTCGGCAATGGTGAAGATGTCCATGATCTCGAAGGATTCGGTCCGGCCGGTCGGCTTGCATTCGACATCGGCACGCCAGTGCAGCGTCGCCCTGTCGCCATCGACCGTCAGCGCCAGCTCCTCGACATTGCTGAAGACATAGGTCGCGATCAGCCCCGCCATCTGCGCGCGGACGGCGGCGTGCCCCTCCGGCTGCACGAAGACCTCGGCCGCCTGCGGCCCACCCGCAAGCCGGTAGCTGCAGTCGGGGTGCAGGTACTCCATCAAGGCATCGAGATCGCCGCGGTAACGGGCGGCATAGGCATCGCGGATCAGGGTTTCGACGGCGGCGCGTTCGGTCATGTCGCCTCTCCTTGCGTCAGGGAAGCACTCTCGCGCCGCTGCGATCGCGAGTCCAGCCGGACCGCCCCCGCAAATGAAAACAGCGCCGCTTCTGAGCGGCGCTGTCATCGAGGGGGGCGGAAGGCTGGTTCAGGAGCCGGAAGCGGCCTTCTTGGCGAAGCTGTCGATGAAGGTCTTCGACAGATCGACATTCGAGTTGGTCAGTTCGGGATCGAGCAGCTTGAGCGAGTCGTACATGCTCTTCATGCCGTCAGGCGTCGAAATGCCGGTGCGCGAATAGGCCTCCTGCGAGTTCTTGACCGCGCGGATGTAGAGCGGCTTGTCGCCGAGCAGGTATTCTTCCGGCACGAGATCCGCGACATCCTCGGGCTTCGCCGTCTCCAGCCATTTCAGCGACTTCATCAAGGCGTTGACCAGCTTCTGGGTCGTAACCGGGTTCTTCTCGGCGAAGTCGTTCTTGAGATAGAGCACCGCCGCCGGGTTGGAGCCGCCGAACAGGGCCTTGGTGCCGGCCTCCGTGCGGGTGTCGATCAGCGAGACGATATCGCCATCGGCCTCGAGCTTCGAGGTGACGGGATCGAGATGCGAGATCACATCGACCTGCTTCTGCTTGATCGCAGCGACTGCGCTCGCGCCGGCACCGACGCCGATGATCGCGGCATCAGTCGCCTTCAGGCCCGCCTTGACCATGGCGTATTGCGCCGTCAACGCCGTCGAGGAACCGGGCGCCGTCACGCCGATCTTGAGCCCCTTGAAGTCCGCCGCCGACTTCACCTTGTCGGCGAGGTCCTTGCGCACGGCGATGGTGATGGCCGGGAAGCGCCCGAGCTCGATCACGGCGCGGATGTCCTGGCCCTTCGCCTGCATGCGGATGGTGTGCTCATAGGCGCCCGTCACGACGTCGACCGAACCACCGACCAGCGCCTGGAGCGATTTCGCGCCGCCGCCGAAATCGTTGATCTCGACGTCGAGCCCCTGCTCCTTGAAGAAGCCCTTCTTCTCCGCGACCGTGAGCGGGAGGTAATAGAGAAGCTGCTTGCCGCCGACGCCGAGCGTGAGCTTCGGCTTCTCGGCGTTCTGCGCGAGTGCCTGTGACGCTGCGCCGAGCGCGGTCGAAAGGGCGAGCGCAGCCAGCGCGCCGCGGCGGGACAAGAGCATGAAAATTCCTCCGGTTTGGATCCTGCTGGCGCTTCTGACGGGCGCGCATTTGCGCCGAACATAGGCTAGATTGAGCCGCGGGAGCAATGATCCCGAGCCAGCCGGCAAGACGGTGCCGTCCGGCGTTTATGCGCATGCCTACCTGCTGCAACAGCAAGACGAGGGCCGGCCGTGAACGAAGTGCGCATCGCCGTTTTCGTGTTTCTGTGCCTGGCCACGGCCTCGCTCGGCGCTCTGTTCTCGTATCAACGACTTCCGGAACATCAGCGGCAGGATGACACGCAGGCGACCGTGCGCCTCATCGCCAACATCTTCGTCGTCATGACGTCTCTCGTGCTCGGATTGATGATCACATCCGCCAAGGGCAGGTTCGATGCGATCAATCGCGACGTGCACACCTATGCCTCCGATCTGATCCTTCTCGACCGGATGCTGCTGCTCTACGGGCCCGAGGCCGCCGAAACGCGCGGAAAGCTCCTGCTGTACGCTGAACGCGCAGCAAACGGCCAATGGACGACGAATGGGGAGCTTTCCGACAAGACGTCCGAACGGTTGCTCGAGGACATCGGAACGGCACTGCGCGCCCTCGCACCGACCACCGCTCCCCAGCTCCAGATCTGGAACGATATTCGCGAGCAGTACCGGAAGGTGCTGGCCTTGCGCTGGAGTCTGGTCGAGCAGGCCGAGGGGTCGATTCCGCGGCCGCTCGTGCTCATGCTCATTGCCTGGCTGGTCCTGATCTTCGCGACCTTCGGCTTCCGGGCACCGCGGAACGCCGTGGTCGTGACCGGCTTCGTCGCGGCGGCAGCCCTTATCGGCGGAGCGATCTACCTGATCGTCGATATGGACAGCCCCTTCGAGGGGCCGATCCAGATCTCGCCCGCTCCTCTGCAGAGAACCCTGATCGAGATGCGCCGGTAGATGGCGCGCCCCGCTTCCACTCGCATCAGGCGACCGTCGTCGAGCTCTGCCCGGGCCGCCAGACCAGCAGCCGCTTCTCGACCAGCGTCACCAGCGAGTCGATGGCGATGACGAAGATCGCCAGGATCAGCATGCCTGAGAACACGCCGGTGACGTCGAAGACGCTCTCGGCCTCGTGGATCTTGTAGCCGAGCCCCGCCGAGGAGCCGAGATATTCGCCGACCACCGCACCCACCAGCGCGAAGCCCACCGAGGTGTGCAGGCTGGAGAACATCCAGGTCAATGCCGAGGGCCAATAGACATGCTTGAAGAGCTGGCGCTCGTTCATGCCGAGCATGCGGGCATTGGCGAGGATCGTCGGCGAGACCTCGCGCACACCCTGATAGACGTTGAAGAACACGATGAAGAAGACCAGCGTGAAGCCGAGCGCGACTTTCGACCAGATCCCTAAGCCGAACCAGAGCGCGAAGATCGGCGCCAGCACGACGCGTGGCAGGGCGTTCGCCGCCTTGATATAGGGGTCGAACACCGCCGAAAGCAGCTCGCGCCGGGCGAAGGCGAAGCCGAACAGGATGCCCGCGAGCGAACCGATGACGAAAGCGAGCACCGTCTCGGTCAGCGTGATGCCGAGATGCCAGTAGATATCGGCGCTGGTCAGTTGCTTGAAGGTGCGCGCCAGCACCGCTGATGGCGTCGAGAAGAAGAACTGGATCGTCTTCACGTCGCCGAAAAGGCTGGTCGTCGTCGCGACATGCCAGATCAGCAGAAAGACGACCATCACCAGGATCTGGAGCGAGAGCAGCTTCATCCGCTTCATGACGCGTCTCCCCCGACGAGTTCACGCCCCTCGCCCATCGCATAGGCTTTCTGCACCTCGACGCGCAGCGAAGCCCAGATATCGCGATGGATCTCGTGGAAGGCCTTCTCCAGCCGGATATCGGCGATGTCGCGCGGGCGCGGCAGATCGACCTTGTAATCGGCGACGATCCCCGCCGCCGGCCCGGCCGACATGACCACGACCCGGTCGGAGAGCGCGATCGCCTCCTCGAGGTCATGGGTCACGAACATCAGCGCCTTGCGGTCGCGCGACCAGAGGTCGAGCAGGAGGTTGCCCATGATCTGCCGGGTCTGCGCGTCGAGCGGCCCGAAGGGCTCGTCCATCAGCAGGATCTCGGGATTGCGAATCAGCATCTGCGCAAGGCTGACGCGCTTGCGCTGCCCGCCGGAGAGCATGTGCGGGTAGCGGTCGACGAAGGTTCGCAGGCCCACACGGCCGAGCCAGTCTCGCGCCCGCTGGTCGGCCTCGCGCTCGGGCACGCCCATCGGCTCCAGCGCGACCTTGACGTTCTCCAGCGCCGTCTTCCACGGCATCAAGGCGTCCTGCTGGAAGAGATAGCCCGCACGCCGGTTCAGCCCCGAGAGCGGCTTGCCGAAGATGCCGACCGAGCCGGCCGAGGGCGCGAGCAGCCCAGCCGCCGCATTCAGCAGCGTGGATTTGCCGCAGCCGGTCGGCCCGACGATCGAGACAAATTCGCCGGGATGGACCTTGAGGTCGATGCCCTTGACGGCCTGGTAGCGGCCGCCATCGGCGAGATGAAAGGTGATGTCGACGCCGCCCAACGCCACCGCCGGATCACCCGACGGCGCCAGCCCTGCTCCCGCACCCTGGTGCGGGTTATCCTGCAACCCCATGAAATCCGTTTCCCCATCAGGCGCAGGCCTAGCGCCGGCCGTCAGCTTTTCCGCGTTGCCGGAATTAATAGGCGATCGTTCGGGGAAGGCAACGCGCCGCCTACGGCGACCCGTCGCTTGCATCGCCTGATGGACACGGCCATATGGCGGGACCGACCCGACCCCGCAGGAGCCGAGCCGAACGCCATGGCCGAACTCGAACAAGCCATGAAGGCGCTCGTCGCGTTCATGCAGGCCAATCAGCAATGGGCGATCCCGATCGTCTTTGCGGTCGCCTTCGCCGAATGCGTCGCGATTCTGTCCTGGCTGGTCCCGGCCACGGTGTTCTTCACCACCTTCGGCGCCGTCGCGGGCGCTTCAGGGCTCAATCTCGTCCCGCTCGCGCTCGCAGCCTCACTCGGTGCCGGCAGCGGCTTCTGGGTGTCGTACATCGCCGGCATCCATCTCGGGCCGCGTGTTCATGACCACTGGCCCTTCACCAAGAACCCGCAACTGCTCGATCGCGGCCACGCCTTCTTCGAGAAATGGGGCATCGCCAGCATCCTGATCGGCCATTTCTTCGGGCCGCTGCGAGCCGTCATCGCGATCGTCGCCGGCATCGTGGCCATGCCCTCCTGGCAGTTCCAGCTTGCCAACTGGCTGGCCTCCTTCGCCTGGGGCTTCGGCCTGCTCTATGGCATCGGGCGTCTCAGCGAATTCCTCGCGCGCTGAACGTTCTCGAAACCTGACTGCCCGGTGAACGCGCCATTCGGAAAGCGTTCAAACCGAAAGGCGCCTATTCGCGTCGTCGCATCGCGGCACACCCCAACGGTGAAGCCCGGCGCGACACGCTGAACGGCCCCACGCCGCCAGCATCGTCCGGCGGCGGGACCCGGCCCCCGACGGATGCGACGTTTCCGGGCCGACTTAAGTGAGGTCCCAGTCATGACGATGTCACGCTTCCTGCTCCCCCTCGTCGCGCTTGCCGCCATGGGCGGCCAGGCCTTCGCGCAGACGGCGACGCAGGCTCCCGCCGCCGCCAAGCCAGCCGCGCCCGTCACGGCCCCTGCCGCCCCGGCAGCGCAGGCAGCCCCCGCGGCGAAGCCCGCGACCCCGGCCGCCCAGCCGGCCGCAGCCCAGGCCAAGAAGATCAACATCAACACCGCGACCGCCGCCGAACTCGATACGCTGAAGGGCATCGGCGAGGCCCGTTCCAAGAAGATCATCGAGGAGCGTGGCAAGGCGAAGTTCAAGGATTTCGCCGATCTCGTGAAACGCGGCACGCTGCCCTCGAATGTCGAGGCCGAGATCAAGGACAAGATCACCTTCTGACCGGTCACACCCGTAGAAAAGCCTCCGGCGCCAAGCGCCGGAGGCTTCGTCGTTTCGGGTCTTTCGAAGCGGTTGGATCAGGCAAGGCCGAGGATCACCGCCAGCATCATCGCCAGCGACAGCGCCATCACGACGCGGATCGCCACCGGCGTTTCAAGAATGCGCAAGAGTTCCATCACTGCCTCCCCTGTAGTGGGTACGCACCGCAAGAAGAACGCCTCCGCCCCAGGACTGTTCCTGACCGCGCCGCGAAAAGAATGCGGGCGGCAGCCTCTCGACCACCGCCCGCAAACAGCAATATCGCTTGATATCAGCGCCTGATCGAACACCCCGGAATTGTTTCCGGAATGCCTTGGGCCAATCTGGAAAGCCGCTTTCCGTCCCGTCATTCTCGGGCGCGGCACAGCCGCGACCCGAGAATTTCCAACCGGGAAGAACGCCCCTCCATCCTGAGATGCTCGGGTCAAGCCCGAGCATGACGGGACTTGGGAGAGCTCAGTTCTTCGACTTGTCGACGAGCGCCTTGGCCTTGATCCACGGCATCATGTCGCGGAGCTTGGCGCCGACTTCCTCGATCGGATGGGCGGCGTAGCGGGCGCGGGTCGCCTTGAACGAGGTCTGGTTGACCTTGTTCTCGAGCATCCAGTCGCGGGTGAACTTGCCCGACTGGATGTCGTTGAGGACGCGCTTCATCTCGGCCTTGGTCTCGGGCGTGATGATCCGCGGGCCGGTGACGTACTCGCCGTATTCGGCGGTGTTCGAGATCGAGTAGTTCATGTTGGCGATGCCGCCTTCGTAGATCAGGTCCACGATCAGCTTCACCTCGTGGAGGCATTCGAAATAGGCCATCTCGGGGGCGTAGCCGGCCTCGGTCAGCGTCTCGTAGCCGGCCTTGATCAGCTCGACCAGGCCGCCGCAGAGCACGACCTGCTCGCCGAAGAGATCGGTCTCGCACTCTTCCTTGAAGGTGGTCTCGATGATGCCGGCGCGGCCGCCGCCATTGGCCGAGGCGTAGGAGAGGCCGAGGTCATGGGCGTTGCCGGTCGCGTCCTGGTGGATCGCGATCAGGGTCGGCACGCCGCCGCCGCGCTGATACTCGGAGCGGACGGTGTGGCCGGGGCCCTTCGGGGCGACCATCAGCACGTCGAGGTCCTTGCGCGGCTCGATCAGGTTGAAATGGACGTTGAGGCCGTGCGCGAACAGGAGGGCGGCGCCTTCCTTCATGTTGGCGTGCAGTTCGTCGCGATAGATGTCGCCCTGCAGCTCGTCCGGGGTCAGCATCATCATGATGTCCGAGACCTTGGCGGCCTCCGACGGGGTCATCACCTTGAAGCCGGCCTCTTCGGCCTTCTTGCGCGTGGCCGAGCCGGCCTTGAGCGCGATGATGATCTCCTTGACGCCGGAATCGCGCAGGTTGAGCGCATGCGCATGGCCCTGCGAGCCGTAGCCGACGATGCAGACCTTCTTGCCCTTGATCAGGTTGATGTCGGCATCACGATCGTAATAAACGCGCATGGGTGTCTCCTTTGTCACGCGTTGGTCTTGTCCCGGCCCGAGGCGATCAGCCCCGTGCCGTAGAGGGTGAGAAACTGCTCGGTCGCCCGCTCGGCGTCAGTGGCGATCTCGGCCCGGCTCAACGTCAGCGTGTCGCCGAGCAGGAGCCGGATCTGGACGTCGCGGCCGGCGAGGCCGAAGAGGGTGCGGAAGGCCGTCTCGGTATCATCGAAGGCGAGCAAACCCGCCTCGCGCCCGGCGTCGAGCACGGGTTTAAGGCGCTCGCCGATGGCGAAGCGGCCGTTGGCCAGCACGATCGAGCCGAGATTCCCGTCGCGCGAGGCCGCCTGATTGATGCCGATGCGGTTGAGCGCGATCGAGGTCGGCGAGGTGATCACCTCCAGCCAGTTCGCGGCGAAACCCTTCAGGCTCTCACGCAAGGTGCCGGCATCGAGGTTCTGCCGGTCGTAATTGCCCGCCCTCACCTTCGAGGCCTGCCACTGCACGGTCGCGGTGAGCAAACCGTCGCGATCGCCGAACCACTTGTAGAGCGTCTCCTTGGAGCAGCTCGCGCGTCGCGCGACGGCGGTCATGGTGAGCCCGCTGCCCTTCTCGACCATCAGGCTCAGCACGGCATCGAGCACGGCCTGCTGGCGCGCTGTCAGCGCCTCGCCTTGCGTCTCTGCCTGAACCTGCGTCATGAGCGGAAGGAATCCAGTACCGTACGTTACGGTTCAGGCATCTATCGCACCCATCGGCGGCCCGCAAGCGTTATTCGCGACTGGCGGATGGCCGCGGAAGAATTATCTCTGAGCCATCGGATTTCGAGGAACGGAGCCATTCATGACCCTGCCCAGCGCCAATGCCGTCGTCAGCTTCTGGCGCGAGGCCGGCCCAGAGAAATGGTTCGCCAAGGACGACGCCTTCGACGCGGAGATCAGCCGGCACTTCTTCCCTGTCCATGAGGCCGCGGCGGCCGGAAAGCTCGTCGATTGGGAGGAAACCCCTGAAGGCGTCTATGCGCTGCTGATCCTGCTCGACCAGTTCCCGCGCAACATGTTTCGCGGCAGCCCCCGCGCCTTCGCCACAGATGCGCAAGCGGTTGAAGTCGCCGAACGCGCGATCGCCAGGGGGTTCGACGAAGCCTATCAGCCGCCGGAAAAGCGCTTCTTCTACATGCCCTTCATGCATTCCGAAGGACTGGAGGATCAGGAGCGCTGCATCGCGCTCTGCGCCGCCGCCGATGATGCCGACGGCGTGAAGTACGCCGAGATCCACCGCGACATCATCCGCGATTTCGGCCGCTTCCCGCATCGCAACCCGGTGCTCGGGCGCGAGACTACGGCGCCGGAGCAGGCTTTCCTCGACGAAGGCGGCTTCAGCGGCTGAAACGCCGCCGCCGAAGGGCCACCCCTGCCCGTCAGGCAGTGGCCTCGCGATGTGCCTGCGCCATCTCGGCCAGGCTCTTGAAGTGGAAATCCACGCTCGGCCGCTTCTCGGGCACCTGCGTCGCGCCGCTGCCGGCCTTGTCGAAGCGCCGGTCGATCCAGGCTCGCGCCAGCCCGGCCTTCTGCGCCGGCACATGGTCGTGGAACAGGCTCTGCGCGGTATGCAGCACCTGATGCGCAGCGAGCCCGAGATCGGCCTGCAGATGCTCCAGCAAGAAGGCAAAGTTGCGCGGGTCGGGCTTGTACGAACCGATATCCTCGGCGGTGTGGATGCCGTCGAAGGTCACACCGAGCTTCCGGTTGCTGGCGGCGAAGCTCTGACGGTCGACATTGGACAGGATCACGAGCTTGTAGTGCCGTTTGAGATAGACCAGCGCCTCGGCTGAATCGGGAAAGGCCGGCCAGTCCGGCACCGAGGCGCCGAAGCGCTCGTTGAGATCGGCATGGATGCGCAGGCCGAGATCCCGCGCGAAGCGCGCATGCACCGCAGCCAGCAGCGTCGGGTAGCGCAGGGAGGGCGTCACCTCCTCCTGTTCGCTCTCATAGCGGGCGAAACGGGCGAGCGCGTCCTCGCGCTCCAATGCGATTCCGCCGGCGCTCAGGAGCGGTTGCAGGGCGTTCCAGATGCCGGTTTCCCAGTCGATCAGGGTGCCATAGCAATCGAATGTCAGGACTTTGAAATCGGTCAGCTTCATCGCCGGGCTCTCCGCAAACGGTCATCGCGAGCGCCCAAGCTAGCAAGCGCCGGCACGGCCGTGATGAGGCGAAGCTCCGGACGGCTTGGCCGAAACTGCGATGCCGGGTTCAGGACCTTCCCGACCTGCGGTTCGCGGCGCGGAACTCGCTCGGCGTCAGGCCGAAACGCCGCTTGAACTGCCGGTTGAAGGATGCCGCGTTCTGGTAGCCGAGATCGTAGGCAATCTCCGAAACCGGCGCGGACGTCGTGGCCAATCTCTCCGCCGCACGCTCGAACAGGCGCTGGAGCTGCAATTGCTTCGGCGAGCGGCCCATGGTCGCCCGGAACAGGGCATGGAACTGGCTCTGCCCGAGCCCGGCCATCCGGGCCATCTGCGCGACACCCGCGCCCTGCCCCGCCTCCGCAACGTCCAGTACGCGCCGTTCGGCGCGCGACCAGGGCTGCGGCCGCTCGCCCGGCTCGACCAGATGCAGCGCCGTCATCGCCATGCGCGCAGCGGCTCCCGTCGGACAGGCTCCGGTTTCGACCTCCGTGCCGAGCTGGCGGAACATGCGCCACAGCCAGGGCGCGATCGGCAGGAGCGAGGGCTCCCGGCTGTTGAGCAATGCCGGCTGCGCCTCGCTGCCCAGGCCCGCCATGTCGACGTCGAGGATGAGCATGCTGCAATCGCTGCTCGGCTCGAAACCGTGCTCGCAGTACTGCGGGATCAGCGCGACGCAGTTATGGGAGACGACGCCCCGGCGCCCCTCGACATCCAGCCGCATGGCGCCCTGCATCGGCAGCAGAATCTGGCTGAACTCGTGATGATGCCGATCGCCGCCGCGATAGCTGCGAACCTCGAGCTGGATCGACATCAGGCGTCCCTCCTCGCCAAGTCATGCGCGCGCATTTCTTGCGAAGCAAGACGGCATGTTTCCGGCGCTGCGTCAGCCGCCCGCGACCTGCTGGCTCGCGATGCGCTGGAGGAAGATCGCCGCGATGGTCAACAGGAAGCCGGCCCACCACAGCGGCGAACGCAGGCTCTTGCCGCTGCCGAGCGGCTCGGCCTGCCCTCTCCCTGACAGGCGCATCGCGATCGGCCAGGCGAAACAGCCGAACCCGACGATGCCCAGGAACATGGCGATCTGGCTCAGCTGGTCCGGCGTCAGTGCCATGGTCACATCGATTCCGGCCCGCGGCTCATCGCGGCGATGCCGGTGCGCGAGACCTCGGTCAGCCCCACCGCCGTCATCGTCTTGATGAAGCGCTCGATCTCCTCGGTCGCACCGGTCAGTTCGAAGACGAAGGAGGTCAGCGAGGCATCGAGCACGCGCGCGCCGAAGGCCGAGGCGAGGCGCATCGCCTCGACACGATGATCGCCCTTGCCGACCACCTTGATCAGGGCGAGCTCGCGTTCGATCGCCTCGCCCTGCTCGGTCAGGTCGACGACGCGATGCACCGGCACCAGCCGGTCGAGATGCGCCTTGATCTGGTCGATGACATTGGCCGTGCCGGAGGTCACCACCGTGATGCGCGAGAGATGCTTCTCATGCTCGGTCTCGGAGACGGTGAGGCTCTCGATATTGTAGCCCCGGCCCGAGAACAGCCCGGCGATGCGGGCAAGAACGCCCGGTTCGTTGTCGACGATCACCGCCAGGGTGTGGCGCGCGGTCGGCTGGGCCTTGGGAGCATTCGGGTAATGGGTAGCGGGCTTCGACATGGCGGACCTGTGAGGCGGTTGGAGCGGATGAAATCTGTCGGAATGGAATGATCAGCTGTTGCGGAGATTGACGAGCACGGGTTCGTCGACCTCGTCCTGCGCTACGATCCAGGGCTCCACCAGCGCGGCGGCAAGCCACTCGCGATAGGCGGGCAGCGCGAGCACCGCCTGCATGTAATCCCGCGAGACCGGATCGACGACGATGCCGTAGGTGTCGAGCCGCGTGACGACCGGCGCATACATCGCGTCCGCCGCCGAGAAGGCGCCATAGAGGAAGGGCCCGCCGGCACCGAAGCGCTCGCGCGCGCGCCGCCACAGCCCAGTCAATCGCTCGACATCACGGGCGACGCCGGGGCCGCGATCTCGCGCGGCGAAACGCTTGCCGAGATTCATCGGGCAGGCCCCGCGCAGCGCGGTGAAGCCGGCATGCATCTCGCTGGAGATGGCGCGCGCATGGGCGCGGGCAGCCTTGTCGCGCGGCCAGATGCCGGCCTCAGGCTGCGTGTCATGCAGGTATTCGCAGATCGCCAGCGTCTCCCAGACGGCGATCTCGCCGTCGACCAGCGTCGGCACGGTGCCGCCGCTGCCGGGCGCAACCGCGAAGATCGCCTCCTTGAAGCCGGGCTCGTCGAGCAGCACGAGCTGTTCGGTGAAGGCGATCCCGGTCGCGCGCATCAGCAGCCAGGCCCGGAGCGACCAGGACGAGTAGCATTTGTTGCCGATCAGAAGCTTCATGCCGCGGCGACCTCCCACTCGTCGACGAAATCGAGCGCCGCCTGGACATGCAGAGCTGTTGTGTCGAACACTGGCACGGAAACATCGCCCTGCGACAGCAAGAGGCCGATCTCGGTGCAGCCGAGGATAACGCCATCGGCGCCCTCTTCCTTCGCGGCGCGTGCGACGATGGCGCGGTAGCGCTCGCGCGAGGCCGGCTCGATCCGCCCCCGGCACAATTCCTCGTAGATGATGCGATGGACGTCGTCGCGCTCCTCGGGGGGCGGCACCAGCACCTCGACACCGAAGGCCCTGAGCCGGTCGCGATAGAAACCCTGTTCCATGGTGAAACGCGTCGCCAGCAAGAGCGGCCGGCGCGACGAGGACGCCAGCACCGCCCGTGCCGTCACGTCGGCGAGATGCAGGAATGGCAGCTTGGTCGCGGCGATGATCTGATCGGCGACCTTGTGCATGGTGTTGGTGCAGAGCACGAGGCAGGAAGCACCGCCCTGTTCGAGGCGACGCGCGCTTGCGGCTAGCGCCGCGCCGGCCGCGGCCCAGTCGCCCTTCGCCTGCATCTCCGCGATCCCTGCGAAATCGACCGAATGCAGCAGCACGTCGGCCGAATGCAGCCCACCCGAACGCGCGCGCACGCCCTCGTTGAGGAGCCGGTAATAGACCGCGGTCGACTCCCAGCTCATCCCGCCGATCAAACCGATGGTGGCCATGGTGCTTTCCTTCAATCGTACCCTCAGCCCTCATCCTGAGGAGCGGGCAAAGCCCGCGTCTCGAAGGATGATCCAGATCCCTCCCCACCCACTGGAGCATCCTTCGAGACGCCGCTATGCGGCTCCTCAGGATGAGGGCTGAGGGAGTCTGGACGGGCTCAGACGAGCTGCTTGCCTTTGGCGTCGATGATCTGGCCGGTATCGCCTTCGAAATCGGGCAGGATCATCTCGTTATGCGCCTTGCCCGACGGGATCATCGGGAAGCAGTTCTCTTCCTTGGCGACGAGGCAGTCGAAGATCACCGGGCCGGGCGTCTCGATCATCTCCATGATCGCGGCGTCGAGCTTGGCCGGGTCGTCGCAGCGGATGCCGTGGCCGCCATAGGCCTCGGCCAGCTTCACGAAATCCGGCAGGGACTGCGAATAGCTCTCCGAATAGCGCCCGCCATGCAGCAGTTCCTGCCACTGGCGCACCATGCCCATGTACTCGTTGTTGAGGATGAAGATCTTCACCGGCAGCCGGTACTGCACCGCCGTCGACATTTCCTGCATGTTCATCAGGATCGAGGCCTCGCCGGCGACGTCGATGACGAGGGCCTTGGGGTGCTTCATCTGCACGCCGATCGCCGCCGGCAGGCCGTAGCCCATCGTGCCGAGGCCGCCCGAAGTCATCCAGCGATTGGGCTCCTGGAAATGCAGGTACTGCGCGGCCCACATCTGATGCTGGCCGACCTCGGTCGTGATGTAGGTATCGCGGTCCTTCGTCAGCGCATGGAGGCGCTCCAGCGCATATTGCGGCTTGATGATCGTGTCCGAGCGCTTGTAGGCGAGGCTCTTGCGGCTGCGCCAGCCATCGATCTGCGTCCACCAGGCGGCGAGCGCGGTCTTGTCGACCTGGGCGCCGGTCTCGCGCCAGATCCGGACCATGTCCTCGAGCACATGGGCGCAGTCGCCGACGATGCCGATATCGACCTTGACCGTCTTGTTGATCGAGGACGGGTCGATGTCGATATGGATCTTCTTCGAGCGCGGCGAGAAGCCGTCAATGCGCCCGGTGATGCGGTCGTCGAAGCGCGCGCCGATATTGATCATGACGTCGCAGTCATGCATCGCGAGGTTTGCTTCGTAGGTGCCGTGCATGCCCAGCATGCCGAGCCACTGCTTGTCAGCGGCCGGGAAGGCGCCGAGCCCCATCAGCGTCGAGGTGACCGGGAAGCCCGTCAGCCGCGCCAGTTCGCGCAGCAGCGCCGAGGCATGCGGGCCGGAATTGATCACGCCGCCACCCGTATAGAAGACCGGCCGCTTCGCGCTTGCGATCAGCTCAACCGCGGCCTTGATCTTGTTCAGGTCGCCCTTGACCACCGGGCGGTAGGTCTTGTGCTGGTTGTCACGCGGCCGGGTATAGGAGCCGGAGGCGAACTGGATATCCTTGGGGATGTCGATCACGACCGGGCCCGGGCGGCCGTTCGCTGCGACGTAGAACGCCTCGTGCAGGATGCGCGGCAGGTCGTGGATGCTCTTCACCAGATAGTTGTGCTTGGTGCAGGAGCGGGTGATGCCGACCGTATCGCATTCCTGGAAGGCGTCGGAGCCGATCAGATGCGTCGGGACTTGCCCGGTGATGACGACCAGCGGGATCGAGTCGAGCAGCGCATCGGTCAGGCCGGTGACGGCATTGGTCGCGCCGGGGCCGGAGGTGACGAGCACGCAGCCGACCTTGCCAGGGCCGGACCGGGCATAGCCCTCGGCGGCATGGACGGCGCCCTGCTCGTGGCGGACGAGGACGTGCTTGACCTTGTCCTGCTGGAAAATGGCGTCGTAGATCGGGAGTACGGCGCCGCCCGGATAACCGAACAGGTGCTCGACACCCTGATCCTGAAGCGCGCGGACGACCATCTCGGCGCCGGTCATCATCTCGCTCATTACGCTCTCCTGCGGCTGGTCTTCTGGTCTGTCTGGAATGCGGGCAATAAAAAAGGCCCTCGGAGGGGCCTGGGCGTGCGCTGGCGTCGGGGACGCCCGGTTGTTAAACCGGCCCCTACCAGCGCACCTCTACGAGAATAAGCTTGCGCATCGCGCTCATGATCCTTGGCGAAAGTTGCCGAACGCTAACGGAGGGCGTGCAGCCGGTCAAGCGTTAACATGGCTAAGAGCCCCTAAAGAGCCACCGGCCGCCCGCTCCTGAAAATGTCGTGCCTTTAGGGAACACTTTCTCAATCCGTCGGCCCTAACGTAAGCACGCTCGAACCGGGACGGCTATGTATTACGAGGTCCACTCCGAGAATATCGCGGCGCGCGCGCACGCACCGGAAATCGCGCAGATCCTGCGCCGCTTCGTGCTTCATCGCAACGAGAACGAGGCCGTCGCCTATGAGGCGCTCGCCGCCACGCTGCTACCGGATTTCGGCGACGACCTGATGATCCTCGAGCCGACCGGAGACGGCGATTACCGCTGGTTGCATTTCGGCCGCGAAATCGTGCGCTACTCCGGAGCCACCCGCCTCGGGCAACGCCTCTCGGGCATGCGCGAGCGCGTCGCCCGCTTCACGATCGACAGCTTCGACCAGGCCCTGGCGCAGGACCGCCCGCTCTACACCGTGCACCGCTCGACCCAGGCGGTGCGCGTCGCCTTGTGGGAACGCCTGGTGCTGCCGACGGTCACGCGGGACGGCCGCCGCTTCATCGTCGCCTTCAGCCGGCCGCTGCAGTTCCGCGAGGACCTGCTCAATGCCGTGCTTGAAAGCTCCCCCAGCGGCATCGTCGCGCTGCGCTTCATCCGCGACGCCGCCAACCGGATCGAGCAGGCCGTCGTCGTCACCGCCAACCAGCGCGCCGCCGAGCTGAGCGGCCGTCCGGACGTCAATCTGCTCGACACCGATGGACGCGAGACCCTGCCCTTCCTGCACGAACCCTCGATCTGGCGCCGCTGCCTCTATGCCATCGACCTGCAGCGCCCCGACATGCTCGAAGCCTCGTTCACGCATAATGGCGCGACGACCTGGCTCAGGGTCGCGATCGCACCGCTCGGCGACGGACTCTTGCTGACGCTGACGGATATCACCGACCTGACGGTCGCCAATCAGACCCTGCAAATGCGCGCCGCCACCCTGGCGCTCGAGATCGGGCGCGAGCGCGCCACCCGCCGCGCCCTCTCCGAGGAGATCGGCCTGCGCGAGGAGCGGGAGAACGAATTGCGCCGCCTCGCGGAGACCGATCCGCTCACGGCGCTGCTCAACCGCCGCTCCTTTACCGAAAAGGCCAATGCCGCCATCGCCGCGAGCGAAGCCGCCGGCACCGAGCTCGCCCTGATCATCGTCGATCTCGATCACTTCAAGCAGGTCAACGACACCTATGGCCACCCGGCCGGCGATGCGGTGATCCGTGCCTTCGCCGACCTCCTGCTCGGGCAGTTCCGCAACGAGCGCAATCTGGTCGGCCGCTTCGGCGGCGAGGAATTCGGCATCCTGCTGCAAGGCAGCGACCTCGCCTCCGCCGCGGCCAGTGCCCGTCAGATCCAGGGCGCCCTGCTCACCCGCTCGATGCCGGTGTCCGAAACCCTGGCGCTCAGGGTGACCGCAAGCCTCGGCATCGCCGCCCGCCAACCCAGCGAAACGCTGGCATCGCTGACCGCCCGTGCCGACCAGGCGCTCTATCGCGCCAAGAACGAAGGCCGCAACCGCCTCGGCCTCGCCGATCCCGCCCCCGTCGCCGCGGCGGCCTGAACGTCAGCAACCCATTCGCAAATGCAAGCCCTCATCCTGAGGAGCCGCATGAGCGGCGTCTCGAAGGATGCTCCAGATGGTTCGGGAGCCTTCTGGATCATCCTTCGAGACGGCCCTACGGGCCTCCTCAGGATGAGGGCTTGAGGACTATCCAAACCAGCCGTCAGCAGCCGAGGTGTCGGATGGCCGCCTCCAGCGCGGCCTCCGGAGCGACCGCTTCCCACCCTTCCATCTGGTGGCGGAACCACGTCACCTGCCGTTTGGCATAGGCGCGCGTATCGGCCTGGCCGCGCCGGATCGCCTCGTCCAGCGTGATCGCGCCGTCGAGATGGGCGATCAAGCCAGGCACGCCATGGGCGCGCATGATCGGCAGCAAGGGATCGAGCCCGCGTCGCTTCAACCGCGCGACCTCATCCAGCGCACCCTCCCCCATCATCGTCTCGAAGCGCCGGTCGATCCGCTCCCTGATGGCCTCGCGTTCGGGATGCACGAAGAGGCGCAGCGTCGGCACCTGACCCAGAGGTCCCGGCTCGCGCTCGCCCTGGAAACTCGCCAACGAACGCCCCGTCGCCCGGAAGACCTCCAATGCCCGCATGATCCGCATCCGGTCGCTTGGCCGCAATCGCTCCGCCATGGCGGGATCACAAGCCGCGAGCTCGCCATGGAGCGCCGCCGTCTCGCGCCCATCGGCATGGGTGCGGAAGGCGGCCCGCACCGCCTCCGGCACCGGTGGCATCGCCGAGAAACCTTCGGTGACAGCCTTGAAATAGAGCCCCGTGCCCCCGACCAGGATCGGCAGCGAGCCTTTTGCACGCAGATCGGCGAGCAACTCCGTCACATCGGCGGCATAGCGCATCGCCGAATAGTTCACGGCGCCATCAACGTGGCCGTAGAGGCGGTGCGGCACCATCGCCTCCTCCGCTTCGCTCGGCCTCGCCGAGAGAACGCGCAGATCGGCATAGACCTGCATGGAATCCGCGTTGACGACGGTCCCGCCGGTGCGACGCGCGATCTCGATCGCCAGCGCGGACTTGCCGCTCGCGGTCGGACCTGCGATGAGCACCGCGCCGAATTGCCCTTCCGCCTTCACCCGGTCCCTCACATGCTCGTCGCCACACTCGTATCCGCCCACGGCCAGGCGCTCGTCGGCGAAACCCTTCTCGCCCGCCTTGGCCGCGCTGTGCCGGGCACTACCGGCACAGCCGTGCTCGACGGCGAAATCGCAGCCGACCTCTTCGCGGAAGCGGCCGACGCGCGCAAGCTCGAAGCCGATATCCGGACCGCTCTGGACGGCGCCGCGATCGATGTCATCGTCCAGCCGGCAGCGACCCGCCGCAAGGCGCTGTTCCTCGCCGACATGGATTCGACGATGATCGGCCAGGAATGCATCGACGAGCTCGCCGCCGTCGTCGGGTTGAAGGAGCATGTCGCCGCGATCACCGAACGCGCCATGCGCGGCGAGATCGATTTCGAACCGGCGCTGCGCGAGCGCGTCGCCCTGCTGAAGGGCGTGCCCCTCTCCGTCGTCGGCGAGATCATCCGTGACCGCATCACCCTGACGCCGGGTGGTCGCGAACTGGTCCAGACGATGCGGGCGAATAGCGGCTATACGGCTCTCGTCTCGGGCGGCTTCACCGTCTTCACCGGGCCGATCGGCCAGACCATCGGCTTCGACGAGCACCGCTCGAACACGCTGATCGCCAGCGACGGCATCCTGAACGGCGAGGTCGCCGATCCGATCCTCGGCAAGCAGGCCAAGCTGGATGCGCTCATCGAATTGCGCGCCCGCTTCAAGCTCGCGCCCGCGCAGACCTTGGCCGTCGGCGACGGCGCCAACGATCTCGCCATGCTCGGCGAGGCGGGTCTGGGTGCAGCCTTCCGTGCCAAGCCGACGGTGGCGGCGGCGGCCGATGCCCGGCTCGACCATGCCGATCTCACCGCCCTGCTCTATGCCCAGGGCTACACGGGCAGCGAGATCGTCCGCGGCTGATCCAGCGCTCGAAATACCTGTCATCCCGGACGGAGCGAAGCGAATATCCGGGATGACCCGCGTTTAGGTTTGATAGGCCGCGCTTCAATCGACGATGAAGAGCTTCGCGCCGGTCTTGGTCGCGGAGCGATGCGCCTCGGCATTGTCGGCGACCTGATAGCTCATGCCGGCCTTGAGGGGCAGCACGCGCCCGTCCGCAAGCGTGGTTTCCATCTCGCCTTCGAGGCACAGGATGATGTGCCCCTTCGAGCACCAGTGGTCGGCGACATAGCCCGGCGAATACTCGACCATCCGCACCCGGATGCGGTTGTCCTCCGGGCCGAAATACTGGACGCGCCAGGTCGCCTCGCCGCTGTCGCCGGCATGGCGCTCCACGGGGATCGTCGTCCAGTCGGTGGTAACGAAGGGAATCTCGCTGATCTTCATCTCGGTCTCTCCCAGCGCCCGCCTGCTCGGACGCGGCGCCTCGCCTCGTATCTAGTCCGGTTTCTCATCCGGCAGAACCGTCATTGCGAGCGTAGCGAAGCAATCCAGGGGGACTGGGTGAGACGTCCAACCCGGCCCCCTGGATTGCTTCGTCGCTTCGCTCCTCGCAATGACGAAAAGAAAAAGGGCGGCCGACCGGACCGCCCTTCATATTCTTTGGATACCGCCAGTCTCAGTTCATCGACACCGCGACGAAGCGGACCTCGCCCTGGCCGTTCGAGATGAGCAGGAGGGCCGACTTCTTGCCTTCCTTCTTGAGCGCGTCCAGCCGCTTGGTCACATCCTGCGGCGCGTTGACCGGCTCCTGGCCGACCTCGACGATCAGCTCGCCGACGAGGATGCGCTTGTCGGCGGCGTTCGAATTGGCGTCGACCTTGGTGATGACCACGCCCTTGAGGCCGTCCTTGATCGTGTAACGCTTCTTGAGTTCGTCCGTCTGCGGCGAGAACTCGAGGCCCAGCGCGGTCGTCACGGCGGGCTTGGCCGGCTCGGCCGTCGGCTTGTTCGCCGAGGCCGTCTGGACCTTCTCGCCATCCTCGAGGCGGCCGAGCTTGACCGTCTTGGTTTCTTCCTTGCCCTTGCGGATCACGAGGATCGGCACGTCCTTGCCGACCGGCGTCGCCGCGACGATGCGCGGCAGGTCGCGCGAATCCTTCACGTCCTTGCCGTCGAACTTGACGATCACGTCGCCGGTTTCGAGGCCGGCCGGCTTGGCCGGGCCCTTCTCGTCGATGCCGGCGACGAGCGCGCCGCGCGCTGTCCCCAGGCCCAGCGCCTCGGCCGTGGCGTCGTCGACGGTCTGGATGCGCACGCCGAGCCAGCCGCGCCGGGTCTCGCCGAACTCCTTGAGCTGGTCGACGATGTTGGTCGCCAGCGTCGAGGGCACGGCGAAGCCGATGCCGACCGAGCCACCCGTCGGCGACAGGATCGCCGTGTTGATGCCGATGACCTCACCAGCCATGTTGAACAGCGGGCCGCCCGAATTGCCCTTGTTGATGGCGGCGTCGGTCTGGATATAGGTGTCGTACGGCCCCTGGCTGATGTCGCGGTTGCGGGCCGAGACGATGCCCGAGGAGACCGAGCCGCCGAGGCCGAACGGGTTGCCGATCGCCATCACGGGGTCGCCGATCCGCATCTTGTCGGAATCGCCGAACTTGACCGCCGGCAGAGGCTTGTCGTGCTTCACGCGCAGCACGGCGAGGTCGACCTTGCTGTCCTTGCCGATGACCTCGGCCTTGAGCCGCAGGCCGTCATTGAAGATCACCGTGATCTCGTTGGCGTCGCCGATGACGTGGTTGTTGGTGACCACGATCCCAGAGGGATCGACCACGAAGCCGGAACCGGCCGATTGCGAGCGGCGCTGCTGCGGCGCCTGGCGCTCGCCCTGCTGGTTGCGACGGTTGAAGAATTCCTCGAACAGGTCGCCGAAAGGCGTGTCGGGGCCGAGCTGCGGCAGTTGCGGCAGATTGCGGCCCTTCGTGTCGTTGGTGGTGACCGCCGAGATGTTGACCACCGCCGGCATGACCTTCTCGACGAGATCGGCAAGCGAGGTCTGCCCCTGGAGGAGCGGCGTATTGGCCTGCGCATGCCCCGGCGCAAGCACCGGCGAGGCCAACAGCGCGAGACCGGCGACGCCGGCAGCCAGAGCGATGCGGACAGGCCGGACTGCGGAAAGGGTGTTCGATGCCATAGGGGTCCTCATGTCGGAAAAATGCAGGCCGATCGATGAAAGGCATGCACGCCCGGTGCCGCAAGGCAAGCGGACGTGCCCGATGATTGAACTCCAAAATACGGCGGAAGGGCGACGCACGATCATGTCATCGAACACGATCATGTGCCTGCCCGTCGATTCTTCAGCCCCCGCGCGCGACCCAGACCAGGACTACGCCCAGGACAGCCGAGCCGAGGCCGATGAGCCGCATTCGGTCCGGCGGGGTTTCCGCTGCGCTACGGAGGGCATCCTTCGCCAGATGCGGGATCGCGGCGAAGAGAATGCCCTCGATAGCGAAGACCAGGCCGAGCGCCGCGACGAAATCAAGCATCCGCGTCGCTCGCCATGATCAGGGCCGGGCCGGCGCAGGCGTGGCAGGCGCCGCGGGAGCCGCAGCCTGGCCGTCCTGACGCTGTGCGTTAGGGCCGTTGAAGAAACGGAAGAACGGCGAATCCGGCGTCAGGACCATTCGCGTATCCCCCGGCTTGATGCTGGCCTCATAGGCCTGCATCGACCGGTAGAAGGAGAAGAACTCCGGATCCTTGCCGAAGACTTCGGCGAAGACCTTGTTGCGCTCCGCCTCGCCCGCGCCGCGGATCTCGTCGGCGTGCTGCTGCGCTTCGGCCACGATCACGGTCGAGTCCCTGTCGGCCCGGGCGCGGATTTCCTGCGCCTGCTGGCCGCCGAGGGCGCGCGCTTCCGCCGCCTCGCGCTGCCGTTCGGTCTGCATGCGCTGGAACACTGCCGCCGAGTTCGCCGCCGGCAGGTCGACGCGCCGCAGCCGGACGTCGACCACGGTCATGCCGAAGCGGGCCGCCTCGCGGTTCACGTCGTCGCGAATGCGGTTCATCAGCCGCGTGCGGTCCGTGCGCACCATCGCCGTGAAGGTGGCCTCCGCCAGCACCGAGCGAACGTTGCCGTTCACGATCGAGGCGAGCTGCGAGTTCGCCCGCGGGACATTGTTGACCGCCTGGTAGAAGCGCAGCGGATCCGAGATCCGGTAGCGCGTGAAGGCATCGACGACGAGACGCTTCTGGTCCGAGGCGATGATTTCCTGGGCCGGCAGGTCAAGATCGAGGATGCGGTTGTCGAGCAGTGTCACCGTCTCGATCGGCGCGAACCACTTCAGGTAGAGGCCGGGTGCGGTCTTGACCGCGCGCACGGCGCCGAACTTGAGCACGATCGCGGACTGCGTCTGCGAGACCACGAAGGTGCAGGCGTAGAGCACGACCGCGACGGCGGCGACGACGACCAGCAGCGCCCCGCGAAGGAAGGAGCCGTTCATCGGATGGCCCCTCCCTGCTGGCGGGAGCCCGGGGCCTGTCGGCCGGCATTGAGCTGGTCGAGCGGCAGATAGGGCACCACGCCCTGCCCGCCCGCCGGGTTGTCGAGGATGATCTTGTCCGTACCGCCCATTATGCGTTCCATCGTCTCCAGGAAGAGACGCTCGCGCGTCACGCCCGGAGCCTTCTTGTACTGCTCGTAGACCGCGTTGAAGCGGCTGGCCTGACCACGCGCCTCGGCGACGGTCTGCTCCTTGAAGGCTTCGGCCGCCTGGGTCAGCTGCGCGGCGCGGCCGCGTGCTTCGGGCACGACGCGGTTGGCGTAGGTCTGCGCCTCGTTGCGCAGCCGCTCCTGGTCGGCGCGGGCTGCCTGGACGTCGCGGAAGGCGTCGATGACCTGCTGCGGCGGGTCGACCTTCTGCAGCTGGACGAGGCTGATCCGCACGCCGGCATTGTAGCCGTTGAGCGTCTCCTGCATCAGATGGCGGACCTCGGTCTCGATCGTGCCGCGATCGGTCGTCAGCACCGGCTGGATATTGCGGCGGCCGATGATTTCGCGCATCGCGCTTTCGGCCACGGCCTTCACCGTGCCGGCGGGATCCTGGATGTTGAAGACGTAGTCCTCGGGCGCGGCCGGGTCGATCTGCCACTGCACGATGAAATCGATGTCGACGATGTTCTCGTCGCCGGTGAGCATCAGGCTCTCTTCGATGACGTCGGTCTGGCGCGAGGTGCGGACCGATTCGATCGTCCGGAAGCCGACCTCGGTGGTGATGACGTTGGTCACCTGCGGCTTGATCACGCTGCCGACCGGATAGGGCCAGTTCCAGTTCATGCCCTCGCCGGTCTTGCCGGCGAAGCGGCCGAAGACGACGTTGAGGCCGACCTCGTTGGGCCGCACGAAATAGATGCCGGAGCCGAGCCAGATCAGAATCAAGGCCAGGGCGCCGAGGACGAGCCCGCGCCCGCCGATATTGCCACCCGGCATCAGGTTCTTGAGCCGGTCCTGGCTGCGCCGCAGGATTTCCTCGAGATCGGGCGGATTGCCATTGCCTCCGCCTGAACCGCCGCCCCAGGGGCCGCCGCCATTGCCTCCGCGCTGACCCCAGGGACCTCCCCCGCCGCTGCCACCGCCGCTCTGATTGCTCCAAGGCATTCTCGAGCCGTTCCCTTTCGTTCTATCGAGGCCGAGCCATAGGCGAAAGACGGCCGCTTGTCAGCGCCTTCGGCTGAAGACGCTGGGCTGACTTGGTCATGGGCCATGGATTCGTCAACGGCGCAAGCCATTCATCGTGAATGGAAAGCGGCGATCAGCCGCGCCCACTCCGTCATTGCGAGCATAGCGAAGCAATCCAGGGGACCGGGTCGAAGGCTTGGACCCAGTCCCCTGGATTGCTTCGTCGCTCCGCTCCTCGCAATGACGCCCCCCGAAAAGCGGCGATCAGCCGCGCCTGCTGTAGGTGACGAAGGTATAAGGATGCTCGTTCTCGGCATCGGCGGGGTGATGATCCCTAGCCCCGACCTCGAAGGCATCGCGCTCCCAATCGGGAAAGAGCGCATCGCCTGATGGCTTGGCATGGACGATGGTCAGCTCCAGCCGGTCCGTCAGCGGCAGTGCCTGGCGGTAGATCTCCGCCCCCCCCGCGACCACGACGGAATCCGCCCCGCTGGCTGCGGCGAGCCGCTGCCCGAGCTCCAGCCCCTCATCAAGCGAATGGGCGACGCTCACCCCTTCGGCCGCGAAGCCGGTATCGCGCGTCAGCACGACGATCTCGCGCCCCGGAAGGGGCTTTCCGATCGACAGGAAGGTCTTGCGCCCCATCAGCACCGGCCGCCCGAGCGTCAGACCGCGGAAATGCTTGAGATCGCTCTTCAACCGCCAGATCAGCCGATTGTCGTCGCCGATCACGCCATTCTCGGCGACGGCCGCGATCAACACGATCGGACGCTTCTCCATGGCTCAACCTTCCGCGCCGAGCTTGGCGAGCGCCTCGCCCTCCAGCCGCTTCACGGTCCATTCGTCCTGCGCGTTGGCACCGAGCGCCCGATAGAAGACGCGCGAGGGTTCGTTCCAGTTCAGCACCCACCAGGCGAGCCGCGGCAGCTTCTCCGCGACACAGCGCCGCGCCAGCCCCGCGATCAGCGCCTTGCCGATGCCGCGCCCGCGCTGGTCCGGCCGCACGAAGAGGTCTTCCAGCCAGATGCCGTGCCGGCCCGAGAAGGTCGAATAGGTGTAGAACCACACAGCGAAGCCGACCGGCTCGCCATCCCATTCGGCGATATCGCAAAACGCCTTCGGATTTTCCTCGAACAGCGCCGCCTCGATCTCGGCCTCGGTCGCGACGACCTCATGCAGCAGCTTCTCGTATTCGGCGAGCTCGCGGATGAAGCCGAGCACAAGCCCGGCCTCGCCGGGACGGGCGGAGCGGATGGAGAGGGTCATAAGGCAAGTCCCACGATGACGACGGCGAGGTTCATGCAGGCATGGAGCAGGATCGGCAATCCGATTCCGCCGGAGAATTCACGGGCGAGCCCCAGGAAGGCGCCCGCCGGCAAAACGGATACGACATGAAGCAGCCCGTTCTCGAGATGCAGGAGGCAGAAGGCGATGGTCACGATGGCAAGCGTCGGCAACGCGGCGTAGTGGCGGCGCAGGCGCGTGAACAAAAGACCGCGGAACAGCGCCTCCTCGACCACAGGTGCCAACACGACGGCGTTGGCGAGGCCCAGCAGGCTGCGCTCCGAGTTCGACATCGCCCTGAAGTCGTCGAGCGATCCCAGGACGCCTGAGAACAGGACGGCGGCCTCGATCACGAAGATGCCAATAAGCGCCAGAGCGAACCGGACGGTAATCCGTCGCTCGGAAGGCCATGACAGCGCAAGCGCCCGGCGAATCGACTCGCTCGAAACCGAGGCCAGCAGCAGCGTCGCGAGGCCGAGGCTAAGAAAGAAAGCCGTTTCCCGGCCGTCGAAGCTCGGCTCGCGCCCCCGCGACACCGATGACAGCGAGGAAGCGACGGCGACCCCGACATAGCCGCACGCAACGGCAAGCAGGACCTGCCCGGCCGCGATCACGCTGTCGCGGCCACTCATACTGCGATCGGAGCCTTGATGCCGGGATGCGGGTCGTAATCGGTGATCGTGACGTCCGCGAACTGGAAATCCTCCAGCCGCGTCACCGCCGGATTGAGCGCGAGCTTCGGCAGCGCCCGCGGCTCGCGCGAAAGCTGCAGCCGCGTCTGGTCGAGATGGTTCACATAGAGGTGAGTATCGCCGAAGGAATGCACGAAATCGCCGACGCCGAGGCCGGTCACCTGCGCCACCATATGGGTCAGCAGCGCATAGCTCGCGATGTTGAAGGGCACGCCGAGGAAGACGTCCGCCGATCGCTGGTAGAGCTGGCAGGACAGCTTCCCGTTGGCGACGAAGAACTGGAACAGGCAGTGGCAGGGCGCCAGCGCCATCTTCGGGATATCTGCCGGGTTCCAGGCCGAGACGATCAGCCGGCGCGAATCCGGGTTGCGGCGAATCTCGTTCACCAGCCAGGCGATCTGGTCGATCACCTGCCCGTCAGGCGCCGCCCAGGAGCGCCATTGCCGGCCGTAGACCGGCCCGAGATCGCCGTTCGCATCGGCCCATTCGTCCCAGATCGTGACGCCGTTATCCCGGAGGTAGCGCACATTGGTGTCGCCGCGCAGGAACCAGATCAGCTCATGGATGATCGATTTCAGGTGCAGCTTCTTGGTCGTGACCAGGGGAAAGCCTTCCGACAGGTCGAAGCGCATCTGGTGGCCGAAAACGGCGAGCGTGCCGGTGCCGGTGCGGTCATCCTTGCGGACGCCCTCGGTCAGGACGCGTTGGAGCAGGTCGTGATACTGGCGCATGGCGACTCTCTGGAAGGCGCGCGACTATAGCGGCTCGAAACCCGCTTGGCCCCGCCCGGCAGGCAGGCATCCCCAGCCTTTGCCGCAGGCCCTGACAGTCGATGGCGGGAGCCTGCCGCCTCACGCAAATGCGACGGCTTGTGAGCCCTTCCTGTCCGCAAACCCGCCTCAATCGGCGCCGCTCATCGCGCCCTTGATTCGTGGAATAGCCGATATGCCGGTCCTGCCCCCCTCGCGCCGCCTGCTGGCCGCGCTCGCCTTCAACGCCCTGGTCGCGCTCGCCGCCCATGGCGAGGAGACGCTCGCCAGCGCGACGATCTCGGAACGGCAGGCCCGCGACATCGCCTGGAGCGCCGGCCTCGTCCATGTCGAGGTGATCATCCGCGCCGGCGATCGCTGGGAGATTGCCGGCCGCACCGCCGAGGACGACGAGATGAGCCTCGACATCGACATCAGAAATGGACGCATTCTCGACTGAGGCAACTATCCCACGCTCTTTCCTGAAAAAGCGCGAGAACCCTTTCCCAACGCCACGGCCTTCCCTATATTCCAGGTGCCGCTCGCAAGAACGGCTATGGCGATAAACGGATCTCGAAATAAGCCTTTCGGACCCGGGGGCGGTACCCGGCGCCTCCACCAAAGCCCTGATGATGCAGGGTTTTGGCGGGGGCGAAATAGGATCGACGAGGGTGTAAAGGTTATCCTTTTGCTCGGCATGGTTCCGCCGTTATCGGGCCAAAGCATAGTTGCCAACGACAACAATGCTCGGGTTGCCGTCGCCGCGTAAGCGGTGCTGGTTCCCAAACCAAAGCCCTTGCGTTTAGCCGCGTAAGGCGGGGCTCGGAGGCGCCTGGCAACAGAAGCCTCCACTTCTTTTTCTGACGGCCTGCCGGCTGTTCCCGCCGGAACGCAACAAGCGGAAATCACGTCTCGATGTCCAAGGATGTTCTTCGTTACGATCTGATGGTGCAGGACGCGCTGAAGGGCGTGGTCCGCAAGATCCTGACGGAGGCCGCGCGCGACGGGCTGCCGGGCGAGCACCATTTCTACGTGACGTTCCGGACCGGGGCGCCGGGCGTGCGTCTGTCGCAGCGCCTGCGCGAGAAGCATCCCGACGAGATGACGATCGTCCTGCAGCATCAGTTCTGGGACCTGAGTGTCGGCGAGCATTCCTTCGAGGTCGGCCTGTCCTTCTCCGGCGTGCCGGAGCGGCTGCTTGTGCCTTTCGACGCGATCTCGACCTTCTTCGACCCCTCCGTCCAGTTCGGCCTGAAATTCGAGGCGCAGGACCAGGCCGAAGATGCCGCTTCCGCGCAGGAAGCCGAACCCGCCGAGGCTCCGCCCGCACCGGCCAAGCTCGTGCCGACTGCCATTCCGGCCGCCAAGGGCAAGGCGCCCGCAGCCGAGACTGCCGCGGCGCCGGCGAAGGCCGAGCCCGCCGCGGAAGGCGATGACAGTCGGGGCGGTGCCGAGGTGGTCAGCCTCGATTCCTTCCGCAAGAAGCCCTGACGACGGACACCATGACCGAAACGCGCACCGAAACCGATTCCTTCGGCCCGATCGCGGTGCCAGCGGATCGATACTGGGGCGCACAGACACAGCGGTCCCTCGAGAATTTCCGCATCGGCGGCGAGAGCGAGCGCATGCCGCTGCCGCTGGTCCATGCGCTGGTGCTGGTCAAGAAGGCCGCCGCCCATGTCAACGCGAAGCTCGGCCTGCTCGACCAGCGCGTTGCCGGCGCGGTCGCGCGCGCGGCGGACGAGGCGCTCGCCGGCAAGTTCGACGGGCATTTCCCGCTGGTGATCTGGCAGACCGGCTCCGGCACCCAGTCCAACATGAACGCCAACGAGGTCCTGGCGAACCGCGCCAATGAGCTGCTCGGCGCGGGGCTCGGCGCCAAGAGCCCGGTCCATCCCAACGACCACGTCAATCGCGGCCAGTCCTCGAACGATTCCTTCCCCACCGCGATGCATATCGCGGCCGTGCTGGAGATCACCCGGCGCCTGCTGCCGGCCCTGCGCGGCCTCGAAAGGGCTCTGAACGCCAAGGCCGAGGCCTTCAAGCATCTCGTCAAGATCGGCCGCACCCATCTCCAGGACGCGACCCCGGTCACGCTCGGCCAGGAATTCTCGGGCTATGCGATGCAGCTCCATCTCGGCATCGGCCGGATCGAGGCGGCGCTGGGCGGGCTCTATGCGCTGGCCCAGGGTGGCACCGCCGTCGGCACCGGGCTCAACGCCCATCCCGATTTCGCCGCCCTCTTCGCCAGGGAAGTCGCAACCCTGACCGGCCTGCCCTTCCGCAGCGCCGACAACAAGTTCGAGGCGCTGGCAAGCCACGGCGCGCTCGCAGCCGCCCATGGCGCGCTCGCCGCGCTGGCCTCCGACCTGTTCAAGATCGCCAACGACATCCGCCTGATGGGCTCCGGTCCGCGCTCGGGGCTGGGCGAGATCAGCCTGCCGGAGAACGAGCCAGGCTCCTCGATCATGCCGGGCAAGGTCAACCCGACCCAGGCCGAGGCGCTGACCATGGTCGCGACCCAGGTCCATGGCAACCAGGCGACGGTGGGCTTTGCCGCCTCCCAGGGGCATTTCGAGCTCAACGTCTTCAAGCCGGTGATCGCCGCGGCTTTCCTCCAGTCCGTGCGGCTTCTGGCCGACGCGGCCGAGAGCTTCCGCGTCAACTGCGTCGAGGGCATCGAGGCCAACGAAGCGCAGCTCAAGGAATTGCTGTCGCGCTCGCTGATGCTGGTGACGGCACTGGCCCCCGCAATCGGCTACGACAAGGCTGCCAGCATCGCCAAGGCCGCCCATCACAACGGCACGACGCTGCGCGAGGAAGCGCTCAAGGCCGGCGTCGATCCAAAAGTCTTCGACGCCACGGTCAAGCCCGAGCTGATGCTCGGTCCGCACTGACGGAGCGCTCGCCGGTGGCCGAGATCGTCAACCTCCGTCAGGTCCGCAAGCAGAAGGCGCGGGCGCAGGCCGAGAAGACGGCCGCGCAGAACCGCATTGCCTTCGGCCGGACCAAGGCCGAGCGCAAGCTGACCGAAGCCGAGCGCGACAAGGCGGCCCGCCATGTCGACGGGCACAAGCTCGACCGCGACGAGCCGGAGCCGGCATGAAGCCGGAGCGCAAGCGCTCGCTCAGCATCGCCGGCCACCGCACCAGCATCTCGCTGGAAGCGCCCTTCTGGGAAGCGCTGAAGGAAATCGCGGCGAGCGAGGACCGCCCGATCGCCGCCCTCGTCGCCGAGGTCGATGCCGGCCGGGGCGAGCTCAATCTTTCTTCCGCGCTGCGGCTCCATGCGCTGGCGCATTACCGGAAGTTGGCCGGCCACATCTGACAGCCCCGGGAAACCAGGCCTCTATCGTGAGACAAATAAGCTCACGATATCAAAGCCTTCAATCGAAGCCCGGAATCAAATCGCGAAGCACTTGAATCAAGTTCTCAGCGCAATGGCGCGCTGCGCTGCGGCGTGCCGGGCTGAAGCTGCATCGGCGGCAGCGGCGCGACGCCACCCGTCGGCGGCTGCACCGCCCCTTCCGGCGAGCTGCTGAGCGGCGCTCCCGGCAGGACCAGCGGACCCGGTTGCGGTTGAGGTTGAGCCTGCGGCGCGGACGATTGTGCAGCCGCCCGCTCGGCTGCTGCACGGGCGCGCTCCTCGGCTTCCGCCCGTCGGCGTGCTTCCAGTTCCGCTCGCGCCTGCTCCACACGCCGCAACTCCTCGGCGCGCTTTTCCTCGGCCAGGCGACGCTGCTCCTCGATGCGTCGCAAATCTTCCTGGCGCTTCTCTTCCGCGATACGGGCCTCTTCCTGCGCCTTGAGGAATTCGCCTAGCTTGCGCTCGTTCTCGCGCATCTCGCGCTCGGCACGCAGGCGCCTTGAATACATGGCCCGCTCGCGCGCATCGGCTTCGAAGGCCTCGACCCGCTCGATCTCGCGCGCCAAGGCCCGCGCCGCCACCGTATTCGACAGCGCGCTGACATCGCTCTCGCGCCGGAGATTGGACAAGGGCCCGCGCCAGGCGATGCCGATCTGCGGCGCGTCACCCGGCCAGCCCTTCGGCAGGGCGCCCAGCGGCTTCAGGCCGAGCCTGAGGTCGGCGGTGAGCGCGCGCAGGTCGAGGATGCCGCTCGCCTCGGCACGCAGGCCGTTGCGCTCGAAGGCGAAGGGCTGCAGCCGGATCAAGCCGCCAGCCAGCGTAAAGGGCAGCGTGACATCGCCAAGCGCCCAGGCATCCTTGTCGAGCGCTTCGCTCAGGCGATCTTGCAGGCGCGATGCGTCGCTTTCGGAGGCATCCTCGCCGGTGCCGGCGATGATCCGCGCATAGGCATTGGGATCGAAGCGTGAGAGGCGCGTGCCGGTAAGCGCTAGACTGCCAGCGCCGCTCAGGCCCGCCACCAATCGCGCCGGCGTCTCACCCGAGCCGCCGAACTCGATCTGCCCGGAAGCCTTGCCGCCGACGGCCCCCTTGGTGAATTCGCCGAGATCGATCGCCATCAGGCTGAGCCGACCGTTGAGCTGGGCCAGCCCGCCGTCGCGCCGCAGGCTGAGCCGCCCGGCGACCTGCCCGCCGCCATAGCTGCCGCGGATATCGTCGATCCTGAGCCCGTCCTGGTCCGAGCGCAGGGCGAAACTCGCATTACGGATCGTCCCGCCTTCGAAGGCAACGAGCGTCCCGGCCTCCACCGCGATGTCGAAATCAGGGAAGCCCGCCACACGCCCGAAACGCGCCGTGGACCAGAGCGCATTCGGCGTTGCCGCCACCTGCCCCAGCACTGCGCTCATCAGCGGGCGCAGATCGGCGGCGGGAACCGCGATACGTCCCGACGAACGCCCCTCGCGTGGCAGGAGCAGCGAACCGTTCACCGCCACGCCGCCGAGATGGGCCGTGATGTCGTCGAGCCGGATCGCTTCCTCTGCGATACCAAGCCGTGCGGACGCATCGATCACGCCGTCCGGCAGCAAGCGCGCGGGTCCCTCGGCAAGAATCTGCCCCGGTCCATCCGCTTGAAGGGTCAGCCGAGGCCCTTGCCCGCCATCCTCGACGACAACGGACAGCCCCGGCCCTGCGAGCGAGCCGGTCGCCTTGCCACCGCCCAGTTCGAGATTGAGCCGCCCGGCCCCGCCCTGCTGCGGTACTGGCAGCCCCAGCGCCGCGAAAACCTGGCGCCGGTCGTTGAGTTCGAAGCCCAACGCCGCCCGGCTCCAGTTGCCGGCCCGGTCGAGCCTGCCGTCGAGCTTGAGCCTGCCCGCAGCGGCCGTGCCTTCCGCCGACAGGCTGGTCTCGCCGGAAGCTGCGCGCGTCAGACGGAAGCCGGTATCGAGCCGTGCGAGCCCTTCGCCGACGCGCTGGAGCGCTTGAACGGCCGTCTCCGGCAGCAACGGCCCGGCCAGCGCCGTCAGCGTCTCGAAACGCGGCGCCCGCACCCGGCCGGAAATCTCGCCGCCCTCCGCCAGCAATGCGCCGGCACCGGTCACCGCGACGCCGCCGAAGCCATCCACAGAAAGCCGGCTCAGGCGCCAGACATCGCCTTCGCGTCGGAGGTCGAGATTGGCCGAACCCGGCGGCGCGTTGCGGAAGCGCAGATTGGTGAGCGCGAGTTCCAGCGCCACGTCGCGCTGCCGGAGCAAGCCGGAGAGGCTGTTCCCAGGTGGAAGCGTATCAAGTGAGAGCCCGTTCACCGCCGCCTTCGCGGCGATGCGGTTCGGCGCGATCTCGCCAGAGGCATCGAGGCGCAGACCCGATGAACCTGCCACGAGCAGGCGCTGGAACCGGCCGCCGGTGCCCGTCCAGGCGCCGACGATATCGGCATCGACCCGTCCTAGCCGCGCGATGAAGTCGGCCAGTGCCGGGTCGAGCCCGGCCCGCGACAGCACCAGTCCGACACGGCGCGCATCGTCAGCCTTGAGATTGAGCCGGCCCGAAGCGCCCTCGGCATCGAGGTTCCCGCTCGCTCCCAGCAGCGCGCCGGCCACACGCACGGAAGCCGAGGCCTCACTCAGGCCTCCGTCATGCAGGTGTCCGCGCAGGGCGAACGTCGAAAAATCCTCGCCACGCCAGATCAATTGGTCGAGGTCGAGGCTGACATCGAAGGCGCCGGGCAGGCCCTGCAAGGCGCGCTCGAACCCCTGCCGCTCGGCCAGCGCCGTCGTCAGCGCATCGGCATCGAGCCGGCGCGCGCGCAATGCCAGCGAGCCCTTGCCGGTGCCGGGCAGATACTGCCCCTCGCCTTCCAGCCGCGCCGCGCCGCCCGCGAGATCGAGCGTGAGGCCGGAGAGGTCGAGCTGGCGGCTGCCGCCCTTGACCCGCCCGTTCAGTGCGACCGCACCACCCGGCGAGAGATTGAAGGCGCCGTCGAGTTCGGCACCGACGCCCTCGGCTCCCTTCGGGAGAACCAGAGCCCCGTCGAAACCGAGTTGCAGATCCTCGCCGGTGAGATAGGCCTTCGTCCGCAGCCTGCCATCGGCCTCCACCTCGCCGGTGGTGACGCGCAGCGAAGCACCGGCGACCTCACCCTCGAAGCGCCAGGGACCGGCGAGGCTGACCGCCGACATCTCAGCGGCGATCGGCGACAGCGTGACGGCCGGCTTGCCTGCCTCGCGCCAGATCACGGCGGAGCGGCTGATCGTCAGCCGGTCGAGCCGCGCTTCGGCCGGAATGCCGTTGCCGCTGCGCTCGGGCAGGCGGATCAAGCCGGCCTCGTCCAGCGAGAGGGAAACCGCCGCACCATCGAGGCGTGCTTCCGAGAAGCGGAATTCGCCGCGCGCCAGCGCCGCCAGCGCCAGCTCCACGGTCGCGTGCTCCGCCTTGACGGAGCTCGCCGATCCGTCGCCTGGCCCGATCCGCACGTCGTCCAGCGCGATGCGCGGCGACGGCAGCAACCGCAGGCCGATTCCGCCGCCGATCTGCGTCTCGACGCCCAGCGCCTCGCTCAGCCGTGCCTCGATCTGCGGCCGGTAGCTGCGCCAGTCGACGAAGCCGGGGCCGATCAGGGCCGCCAGCAGCGTCAGCACCAGCAGGCCGGCCAGAACTGTCAGACTCTCACGCAAATTCCGCTGCCTGCCCCTGTCGCCATGATGGAACGGCATTTCCTCCCGGCCCGTCCCGACCTTGCGACCGAACCATGCCGTCATTCCGGGCTTGCCCCGGAATCCATCGTAGAGCGCGGCGCCCCTTGATGGCTTCCGGATCGGCGCCGCCAAAGGCGGCTTGTCCGGGATGACGGGTCAGTTTCATCGCGAGGGCGGCCAGCGCCAGAGCCATTATGCCATCCTGCCCGCAAGTAGCGGCGAGATCACGACATTTCCGCGAACCCGACAGGCAGCGCAAGCCGCAACGGCGTCACAGGGCGACGATTTTCCCGGGATTGAGGATGTTGCGCGGATCGAGAGAGCGCTTCAGCACGCGCATCACTGCGAGCGCCTCGGCCCCGTGCTCCTGCTCGAGATACTTCATCTTCTTCTGGCCGACGCCGTGCTCGCCGGTGCAGGTGCCGCCCATGGCGAGCGCTCGCTTCACCAGCCGGTCGATGAAGGCCTGCGCCCGCTCGACCTCGGCCTTGTCGGCGAGATCGACCAGCGGCTGCGTATGGAAATTGCCGTCGCCGACATGGCCGGCGATCGGCGCGATCAGGCCGGAGGCCTCGATATCGCGCTTGGTCTCCTCGACGCATTCGGCTAGCCGCGAGATCGGCACGCAGACATCGGTCGCGACCGATTCGAAGCCGGGCCGCAGCGCCTTCGCCGCCCAATAGGCGTCATGGCGCGCCTGCCAGAGCTTCGAGCGGTCCTCCGCCTTGGTCGCCCAATCGAACGGGCCGCCGCCGAACTCCGCCGCGATCTCGCCGAAGCGCTCGGACTGCTCCTTCACCCCGGCTTCCGTGCCGTGGAACTCGACGAAGAGCATCGTCGTCTCGGCCAGGCCGAGCTTGGCATGCAGGTTGACGCCGCGGATCATCACATCGTCGAGCAATTCGATGCGCGCGACCGGCAGGCCGGTCTGGATCGTCAGGATCGTCGCGTCACAGGCCGCCTTCACCGAGGGGAATGGGCAGACGCCGGCGGCGATCGCCTCCGGGATGCCGTGCAGCTTCAGCGTCACCTCGGTGATGATGCCGAGCGTGCCTTCCGAGCCGACCAGAAGGCGGGTCAGATCGTAGCCGGCCGAGGTCTTGCGAGCCCGCGTCGAGGTCCTGACGATCGAGCCGTCGGCCATCACCGCGGTCAACGCCAGCACGTTGTCCTTCATCGTGCCGTAGCGGACGGCATTGGTGCCGGAAGCGCGTGTCGCCGCCATGCCGCCGATCGAGGCGTCGGCGCCGGGATCGATCGGAAACATCAGGCCCTGGTCGCGCAGATGCTCGTTGAGCTCCTTGCGGGTGACGCCGGCCTCGACGACGACGTCGAGATCCTCGGCATGAACCGCGATGATCCGCTTCATCTGCGACATGTCGATGCAGACGCCGCCGAAGGCCGCATTGACATGCCCTTCCAGCGAGGTGCCGGTGCCGAAGGCGATGACGGGCACGCCATGCGCCGCGCAAAGCTTGACGATCCCGGAGACCTCTTCGGTGCTCTGCGGAAACACCACCGCATCCGGCGGCTGGTTCGGGATCCAGGTCAGCGTATGGCCGTGCTGCTGGCGCACGGCGAGACTGGTCACCAGCCGGTTGCCGAAGCTTGCGGCCAGCGCCTGCGTCACCGCAGCGATCGCTTCCGGCGAGGGCGGCAGCACAGCGGCCGGGACAGGGCTGTCATGAGAGGCGGCGGCAGGCAGGCTCATTGTCAACATCCGGTTCTGGCGCTTAGACTTGGAACTGATCGGTTTCGCAATTGGTTACGCTTCGACATGGTCCTGCCATACTGGCCGGACCAAGATGCTGACGCCGCTTGCGAGCGATGCATACTAGATCATGCGACGACGAAATGGGCAGCGGCAATAATGCCGCCGGCCCTTGAACGAGGCGCCTGTCAGGGAGGCGAACATGAAACACGATACGCGCGCCCCGGCGCTGTTCTTCGCGCCCTTCGTCTCATCGGCGATGCGGGTGGAGCCGCAATGGATCGACTATAACGGCCATCTCAACATGGCCTATTACCATGTACTGTTCGACCGCGCCGTTGACGAGGTCTTCTCGCTGGTGGGTCTCACCCGCGACTATGTCGAGACCCGCCATGCCTCCACGTTCACGGCGGAGTGCCACATCCTCTACAAGCGCGAATTGACCGAGGGCGATCTCGTCCGCGTCACCGCGCAGCTCATCGCCTTCGACGACAAGCGCCTGCACTATTATCTGGAGATGCGGCACGCCAACGAGGGCTGGCTCGCAGCGACCAGCGAGAACCTGTCGCTGCATGTCGACATGGTCCATCGCAAGGTCACGCCCTTCCCGGCCGACATCCTCGCCAACATCGCCCTGATGAAGGCAGCCCACAGCATGATGCCGGTGCCCGCCACGATCGGCCGCATCATCGGCATGCCCAGGAAATCGGCGATCCGGGTCGACGAAGCCCCCGACGAGCGCGAGACCGAGACGGCGACCGAAACCCGGCACTGAAGGCCGGTTGCCTCAGGGATCATCGTCGGGAATCTTGAGCTTGTGCCCGCAGGCCTTGCAGTAGACCGCATCCGGCTCATGGCGCTGCAAGGCGCATTCGGGGCATGGGAACAGCACCTTGTTCGGGCGGAACAGCGCCTGCGCCAGCCGCACGAACAGCGTGATCCCGACGATCATCACCACGATCGAGGTCAGCTTGCCGGCGACGCCCGGCAAGGTCACGTCGCCGAAGCCGGTCGTCGTCACCGTCGCGACGGTGAAATAGAGCGCCTGGACGTAGCTCTCCAAGCCGCCCTCGTGCCGGAAGAAGAAGGTGTAGACGAAACCGGTCACCACGAAGAGGAAGGTCGCGATATTGCTCAGCGCGAGAACGACGCTCTCCCATTCGCGCAAGCGGGTTTCGCGAAACGGCGCCCAGACGATGCCCTTGCGCGACAGCGACCACAGCCTGAGGATGCGCAGGAAGCCGAAATTCTCCAGCCATTGCGGCATGAGCAGCGTCAGCAGGATAAAGAGGTCGAGCAGCATGGTCGGCTGGCGCAGCAGCCGGAAGATGTTGGTCGAGGCGAGCAGGCGCGCGCTGATCTCGGCGACCATGATCACCGCGACGGAATAATCGATCCAGAGGAAGGCCGCGTTCTCCCTGAGCAAGGGCGTCAGGATGAAGAAGGCGATGATCAGGAGGTCGATGACCGTCGTCACCGCCTGGAAGCGTAGCGCTGACGGCGAGCGGCCGTGATAGAGCTGGCGCAAGCGGCTCCGCAGGGTTTCGAAGCGGCTCTGATCGGGCGGGGCGTCGGCGGCATCCATCGCCGCCAGCATAGGCGCTCCGTCGGCAGGCCGCTACGCCGGGTCCGGGCGCCGCGTCGCCACCGCATGGACCGCATAGCCGCGATAAGGCGCGCCGATCCGGCAATCGGCCCCGGCCGCTTCGGCCGTGGCATGCACGATCTCAGGCAAATCCTCACGCGGCGTGACATGGAACAGCGCGAGCCAGCGCAGCAGCATGGCCTTGAACGGCGCCGGCAAGCCGGCCTGATCGCCGAAATCGACGATATGCAGCGAGCCGCCGGAGTTAAGCCGGCGCAGCGCCTCGGCGACGACGTCCTGCCAGGGTGGGATCATCGATAAGGCATAGGAGATCACGATCCGGTCGAAACCGGCGCGGCCGAACAGCTCTTGGGGGTCGAAGCCGGTGGCATCAGCCTGCGCGAGCCCGATCCGCTGCTCAAGCCCCGCCTTCACGACCGAGCCCTGCGCCGTCGCCAGCATCGCACTGGAGACGTCGAGCCCGTAGCAGGCGCAGTCCGGATAGCGCTGGGCGATCCGGATCAGGTTGCGCCCGGTGCCGCAGCCGATCTCCAGCACGCTCCCGCCCTTCGGCGGCTGCAATCCGTCGATGAGCTGGTCACGGCCGAGCAGGTAGAACTTCCGGCTCGCGTCGTAGATATGGCGCTGGTGCCGGTAGATCCGGTCCATCAACCCGGCGGCCGATCCGGCCGGCACCTCGGCGGCACTCACCGCGCCTGCCCCTTCAGCACATAGAGGTGGAAGCCGCCATAGATCGCCGAGCGATCCTGCCGGCAGAGTTCGCGGCTTTTCTCCTCCTCGTAATGCCATTGATCGAGGAGCGCAGCCGGCACCCGGCCCGGCAGCAGGCGCTCGTCGGCCGCCGTGCGGAAGATCACCCGGGCGCCCGACCGGGCCGTCCGCGTAATCTGCGACCACAAGGCCGTGAGATCGGCGTCGTTCATCCAGTCCTGCGCGTCGAGCAGCACATAAGCGTCGCAACTCTCGGCCGGCTGATCCTCCAGGAACGCCGTGACCGCGCTCTGACGATAGGAAACCTTCGGAGCGCGGTCCTTCACCGCCGCGAAATGCTGCGGCTGGAGATAGGGCGGGAAGGCCGCATCCGGCCCCTCGCCATAGCGTCGGCCGAAAGCCTGCTGGGCGAAGTAATTGTCCCTGAGGTCGAAATCACAGGCCAGCCGCTCGAGCCGGAGCTTCAGCGCGCCAAGAATGCCGTCCTCGCCATCGGCGGCGAGCGCCTTGTACTGCGCCGGCGGGATGCCGAGCCCGTAGAGCGAGGCGGGCTGGCGCACGAGCCAGCGCACCAGCTTGCGCTCGAAGACCGGCGCGAGGTGCTTGTCGTAGAGCGCCCGCTGCTCGGCCCTATCGCGCGCCGCGAGCATCGCCGTGGGGTTGCCGCCAAGCAGCCGCGCCAGCACATGGCCGGTACCGATGAAGCGGCCGAGCAGGCCGTAGCGATGGAACCCCTTGGCGAAGAGATTGATCCGGCGCCGCCCGTTCAGCCCCCGCCCCTCCCAGTAACCGCGCGAGACGGCATCGAGATGCGGAGCGATCTCGCGATCGTAGAGCGCGACATTGGCCCGTTCGTTCGCCCGGCCGAAGAAGCGCAGGAAATCCTCTTGCTTCTCCATCCGCGCCAGCGCCGCGAGCTTGAGCCGGCCGAGCGCGATATGCGTGGCATTGAGATCGACCGCGCTGACCCGAATCGGCGCCGCCGTCAGATAGGAGAGGATATTGCAGGAGCCGGACGCGATCGCGACGACGTGGTCGTCGACCTTGAGTTGAAGCGCCGCCATGTCGACGACCGGATCTTCCCAGATCTGCGGATAGACCAGCCCCGAGAAGGCACGGGCAAACAGCCATTCCAGCATACCGGCTTTCGACAATGTCTTGCTGCGCCGGACGGCCTGTCCCAGGCCGGAGCTCGTCATGCGGCGGGCCGCGCGTGCCGTTTGCGTCACCGGTTTTCCTCCCTGTGCGGGTGGCCGGGCTGCTAGAGGAGTCGCGTGACGGTCCGGTGACGATGCAGCCGCGTTTGCCACGGCATCGTGAAACGGCCCTTGGTCAATGGGGCTGAAATCCAGCGCAGGAGACGCCATATTGGCGGCACGAAAGCCGATGAGGCGCCCCGTCCGGAAGGAGATCGCAATGGGTCTGATGAGCATGTTCGGCGAGCCCAAGAAGCAGGACGAAACCTTCCCCTTCCAGCTCACGGACACCGAATGGCGCGCGCGCCTGACGCCGGAGCAGTACCGCATCCTGCGCGGGCACGGCACCGAACGGGCCGGCTCCTGCGCGCTGAACTACGAGAAGCGCGCCGGCACCTTCTCCTGCGCCGGCTGCGATCAGAAGCTGTTCAAGTCGGGCAAGAAGTTCGAAAGCGGCACCGGCTGGCCGAGCTTCGACCAGCCGCTGGAGGGCTCGGTCGGCACCACCGAGGACCGCAGCTACGGCATGCACCGCGTCGAGGTCCACTGCGCCAATTGCGGTGGCCATCTCGGCCACGTCTTCCCGGACGGCCCGCCGCCCACCGGCCTGCGCTACTGCATCAACGGCGAGGCGATGACTTTCGAGCCGAAAGCGGCTTGATCCCATTCCTGCCTACCCAAGAGGGCGCGGGAAACCCCTCTCCTGTAAGGAGAGGGGCAGGGGTGAGGTGTCGGCCCCTGGACCAGCGAAGCGACAACCTCACCGCGCGCTGCGACCATCTCACAGCAAACGCGGTGAGCGGCCTACCCCTCACCCTGCCCTCTCCCTCCGGGAGAGGGTTCCCCGCGCTAACAACGCCTAACTCACAGCCGGCACCGCCCGTCGCGCCAGCGCCGCGGCATCCACCGCCGGCGGCAGATCGCCGAACTGCCCCGACCAGCTCCCCCCCAGCCGCGTCGCGATGAAAGCATCCACCACGGCAGCCGGCGCGAAGCGCAGCAGCAGCGAACCCTGCAGCATCAGCGCCAGTTGCTCGGTCAGCCGCCTTGCCTGCCCCTCGTTACGCATCATCTCCGGCAATTCGCCCTCCAGTCGCTTCAGTGCCGCATCGTAGCGCCGGTCCACGCCCGCAGCGGCCATCAGCTCCGCCCGCAACACGTCGACCGCCCCCTCCTCGCGCGCCAGCGAGCGCAGCACGTCCAGGCAGATGACATTGCCCGAGCCTTCCCAGATCGCGTTGAGCGGCGCCTCATGATAAAGCCGCGCCATCGGATTCTCCTCGATGAAGCCGTTGCCGCCATGGCATTCCAGCGCCTCGGTCACGACGGCCGGTGCGCGCCGCGTGATCCAGTATTTCGCGATCGGCGCACCCACCCGCGCCAACAGCCGCTCGCTTTCGGACGCCTCCTGCCGATCGAGCGCCGCGAACAGCCGGAAAGCAAGCCAGGCGGCAGCCTCCGCCTCGATGGCGAGATCGGCCAATACGTTCTGCATGATCGGCTGGTCGATCAACGACTTCTGGAAGGCGCGACGATGCTGCGCGTGATGCGCGGCGAGCGACACCGCCATCCGCATCAGCCCGGAGGAGGCCGCCGCGATATCGAGCCGCGAATTATGGTTCATCGACAAGCCGGTGCGGATGCCCCGGCCCGGCTCGCCGATGAGATGGCCGATCGCGCCCGTGAACTCGACCTCGGACGAGGCATTCGAGCGATTGCCGACCTTGTCCTTCAAGCGCTGGATCGCGACGCCGTTGCGCGATCCATCCGGCAGCCAGCCGGGCACGACGAAGCAGGAAATGCCCTCGCCCGTCCGCGCCAGCGTCAGGAAGACGTCGGAATGCGGCACCGAGAAGAACCACTTCCGGCCATGCAGCGAGAAGGTGCCGTCGCGGTTGTCCTCGGCATAGGTCTGGGTCTGGCGCAGATCCGAGCCACCTTGCGTCTCCGTCATCGCCGTGCCGACGGTGGCGCCTGTCTTGAGATGCGCCGGCCCCTGCCGTGGATCGTAGCGGTTCGAGGTGACGAGACCGCCCCAACGCTCCCAGAGCGCAGCATCCTGCTTCAGCACGGGCACGGCGGCATAGGTCATGCTGATCGGGCAGCAGATACCGCTCTCTGCTCCGTACCAGAGATATTGCAAGGCGGCGCGGGCCACCTGCGCGCCGGGCTCCGGCCGGTTCCAGGCGAGCGCATGCGTCTCCTGCCCGATGGCGAGCCTCATCAATTCGTGCCAGGCTGGATGAAAGGCGATCTCGTCGATGCGGTTGCCGAAACGATCAAAGGCCTTCAGCTCCGGTGTGTAGCGGTTGGCGAGATAGGCCAGTTCCTGCACCTGCGCCGAACCGACCGTGCGCCCGGCCTCGTGCAACCGCTCGCACGCCCAATCGGCCCCGAAGGCCAAGATGATGCCAGGAAGTACCGGATCGGCGGCGAAGGCATCGTAATCAGCCAGCACCGGAACCTGGTTGGTGACTTCCCAGTCGGGCCGGGTTGCATGATCCGCCATTGCCAATCCTCCGATCCTTCTCCGACGTCATCCCGGACAAGCCGCGAAGCGGCGCCGATCCGGGATCCATTCGGGAACCCAACCGGAAAGGCTCAGGCATGGATCCCGGGTCTACGCTTCGCTACGCCCGGGATGACACCATCAAGCTTTCCGAGAAGGGGGCGCAATTCGGCTCCTGTCACCCTATATTGCCACCAGAACGAATCACGCACGAGCAGCGCGCCCCCTTGTCCGACGCAGACCCCTTTTCCGCTCCCTCGCCCCGCCCCGGCGGCCTCGCCGCGCGCGCAGCCGCGCAGCCGGCGGCCGGCTATCTCGCGGGATTGAACCCGGAACAGCGCCAGGCGGTCGAGGCGACGGACGGCCCGGTTCTGGTGCTCGCCGGCGCCGGCACCGGCAAGACCCGCGTGCTGACCACCCGCATCGGCCATCTGATCTCGACCAGCCGCGCCTACCCATCCCAGATCCTCGCCGTGACCTTCACCAACAAGGCGGCGCGTGAGATGAAGGAGCGCGTCGCCCATCTCGTCGGCCCGGTCGCCGAGGGCATGCCCTGGCTCGGCACATTCCATTCGATCTCGGCCAAGCTGCTGCGCCGCCATGCCGAATTGCTCGACCTGCGCAGCGACTTCACCATCCTCGACACCGACGACCAGATCCGCCTGATGAAGCAGGTGATCCAGGCCGAGGGCATCGACGAGAAGCGCTGGCCCGGCCGCATGCTGGCGGGCTTCATCGATAGCTGGAAGAATCGCGGGCTGGCGCCCAAGGACGTGCCCCATGGCGAGGCCGCCGTCTTCGCCAACGGCAAGGGCGGCAAGCTCTACGCCGCCTATCAGGAGCGCCTGAAAGCGCTGAACGCCGTCGATTTCGGCGACCTGCTGCTGCATTGCCTGACGCTGTTCCGCGACTATCCGGACGTGCTCCAGACCTATCACGACCGCTTCCGCTACATCCTCGTCGACGAGTATCAGGACACCAACACGGCGCAGTATCTCTGGCTGCGCCTCCTCGCCCAAGGACGCCGCAACATCTGCTGCGTCGGCGACGACGACCAGTCGATCTATGGCTGGCGCGGCGCCGAGGTCGACAACATCCTGCGCTTCGAGCACGATTTTCCCGGCGCGACCGTGATCCGGCTGGAGCGCAACTACCGCTCGACCGGCCATATCCTCGCGACCGCCTCCAAGCTGATCGCCCGCAACGAGGGCCGCCTCGGCAAGACGCTCCGCACCGAGGATGCGCTCGGCGAGAAGGTCACCATCACCGGCGCCTGGGACAGCCAGGAGGAAGCGCGCCTGATCTCCGACGAGATCGAGGCGATGCAGGCCAAGAAATACAACCTCGCCGAGGTCGCGGTCCTCGTCCGCATCTCCGCCCAGATGCGCGAGATCGAGGAGCGCTTCGTCCAGGCCGGCGTGCCCTATCGCGTCATCGGCGGCCCGCGCTTCTACGAGCGCGCCGAAATCCGCGATGCGCTCGCCTATCTGCGCTGCGTGGTCTCGCAGACCGATGATCTCGCCTTCGAGCGCATCGTCAACGTCCCCAAGCGCGGCCTCGGCGACGCGACCGTCCAACTCCTGCACAATCACGCCCGCGCCACCGGCTTCTCGCTGATGCAGTCGGCCCGCGCCGCGGTCGAGAGCGACGAATTGAAGCCCAAGGCCCGCACGGCGCTGCGCGAATTGGTCGAGGCCTTCGGCCGCTGGTCCGCCCGCGCCGAGCATATGCCGCAGGGTGAGCTCGCCGAGCTGGTGCTGGAGGAATCCGGCTACACCGAGATGTGGAAGAAGGACCGCTCGGCCGATGCCGCCGGGCGCCTCGAAAACCTCAAGGAACTCGTCCGCTCGCTCGACGAGTTCCCCGACCTGCCGGCCTTCCTCGAGCACGTCTCGCTGGTGATGGACGTCGCCGATGGCGAGGCCGAGGCGCGCGTCTCGATCATGACGCTGCACGCCGCCAAGGGGCTGGAATTCGACACGGTCTTCCTGCCCGGCTGGGAGGAAGGCCTGTTTCCGAACCAGCGCGCGCTCGACGAGAGCGGTCGCGCCGGTCTGGAAGAGGAGCGCCGCCTCGCCCATGTCGGCCTCACCCGCGCCCGCAAGAAGCTGAAGCTCTATTTCGCCTCGAACCGGCGCATCCACGGCCTCTGGCAAACCAGCTTGCCCTCCCGCTTCATCGACGAATTGCCGGAGGAGCATGTCGAGGTCGAGCAGGCCCCGACCAGCTATTCGCAGGGCGGCTACGGCGCCTCGCGTTTCGACCGAATGGAGAGCTTCGGCTCGACCTACAACACGCCGGGCTGGCAGCGCGCGCAGGAGAACCGGGCGAAGAACAGCGGCGGCGGCAGCGGCTTCTCCGAGAGCGGCCGCGGCTTCGGCCAGGGCAATTTCGGCGGCTCGTCACGCCAGCGCGGCCCGCTGCTGATCGAGGGCGAGCTGACGGCGAAATCATCGGGTGAGTCCGCCTATGGCGAAGGCGCCCGCGTCTTCCACGTCAAGTTCGGCCCGGGATCGGTGGCGAGCGTCGACGGCAACAAGCTGACGGTCGATTTCGACAAGGCCGGGCGGAAGATGGTGTTGGATAGCTTCGTGCAGAAGGCCGGCTAACCCTGCCAACTTAGATATGAACTTGAATTGCGATCGGTGTGAAGTTTCACACCAGATATGATCACCCGCAACTCAGATATGAGCTTGCATCACGCCCCACGTGAAAGTTCACATCGAATATGACGATTGACAGCTCAGATATGAGACATTTCACACTCACATCTGACAACCTGCATCATTTCTGATGAAAACTATCATATAGAATTCATAAGCAAGATTTGGCATGTTTTCGCTGCGCAAAACAGGCGAACGAGACCATGCTCACCAACAGCGCCGACATCATTCGCCGCTTGAAGCGCGACGGCTTCGTGTTGAAGAGCACGCGCGGCTCGCATCAGAAGTTCGTGCACGAAGCGACGAAACGCATGGTGATCGTGCCCCATCCGAAGCGGGACATTCCAATCGGAACCGTCCATGCGATATATAAGGATGCCGGCTGGGATCGAGATTGAACGGACGTCGCCATGCGACACTACATTGCAGTCGTCCATAAGGACGAGACATCCTGCTACGGCGTGTTCTTTCCGGATGTGAAGGGCGTGTTCACGGCTGGCGATACGCTGGAAGAGGCGTTCGCTCAGGCGCAGGAAGTCCTCGCATTTGCGGCGGAGCACTGGATCGAAGACACAGCTTCCGATTTCCCCGAGCCGCGCTCGATCGACGAGTTGCGAACCGATCCGGACTTTGTCGAATCGTCCAGGGACGCCATCCTGATGGCCATTCCGTTCAATCAGACACCGACCCGTATCGCCGCCGAGTGAACTGCCTTAAAACGACCATGCCTCCCGAGATCACCCTCACCGACGCCGAAGACGACACCTTTCGCAAGCTGCTCGGCGAAGGCCTGAAGGACTACAACGACGCCGCCATTGGCCGGCACGATCGTCAGGAATTGCAAATCCGCATCAGCGATCCCGAGACGGGGAAGCCGATCGGCGGGCTTGCGGGGCGGACCTCGCTCGGTCTGCTCTTCATCGACACCGTCTACCTGCCGAAAAGCCTGCGCGGCACCGGCATCGGCAGCCAAATCCTCGCCATGGCCGAGGAGGAAGGGCGCCGGCGCGGCTGCAGCAAGGCCGTGCTCTTCACCATCAGCTTCCAGGCGCCCGAGTTCTATAAGAAGCTCGGCTGGCAGGTTTTTGGCGAGATCGCCCCGAAGCCGCCGGGCGCGACCCGCGTCTACCTGACCAAGAATCTGTAGGCGGGCTCGCTTCTCTCACCGCGCATTTCGCAGGGCCGTGTGCTCGGCGTGCCCGCTCAGGCCACAGCGGCCATGTTCATCGCGCAGACCGCGCGATTCCGGCCTTGCGCCTTCGCGCGATAGAGCTGTGCGTCGGCCTCGGCGATCAGTTGCTCGAGCGTCGTGCGGCCGTTCCAGCCGGCGGCACCGATGCTCACCGTCAAGCTGGCCCGCTCGCCGCCAGGTGCCTCGATCCGGAGACGCCGAACCGCATCGAGAATCTGCTTTGCGACGGCCTGAGCCTCCGTCAGCACTGTTCGCGGGAGATAGACAGCGAATTCCTCGCCGCCCAGCCGGCCGGACAGGCCGCCCTCGCCCACGGCACCCGCGATCGCCCGCGCCAGTCTCCGCAGGGCATCGTCGCCGACCGGATGGCCGAAGCGATCATTGACCTGCTTGAAGTGATCCGCATCGATGAAGAGCAGCGTTCCTTCGCCGCCAGCGACCGTCGCCTGCTTCAGATCGGCGAGGAAACTTTCACGGTTCAGCAGCGCGGTCAGGCCGTCGCGGCGCGCCCTTTCCAGCAAGGCTGCATGCGCCATCGACAATTCGCCATGCAGCCGCGCGATCTCGCCATGCGCATCCTTCAGGCGCTGCGCCTGCCGGAACTGCCAGGCGCTGGCCGGCCAGGCGATCAACAGCGGGCAGAGAATGGACATCAGCCAGGCATTGCCGTCCACGACCCCACCGAGCATAGGCACGACTGTCAGCGCCAGGCCAAGCGAGGCCGCGATCGACAGCGCTGTCGCGAGGCTTGCCTTCAGGATGATCGAGCGCGTCGAGGCCGTCATGGCCTGCGGGTAGCAGGGAATGCTGAACGCAGGGTTTAGCAGCGCCGGCTCCGGCCATTTCCGATGACAGCGGCGGGTCCGCCTGCTAAGGCCACCGCATGCGCGAAGGCCTCCTGCCAGCGACGGTCGCGACCGTCCTCGAACTCTCCACCTCGGGCGAACAGGCCCGGGCTCTCACCGAATTGCTCGGCGAGATCTTCGACCCGACCGAGACGGCGATCTCCGCCTTCGAGGTCGAGGACGGCATCACCACGCTCTCGATGAACATCCCGTGGAAGGTCGAGATCTATTTCGCCAACCCGCCCGACGAGGAAGCGGTGCGCGACCTGCTGCGCCCCATCGTCGGCGAGCTCGTGGACAACACGCCTTTCACCACGGTGAACACCAAGGACTGGGTCGCGAACAGCCTGGATGGCCTCAAACCCGTCCGCGCCGGCCGCGTCCTCGTCCATGGCGCACATGACCGGCACGTCGTCCGCACCAACGATGTCGCCATCGAGATCGAGGCGGCGCTCGCCTTCGGCACCGGCCATCACGGCACCACCGCCGGCTGCCTGCTCGCGCTCGATGCCGAATTGAAGAAGCGCCGCCCGCGCCGCGGCATCGATATCGGCACGGGCACCGGCATTCTGGGGCTGGCGCTCGCCAAGCAGATCAAGCGCAAGGTGGTCGCCGGCGATATCGACGCGGTCGCCGTAGAGGTCTCCGCCCATAACGCCCGGCTCAACCATGCGCCGAACGCGCTCGATCTCTATGTCGCGCCCGGCCTGCGCCATGCCAAGGCCTGGCGCCCCGGCCATTTCGATTTCGTCTTCGCGAATATCCTGGCCGGCCCGCTGAAGCGGCTCGCCCCCTCGATCGCGCGCGTGCTGTCCTCCGACGGCACGCTGATCCTGTCCGGCCTGCTGGCGATGGACGTTGCTGGCGTCGTCTCGGCCTACCGGCACCAGGGCGTCTATCTTGCCAGCCATTCGCTGCGCGAAGGCTGGGCGACGCTGGTCATGAAAAAAGGCGGCGCAGCCCCGAGGCCGCGCCGCCTTGCCTGACCTCCGGCGCTTCAGCTGAAGCGCGAGGCCGTTACGCGTTCGGCTCAGAAGCCGATATAGCCGTACTTCTTCTCGGCATCCGCCTGCAGGCTGCGGGCATCGTGCCAGACGGCGGCGGTGAACTTCGCGGCATCCGCGATCCGTTCGTAGACGTGCTTGATGATGGCGATCATGGTGGCGATCCTTGAAGGCTGTCGGCCGCGTGGCTCAAGGCCGCAGCGGCGTGAATTCAGCGGCTGAAAGGCAGGGCGACGTCGCTCGACAGCGTCGCGGACGGGTACCCGCCCAGCACGATCTCGGCCTCGTTGACGAGGAGGTTGCGGGCGCGCAGTTCGCGAGCGGCCGAACGCGCGCGGCTCGTGACGAGCGCGGCATAGAAGCGCTGCATCAGGCCCGGCTTGTCGGCGCGGGTCTTGGCACCGGCCTCGACCGGCACGGGCAGCACGTCGGCATTATTCAACACATAGGTCATGGGTCCATCTCCGAAAAACGAAGGACAGTCCCGGTCGCTTCCTCGTTCTCTTATGCGACTAAGGTGGAACTGTTTCGCATATGCGAGAAGACATGTTCGCATATGCGAGATATGCGCAAAACGCATGCGATCCGTCCATATCCGTTAATGTTTGCGTAAATTGCATAACCAGACGGCATAATGCGATCCCGGCAGGCAGTCCGGTCCCACCGAACGGGCATCTCCAAACCGACGGATTTGCGCTGGCGCTTTCGCCGGTGCGAGGCGACGATGGCACGCACCAGACTCGTTTTCGATCCGACCGAATACCCACCCGTCATTGCGAGGAGCGAAGCGACGAAGCAATCCAGGAGCCGCTGAGCTCTACGTCTTCTGGATTGCTTCGCTGCGCTCGCAATGACGGCTAAGCCGGATCGAGAGCGATACCAAGCCGGACCCCGCCATGACCGATTCGACCCTGCCGACCTGCCGTTTTCAGTCCTTTTCCGAACCGAGCGACCCTAAGCTGGTTGCCGGCCGCGTCGCCGCCTTGCGCAAGGCGCTCGCCGCACAAGGGCTCGACGGCTTCGTCGTCCCGCGCGCCGACGAGCATCAAGGCGAATATGTCCCCGCCCATATGGCCCGCCTCGCCTGGCTGACCGGTTTCACCGGTTCGGCCGGCAATGCCGTGGTGCTGGCCGACAAGGCCGCGCTGATCGTCGACGGCCGCTACACCATCCAGTCGGCCGAGCAGACCGACACGAAGGTTGTCACGCCCATCCGCATGGAGGAGACCCCGCTGGAACGCTGGGTCGAGCAGAACCTGCCGACTGGGGGCAAGCTCGGCTACGATCCCTGGCTGCATACGGTCGATGGCCTCGCCCGCCTCGAAAAGGCTGCGGCCGCGGCTGGCGGCAGCCTCATTGCCGTCAAGGCCAACCCGATCGATGCGCTCTGGAGCGACCGCCCGGCACCACCGACGGCGCCGGTCAAGGCGCATCCCGCCGCCTTCGCCGGCGAGGGCAGCGTCTCGAAGCTCGCCCGCATCCAGAAGGCGCTTGCCGAGGCCAAGGTCGACGCGCTCGTCATTTCCGATCCCCATGCGCTGGCCTGGGTCTTCAACATCCGCGGCGGCGATGTCGAGCACACGCCGCTGCCGCTCGGCTATTCCATCGTTCCGCGCGAGGGCCGGCCGACCGTCTTTCTCGCGCCGGAAAAGATCACCAACGAGGCCGGCGATGCGATCGGCGCTGTTGGCGAGATCGCGCCTCCCGCGGAACTCGACCGGCAGATCGCGAAGCTTGGCGCTGCCAAGGCCAAGGTCCGGCTCGACGCTACGACCGCAGCCTCGGCGCTCGCGACCCTGATCCGCGAGGCCGGCGGCACGCCCGATGCCGGCACGGACCCGATCGCGCTGATGAAGGCGCGCAAGAACGCGGCCGAGCTTGACGGCGCCCGCAACGCGCATCTGCGCGACGGAGCCGTCATGGTGCGCTACCTCTCCTGGCTGGCGCGCGAGGCGCCGAAGGGTGGCCTGACCGAGATCGATGCGGTTGCGGCACTCGAAGCCGAGCGTTTGAAGACCGGCCTGCTCAAGGACGTCTCCTTCACCACCATCGCCGGCGCCGGCCCCAATGCGGCGCTGCCGCATTACCGCGTCAGCGAGGCGAGCAACCGCAAGCTGGAGCCCGGCATCTTCCTGGTCGATTCAGGCGGCCAGTACGAGGACGGCACCACCGACATCACCCGCACCATGGTGATCGGCACATCGACAGCCGAGATGCGCGATCGCTATACCCGCGTGCTCAAAGGCCATCTCGCGATCTCGCGGCTGGTCTTCGTCAAAGGCACCTCGGGCGCGCAGCTCGACGCCTTCGCCCGGCTACCGCTCTGGCAAGGCGGCTTCGATTTCGACCACGGTACCGGCCACGGCGTCGGCAGCTATCTCTCGGTGCATGAGGGGCCGCAGCGGCTCTCCAAGCTCGGCACCACGCCGCTGGAACCGGGCATGATCCTCTCCAACGAGCCCGGCTACTACAAGCAGGGCGAATACGGCATCCGCATCGAGAACCTGATCGTCGTCGAGGAACGCCAGATCCCCGGCGCCGAGCGGACGATCTACGGCTTCGAGACGATCACCTGGTGCCCCTATGAGCGCGCTCTGATCGAGAAAAGCATGCTCGATGCCGGCGAGATCGCCTGGATCGACGCTTACCACGCCAAGGTTTGGGAAAAGCTCTCGCCGCAGGTCGAGGGCGAGGCGAAGGCCTGGCTGGAAGCGGCCTGCCGGGCGTTGTGATTGCCCCGTCGTTCTCCGGCGAGGCTTCCCTTCTCCCCTTGCGGGAGAAGGTGGCTCGGCGAGGCCGAGACGGATGAGGGGTCGCGCGACCTCTGCCGTCATTGCGAGCGCAGCGAAGCAATCCAGGGGGACGTAGAGTTCAGCGGCCCCTGGATTGCTTCGTCGCTCCGCTCCTCGCAATGACGAAAAGGGCAGCGCGACCCCTCATCCGCCTGCCGGCACCTTCTCCCGCAAGGGGAGAAGGACCCTGCTCACATCACCATCCTGAACCCGACCACCGCAACAACCCCGACCGCGACCACACCCAGCAGCGGCAGCCGCGTCGCGGCGAGCGCCGTGATCGCTGCCGCCGCCGTCTCGGCCCAGCCGGTCGCGAGCGCGCTCGGCGCGATCACCGCAATCAGCACGGCGGGCGGGATCGCGTCGAAGGCGGCCTGCGCCCGTGGCGAGAGGCTGAGCCGCCCGGCCAATGCCAGCCCGGCGACACGCGTGAAATAAGTCACGATCGCCATGCCGAGGAAGGCGAGGAGATTGATCGGATCGACGCTCACGCCTTGGCCTCCTCGGTCACCGGCCGCTCTTCGGCGCCGGCCGCAAGCCACGCCGCCAGCAATCCGCAGAGCGCCCCCGCCGCGACATGCCAGGGCGGCCCGGCCAGCCGATAGGTCACGGCCGAGGCGATGCCGGCGGCGGCCACCGTCCAGAACGTAACCCGTCCCTTCCAGAAGGCGGCGACGAGCGCGATGAACAGCGCCGTGAAGGCGAAATCGGCGCCGAGCCGTTTGGGATCGCCGAGCACGGCGCCGATCACAGCGCCGAGCGTCGAGTTGATCAGCCAGCCGGCGACGAAGGGCACAACCATCGCGAACCAGTAGGCCGGCGTCAGACGATGCGTGCGGGCGCGCTTCTCGGCCAGCGCCCAGTTTTCGTCGGCCATGTAGTAGAGGCCGAGGAATTTCTGCCAGCGGCTGAAACCCTGAAGCTTGGGCGCGAGCGAGGCGCCCATCAGCACATGGCGCGCATTGATGAGCAGCGTCGAGAAGACCAGCGCAGCGACCGGCGCCGGGCTCGCCCAGAGCTCGATCGCAGCGAACTGCGCGCCGCCGGCGAAGACCATGATGCTCATCAGGAAGACCTCGAGGGGCGAGAGCCCCTTGCTGGCCGCGACCGCGCCGAAGAGCAGGCCGATCGGCGCCGCGGCCACGGCGGCCGGCCAGATATCGTTCAGGCCGCGCCTGATGTCGTCACGCATCGTGGACATGGAGTTTTGGTTCTCTTGAAGCTTGTCGTTCAGCCGGCATGCGCCGCGCGGAAGGCGCCGGGCGTCACGCCGAAGCGGGCCTTGAACGCGCGTGTCAGATGCGGCTGGTCGCAGAAACCGGTCGCGGCGGCGACATCGCCCGGCATATCGCCGCGCCGCAGCCGTTCGCGTGCCCGCCGGACCCTGACATCGATGAGGTAGGCATGCGGCGTCAGCCCGGTCTCCTGCCGGAAGGCGCGGATCAGATGATGCCGCGGCAGGCCGGTCAGGCGTGCGAGATCGGCGAGGGACAGGTCCTCGTCATAGCGCGCCTCGAACAATTCGCGGGCCTTGGCGACCGGGCCGCCCTCCGCTCCGACGCTGCGAACCGCGAGATCGGCATGGCGGGCCAGGCAGCGTGCATAGAAGCGCAGCAGCATCTCCTCCCCCGCAAGCAGGTCGTCGCCGGCCTCGATGGCGCGATGAGCCTCGGCGAAGAGCGCGGCGCCTTCGGCATCCTCGACCAGCGGCTCAAGAAAGAACGGCGTGCCGGGCACGTCCCGTCCGCTGAGGGACGCCGCAACCTCCCGGATAAGCCCGATCTCGGGATAGGTCATGCGGTAGCTGTAACCCGGCCCATAAGGCTCGCCGTCATGGGTCTCCAGCGGATTGACGAAGGTGATCTGGTTCGGCCGCGCGTAATGTCGACCGCCGCGCACCCGAAAGGTCTCGCAGCCCGCCACGATCGTGCCGATCACATAGCTTTCGTGCCGGTGCGGCGCATAGGCATGGCGGCGGAAGGTGGCGGCGAGGCAGTCCAGCCCGTCAAAGCGCTCGGCCGGAAACAGCTTCGCCCGCTCGCCGGCGACGAGCGGTTCGAGGCATAGCGTTTCGCTCTGCGTGACTGCTTCCATGGCGCGAGCATAAACCCTCTCGCCGCAATGCTGTCTTGAAGAAAAGTGATCGGGCGCATCACGCGCCCGATCTGCTTGGTCACTGGAAGACCGGCTTGATTGTCAACAGCCCTCGTCCTGAGGAGGCCCGAAGGGCCGTCTCGAAGGGCGCTCCAGCTATCTCCGGAACCTCCTGAAGCATCCTTCGAGACGCCGCTTCGCGGCTCCTCAGGATGAGGGCTCACATTGCCTCAGAGGGCGTGCGCAGCGGCGCCTGCGCCAACCCGCTCCGGGCTCCTGGAACCCAACAGCAGCACGCCCGCCCCGCCGACCAGCGCCGCGACCGTGGCATAAGCGATCACGCCGAGCGTCCCGAAGCCATCGACCAGCAGGCCGCCGAAGACGGCGCCGCTCGCAATCGCGATCTGGAAGGCGGCGACGATCAGCCCACCAGCCGATTCGGCCTCCTCTTCCGGCGCGACGCGCACCAGCCAGGTCTGGAAGCCGACCGGCAATGCACCGAAGGCGAAGCCCCAGAGCCCGACCGCGATGGCCGAGGCGATCGGCGACGCGCCGACGAAGAGCAGGCTCACGCCCACCAGCGCGATCAGGAAGGCGCCGAAGATCACCGAGGCCTTGGCGCTGCGCGCGGTGATCGCCCCGCCCGCGAAATTGCCGAAGAAGCCGCCGACGCCATAGGCCAGCAGGACGAGCGAGATCGCCTCGACCGACAGCTTGGGGATCTGCTCCAGGAACGGGCGCACATAGGTGAAGCCTGCGAAATGGCCGGAGATCACCACGACGATGCCGGCAAGCACGAGGGCGATGCTGGGCTGGCCGAGCAGCCGGAACAGCGTGCGGATATCGGGCGAACCGCGCGCCGGCAGACGCGGCAGCACCGCGATCTGGATGAGGAGCGCCACGACGCCGACCAGCGCCGAGAGCCAGAATACGAAGCGCCAGCCCATCACGTTGCCGAGATAGGCCCCGATCGGCGCGGCGCTGACCGTGGCGAGGGAGACGCCGGCGAAGATCAGCGACATCGCCTGGGGCAAGGCGCTCGGCGGCACGAGCCGCATCGCGGTCGCCGCCACCATCGACCAGAAGGCGCCGAGTCCGATGCCGAGCAGGACGCGAGCGAAAAGCAGGGTCGCAAGGTTGGTGGCGACAGCGGCGATGACGCTGGAAACGATCAGCAGGCCGGTCAGCGACCAGATCACGACGCGTCGGTCGATACCGCGCGTCACGATAGCGGCGGCGAGACCGGCAACAGCACCGACGACCGCGGTCGCGGTCACGGCCTGCCCGGCGGCGCCGACGGAGACGCCGACATCGGCCGCCATCGGGGTCAACAGGCTCGCTGGCAGGAATTCGGCCGTGACGAGGCCGAAGACGCCGAAGGTCAGGGACGTGACGGCAGCCCAGGCCGGCTTGTCGCGGGCCTCCTCGGCGCTGTCGTCGAATTCAAGGGTAGTGGCAGACAGGGAATCTGACATGGGGTTCTCCATGAGGTTGCCGGAAGATGGGCGTGGCCTCATGGAGTTTCCATGCTATATCATCCGCATCTCATGATCGTTCGTCCAAGATTGCCATGGCCGCTTCCGCCGACCACCTGACCGAGATGCTGCGGGGCCTGAGGCTCGACGGCGTCGATTACAGCCGCTGCCAACTGGCCGCGCCCTGGGGCGTCGCCTTCCCACCAACCCATCAGGCCTATTTCCATTTCATCTCGCGCGGCGGTTGCTGGCTGAAGACGCCGGCCGGCGAGTGGCTGGAACTTGCCGATGGCGACGCCGTGCTGCTGCCGCGCGGCGGCGGCCATGTCCTGGCAAGCTCGCCTGATGTCGTCGCCTCGCCGCCCTGCGAGTGCCGAGTGCTGGAGGCCTATGGCAACATCTTCGATGTCGAGGGCGGCGGCACGGGCGCGCATATGCTGCTCTTCACCGGCCGCATGACCTTCAATGTCGATCTCGATCACCCGCTGCTGCGCCTGATGCCCGACCTGATGCGGATGAGCGATTTCATCGCCGACGAGCCGGGGGTCCCGCATCTGCTGGAGGCGATGGGCCGCGAGGTCATGCTGGACCGGGTCGGGGCCGGCGGCATCCTCGCCCGCCTCGCCGATGTGCTGGCCGCCGCGATCATCCGCGCCTGGGTCGAACGCGGCTGCGGCGCAGCCAAGGGCTGGGTCGCTGCGGCCCGCTGCCCGACCATCGGCAAGGTGCTGGCGGCGATCCACGCCCATCCCGAGACGGACTGGACGGTGGAAAGCCTCGCCGAGCTGATGGGCGCCTCGCGCTCCGGCTTCGCGGAGCGCTTCGCCGAGGTCGTTGGCGAGACGCCCGCCCGCTATGTCGCGCAGGTCCGGATGCATCAGGCCCGGCAATGGCTCGCCCGCGACAAGTTGCGGATCGCGGTGGTGGCGCAGCGCCTCGGCTACGAATCGGAAGCCTCTTTCAGCCGCGCCTTCAAGCGCATCACCGGCCTGGCGCCGAGCCAGGTGCGGACCGCAGGCGAAGCGCCGCCGGCCGCGATGTTCACGCCTGCGGCGGAAGCGGCGGAGTAGCCGGCGGCCGATCCGGGAGCCGCCATGCCCGCTCTTGTGCGAGCATTCGCATCCTGCCCGGAACGATGGCAAGGTGGCCTGCGAGTTCGGAATGCGCTTCGACGCGGTTGCGGTGTGGCGCGTTCTATCGCTCAATGCGGTTGCTTCGCCCGCCCTCGAGGACGAGATTGATGCCCCGCGCCCCCCTCCTCCCTTTACGAAACGCACTGGTTTGCAGCGTCGCCCTTGCGTTCGCAGTGCTGGCACCGGCACTTGCCCTTGCACAGGCGCCCGCCCCCACAGCCGGCCCTTCGCAGCAGATGGCGGCAGCACAAGCCGGTTTCGAGGCCCTGCCCGAGGCCGAGCGCAAGGCGATCCAGAACGACCTGATCTGGGCCGGGCAGTTCAACGGCGCAGTCTCTGGCTCCTATGGGCCGCTGACCTTCCGCGCCATCAATGCCTTCAAGGGCGCGCGCGGTCCGGCCGACGGCCTGCTCCCGCCGGCCGAGCGGGCGGCGCTCGCCAAGGCGGCGCAGTCGGCGCGCGACGCGGCCGGGTTCAAGCTGCTGGCCGACGACAAGACCGGCGTGCAGATCGGCATTCCCCAGAAGCTCCTGCCGAAGCGCGACGTGACGCCCTCCGGCGGCAGCCGCTGGCAGAGCGCCGACGAGAAAGTGACGCTCGACACCTCGACCACGCCGCCGGGCGGCGATGATCTGGCGGCGATCTTCGAGAAGGCGATCACCGTGAACCCGAACAGCCCGCGCAAGATCACCTACAAGCTGCTGCGACCGGATTTCTTCGTCGTCACCGGCGAAACGCCGACCGGGCGGTTCTATCGCCGGCTTTCGGCCGGGCCACAGGGCCTGCGCGGCTTCTCGATCGGCTATGACAAGGCGCTGGCGCCGACCGTCGACAAGCTGGTCATTGCGATCGCCGCGAGCTTCGAGCCCTTCCCGACCGGGCCGGTTCCGGCCCAGCCTTCGGCCATCGCCGGCACCGCTGCCGGCACCTCCGCGGGATTGCCGTCGCTGTTGGCACCTGCCGCCCGCAGCAATGAGCGCTACGGCGTGGCACTCGCCCTCAACGAGCGGGTGGCGCTGAGCGCGTCTGCCGCGGTGGATGGCTGCCGAACCTTGCGCGTCGGCACCCGCAACGCCAAACTGCGCCTCAAGGACGACGCCAGCGCGCTCGTGCTGCTCGACCTGGAAGGCAACGGTGCCGCGAAGCCGCCGGGCCTGCGTAGCGAGGCGGCGGGCACTTCCGAAGCGCTGGTGCTGGTCGCCTATGGGAACGATGCCGGCAAGCGGTCCGCCTTGGCACTGCCCGGACAGGGCGCGCAGGCCGGTGGCAAGCCAGCGCTCAGCGCGCCGCTCCAGCCGGGACAGGCAGGTGCGCCAGCCTTCGACCGACAAGGCCGGCTCGTCGGCATCGTCACCGACAACCCCTCCGACAAGATCCTGATCGCCGGCGTTGCACCGCAGCGCAGCTATGCCTTCGCGGATGCGGCCGCGATTCAGGCTGTGCTCGGCAAGGCCGGCGTGTCATTGCCGCCGGCTGTGGCAAGCCAGGAACTCAGCACCGGCGCGGTGGTCGAACGGGTTTCCGGCGCGGTCCAGCCCATCGTCTGCGGACTGTAGCATCGACCAAAATGAGAGGTTGTCACTGGCCGCGCGATCGGCTCAGATAACGCCTGTCACATCAAGGGAGCCCCGTCGCGGGCGAGGAGCGCCCGGACACTAAATCGATTTAGCGGAGGAACTGGGGAATGACCGATTTCATCGACAGGCGAACTGTGCTCAAGGGCGCGGCTGCGACCGGCGCGGCGAGCTTGATCGCGGCACCTGCCATCGCGCAGGCGAATTATCCGTCACGGCCGATCACGCTGGTCTGCCCCTGGGGTGCCGGCGGCGGCACGGACGCGACCGCGCGCATCGTCGCCCAGCTTCTGGAGAAGGACCTCGGCCAGCCGGTCAATGTCGTGAACCGCACCGGCGGCTCCGGCGTCGTCGGCCATTCGGCTATCGCGACGGCGGCGGCAGACGGCTACAATATCGGCATGCTGACGGTCGAGATCGCCATGATGCACCATCAGGGCCTGACCGACCTGAAATCGACGAGCTATACCTCGCTCGCGCTGATGAACGAGGATCCGCCGGGCGTGCAGGTCTCGGCGTCGGGTCCCTACAAGGACATCAAGGCGCTGGCCGACGCGATCAAGGCCGCCCCTCCCGGCAAGCTCAAGGCCTCCGGGACCGGCCAGGGCGGCATCTGGCACCTCGCCCTGATCGGCTGGCTCGTCGCCATGGGCCTGAAGCCGGATCATGTCGCCTGGGTGCCATCGAACGGCGCCGCGCCCGGCATGCAGGATCTGGCGGCCGGCGGCATCGATATCGTCACCTGCTCGGTGCCGGAAGCGCGCGCGATGATCGATGCGGGCAAGGCCAAATCGCTGGCGATCATGGCGAGCGCGCGCAACCCGCAATTCAAGGACGTGCCGACGCTCAACGAGACGCTGGGCATCAACTACTCGATCGGCGCCTGGCGCGGCATCGGTGCACCGAAGAACCTGCCGCCCGAGATCGCAGCGAAGCTGACGGCGGCACTGAAGAAGGCCTTCGACTCGAAGGACTACCAGGACTTCATGAACGCCCGCGGCTTCGGCATGAAGTTCGCGGATGGGCCGGGCTTCGCCTCCTTCATGGCCGCAAGCGATGCCTCCATGGCCTCCGCCATGAAGGCGGCGGGGCTCGCCAAGGGCTAAGCTACACGCGCAAGTCGTCCCGGGCGACCGAAGGGAGACCCGGGATGACCGCGTGGTTCCGTGCAAATGCCTGAAAGCGCGAGTTGCGAGACGCTCCAGCATGTTGTTGTCAGATCGTATTTCCGGCTCCGCCATCGCCGCGCTTGGAGCCGTCGCCTTCTTCTACGGCTCGAAATTGCCGCCCGTACCGGGTCAGCAGGTCGGCCCCTCCGCCTTTCCGATGGTTGTCGGTGCCGGGCTCGTGATCTGCGGCAGCCTGATCGTCTTCGGAATCGGCCGGCATTTCGAGGAGGTCGCCGAGGCTGACGTGGTCAGTCACGCGACGCCGGAGGAGCTCGTGCCGGTGCCGGCCTGGCGCAACTGGCTGGCCCTGCTGCCGCCAGCTTTGCTTGCCTTCTACGCGCTGGCCTCGGAGCCGCTCGGCTTTCTGCCGACGACCGCGATCATGGTGCTGCTTTGCAGTCTCGCCTTCGGAGCGAAGCCGAAGCTTGCGGTACCGCTCGCGATCATCGCGCCCTTCATGATCAACCTGATCTTCCTGAAGCTGCTGCGCGTGCCGCTGCCCGGCGGCATCCTGCCCTTCCCCTGGTGAGCGAGGCCTGACGATGGATACCGTCATCAAGGCCTTCGGGCTCGTCTTTCAATTCGATGTGATGATCGCGGTCGTCGCCTCCGCCTTCTACGGGCTGACGGTCGGCGCGCTGCCCGGCCTCTCCGCCACGATGGCGACGGCGCTTCTGGTGCCGGTCACCTTCTATCTCTCGCCGATCGCGGCGATCGCGACGATCATCACGGCCTCCGCCATGGCGATCTTCTCCGGCGACATTCCGGGCTGCCTGCTGCGCATCCCCGGCACGCCGGCCTCCGCCGCCTATACTGACGAAGCCTATGCGATGACGCGCAAGGGCCAGGCGGAGACGGCGCTCGGCATCTGCCTGTGGTTCTCGGCGCTGGGCGGCATCGCCGGCACGCTCTCGCTGATGCTGATCGCGCCGCTTCTGGCCGAGATGGCCCTGTCCTTCTCGACCTACGAGAATTTCTGGCTCGCCATGCTCGGCCTGATGTGCTCGACGCTGGTGGCGCGCTCCTCGCCGATCAAGGCGATCGCGGCGATGCTGCTCGGCCTGCTGATCACCTGCATCGGCATCGACAACCCCGGCGGCGTGCCGCGCTTCACCTTCGGCTCGACCGATCTCCTGGGCGGCATCGAGGTGATCCCGGCACTGGTCGGCGTCTTCGCGCTGGCCGAGGTGATGCGCTCGCTGACCGAGAAGGATCCGCCGAAGATCGAGAACCGCAAGCTCGGTTCGATCCTTAAGGGGCAGTGGAAGCTCACCAAGGAATATCCGAAGCAGCAGACGCGCGGGAACATCGTCGGCATCATCATCGGCGTGCTGCCGGGCGCCGGCGCCGACATGGCGGCCTGGGTCAGCTACGCCATGGCCAAGCGCTTCTCGAAGACGCCCGAGAAATTCGGCACCGGCCATCCGGAAGGTCTGATCGAGGCCGGCGCCTCCAACAACGCCTCGCTCGCCTCGGGCTGGGTGCCGGCGCTGCTCTTCGGCATCCCCGGCGACACGATCACCGCCATCGCCATCGGCGTGCTCTACATGAAGGGGCTAAACCCCGGGCCGACGCTGTTCACCAGCCAGGCCGAGAGCATGTACGCGCTCTATATCATCTTCATCCTCGGCAACATCATCATGATCCCCTTCGGCATCATCATGATCCGGCTGGCGAGCAAGGTCGTCGGCGCGCCGCGTTCGGCGGTGATGCCGGTGATCATGATCTTCTGCGCGGTCGGCGCCTTCGCGACGGCGGGCAACAACCTGTTCGCGGTCTGGTGCGTCGCCTTCTTCGGTCTGTTCGGCTTCGTGATGGAGAAGAACGGCTATCCGGTCGCGGCGATGGTGCTCGGCATCGTCATGGGCACGATGGTGGAACAGAACTTCGTGACCTCGCTGATCAAGTCGGACGGCTCCGTGCTGCCCTTCTTCGACCGGCCGGTCTCATCCGTGCTGGCGGCGATGACCTTCGCGGCGCTGCTCTGGCCGGTTTTCTCCTGGACGCGCGACTGGCTCAGGGGGCGCGGCCGGGTGGCCGCCGCATAGAAAGATGGGTTCCGGGCCGAAAATCACGGCCCGGAACAAGCGCTCATCCCGCAGCACCCGCCCCGACGAGGTCGAACCAGCCGGCCTCGTCGATCACCTCGACGCCGTGCTTGGCCGCATCCTTGAGCTTGGAGCCGGCGCCCGGCCCGGCCACGAGCAGATCCGTCTTCGACGAGACCGAGCCTGCGACCTTGGCGCCGAGCCGCTCGGCCATCGCCTTGGCCTCATCGCGGGTCATCCGCTCCAGCGCGCCGGTGAAGACCACGATCTTGCCGGCGACGGGGCTGGCTGCGGCAACCGCCTCCAATGGCTGCGGCGAGACCTGCACCAGCAAGCGGTCGAGCAGTTCCTCATTATGCGGCTCGCCGAAAAACGCGATGAGAGCCTCGACCACGGTCGGCCCGACGCTGTCGATGGCGTCGAGTTCCTGCCGCTCGGGCGAGGCCTCGTCGGCCGCAGCGATACCGGCAGCCCTGAGCGCCTCGAACGAACCATAATGCCGCGCCAGCAGGCGCGCCGTGGTCTCGCCGATATGGCGGATGCCCAGCCCGAAGATGAAGCGGTTGAGCGGCGGGCTGCGCCGGTCCTCGATTGCATCGAACAGCTTCCTGGCGCTGACGGCGCCGAAGCCTTCCTTGTCCTTGAGCTTCTTGAGGTTCGCCGCATCGCGCTTGGCGAGCGTGAAGATATCGGCCGGTTCCCTCACGGGAAGCTCCGGATCGCTGTGGAAGAACTCGATCTGCTTGTCGCCGAGCCCGTCGATATCCAGCGCGTCGCGCGAGACGAAATGCTTGAGCCGCTCGACCGTCTGCGCCGGGCAGATTAGCCCGCCGGTGCAACGGCGTATGGCATCTTCCTTGCCGCTGCGCGGATTAAGTTCGCGCGTCGCATGGCTGCCGCAGGCCGGGCACAGCGTCGGGAACTCGTAGGGCTTCGAATCTGCCGGCCGCTTGGCGAGATCGACCGCCTCGACGCGCGGAATAACGTCGCCCGCCCGCTTCACCGTGACGGTGTCGCCGATGCGGATATCGGTGCCGTCGCGGATCGGTAGCCCCTTGGAATCGAAGCCGCGGATATAGTCCTCGTTATGCAGCGTCGCATTGGTCACGACGACGCCGCCGACCGTGACCGGCTTCAATCGCGCCACCGGCGAAAGCGCGCCCGTGCGCCCGACCTGGATGTCGATCGCCTCCAGCACGGTCGTCGCCAGCTCGGCCGGAAACTTGTGCGCGATCGCCCAGCGCGGCGCCCGCGAGACGAAGCCAAGCCGGGCCTGCAGCGCGAGATCGTCGACCTTGTAGACCACGCCGTCGATATCGTAGCCGAGCGTGGCGCGCTGGCTCTCGATCAGGCGGTACTGCGCAATCAATTCCGCCACGCTCTCGCAGCGCTTCATCAACGGATTGGTGCGGAAGCCCCAGCGCCTGAACGCCTCGACGACGCCAAACTGCGTCGGCGCCGGCAGCACCGGCATCTCGCCCCAGGCATAAGCGAAGAAACGCAGCGGCCGCGCGGCGGTGACGCTGACATCGAGCTGGCGCAGCGAGCCCGCCGCAGCATTGCGCGGATTGGCGAATTCCGGCAGCCCCTTCTCGCGCTGGCGCTCGTTGATCCCGGCGAAATCGGCATGGCCGAGATAAACCTCGCCGCGCACCTCGGCGATCTCAGGCACATCCGGCCCGGCAAGCCGCCCGGGGATTTCGGAGATCGTGCGGGCGTTGAGCGTGACATCCTCGCCCTCCTCGCCATCGCCACGCGTCGCGGCCGCGACCAATTCGCCCTTCTCGTAGCGCAGCGAGAGCGAGAGCCCGTCGATCTTGGGCTCGGCCGTGAAGGCGATACCGCCCTCCTCCTCCTTCCGTCCGAGGAAGCGATAGACGCGGGCCGCGAACTCGGCGACAGCCTCGTCCGAGAAGGCATTGTCGAGCGAGAGCATCGGCACGCGATGCCGGATCTTGGCGAACTTGCCGGAAGGCCTGGCGCCGACCTTGGCGCTGACATCGCTCTCCTGCTTCAGCGCGGGAAAGGCCTCTTCCAACGCGACGAGCCGGCGACGCTTCGCGTCATAGGCCGCGTCGTCCATGATCGGCTGATCGTCCTGGAAATAGGCGTCGTTCGCAGCCTGCACCTCGGCCGCGAGCAGTTTGTGCTCGGCCTTCGCCTTGCGCGGCGTCAGCGCGGCGATCGGCGTTTCGGAGGGGGCGGAATCTTCAGCGTCGCTCATGGCACAGCATTAGGCGAGATGGTCATGACGAGGAAGGGCAGGAACCGACGCTTCGGCTGCGGCTCAGGACGAGGGCCATGCCTCGCAGGCCGCTCACATCCGCGCGAAAGCCTGCGACAAATCCGGCGTTCGCGCGTATAGTTTCGGGGCTGAGAATTGGAAGCTCGACGCCGCAGGCTGTTGACGCCAAGGTTCATGTCGACAGCTGCTGGCGAACCGGGCCGGAACCGGGAGTTACGCCATGGCCAATCTCGACGGCACCGTCCATGACATTGTTTCGATCTCGCAGCCGCGCGTCAGGACCATCACCACGCACGACCTGACCGAGGCGCTGCGACGCGGCTGGGAAGACTTTCTGGCGCAGCCGAGCCATCTTGTGTTCATCGCCGTGATCTATCCCATCGCCGGCATCCTGCTGGCACAGCTCACCGTGAGCTACAACATCTTCCCCCTGCTCTTCCCGCTGCTCAGCGGTTTCGCGCTGATCGGCCCCTTCGCCGCGATCGGGCTTTACGAGGTCAGCCGCCGGCGCGAGAAAGGCTTGGATTCGTCCTGGGTCCACGCTTTCGAGGTGCTCCGCTCGCCCTCGATCAAGCAGATCATCCTGCTCGGCGGCATGCTGACCGGGCTTTTCCTCGCCTGGCTCTTCATCGCGTGGTTCCTCTATCGCGGCATCCTCGGCCTGCCGGCCGATGTCTCGACCACCGATTTCCTGCGGGCGTTGTTCACCACCGCCGATGGCTGGATCATGATGGTGATCGGCAACGCGGTCGGGCTGTTGCTGGCGATCCTCGCCTTCTCGATCTCGGTGGTGTCTTTCCCGCTGATCATCGACCGGCATGTCGATGCGCCGACAGCGATCCGCACCTCGATCGCCGCCGTCGAGGCGAATCCGCGCGTGATGATGTATTGGGGCCTGATGGTGACCGGATTGCTGGTGCTCGGCTGCCTGCCGGTACTGGTCGGCCTGGTCGTGGTCATGCCGGTGCTCGGCCATGCCACCTGGCATCTCTACCGCAAGGTCGTCGGCTGAGAGCACAACCGTCATTCTCGGGTGGGGTGCAGCCTCGACCCGAGAATATCATGCCGAAAGGCGCTGCTTTCCGAGATGCTCGGGTCAAGCCCGAGCATGACGCCGGCCTCATCTCCAAAGCCCCAGCGGGAACCTTTAAGCCGTAAACCGGGTTCCCCCCCTGCCAGATCGAGCCGCGAGGCTCCATTCCGTCAGGGGGCTTTTCATGAACAACATCATCTATCTCGTCGGCCTCGTCGTCGTCGTCCTCGCCATTCTGTCCTTCCTCGGCCTACGCTAAGGATTGGAATGGGAAAGCGTCCCCACGGGCAACGACTTGAGGCGCACCGATCTTCAAAGAAATAGCGCCGTCATCCCGGGCCAAGCCCGGGATCCATCCCAGAGCGCAGAGCCCTACGATAGATCCCGGATCTGCGCTGCTTTGCAGCTCGTCCGGGATGACGGCGCGTTTATGTAAAGGCTGAAGCTCAGCCGCGCGGGCCGCCGCGCGGCTTGCCCTTGCCGAAGGGCTTGCCGCCGGCCGGGCGCCCACCTTCGGGCTTGCCTGCGAAAGGCTTGCCGGTGAAGGGCTTACCCTTCCCCTCATACGGCTTCTTGAACCCGCCACCGCCGGGCTTGCCATCGTCGCGGCGTGGCGGGCGCGCGTCGTCGCGCGGCGACCTGCTGTCGGCGCGATACGGCTTGCGCTCGTCGCTCCGCGGCTCGCCGTCCCTCGGCTGGAAGCGCGGCCGCTGCGGCCTGCCCTCGGCAGCCTGGTCGTCGCCCCAGCTCCGGCGCGGCGCAGCCGGACGCTCGGCCTTATCGGAGAAGGACTTCGCAGGGCGGCGCTCGGCCTCGGTCGTCGGCTCGATCACGATCTTGTCGCGATCCGGGATACGGACCGACTCGTAGAAGCGCTCGGCGACATCGGCATCGATCTCGACCTTGGTCTCGCGGTCGAAGATGCGGATCGCTCCAACCTCGTCGCGCGTGATCCGCCCGCGGCGGCACAGCATCGGCAGAAGCTGGCGCGGATCGGCGCCCTGCTTGCGGCCGATATCGAGACGGAACCAGACGGTGTCGCCACGCGGCCCGGCGGGCTTGCGCGGACGCTCGCCATCCTCGCCCTCGTCACGTCCCGCGCCGAACGGACGGCGCTTGGCGGCATAGTCTTCGTTCGTCCGGACCGGGCGGCGCTCGTCGCGGCCGAAACCGGGATCGCCGACCTCTTCCGCCGCCGGCAAACGGGCGCGATAGAGTCGCACCAATGCGGCGGCGATATCGCGCGCCTCGCGCCCGGCCATGAGGGCATCGATCATGCCGGCATCGTCCTCGGCCCCATCGCCGTTGAGCAGCGGATCGGAGAGCAGGCGCTCCTGGTCGAGGACCCGGATCTCCTCCTCCGTCGGCGGGCCGATCCACTCGGCCTCGACCTTGGCTTCCATCAGCAGGCGCTCGGCCTTGCGCCGGCGCGACTGCGGCACCAACAGCACGCTCGTGCCCTTGTTGCCGGCGCGGCCGGTGCGGCCCGAGCGATGCTGCATCACCTCGGAATCGTTCGGCAGTTCCGCGTGGATGACGAGGTCGAGCCCCGGCAGATCGATGCCGCGTGCGGCAACGTCGGTCGCGACGCAGACCCGCGCCCGGCCATCGCGTAGCGCCTGGAGTGCGGCGTTGCGTTCGTTCTGGCCGAGTTCGCCCGAGAGCGCGACGGAGGTGAAGCCGCGCTCCAGCAGGATCGCCTCGAGATGGCGCACGGCGTTGCGGGTGTTGCAGAAGACCAGCGCCACCGGCGCATCATGGAAGCGCAGCAGGTTGACGACCGCGAGCTCGGCCTCCTTCGGGAAGACCCGCACGGCCTTGTAGGCGATATCGGCATGGCCGCGCCGGGTCGCTTCCACCTCGATGCGCAGAGCGTCGCGCTGGTAGCTCTGCGCGAGCTGGACGATCGCCTTCGGGAAGGTCGCGGAGAACAGCAGGCTGCGGCGGCTCTCGGGGGCCGTCTTCAGGATGAATTCGAGATCGTCACGGAAGCCGAGATCGAGCATCTCGTCGGCCTCGTCGAGGACGACCGCCTTGAGCGCGGAGACGTCCAGGCGGCGGCGCTCGATATGATCGCGCAGCCGGCCGGGCGTGCCGACGACGATATGCGCGCCCTCGTCGAGCAGCATCGCCTCGCGGCGCGGGTCCATGCCGCCGACGCAGGAGATCACCCGCGCGCCAGTCTGGGCATAGAGCCAGGCGAGTTCGCGCTGCACCTGCAAGGCGAGTTCGCGCGTCGGCGCGATGATCAGCGCCAGCGGCTCAGCCGCGGGGCCGAGCTTCTCGGCGGTGCCCAGCAAGGTCTCGCCGATGGCCAGTCCGTAGGCGATGGTCTTGCCGGAGCCGGTCTGCGAGGAGACCAAGAGGTCGCGCCCGCGAGCGGCGTCTTCGAGGACGGCGCTCTGCACCGGCGTCGGGTCGGAATAATTGCGATCGGCGAGCGCGCGCGCGAGCGGCGGGCTCGTGAGAGAAAAGGACATGCGATATGGGCCTAAAGGTTGCGGCGTAAGATGAAGGAACGGCGCGAAGCGTGGGCGATGGGTTCAGGCGGCACTAGATAATCGGACCGAAAAGTGGAATTCACTTTTCGGAAAATCCGATGCCAAAACAAATAATCAGATCGCTCCCCCGGCGTCCGGGAGGACGCATGGCGATCTAACGGGCAGCTGCACCATCGGATGACGGCAGCTCATAAAGCAAAGCGATACAAAAGGAAATGCGGCATTCCCGCGCCCCGCGCAGGGCTGAGCCGGGCCGGACGCGCCTTGCCACCAGCCCGGCGACGCCGCTAACCGTCATTGCGAGCGCAGCGAAGCAATCCAGGGAGGACCGGGCTCAACGTCTCACCCTGTCCTCCCTGGATTGCTTCGTCGCTTTGCTCCTCGCAATGACGGCTGATGCCGAAGCGGAGAACGGCCATGGTCCAGCATTCCCGCCGCATCGGCGCCTACGAGATCCAGGTCCTGCATGACGGCGTCTTCGAGGCGCCTCTCGATGTCCTCATCCACGCCGATGGCGAGGCCGCTCGCGACGAGGCGGTCGCGCGCTGGGGTAAGCCGAAGATCAGCATCACCGTGAACTGCTTCGCCCTGAAGGGGCCGGACGGGATCACGTTGATCGATGCCGGCACCGGCCCGTCCTGGGGCACGGCGATGGGCCATGCGCCCGCCGCCATGGCAGCCGCGGGCATCGCGCCGAAGGATGTCACCCATGTCCTGATCACGCATCTCCATGGCGACCACGCGCTCGGCCTGTTCGACGGCGACAAGCCCTTTTTCCCGAATGCCGAGATCATCGTGCCCGAGGCCGATTTCGGGTTCTATGGCGACGAAGCCAACCGCGCACGGGTGCCGGAGAAGAAACAGGGCGCCTTCGCCATCACCGCAACGCTGAAGAAACACTATGCCGGCCGCGTCCGCGCCGTCCCGGCTGGCGAGGCGCGGCCCGGCATCTCGTTGATCTCTCTGCCCGGCCATACCTTCGGCCATAGCGGCTACCTGATCGAGGGCAAGGACGAGAGCCTGCTGCTCTGGGGCGATGCGCTGCATCTCTCCGATCTCCAGGCTTCCGACCCCGATATCGGCTTCGTCTACGATTTCGACGCCGCGACCGCGCTGGCTTCCCGCCGCGGCATCCTGGAACGCGCCGCGCATGAGAACTGGCTCGTCTCGGGCGGCCATGTCGAGGGTTTCAGGCGCGTACTCAAGAAAGGCGCAGGCTACGAATTGCAGCCGTCCTGAGGCCTTCAGCCGCGCAGGCCCGCCGCCTGCAGCAGACGCCCGGCCGCAGCGCGCGCCTCCTCGGTGATCGAGGCACCGGCCAGCATCCGCGCGATCTCCTCGCGCCGCGCCTGATCCTCGAGCGCCGTGACCCGCGTCACGGTGCGCGAGGCCTCGCCCTCCCCCGCCGATTTGGCGATCAGGAAATGCTGCCCGGCCTTGGCCGCGACCTGCGGCGCATGAGTGACCGAAATCACCTGAACCTGGCCCGCGAGCCGCGCCAGCCGTTCGCCGATCGCATCGGCCACCGCGCCGCCGACGCCGGTATCGATCTCGTCGAAGACCAGGGTCGGTGCCGAGCCGCGCTCGGCCAGAACGACCTTGAGCGCCAGCATGAAGCGCGAGAGCTCGCCGCCGGACGCGACCTTCATCATCGGCCCCGGCCGGGTACCGGGGTTGGTCTCGACCCAGAATTCGACCTTGTCGAAGCCTTCCGGCCCGCGTGCGTTCTCGTCGCTATCGATCCGTGTGATGAAGCGCGCCCGCTCAAGCTTGAGCGGCGGCAACTCGGCCTTCACGGCCGCATCGAGCCGCGCCGCAGCCGCCTGGCGAGCCTGCGACAGGGCCTGCGCCAATCCAACGAAGGCAGCCTCGGCCTCGTTCAATTCCTTTTCGAGTCGGGAGAGCGAGGATTCGCTCTCGTCCAACGCGGCAAGATCGCTCGCCATCGTCGCCGCCAGGACTGACAAGCCATCGACCGGCACATCGTATTTGCGCCCGGCGGCCCTGAGCGCGAACAGACGCTCCTCGATGCGCTCCTGCTCCCGCGGATCATATTCGGCCGCGCGCATTGCGGCGGCCAGCGCCTCGCCTGCCTCTTCCAGCGCGACGATTGCAGTGTTGAGCGCCGCGATCGAGGGATCGACCAGCTCCGGGGCCTGACTTGCCCGGCGCTCCAGCCGGCGCAGTACGGCGGCGAGCGTCGGCACGGCGGAGGATTGGCCGCCGACGGCCTCATAGGCTTCGCTCAGATCGCGCGCGACCTTCTCCGCCTGCATCATGCCCTGGCGGGTTGCGGCAAGCGCGTCCTCCTCACCCACCCGCGGCGCGAGCTTGCCGAGCTCCTCCACGGCATGGCGCAGGAAATCCGCCTCCTTGCGCGCGGCTTCCACGCGCAGTCGCTGCGATTGCAGGGCCTGCCGCGCCCGCTTCAACGTCTCGCTCGCGCCGGCGACAGCTTCGGCCTGCGCTTCCAGCCCGCCGAAACCGTCGAGGATCGTGCGGTGCTGCGCCGGATCGGTCAGGGCGCGGTCGTCATGCTGGCCGTGGATCTCGACGATCGCGGCGCCGACCATGCGCAGGATCTGCACCGAGACCGGCTGGTCGTTGATGAAGGCGCGGGTACGGCCATCGGCATATTGCACGCGGCGCAGGATGAGATCGCCATCGGTGTCGATTTCCTGCGCCTGCGCGAGCTTGCGGGCGGGATGGGTCATCGGCAGGTCGAACACGGCGCTGACCTGGCCTTGAGCCTCGCCATGGCGCACGAGCGAGCCGTCGCCGCGCCCGCCGAGCGCCAGCGCGAAACCGTCGAGCAGGATCGACTTGCCCGCGCCGGTCTCGCCGGTGAGCACGCTCAGCCCCTCATGGAAGCCGAGATCGAGCCTGTCGATCAGGACGATGTCGCGAATCGAGAGCTGCGCCAGCATCGGCGCTCAGCCCCGTCGTCGAAATTGGCAGGATCGCCCGTGGCCCATCATGCGAGGGGCGTCCTTCCGCGTCAGAGACTGCCGATCCCGATGATGCCGCCGACCGTGCGCGAGAACCCCTGGAAGGCGCGGCTGATATAGGAGCCACGATCCTCGCGTGGCTCCAGGCCACCGCTCTGCAGCAGCGCATAGGCGTCCTTGTACCACGGGCTGTCGGGGAAGTTGTGCCCGAGCACGGCGGCCGCCGTCTGCGCCTCGTTGGTGATGCCCATCGCCATATAGACCTCGGTCAGGCGCATCAGCGCCTCCTCGACATGGCGGGTGGTCTGGTACTTGATGATGACTTCGCGGAAGCGGTTCACGGCGCCGGTGTAGTTGCGCTTCTCCAGATAGTAGCGCCCGACATTCATTTCCTTGCTGGCGAGCTGATCCTTGGCCACCAGGAGCTTCTCGCGGGTATCGACCACATATTCCGACTTCGGATAGGTGACGATGAGATGCTCCATGGCCTGGATCGCCTGGCCTGTCCGCTCCTGGTCGCGGGTCGCGTCCGGGATCTGGTTATAATAGGACATCGCCAGAATGTACTGCGCGTAGGCGGCGTCGGGGCTAGCCGGGTTCTGCGCGATGAAGCGCTTCGAGGCGGTGATCGCCTCTTCCCATTTCGAGGCCTGGAAATTGGTATAGGCCGTCATCAGCAGGCCCTTGCGGGCATAGGGCGAGAACGGCGCGGTCTTGTCGATATCCTCGAACCTCTTCGAGGCGCCCTCGCTATCGCCGTTCTGCAGGCGGGCAAGACCTTCGTTGTAGAGCTTGTCGGCCGGCGTCGGCGGCGTCAGGTCCGGCTTGTAGACCTCGGGCTTGTCGAAGGGATTGAGCGACGACAGGGTATCGCAGCCGCCAAGCAGCATGGCGGCGCCCAACGCAAGGGCGATGCCCCTGCGCGGCGAAAGACCGCGATGGATTGCCGGAAGGCCTTGCCGCGTCACGCTCACGTCGTCCGTCCTCTTTCGATCGTCCCTCAAGCATCGGACCGAAAAGTGGAAGCCACTTTTCGAGGCAATCCGATGCTGAAACCAAGAGCCGGATCGCCACTTTGCGTCTGGTAGGACGCATGACGATCCAGCCTCCGGGAAGCATGCCTTACCCCAGACGCTTCCCCCGCGCCACTGCCGAAAATCGGTTATGACGTGATTCCGCATCGCTGCGGCATCTGGGACAAAAAACCGGCGATTGGAAGGCGAAGCCGCGTCTCGCCGCGCTTGGAGACTGCTTAAGAATACCGTGAGCCCTCATCCTGAGGAGCCATTTCGTTAGAAATGGCGTCTCGAAGGATGTTCACCGAGGCTCCGGAACCATCTGGAGCATCCTTCGAGACGCCGCTTCGCGGCTCCTCAGGATGAGGGCTTTAACCTCCAACCGGGCTCTTAGTGCAGATCAGGCGCGAAGGCGGCCGGGGCAGCGGCAGCCATCTGCACGGCGCGCGGCGCCGCGAAGACCGGCTGGGACTCGATGACCGCGAAATTCGCGCGATCGGCGAACAGCGCCTCGAGAATGCGGACATTCATACGGTGGCCGCCGCAATAGGAACGGAACTCGCCGATGATCGGATAGCCGGCGAGCGCGAGGTCGCCGATCGCGTCGAGCACCTTGTGGCGCACGAACTCGTCGCCATAGCGCAGCCCCTCGGGATTGATGACCTTGTCGTCACCCACTGCGACGGTGTTCTCGAGCGAGGCGCCCTGGGCGAAACCCGCCTTCCAGAGCTGCTCGACATCGCGCATGAAGCCGAAGGTGCGGGCCTTCGAGATCTCGCTGGCGTAGGCCTGGGCGTCGAGATCGAAGATCTTGCGCTGGCGGCCGATCACCACGCTGTCGAAATCGATCTCGACATCGAGGCGGAAGCCATGCTCGGCCGGAGCCAGCTCGGCAAAGGCGCGGCCCTGCTCGATGCGGACCGGCTGGAGAATCTTGAGATAGCGGCGCGGCGCGGCGAGCATGGTCAGGCCGGTCGCCTCGATGGCGGCGACGAACTCACGGGCGCTGCCATCCATGATCGGCATTTCCGGCCCGTCGATCTCGACCAGCACGTTGTCCAGGCCCAGACCGGCGCATGCCGACATCAGGTGCTCGACCGTCGAGACCGAGGCCGGTCCGCGGTCGCCGATGACGGTGCAGAGCTCGGTGGCGCTGACCTTGGTGTGCTTGGCGTGGATGAGCTGGGGCGGCATGCCCTCGATGCCCGTCCGCAGGAAGACGACGCCGGAATTGGCGCTGGAAGGCTTGAGGCAGATGCTGGCGGGAGCTCCGGAATGGACGCCGATTCCGGTCAGGGTCACCGCTGCCCGCAAGGTCGTCTGCCGATCGAAGCTCATTCCGTCATCCAATCCTGATCATCGGGCTAGCCTCTCTTCCGCCGTAGCGGGGGCAGGACCACGATGTCTATCCAAGGCCGGCGCCGGAGCAGACCCGGCGACGCTGTCGTTCTGATGCGCCGCAAGATAAGCTTTTGAAGCCGCCTCTCAAAATCACGCTTTCTTTCGCTGTGTTACAGCGCCGCCCAGGTGGATCGGATCATATAAAGCGCTGAAAGATAAAGATTTTCTAACGACGAAAAACCCGCCGCGGAGGCACCGCGGCGGGTCTTGTTACAGAGCCGTGAGAGGCTTGGGTCCCGTCAGTTCGCCTGGCGGCGGAGGAAGGCGGGAATCTCGAGATGGTCTTCCTCGCTGGAGCGAGCAGGCTGAGCGCGGCCATGCGGGTCGAGCTGGCCCTGCGCCGGGCGCGAGGCCGGCTGCGGCGCCGGGCGGCGCATGTATTCGGCATGGGCAGCGCTCGGCGCAGCCGCCTGCGGCATCGGGGCCTGCGGCATCTGGCGGACGGGGGCCGGGGCCGGAGCCATCTCGGCCTCCTCGTCCTTGCGGCCGCCGAAGCCGACCGAAGCGAGGCGCTGCATCAGCGACATGCGCTTCTGCTCGACGGCGCTCGGCGGCTGCGGCGCGGGCTGGGCGCCACGATGGGCGTTGAGCTGGACCTGGCCCGGAGCCGGCAGGTCCTCGACACGCGGCATGCGGGTCGGACGAACGACGGCGCGTTCCGGCATCGGCGGGATGAAGCTCTCGTCGAAATGCAGGGTCGGCTCGGCATGATGGACGGGCTCAGGCGCCGGAGGGGCGACCATCACCGGGCGCGGCTGTACCGGCTCGATGCGGATATCCTGCGCGACCTGGGCGACCGGAGCCGGTTCCGGCATCGGCGCGGGGGCGACGCGGGCCGTCTCGATCACCGGCGCCGGCGGCGCGACCGGGCGGGCAGCGGCGACGGCGGCGTTGCTGCGCAGGCGGGCCTCGGCCTTCAGGCGCTCGGCGACCTGGGCGATGCGGGCCTCGGTATCGTCGCTCTCCATCTGCGAGGAGATCGGCTTGTCGATGCCGGTCGCGACGACGGAGACGCGCACGGTGCCTTCCAGCGATTCGTCGAAGGTCGCGCCGACGATGATGTTGGCCTCGGAGTCGACCTCCTCGCGGATGCGGGTGGCGGCCTCGTCGACCTCATAGAGCTTCATGTCGCGCCCGCCGGTGATCGAGATCAGCAGGCCGCGCGCGCCCTTCATCGAGACGTCGTCGAGCAGCGGGTTGTTGATCGCGGCCTGGGCCGCGGTCAGCGCGCGCTTCTCGCCCTGCGCCTCGCCGGTGCCCATCATCGCCTTGCCCATGCCGCGCATCACGGCGCGCACGTCGGCGAAGTCGAGGTTGATCAGGCCGGGACGGACCATCAGGTCGGTGATGCAGGCGACGCCCGAGTAGAGCACCTGGTCGGCCATGCCGAAGGCATCGGCGAAGCCGGTGGTCTCGTTGGCGACGCGGAACAGGTTCTGGTTCGGGATGACGATCAGGGTGTCGACCGCCTCGTTCAGCTCGCCGATGCCGGCCTCCGCCATGCGCATGCGGCGCTGGCCCTCGAACTGGAACGGCTTGGTGACGACGCCGACGGTCAGGATGCCCATGTCGCGGGCGACGCGGGCGATCGCGGGAGCAGCGCCGGTGCCGGTGCCGCCGCCCATGCCGGCGGTGATGAACACCATGTGGGCGCCCGCCAGATGATCACGGATCTCGTCGATGACCTCTTCGGCCGCCGCGCGCCCGACTTCCGGCTGCGAGCCGGCGCCGAGGCCCTCGGTGACCTGCAGGCCCATCTGCACGATGCGGGAGGCGCGCGAGAGGGCCAGAGCCTGCGCGTCGGTATTGGCGACGACGAAATCGACGCCGTCGAGGCCGGCCTCGATCATGTTGTTGACCGCATTGCCACCGGCGCCACCGACGCCGAACACCGTGATCCGGGGCTTCAGTTCCCGGATGTCCGGGGCTTGCAGATTCATCGCCATGGTTGCCTCTTTTGATCCCTTGTCCGGCGCCTGGCGGGAGCCGTCCCGATTGCTACGTTTGACGCCGTGGCTCGCCCTCAGGACGAACCCTACTCACTCAATTCTCGATCCTGGCTCGCGCCATGATCAGAAACTGTCCTTCAGCCACCGCCCGACACGCGAGAAGTAGCCGTCCGTCCCGGTTGCGAAGTAGCGCGCGCCGGCGGCGCGCGGCTCGAAATGCTCGACATGGGCGACCTGCGGATAGACCAGCAGGCCGACCGCCGCCGCGAAGGCCGGGCCCTTGCCCGCTTCCGGCAGGCCCTTGATCCCAAGCGGCCGGCCGGTACGGACCTGGCCGCCGAGGATGCGCCGCGCCACTTCCGGCAGGCCGGTGAGCTGGCAGGCGCCGCCGGTGAGGACGACGCGCCGCCCGGCCTGGGCCGAGAAGCCGGCATTGTTCAGCCGGTCGCGCACCAGTTCGAGGATCTCCTCGACGCGCGGCTTGATGATCCGCACCAGGTGCGACTTGGCGAGATGGTTCGGCATGTCGCGCTCGTCGTCGTCGACCTGCGGCACCGCGATCATGTCGCGCTCGTCGGAAGCGCTGGAGATGCAGGAGCCGTGCAGCGTCTTCAGCCGCTCGGCCGCCGAGACGCGGGTCGAGAGGCCGCGCGCCACGTCCATGGTGATGTGGTTGCCGCCGACCGCGATGGCGTCGGCATGGACGAGATGCCCGCCCGAGAACACGCCGAGCGAGGTCGAGCCGCCGCCGAGATCGACGAGGACGACGCCCATCTCCGATTCGTCGTCGACGAGGACCGAGAGACCGGAGGCATAGGGGGTCGCCACCACCGCCTCGACTTCGAGATGGCAGCGCTCGACCGCGAGCATGACGTTGCGCGCCGCCGCCGCCTCGCTGGCGACGACATGCATGTCGACCGAAAGCTTGCCGCCGATCAGCCCGCGCGGATCGAGCACGCCCGGCACGCCGTCCAGCGCATAGCCGGTCGGCAGGGCATGGAGCACCGCCTTGCCCGGGCGCAACGCATGGGTCGCGGCGGTCGCGAGCACGCGCTTCACATCGGCATCGCCGACGGAGCCGGAGCGCAGGTCGACGCTGGCGGCGTAATGCTGCGAGCCGATGCGCCCGCCGGTCAGGTTGACGATGACCGACTGGACCTCGACCTTGGCCATGCGCTCGGCCGCGTCGACCGCCGCGCGGATGGCGCGCTCGGCGCTTTCGAGATCGACGATCGCGCCGCCCTTCAGGCCGAGCGAGCGCTGGTGGCCGATGCCGATGATGCGGGCGACATGGGTGCGCCCACGCAGCCGCTCGTTGCTCTCGGCCGGGCTCAACTCGGCGATCAGGCAGACGACCTTGCTGGTGCCGATGTCGAGAATCGACAAGGTCGCGCTCTTGCGCGACGACAGCGGACGCATGCGTGGGGTCAAACCCTGGGAGGTAACGTGGTTCACGCCTCGCCTCCCTTCTTCTTGGCCTTGCTCTTGAGCTGGTCGGCGCGGGCTGCGGCCGCCTCCTCCGAGAGCCGCATCACAACGCGATCGTGCTGGCGCAGGTCGATGGCCAGCACATCCTTCTCGAGGATGCGATAATCGCTCTCCAGCGACACGAGGCGCTGCACCGCGGCTTCCGGCTTGGTCTCGGGCAAGCGCACATCCATGCCGTTGTCGAGTTTCAGGTTCCAGCGACGCCCGGAGACCAGGGTCGCTGCGCGGATATGCTGGGCGAAGGCGCCGGCCTTGGTGCGGATCGCCAGATATTCGGCGGCGCGGTTGTTGGCGTCCTTGCCGACGACCAGCGGCAGATAGGCGAAGCGGCCATCGTCCATCTTGTCGATCACCGTGCCATCGGCCGCGATCACGAAGAGTTCGCCCTTCACCTGCCAGAGCGCGTAGGGCTCGCGCTCGGTCAGCGCGATCGAGACCTCGCCCGGATAGAGCTTGCGGACGGCCGCCTCGCGAATCAGCGGCGTCGCCTCGAGCTGCTTGCGGGCCTCGTCGGCGTCGAAGAACACCAGCGAGGTCTTCGAATCGATGCCGGCCGCGACCAGGACCTCCTGCTCGGACAGTCCCGAGAGGCCGGAAATGGTGACGCGGTCGATGCCAAAGCCGAGCGCCCGCGCGAACATGTGGCGCGGCTCGCCGTAATTGTCCTGCATGGTCTGCCAGTGGCCGCCGAGCACGAAGCCGCTGCCAAGGCTGAGCGTGAGGAAGCCCAGCGCCAGCCAGGTGCCGAGGCTCTGCGGCAGGCGCTGCGCCAGCGGCACCGCGATCGCGCTGCGGCGCGAGCGGCGCATCCAGCGGCCCTGTCGCTGCTCACCCACCAGCAACTGGGGGGCGTGCGCGACCGGGAGCCGGGAGAGCGGCCGGGCGGGCGCATATCGGGGCATGGCAACGGGTTTCGCCGACATCGCTTTCACCGATCGAGGGAGGCGTCCTCCACCATCCATTTGACGAGCTCACCGAAATCCAGGCCCGCATGGGCAGCCAACTCGGGCACCAGGCTGGTCTCGGTCATCCCGGGCTGCGTATTGACCTCCAGCCAGACGAGCGTGTCGCTCTCGTCGTGGTAACGGAAGTCAGATCGGCTGACGCCCCGGCATCCGATTGCTTGATGCGCCGTTAACGCACACTCTTCGATCTGCTGGTAAATTTTCGGTAAAATTTGAGCCGGACAGATGTGGATCGAGCCGCCTTTCGCGTACTTCGCGTCGTAGTCGTAAAACTCACCGGTTGCGGCTTGTATTTCGGTCACACCGAGGCTGCGGTCGCCCATCACGGCGCAGGTCAATTCGCGCCCTGCGATGAAGGTTTCGGCCAGCAGCATCTCGCCGCAAGGCCAGTCCGGCCGGGCGATTTCCTGCGGCGGATGCTCCCTGCCCTTCTTCACGATCACGACGCCGACGGAGGAACCCTCGTCGATCGGCTTGAGCACGTAAGGCGGCGGCAGCACATGCTTCTTCGCGGCCGCGAATCGCGAGACGTTGACACCGTGGGCGACCGGCACGCCGGCGGCCTTCACCACAGTCTTCGCCCGGTCCTTGCGAATGGCGAGCGCCGAGGCCAGCACGCCGGAATGGCTGTAGGGAATGCGCAGGATCTCCAGCACGCCCTGGATCGTGCCGTCCTCGCCGAAGCGGCCATGCAGGGCGTTGAACGCGACATCGGGCTTCAGCTTCGCCAGCACCTCGGCGATGTCGCGCTGCACGTCGACGCGGGTGACGCGGTAGCCGACGCTTTCCAGCGCCCGCGCGCAGGCCGCGCCGCTGTTGAGGCTGACCTCACGCTCGACGGACCAGCCGCCCATCAGCACTGCAACATGTCTGGTCATCGACGCTTCGCTCCTGCGATGCGTCCAACCTCGTTAAACTTGGTTAACGGGGAGTTAACCATGACGAACACGGCGTTAAGGAGAGGCGACGGCGTTTTGATGCGAAGCTCTGCGAACCCATCCGCAGCGGGTCCGAGCGCATTGCGTTTTCAAGCAAACGCGCGTCATCCCGGCCGGAGCACAGCGACGAGCCGGGATCCATGCCTGAACCTCGATGAGCAGCGCTCCGGCCTGGATCCCGGGTCAAGCCCGGGATGACCGCGGTGTTTCTCCAGAGAATCAGCAGCCGCTAGCCGATCTTGGCGAGCAGGCGCTGTAGCTCCGCCCGCTCCTCCGCCGAAAGCGCGCTCACCAGCCGCTCCTCGGTCGCGACATGGCTGACGACGATTCGGTCCGCCAGCGCGAAGCCAGCCTCGGTCAGTACGATCCGCAAGGCCCGGCGATCCGCCGGGTCGGCCTGCCGCTCGATCAGCCCGCGCTTCTGCAACCGGTCGAGCCGATTGGTCATCGCCGAGGTCGAAATCATCATGTCCTGGGCCAACTCGGACGGAGAGAGTGCCCTGCCCCGGCCCTGTCGCCGGAGCGTCAGCAGCACGTCGAAACCGGCGAGATCGAGTTCGTCGCCGGCGAGATTGGCGGAGACCCCATCGCGCACCCTGTCCGCCGCCCGCCAGAGATCGCCGCAGACTCCCATGACGCTGGTATCAAGGTCCGGCCGTTCCCGCCGCCACTGCGCCAGGATCGAATCCATCGGCCCGCCCTGAACGCCGGCTCGCTCCTGACTCATTTCGGCTCCTTGCCAAGTAATTTGACGTAAGATAGTTTGATGTCGAATTATCTGATATCAAATCAAACTAACAACCGCGCTGCCACGAGCCAAGCGCGACGCGCGATCGGAGGCCGAAATGCCGCTGAACAGGACCTTGCTGACCACGATCCTCGTGCCCTGCATCTGGGGCACGACCTACATCATCTTCACCCAGACGCTGCCGGTGGATCATCCGCTGCTCGTCGGCGCGCTCAGGGCCCTGCCCGCCGGATTGCTGCTGATGGCGCTCGGCCCCGGCCTGCCGCCGCGCGACAAGCTCCTGCCGCTGGCGGCGCTCGGCCTCGCCAATATCGGCATCTTCTTCGCTCTGCTCTTCGTCAGCGCCGCGCGCCTGCCCGGTGGCCTCGCCGCTACCGTCGGCTCGACCCAGCCCCTGATCGTCGGCCTGCTCGCCTGGCCCCTGCTCGGCCGGCGTCCGGGCCGCGGGCAGATCGTGGCAGCGCTCACCGGGCTCGTCGGCGTCGCCCTGCTGGTGCTCGATCCGCATGCCAAGCCCGATGCCCTCGGCATCATCGCCGGCCTCCTGAGTGCCGCCTCGATGGCGACCGGCACCGTCTTGATCGAGCGTTGGGGCAAGATGGGTTCGCCGCTCGCCATCGCGGCCTGGCAGCTCACGCTCGGCGGCCTGATCCTGCTGCCGGTCGCCCTGATCGTCGAAGGCGCGCCGCCGATACCGAGCGCTCCGAACGGCATCGGACTGACCTATCTCGTGCTGATCGGCACGGCCCTGACCTACTGGCTCTGGATCAGGGGCATCACGACGCTCGGCGCCGGCGTCGCCTTCCTCGGGCTGCTCAGCCCGACCGTGGCGACGATCCTGGGCGCCCTGCTGCTGGGCGAATGGCTGAGCCCTCTGCAATTCCTGGGCATCGCGATCGTGCTCGGCTCGACGATCGTCGGGATGATCCTGTCGCGCCGCCGCGCCTCGGCCGTACCGGCTACGCCGCAACCCCGAGCCGCTTGATCTCCCACTGGAGCTCGAAGCCGGAAGTCTCCTTGACCCGGCGGCGAACCTCCTCGCCGAGCCCCTCGACATCGGCGGCCGTCGCGCCGCCTGTGTTGATCAGGAAGTTGCAATGCATCTCGGAGACCTGCGCCCCGCCGACGCGCAGGCCACGGCAGCCGGCGGCATCGATCAGCTTCCAGGCCTTGCCGCCTTCGGGGTTCTTGAAGGTCGAGCCGCCGGTGCGCTCCTTGATCGGCTGGGCTGCCTCGCGCGCCTGCGTCACCCGGTCCATCTCGGCCTGGATCACCGCCTGATCGCCCGGCCGTCCCTGGAACAAGGCGGAGGTGAAGATGATGTCGCGGGTCGTGGCCGCGCTGTTGCGATAGGTGAAGCCCATGTCGGCATGGGAGAGCGTCACGATCTCGCCCTTGCGGGTGACGCCGCGCGCGGAAACCAGCACGTCGGTGGTCTCGCCGCCATGGGCGCCGGCATTCATGCGCAGCGCCCCGCCGATCGAGCCGGGAATGCCGCGATAGAAGGCAAGCCCGTCGAGCGAGGCATCCGCCGCCGCGCGGGCGACCTTCACGTCCGGCACGGCCGTGCCGGCACGCAGGCGGTCGCCGCTCTCCAGCGCGATCTCGCCGAAAGCCTTGCCGCCGAGCCGGATCACGACGCCGGGAATGCCGCCATCGCGCACGATCAGGTTGGAGCCGAGGCCGATCACCGTGACCGGGACATCTTCCGGCAGCTTCGAGAGCAGATAGGCGAGGTCCTCGTCATCGGCCGGCGTGAACAGGATCTGCGCTGGGCCGCCGACGCGGAACCAGGTCAGGCCCGAAAGCTCCTGATTGGCGAGAAGCCGGCCCCGCAGGTCGGGAGCCGAGGCGCGGATGTCGGAGGAGAGGTCTGCGAAGGGCATGGCTCGGCGCTTACTCCTTCTCCCCTCGGGGGAGAAGGTGGCCCGGCGAAGCCGGGTCGGATGAGGGAAGCCCGGCGAGACCGAGAACACTTGCGATCTCGCGCAGGACGAATTCGAGATTTCCTAGCACGCGCTCATTGGGAAAGCGCAAGACCCGATAGCCTTCCCCTTTCAGGAAAGCTGTGCGGGTAGCGTCTCTGGTACGCGCTTCGAGAGTCTGATGCGGCTCGCCGTCGAGTTCGACGATGAGCTTGTGCTCGAAGCAGCAGAAATCAGCGATGAAGGGCCCAATCGCCATCTGGCGCTTGAATTTCAACCCTGCGAAGCGGCGATTGCGAACGGCTTGCCAGAGCAGAGCTTCAGCCCGTGTAGGCTCCTCGCGCTGGCCGCGGGCAAAATCGCGGGTGCGGGATGAGTTCTTGCGATGCAGGGCCATGCCTTTCATCCAGAGGCGAACCTTCTCCCTCGGGGGGAAGGTGGCTGCGAAGCAGACGGATGAGGGCAGCCTTGGCTGCGTCTCACCCGATCTTCCCTCATCCGACCCGGCTTCGCCGGGCCACCTTCTCCCCCGAGGGGAGAAGGAAACAAACCTATCCCTTCAGCGCGGCGAGCTCACTCGGCAGCGCATAGGCCCATTGCGTGATGTTGCCGGCGCCGAGGCAGACGACATAATCGCCCGGTCCCGCCAGCTCCGCCACCATCCCGGCGAGCTTGTCGGGGCTCTCCAACGGGAGCGCATGGCGATGGCCGCGCGCCTTGATGCCGGCGACCAGCGAATCGCGGTCGGCACCGGCGATCGGCGCCTCGCCGGCGGCATAAGTATCGGCCACGATCACCGTGTCGGCATCGTTGAAGCATGCGGCGAAATCGTCGAACAGGCTCGACAGGCGGGTGTAGCGATGCGGCTGGACGATCGCGATCACCTTGTTCCTGGTCGAGGCGCGGGCCGCCTTGAGCACGGCGGCAATCTCGACCGGGTGATGGCCGTAATCGTCGAAGATCAGCGCGCCGTTCCACTCGCCGGTCTTGGTGAAGCGGCGCTTGACCCCGCCGAAGCCGGCCAGCGCCTCGCGGATGCGCTCGACCGGGATACCGAGATCATAGGCGACCGCGATCGCCGCCGTGGCGTTCAGCGCGTTGTGATGGCCCGGCATCGGCATCACGAGATCGCGGATCACCTCGTCGCGGCCGGTCTTGCGGTCGCGGATCAGCAGCGTGAACTTGGCCTGCCCGCCCGAGAGATCGATGTCGATCAGGCGGAAATCGGCCTGCGGGTTCTCGCCATAGGTGACGACGCGGCGGTCGGTGATCTGGCCGACCAGCCCCTGCACGGTCGGATGGTCGATGCACATCACCGCGAAGCCGTAGAACGGCAGGTTCTCGACGAAGGAGCGGAAGGCCGCCTTGATCGCGTCGAAGGTGCCGAAATGGTCGAGATGCTCGGGGTCGATATTGGTGACGATCGCGACGTCGGCTGGCAATTTCAGGAAGGTGCCGTCGGACTCGTCGGCCTCGACCACCATCCAGTCGCTTTCGCCCATGCGGGCATTGGTGCCGTAGGCGTTGATGATGCCGCCATTGATCACGGTCGGGTCGAGCCCGCCCTTCTCGAGCAGGGTCGCGACCAGCGAGGTCGTGGTCGTCTTGCCATGGGTGCCGGCGATGGCGACGCAGCTCTTCAGGCGCATCAGCTCAGCCAGCATCTCGGCGCGGCGCACGACCGGCAGGCGCTTCTCGCGAGCAGCGAGCAGCTCCGGATTGTCGCGCTTGATCGCGGTCGAGACCACGACGACCTCGGCCTCGCCGAGATTCTCGGCCTTGTGGCCGACGAAGGTGGTGATGCCCTTGTCGGCGAGGCGCTTCACATTGGCGCCGTCAGAGGCGTCCGAGCCCTGCACCTTGTAGCCGAGATTGTGCAGGACCTCGGCGATGCCGGACATGCCGATGCCGCCAATGCCGACGAAATGGATGGAGCCGAGCTTCGGCGGCAGCTTCATGGTCCTGGAATCCTGTCAGTTCGTAGTACGGGCCGTGGCGATCACGAGATCGGCAAGGCGTTCGGCGGCGTCGGGGATGCCGGCGCTCTTCGCGTTTGCCGCCATCGTCGTCAAGTGCGCTGGCTGCGCGATCAGCTTGGACAATTCGGCAGCAAGATGGCGCGGCGTGAAGTCCGGCTGGAGGATGCAGGTCGCGCCGCCCACCCCTTCGAGGAAGGCCGCGTTCGCCGCCTGATCCTGGTCGAGCGAGCCCGGCAGCGGCACCAGCAGCGCCGGCCGGCCGATCACGGTGAGCTCCGCCACGGTCGAGGCGCCGGAACGGGCGATGACGAGCTGCGCCGCCGCCATCTGCGCCGGCAGGTCCTTGAAGAAGGGCGCGATCGTCGCCTGGACGCCGAGCGTCTCGTAGATGCCGCGCACGCGCTCGTCATCCTCGGCGCGCGCCTGCTGGACGATGGTCAGGCGCGCCCGCTCGGCATCGGTGAGGAGCTGGACCGCCGGCGGCACGATATCGGCCATGATGCGCGCACCCTGGCTGCCGCCGAAGACGAGGAGCCTGATCTTGCCCGCGCCCGGCCAGTCATAGTCGCGGCCGGCCGCCTCGATCACGGCCGGGCGCACGGGGTTGCCGACATGCCGGCACTTGGCCTGCTGCGCCTCGGTGAGTCCGCTGACCTCTGCGAAGCCGGTCGCGATCACGTCGGCCCGGCCGGCGAGGAAACGGTTGGCGCGGCCGATCACCGCGTTCTGCTCGTGGATCAGCGTTCGCACGCCTGCGAGCGAGGCGCCGAGCACAGGCGGCACCGTCGGATAGCCACCGAAGCCGACGACCACGTCCGGCTTCACCTGCCGGATGATCCGCCGCGCCGCGAACGTGCCTTTGGCGATGTGGAAGAGCGCTGCCGCCTTCTGCAATGGCGAGCGGCCGGACGGCGTCGCGGCCGGCACGGCATGCACCGCCTCGGCCGGGAAACTGCCGGCGAACTCGGCGGCGCGCGTATCGGTCATCAGCACGACGCGCATGCCCTTGGCGTGCAGCGCGTGGCTCAGCGCTTCCGCCGGGAAGAGATGGCCGCCGGTTCCCCCGGCCGCCAGCATGATCAGCTTGTTCGTGGCCATCGGATCAGCGCCCGAAATCGACGGCGCGCGGGCGCCGCCGCGTCAGCGCCAGCAGGAAGCCGGTGCCGACCGCGAGCGAAAGCAGCGAGGAGCCGCCATAGGAGATGAAGGGCAGCGTCATGCCCTTGGCCGGCATCATGTGCAGGTTGACCATCATGTTGATCGCCGCCTGGATGCCGAAGAGCAGGGCAAGGCCGGTGACGGCGAGGCGGATGAACGGGTCCTCCGCCTTCTGCGCCACGAACAAGGCTCTAATCACGATCACCGCGAAAAGCGCGACTAGTAGCATGCAGACCACGATGCCGAATTCCTCCGCCGTGACCGCGAAGATGAAATCGGTATGGGCGTCGGGCAGGATGCGCTTCACCGTGCCCTCGCCTGGGCCTTTGCCGAGCCACCCGCCCTGCGCGAAGCTCTCCAGCGCCGTGTCGACCTGGAAGGAATCGCCCGAGCCCTTGTCCATGAAGCGCTCGATACGGGCGCGGACGTGCGGCACGAACTCATAGGCGACGACGATGCCGACGGCGCCGATGCCCCCTAACCCGATCACCCAGAACCAGTGCAGGCCGGCGACGAAGAAAAGCCCGGCCCAGACGAGGCTGACCAGCATGGTCTGCCCGAAATCGGGCTGGAGGACGAGCGGCACGATGGTGAAGGGCAGCAGGAGTAGCGCCAGGATCGTACCCGGTAGGTCAGGCCGGCGCGTGCCCTCGGCGAAGGCCCAGGCCGCCATCACCACGAAGGCGGGCTTGAGGAATTCGGACGGCTGGACGGACCCGAGCGGCCCGAGCGTCAGCCAGCGCCGCGCGCCCTTCACCTCGACGCCGAAAT
>NZ_CAMFJF010000004.1 GCF_945956895.1 uncultured Allobosea sp. | reverse complement strand
AGGGCGTGGCCGAGGTCGCCAGCGTCGGCGGCTTCGTCAAGCAATACGCGATCGTAGTCGATCCCGTGCGGTTACGGGCCCAAGGCATCTCGCTGGCGGCGCTGCGCGAGGCGGTCCGCAGCAGCAATCTGGATGTCGGCGGACGCACGGTCGAACTCAGCGAATTCGAGTTCATGGTGCGCGGCCGCGGCTATCTGAAGTCCATCGCCGACATCGAGAGCATTGTCCTGAAGAGCGAGCGAGGTGCAGCCTTGCGCCTTTCCGATGTTGCCCGGGTCGAACTGGGTCCGGACGAGCGACGCGGCATCACCGAACTCAATGGCGAGGGTGAGGTCGCAAGCGGCATCGTGTTGCAGCGTTTCGGCGCCAATGCACTCGCCGTGATCGAGCGCGTCAAGGCGCGGCTTGCCGAGATTGCACCGAGCCTGCCGGGCGGGGCCGAGATCGTACCGGTCTACGACCGTTCCGGGCTAATCGAGCGGGCAATCGAGACGCTGAAGGGCACGCTGATCGAAGAGAGCATCATCGTCGCCCTGGTCTGCATTGTCTTCCTGCTGCATCTGCGCAGCGCCCTGGTGGCGATCATCATGCTGCCGGTTGGCATCCTGATGGCCTTTGCTGCGATGAAGGCGCTCGGACTTGGCTCCAACATCATGAGCCTGGGCGGCATCGCGATCGCGGTCGGCGCCATGATCGACGCCGCCGTCGTCATGATCGAGAATGCCCACAAGCATCTCGAACGGGCGGCGCCTTACAAGCCGCGCGTCGAGATCCTGATCGAAGCGGCGAGCGAGGTCGGCCCAGCATTGTTCTTCAGCCTGCTCGTGATCACCGTTTCCTTCCTGCCGATCTTCACGCTGGAAGCGGAGGAGGGGCGGCTGTTCGGTCCGCTGGCCTACACCAAGACCTTCGCCATGGCGGCCGCAGCCTTCCTGTCGGTGACGCTCGTGCCGGCGCTGATGGTGATATTCGTCAGAGGCCGGATCATTCCGGAAGCCAAGAACCCGATCAACAGGTTCTTGATCGCGTTCTATCGCCCTTTCATTCGCGGCGCCCTCAAAGCCAAAACCGTGACGATCCTCCTGGCGGTTCTAGTGCTGGGTGTCAGTCTCTGGCCCATGCGTCAGCTCGGCTCGGAGTTCATGCCGACGCTTGATGAGGGCACACTCATGTACATGCCGACGACGCTGCCGGGGCTGTCGGTCACAAAGGCGGCTGAGCTTCTGCAAACTCAGAACCGGATCATCCGCTCGTTCCCGGAGGTCGCCTCCGTCTACGGCAAGGCGGGACGCGCCCAGACTGCAACCGACCCGGCGCCGACCGAGATGTTCGAAACCATCATCAACCTGAAGCCCAAGGCGGAATGGCGCGACGGCGTCACGCTCGACGGCCTCAAGGCAGAGATGGACAAGGCGCTCCAGTTCCCCGGCGTCTCCAACGCCTGGACGCAGCCGATCCGAGCTCGCATCGACATGCTGGCAACCGGTATCCGCACGCCGATCGGGGTCAAGGTCTTCGGCACCGATCTCGCGCAGATGGAGGCGATCTCGCGCCAGATCGAGACCGTGCTCAAGGCGGTGCCGGGCACGAGCAGCGCCTATGCTGAGCGTGTCATCGGCGGCTATTTCCTCGACATCGTGCCGGACCGGGTGGCGCTTGGCCGCTACGGCCTTTCGGTCGGCGACGTCCAGAATGCGATCGTGATGGCGATGGGCGGCGAGACCGTGACGACGACGGTCGAAGGGCGCGAGCGCTACGGCGTCATCATCCGCTATCCCCGTGACCTACGCTCCGATCCGCAGGCGATCGCGCGCGAGGTCCAGGTCGCGACGCCGTCCGGCGCCAGCGTGCCGCTCGGCGAGGTCGCAAGCGTAGAGCGCAAGCGCGGCGCGACCTCAATCCGGACCGAGAACGGCGAGCTCGCAGTCTACATCTTCGTCGACAGCACCGGTCGCGACCTCGGCGGCTATGTCCGAGATGCCCGGGACGCAATCGCCAAGAGCGTCGAACTGCCCCCGGGCTATCGCATCGCCTGGAGCGGTCAGTTCGAGTATCTTGAACGGGCCGAGGCGCGCCTCAAGCTGGTCGTGCCGGTGACGCTCGCGATCATCTTTCTGCTGCTCTACCTGAATTTCCGCAAACTCACCGAAACCATCATTGTGATGCTCTCGCTGCCCTTCGCGCTGGTTGGCGGCGTCTGGCTTCTCTGGTGGCTTGGCTTCAACATGTCCGTGGCCGTCGCGGTCGGCTTCATCGCACTCGCCGGCGTCGCGGCCGAGACCGGCGTGATCATGCTGATTTATCTCGATCATGCGCTGGTCGAGATTCGGCAGCTCCGTGAGCAGCAAGGCCGGGTGTTTACCCGTGCCGATCTGCACGAAGCGATCATGCTGGGTGCGGTCGAGCGCGTGCGGCCGAAGATCATGACCGTCGTCGCGATCATGGCGGGCCTGCTGCCGATTCTCTGGAACACCGGCACGGGCTCGGAGGTGATGCAACGCATCGCGGTGCCAATGATCGGCGGCATGGTTTCCTCGACCGTGCTGACGCTGCTGGTGATCCCGGCGATCTACGGCCTAATCAAGGGTTGGCGGCTCTCGCCGGCCGAGGAAACCGGCGGCTTGGTAGTTCCGCCTGTGCCGGTGCAGCGGCAAGCTGCGGTCGTTAAATAAGGTGGAGTGATCGACATGCACGACATGGTGAATGGCATGGGCTGGAGCATGGGCATGGGGGCGTTGCACTGGCTCGGCGTCGCCGTGCTGCTGTTGCTGATCGCCGCCTTGGTCAAATACGTCTTCTTCAGGTGAAGGCGCTGTCGAGATTGAAGGAAAACGAACATGCAGATCCATATTTCACCGCCACGCCGCGACCTTGTCGAGGGCGTCGAGAACGACACGGGTCTTGAGATCGGCTGAGAAAGCTCAGCCGACGATGCGCCTGGACCATGCGTCCAGCACGACCGCCAGGAAAAGGAAGACGGCGAGCGGGGGCACGAAGGGGATGTCCGCGACCCATAGCTCGTTCGGCTTCTCGACGAAGAAGTTCCCGCGCACGAGATCATTGGCCGGACGATGATCGGGGTCGCGTCGTCGTGATGCTCCTGCGCCGGCTGGCGCCGACGAGCCCGGCGGCGCTCATCAGACGAGCCACGCGCTTCTTGCCGATGGCGATACCTTCTGCCTTGAACTCGGCATGGACGCGCGGTGCGCCGTAGGTTTTGCGCGAGGCTGCATCGATGGTGCGGATCTGCCGGGTGAGATCGACGTCGGCAGTCGCTCGCGCCGAAGCAGGTCTGCCGCGCCAAGCGTAATAGCCTGACGCGGAAACCTTGAAGATGCGGGCCATGGTCTTGATCGGAAATACGGCCGGCTGCGCGCTCATGAACCGGAAAACCCGCTCGAGTTTGCCTTGCTCCCCCCGCGCGAACCAGGCCGCCGCCTTTGACAGGATATCGCGCTCCTGGCGCAGGCGCCGGTTCTCACGGCGAAGACGGATCAGTTCCTCGCGTTCGGCGCTGGTCGGGCCGTCATTACGCCTGCCGGCGTCGCGCCCGGCTTGGCGAACCCAGTTGGCGATCGACTGCGCAGTCGGTTCAAACTCCCGGGCAAGCTCCTCAGGCGTTCGTCCGGATCGGACCAACTCCACCATCTGCCGCCGAAACTCCCGCGGATAGGCGCTTCGAAAACGCGGCATCGGACATTCCAGAAAATGACTTCAAGGCTGCCCACAAAGCCGGGGCAACTCCAGGCCAGAAGCGCAAACTGCCGGCGATCGTGGACGAGCCGGCCTCTTCCGAGGCGCTGGTCTATGTCAATGGCGGGCAGCGCGGGTTGCAGATTGCGCTGGCAGCTGCCGATCTCCTCAGCGCCGCCAATGCCCGCAGCGCCGCGATTTCAGCCTGACAGCCAGCCCCTGGCCTTCCCCCCGCCGCGTTCATCGCTTAGAGCGCTCTGCAGTCACTTCATCCATCACCCCGTCATCCCGGACGAGCGGCGAAGCCGCGGAGATCCGGGATCCATCGTCGAGCTCCAGCGCCCTTCGATGGATCCCGGGTCAAGCCCGGGATGACGGCGCGGTTCCGTCCATCACCGGTCGATGCCGGTGATGGACGATCCCCTGCCAAGGTTCCCCATTTCCATGATCCGCCTCGAGAACATCAGCAAGCAGAACGGAAAGCAGATCGTCTTCATCGAGGCCTCGGCAGGGCTGCTGAAGGGCGAGAAGGTCGGGCTGGTCGGGCCGAACGGCGCCGGCAAGACCACGCTGTTCCGGATGATCACCGGCGAGGAAGCGCCCGACGAAGGCGTGGTCTCGACCGATCGCGGCATCACCATCGGCTATTTCAGCCAGGATGTCGGCGAGATGGCCGGACGCAGCGCCGTCGCCGAGGTGATGGATGGTGCAGGCCCGGTCAGCACGGTCGCAGCCGAGCTCGCCGCGCTCGAAGCCGCCATGGTCGATCCCGACCGGGCCGACGAGATGGAGGAGATCATCGCCCGCTATGGCGAGGTGCAGGGCCGGTTCGAGGAGCTCGACGGCTATGCGCTCGACGGTCGCGCGCGGGAGGTGCTTGCGGGGCTGGGCTTCAGCGAGGAGATGATGGAGGGCGATGTCGGCGGCCTCTCCGGCGGCTGGAAGATGCGCGTCGCGCTCGCTCGCATCCTCTTGATGCGCCCCGACGCGATGCTGCTCGACGAACCGTCGAACCATCTCGACCTCGAAAGCCTGATCTGGCTGGAATCCTTCCTCAAGAACTATGACGGCGCCGTGCTGATGACCTCGCATGATCGCGAGTTCATGAACCGCATCGTCGGCAAGATCATCGAGATCGATGGCGGCGCACTGACCAGCTATTCCGGCGACTATGAGTTCTACCAGCAGCAGCGCGCGCTGGCTGAGAAGCAGATGCAGGCGCAGTTCGAGCGCCAGCAGGCGATGCTCGCCAAGGAAATCGCCTTCATCGAGCGCTTCAAGGCGCGCGCTTCGCATGCCGCGCAGGTGCAGAGCCGGGTCAAGAAGCTGGAGAAGATCGACCGTGTCGAGCCGCCGCGCCGGCGCCAGAGCGTCGCCTTCGAGTTCCAGCCGGCGCCGCGCTCGGGCGACGACGTCGTCAGCCTCAAGAATGTCGGCAAGGCCTATGGCAGCCGCAGCATCTATGACGGGCTGAACTTCCAGATCCAGCGCAAGGAGCGCTGGTGCGTGCTCGGCGTCAACGGCGCCGGCAAGTCGACGCTGCTGAAGCTCGTCACTGGAACGACCGAGGCCGATACCGGCACGGTCAATATCGGCGCCAGCGTCAAGCTCGGCTATTTCGCCCAGCATGCCATGGAAGTGCTCGACGGCGAGCGCACCGTGTTCGAGGCGCTGGAGGACCGTTTCCCGCAGGCCGGACAGGGTTCGCTGCGCTCGCTCGCCGGCTGCTTCGGCTTCTCCGGCGACGATGTCGAGAAGCGCTGCCGCGTGCTCTCGGGCGGCGAGAAGGCGCGTCTCGTCATGGCGATGATGCTCTACGATCCGCCGAATTTCCTGGTTCTGGACGAGCCGACCAACCACCTGGACATCGCCACCAAGGAGATGCTGATCACCGCGCTCTCGAACTACGAGGGCACGATGCTCTTCGTCAGCCACGACCGGCATTTCCTTGCCGCGCTCTCCAACCGCCTGCTGGAGCTGACGCCGGACGGCGTCCATGCCTATGGCGGCGGCTACACCGAATACGTCGCCCGCACCGGGCAGGAAGCGCCGGGATTGCGGAGCTGAGCTGAAACCAGGCCGTCATTCTCGGGCGAAGCGAAGCGCAGACCCGAGAAGCTCCATCAGGAAGAGGCCCCAGGACCTCCGCGTCCTGAGATGCTCGGGTCAAGCCCGAGCATGACGCGCCTTCTCTCTACCGCGCGAAGACCGACCAGCCCGTCGCCTCGGTCAGGCGCTCCAGCGCCAACGTGCCGAGCAGGGAATTGCCGTTGGCGTTGAGGCCGGGCGACCAGACCGCGATCGCGGCCTTGCCCGGCGCGATCGCGAGGATGCCGCCGCCGACGCCGGACTTGCCGGGCAGGCCGACGCGGAAGGCGAAATCGCCCGAGGCGTCGTAATGGCCGCAGGTCAGCATCAGCGCGTTGATGCGGCGCGCCCGTTGCCCTGAGACGACGCGCGGCCCGCCGGGCTCGTAGAAGCCGCCATGCATCAGGAAGCGCCCGGCCATCGCGAGCTGGCGGCACGTCATCGCGATGGCGCATTGGTGGAAATAGACGCCGAGCGTCAGTTCCGGCGGATGGGTAATGTTGCCGAAGGCCTTCATATAATTGGCCAGCGCGATATTGCGGAAACCGGTCGCCTGCTCGGCGCGCGCCACGGCGTCGTCGATGATGATGGTGTCGTCATCGGCGAGATAGCGCATGAAGCGGAGCAACTCGCCGATGGCGACGCGCGGCTCATGGCCGGCGAGGTTGATATCGGCAACGACCAGGGCGCCGGCATTGATGAAGGGATTGCGCGGCACGCCCTGCTCGCGCTCGAGCTGGACGATCGAGTTGAACGGCGTGCCCGAGGGCTCGCGCCCGACCCGGCGCCAGAGCGTGTCGCCGACCTTGCCGAGCGCCTGCGTCAGCGCGAAAACCTTCGAGACGCTCTGGATCGAGAAGGGCTCCTCGCTGTCGCCAGACGCGTGAACCTCGCCATCGGCCATCACGACGCAGAGTCCGAACTGGCGGGGATCGATGCGGGCAAGCGGCGGGATATAGGTCGCGACCTCGCCGCGCTCCTCGGCGCCGCGCATCTCGTCGGCGATGTCGCGGACCAGCCGCCCGATATCCGTCACGCTCGCGCCCCGGCTGCTCTCGAAGAGGCGCAAACCAAGCCCGAGCGGCCGTCCCCGGTCAAGCCGCTGCGGGAATCATCGCCTTACTGCAAGCGTGGATGGCGCCCGGCTGAAGCACGCGCATCCAGAACCGAGCGCTGGCCGGCGATGACACAGAGTGATTTGCCGCGCGATTTCGCCTGGTAGAGCGCGGCATCGGCCGCCGTCATCAGGCTGTTCATGTCGCGACCATGCTCGGGGGCCAACGCGATGCCGACGGAGGCGCCGATGTTGAGCTGGTGCCCGCTGTCGAGCTCATAGGGTTCCGAGATCTCGCGCACGATGCGCTCGCCGAAGCGCTGGAGCTGCGTCCGCTCGGTCTGCTCGGAGAGCACGACGAACTCGTCTCCGCCGATGCGTGCAGCGATGTCGGAGCTGCGGACGAGACCGCGCAAGCGCTCGGCGACGAGCTGGAGCAAGGCATCGCCTGCCATATGTCCGTAATTGTCGTTGACCGCCTTGAAGCCGTCGAGGTCGAGATAGACCAGCGCGAGCCCGCGGGGCGCGGCTTCGCTCTCGAAGCGGGCGGCGAAGGCCTTCGCCAGGCCGGTCCGGTTCGAGAGGCCGGTGAGCATGTCGTGCCGCGCATGGAAGGCGTTCTCGCGCTCGGCCCGCATGGTCGAGATCAGCATGGCGTTCAGCTTGTAGGCGGCGGCCGTCATGCTGAAGAGGTAGAATGGAATCTGCATGAAGGTGATCATCATGATCGGCTCGGACAAGAAAGGTGCCGCGAGCACGCAAGGCCCGAGCGTCAGCCCGATCATCACGCCGGCCATGCGCGGCGCCGCGAAATTGCGAAAGCAGATGCCGCCGACCATCGCGGCCGCCGAGAGGCAAGCCAGTGCCGCCGCGACCCAATCGCCGCTGGTCAGGCTGAGGAAGGTGCCGGCCCCGATGCCGGCCGCCCAGGCGACGCCAAGCAGCAGGTAGAGGTCGGTCGGGGTGGAGCTGCCGCGCGCGGCCCGGCGGCGGGCGTGGATCAGCACGACGAGGCGGATGCTGCAGCAGAGCAGTTCGAAGGCGCACCACAGCATGAAAGGCAGGGTCGGGATGCGCCAGGCGATCAGGAAGGAGACCGCGAGCGAGTTGATCACGCCGCCGGCAAAGATCGGCAGCGTGCCGTAGAGGCTGCCGATCAGCGCGACCCGGATTTCCGGCGGCACGTCCAGCCCGGCATCCGCCAGCCAACGCGTCAGACGCCGACGCGGCAAACTGTAACGGAGGGTTGCGGCACTCATCGGCTGTTCCGGCTCCTCGCTGGCGAACAGGCCAGCGGGCACCCGGTCGCGAGCGCTGCCTAACAACGAGGTCTTACGATTCCGTGTGGAAAGCCGGATAATTCGCCGGGCATCGACGGCGCCGATACGTCAACCTGCCGAAAATCAACGAATTTGACGGTAAACCCAGACTCGCGCCGGTGGGATGTTGCGCAGCACCCAGTCGGACACGAAGGCCTTGAGGCCGGAGCCCTTCCGGGGGATCGGCGAGATCACCGAATAGGTGAACTGGATGAAGGGCGCGCCGTCGACCAGCAACGGAAAAGCCTCGCGCGCCAGCGCCGAGCGGGTTGCCGGCGGACGGTTGAACAAGGGCAGGCTCGAGACCAGCGCGATCGCCTTTTCCCGGAGGTGGCCGGAAAGCGTCTGCGACAGGGCGTAGGCATCGCCCTGCACCACCGTCGCCTGCGGGAAGCGCTTGCGCAGCAATTCGCAGAACTCGGGACTGTACTCGACGAGAATCAACCGGCTCTCGTCGATGCCGCGCTCGATCAGCGCTTCGGTGACCGGGCCGGTGCCGGGACCGATCTCGATCACCGGACCGGGCTGTTCGGGATCGACGAAAGACGCCATGCGCCGCGCGAGCGCGGGGCTCGACGGCGTGACCGAGCCGGTGCGGCGGGGATCGTCGATCCAGGACTTGATGAAGCGCGCCTCGTCGCCCAGCTTCGCCTTGGCCTCGCTGACGCGGCTCTTGAGCTTCTCCGCCGTGCTGCGGACCTCGCCCTCGACCTTGTAGCGGACGGCTGCGACCTTCAGCTTCGCCTCGGCCACGCGATCGACGAGATCGGCGGCGGTGACGCGCATCTCGCCCTCGATCCGCGTCGCGACGCGGGACTGCCCGAGACGGGCCGCCAGCGAAGCGGTACGCGGTGGGCGATGGCGAATCGTCGAAGACATGACACCCCTTGAACGCCGCAGAGACGACGCGTCTGACGCAAATCAACGTTACCTGCGCGGCATATGGGGTCAAGAGCAGGCTGTCGCCAAGCCTTTAATCAACTCCGACGCAAATGGAGCCATCAGATCAGCGGCCGCGGCGCCGTGATCTGCTCGTAGGCAGCGGCCATCCGTGCCGTCAGGCGCGGATTCAGCAGGGTGAGCCTGCCTGCCGCGAGCGAGAACAGTCCTTCCCGGCGCAATCGCGACCAGGTCTTGCTGGTGTGGACGAGCGAGAGGCCGAGCGCATCGGCGATCTGCTGCTGCGAAAGCGGGAAGGCGAAGCTGCCATTGGTGACGAGCCCGAGCGCATCGGCCCGGTGATAGAGCGCGATGATCAGCGCGGCGATGCGCTCGCCGGCATTGCGCTGCCCGACCGAGGTGAGATTGTCGTCGACCATGCATTCCTCGCGCGAGCCCAGCCAGGAGACTTCGTAGGCCAGCGTCGGCATCCCCACGAAGAGGTCCCAGAGGCGCTTGCGCGGGAAGACGCAGAGCTCGACATCGGTCAGCGCCTCGATCCCGTGCTCGGCGGCACTGAGCAGCGACGCCTGCAGGCCGACGAGATCACCCGGCAAGAGGAAGTTGAGGATCTGGCGCCGCCCGTCCGGCAAGGATTTGTAGCGGAAGGCCCAGCCCGAGAAGAGCGTGTAGAGCTCCGCATCCTCCTGCCCGGGATGGATGATGTCCATGCCGGCCCGCACGAACCGATGGTCGGCCTTCATCGTCTGGATGAAACGGATTTCATCATCGCTCTTGTCCCGGAAGGCAGGTTTCAGCCGCAAGGGACAGGCGAGGCATGGCGTGCCGAGACGTCCCGGCCGACTGGCGATGTTCATGATCGAATTCAATCCCCCTGGCGCCGGCCGAGACCCGGCTCGGGGGACAACGCGGTCGAGGCGCTCCGCGTTCCGGAGCGACAGGAGAGACTCGGCCCGCGTGCCGGGAGGGGAACCGAAACGGGCTTTCGAGCGTTTTCCATTGCGACAGCCGGCCAAATCGGCCGGCCAGCCCGCGGAGACATCCATGCTCAAGTCCAGCCTCGCGCCGGCTATGCGCGCCATCGTCTTCTTCGGCCTCATGGGCGCGGCCGTCACGGGCCTGACGCTCGGCGCCGGGCTCCAGATGCCGGCCGACCAGAGCTCGACATCCGTTGCTCTCGCCAAGGGCGAGACCGGCTATGCAGACAGCCTGCATCTGGCCTCCGTCGACCGCTCCGACCGCTCGCGCAGCGCCGCCAAGCGCGCCATCGCTTCGCCCTCGCAGCAGGCGATGGCCGAGGGGCCGGTCACGCATATCGTTCGCTGAACGATGCTCGACCGGACTGAGGCGTAAGGCCGTCATTGCGAGGAGCGAAGCGACGAAGCAATCCAGGGGACTGGGCTGAGCGGTTCGGCCCAGTCCCCTGGATTGCTTCGCTACGCTCGCAATGACGGCTGTGCATCGGATTCCTCCGCGTGATCCGGCACGACAGCGTTCTCGGGAAGCCCGCGGGCCTCAGGAGCCATGAGCGATCCGCCAGCGCCCAAGGCTGCGATCATGCGGCTCCTGCGTCTGCACCGCCTCGACCTGGGTGAGCAAACCCGCGAAGAGCCGTGGCGGGGCGCTGTGCTGGATTTCACGATCGGCTTCGAGGCCAACCTCGATCGCTGAATCATCGACATCCACGACCTCCACCGCGATCCGGACACCCGGCGTACCGCGCAGGGCCCGCGAGGCGACATCCGCGACGAGAAAGCCGAGCGGGATGATCCTGTCGACCGAGAGCGTCGCGGCGGTCTCGATCCGGCTCGTCACCCATTGGTCGCGGCTGCGGATCAGGTTCGCGATCATGGTGACGACATCATCGAGGAAGAGGTCGACACGGACCGGCTGCATCTCGCCATCGGCAAGGGTGAAACGATAGGCAGCGGAGAGCACATGCACCCGGCATTCGGCATCGGCGAGCGCCAGCCGCGCCTCGTCGCGATGGTCGCGCTTGCTCAGCCCGATATAGCTTTGCACGACCTGGAGGCTGTTCTTGACCCGGTGATGCAGCTCGCGAACGAGGAAACGGTTGTCGTCGAGCGCTGTCTGGAGGCGGCGCTGGCGCACCTCCTGCTCCTCGACCATGCCGTTGAACGCCTCCGCGACGCTGCGCATATCGCTGGGCATGCCGTCGGCGACCGAGGCCCTGACCCGGTTGCTGGAGGTCCGCGACCGCGCAGCCATCTCGATGCCACGCAGCCAGCGCAGGCAGTGCTTCTCGATCGCCCTCATGCAGACGAGGCAGAGCAGGGCCAAGGTGAGGAGCGGCGCAAGCAGCAGCGCGATGAATTGCAGCCGTGCGGCCTCCGCCGGCCGATCGTCGAAACTCGCAACGATGTAGAAATCCGGCTCGGCGACCATCCGGGCGGCGTAGGTGTTATCCTCTCCGGCCCGGCTCGGTGCGGTCCAGCGCGCGTGTTTCTCGGGAATCCGGTCCGTGCGCGGCAGCCACGACATGTCGCGATCGTCTCCGCGGCTGGCGATGACGCCGGTATCGCGCCCGACCAGGGCGACGTTCAGGCCCTGGCCGTCCTCGCCGAGATCGAAGACACTCTCGAGCAAATCGGGAGCCGTGAGCAGCAACGCCTGCTGCAAGCCGCGACCACCCGCGTTGGGAAAATCCGATGCCAGGATGGCGAGGTAGCGCCGCCCGCCCGCGGTGACCTGATCGTAGCGCATCCGGCCGAGATCGGCGCCGTTCCACATCCCAACGACGGGCCGGCTCGCCAGCTGCCTTGCGAAGCCGTCCAGCCTCTCGGCGGACAGATCCGGATCGAGCGCCCCGGCGCAGACATGGCCGTCCACGCCGCGCAGCAGAAAGGCACGGAAGCCGCCGGCCCGCTCCATCGCCTTGATGCCGGCATCGCGACAGCCGGCCGTGTCGAGGCCGAGTTCGCCCGCCGTGGTGCCGAAGGCGAGCAGGGCACGCGACATGCCGCGATACCAGACGCGGGTGCGCACCGCGAAATCATCGACGGCACGCGCCTGCGCCGCCTCGATCGCGACGATCGCGGCCCGATAGGTCGCGTAAGCCGTGAAGGCCGAGGCGCAGGCGATTGGTATGGCGATCACGACCAGCAGAGCCAGCAGGCGCGCCCTGACAGTGCTGAAACGCCGCAAACGCATCAGGAGCCAACGGGTTCCGTACCAACCCTCTGCATCGCAGCCGCATTGGTACGGCCCGGCCCGAGATCGTCGACGCTGCCGATGGACAGCAATTCGGCCAGCTTGGTGCGGGCGCGATTGACGCGGCTCTTGATCGTGCCGATCGCGACGCCGCAGATCTCCGCCGCTTCCTCATAGGACAGCCCGGTTGCGCCGACCATGATCAGCACCTCGCGCTGTTCCTCGGGGAGCTTGGCCAGCGCCTTGCGGAAATCGGCGAGATCGAGATGGCTTTCCTGGTTGCCATGGGTCGCCATGCGCTCGGCATAGGTCCCCTCGCTGTCCTGCACCTCGCGGCCGCGCTTGCGATAGAGCGAGTAATAGGTGTTGCGCAGGATGGTGAAGAGCCAGGCGCGCAGGCTGGTGCCCGGTTCGAACTTGTCGGAATTGCCCCAGGCCTTCAGCAGCGTGTCCTGCACGAGGTCGTCAGCCAATTGCATGGAGCCGGAGAGCGAGGCGGCGAAGGCGCGCAGGTTGGGAATCTCGCGGATCAGCCCGTCCTTGAAATCTTCGGTCCTGCGTTCCTGCGCCAGAGACTCGACCCCGTTCGCAGGGACGGTATCACTGGGACTCATCGCGCGACGCTCCAGCTGCACGCTGCTCGGTCGCCTCAAGCTGCGCGAGCAGCACGAGAAACTTGTCGGGCACGGGTGCGTTCACGATGTCGTCGTAATGGGCCTTGAGGGAGCGGCCAATGGATTCCTGCACCTTCGGGTCCAGAACCAGATCGAAGCCTTCATCGGGATCGTCCGGTTCCGTCATCGCTGCATCCAACCTATTCATGTCAGCCCTCGCACCACCACCGGGCCGGCTTTTCCAGCCGATCCCGCATTCTCGAATTCCACCATCTCAGGTCTTGCCACGTCCTGCCGGCGACGCCGAAGCCACGTCGCGATGGCGACACCAATGCGCCTTAATAACCGGCTTTACTGGACAAGGTTCCACGACCCAGAAAAAATAAATTTCTTGTCTCTCGCGCAGCCTAAGCCATTATTTCGGCACGCTAAAAGGGACGCGTTCATGTCGATTGCAAAAGAAATTGCGCCTCATCTTCCGTATCTGCGCCGCTTCGCGCGGGCGCTCTGCGGAAGCCAGCCGAGCGGCGACGCCTATGTCGTCGCCATGCTCGAAGCGCTCGTCGCCGATCCCAGCGGCTTCCCACGCGACATCGATCCCCGCGTCGGCCTCTACAAGACCTTCCTGAAGCTGTGGTCCTCGGCCAGCGTCGATGCCGCCGCGCCGGTCGTCGAGCTCTCGCGCCCGCCGGCCGAGCGCAATCTGGAAGCGCTGACGCCGCGCCCGCGCCAGGCCTTCCTGCTGCGGACGGTCGAGGGCTTCCCGCTCGACGATGTCGCCGAGGTCATGGACATCACGGCCGCCGAAGCGTCCGCGCTGATCCAGACCGCCGGCCAGGAAATCGCCGAGCAGGTCGCGACCGAAGTCCTCATCATCGAGGACGAGCCGATCATCGCACTCGACATCGAGACGATGGTCGAGGAGCTCGGCCACAGCGTCACCGGCGTTGCCCGCACGCAGCGCGAGGCGATCGCGCTCGTCGCCAAGAAGCGCCCCGGTCTCGTCCTCGCCGACATCCAGCTCGCCGATGGCAGCTCGGGACTCGACGCGGTCAACGAAATCCTGTCCTCGATCGACGTGCCGGTGATCTTCATCACCGCCTATCCCGAACGGCTCCTGACCGGCGACCGGCCGGAGCCGGCCTTCCTGATCACCAAGCCGTTCCAGCCGGAGGCCGTGAAGGCGGCGATCAGCCAGGCCTTGTTCTTCGACCGCCGCGCCGGCCGCAAGGCCGCCTGACGCTTCGACGCCGTTCGAAGATGTTCAAGGCTCGCGGCCAGCCTGCGGGCCTTTTTGCTTGTCTCCGGGAACCTGTGCGGAAATGATGCGTTCCGCGTTGAATGACAGTTTCGTTTGCAGTTGGGGAGGGCGTGGACCATGGCGACGACCTGCTTCTCGGCCGCGATTGCGGCGCTATCGATCGGAGCAGCTCTCTTCTCCGGGATGGTGCAACCGGGGGCGCCGAGCGCAGAGATCCTGTCGCTCGCGCTGGCAGGCCTGACCGGGATCACGATCGCCAGCGCCTCGGCCCTGGACAGCTAAGCGATCCTCCCCTCGAGTCCGCCCAGGCGCATTCATCGATCCTGCATGCGCGGAGCCGGATCGGGCGAGCGAGGCTTCGTCGCGGGACGGCCCGCCATCGTCCGGGAAAGCGGGTTCTGGCGCCCCTGGCGATCGCCATCAGCCTCTGGCTCGCCCCGACCGGCGGCACTGCGGCCCCAGCCGCTACTCCGATCTCCGGACAGCAGCCGCCATCCCGGCCACCCGAATGGCGACCGTCCATTCCAGAGGAGACGGGAAAGACGACCGCGCGGCCTGCCGCCCCGACACCATCGCGCTCCGACGACACCGCGACGCCGCCCATTCAGGCCTCATGCCTGACCTCGCTGGCAACCATCCCCGGCAATCGGGTGACGGCGGCCACTCCCGCACCACAGGATAGCGACCCTGCCTGTCGGGTCAGCGAGCCGGTCCGCGTCGAGGCGCTCGCCATCAGGGGACAGGCGGGCTCGGCGACCGTCTTCTTCGAGCCTCCACCCTTGTTGAGCTGTGCCATGGCCCGGACGCTCGCCGACTGGCTCGACCGCAGCGTCCAGCCCTTGGCGCGTGGCCATTTCGAGCGCGACCTCGTCGCATTGCGTGTCGGCGGCGGTCTTGAATGCCGGCGGCGCAACCGGGCCTCGGCCGGCCCGGTCAGCGAGCATGCCACCGGCCAGGCGCTGGATATCTTCGCCTTCAAGCTGGGCAGTGGTGCGGAAGCGGTCCAGGTCGCGGTCGAGAAGCCGCAGGGGCTGGCGCAGAACCGCTTTCTCGATGCGATCAGGCAATCGGCCTGCGGCGCCTTCATGACCACGCTGGGGCCGGGCTCGGATGCTGCCCATGCCGACCATCTGCATGTCGACATCCAGGAGCGCCGCTCGCCGGCGTCCCGGTTCTGCCAGTAACGGAACTCAGTGGGCGATGTCGGCGGGACGGAAGCGCAGCAGGAGCAACTCGTTGTCGTCGTCCGGCGACGCGATGCCGCCGACAAGCCGTAGGCCGCTACGCCGCGCAGCCATGACCGCAAGCGCGGTCTCGCATGCGAGGCCCGTGGCGATCAGATCCTCCAGTTCCCAGAACGGCGGCAACGCCGGCAGGAACTCCGGATCGATTATTGTTGGGGTTTCCCCAAGAGGACGACTCACGGCCATCGACATTCCCATGCCAAGATGAAACGCCAACGCTACAAACTCTCCCTTGGTTCCCTACTTAGGAACTGTGGGTTTCTTGGGGCGTTCGTACCGCCAGTTCACCAGGAGCATTCGTGATGAGCCTTGGGCATTCCCGATCCTGCCTAACTGTCCTTGCCCTCGCTGGCTTCATAGGAATGCATGAGCCCGCCGCCGCACAAACTCCCGGCCCGCCGACCGGGCGCCTCTCCTGCACCGTGGGCGCCGGCTTCGCCGCCATCGCCAAATCGCAGAAGCCTCTCGATTGCCGCTTCAGGCCGCGCCGAGGCCCGGCACAGCACTATATTGGGATCGTTCGCCAATATGGCCTTGACCTTGGCTCGATCCGCGGAACGCGGATGGCGTGGCATGTCTACGGGCCTTACGCACGGGCGCCCTTGGGAGCGTTGAACGGAAGCTATGCGGCATCCGCTCAGGCCGGGGCCGCTGGCGGATCGCCGCTTGTCGGCGGCGAGGACAATAAGGTCACGCTCCAGCCGCGGGTGGCGCAAACGTTACGCGGCTTCAATGCCGCCATCGGCGTTACGCAGTTCGAGCTGACTTTGACACGTTCGGGAAGCCGCCGACGCTGACCCCCCCAAAAGCGGGGACGGGATTACCTTTTGCTAACCTTGACCGGTCAAAATTGACTCAAATCCTGCGCTTTCGGCCAGATGACGCTGCCGAGGCAGGAACATCGCCAAGTCTGTCACGTTGAGATCGCGTGACGGAATTGCAGTGTGAGTGAGAAGGCCGGTCGATGGCTGATTTCCGCGTACTCATCGTCGAGGACGACCCGTTCATCGCGATGGACATCGAAAGCGCCGTGGCCGAGCAATTCGGCGACGAGGTCGAGCTGATCGTTGTCGGATCCGTGGCGGAAGCGCGGCGGATGACCGCCAAGCAGCTCGCCTGCGCCCTGCTCGACATCGACGTCGTCGGCGGCAAGACCTTCGACGTCGCCAGCGCCCTTCAGGAGCGCGGCACGCCCATCGTCTTCGTCTCGGGCGCCGCGCCTCACGAGGTGCCGGCGGCCCTGCGCGACATCCGCTTCCTGCGCAAGCCCTTTTCCACGCGCGAGGTCGCGGCCTTCGTGAAAGGTGCCATCGGCCTGCCCGGCCTCAAGGCGATGCAGGGCTGACGCCGCGATTTCAGGCGTGAGCGGGCGGTGCTTCCCGCTTCGGAAAGACGATCGCCACCCGCGTGCCCGGACGTTCCGCCTGTTCGGGGTGGAGCGGCTCGGAGGTCATCGTCGCCCGCATGCTGCGCAGCAGGCTCGCGATCACGGTCTGGCCCAGCCCTTTGCTCCCCGCTTCGGCTGGCATACCGACACCATCATCCTCGATCGACATCGCAAGGGCCGGCTCACCCTCGAAGTCGGTTGGCGCGAAGCGGATGATGATCTGCCCCGACATGCCGTCGGGAAAGGCATGCTTGATGGCATTGGTCACCAGCTCGTTGACGATGACGACGAAGGAAACGGCATCGCGGCCGGGCAGGCGGATCGATTCCATGTCGAGCTCGATCCGGATCGGCCGGCCTTCCGCTGTCTTGCCGATCTCGGCGAGGAGGTCTTCCATATAGGGCCGGGCATCGATCTCGTCGGTCTCGATGTCCAGGCGCAGCCGCCGCTGCCCGGCCGCGATCGCCTGGATGCGCGACTGCGCCTGAGCGAGCGCGGCCTTGACTGCCGGCTCGCGCGTCTGGCGGCTCTGCACGTTCAGCAATGCCGAGACCATCGCGAGATTGTTGCCGACCCTGTGATTGACGTCGCGCAGCAGCGCCTCGATGCGCAGGCGCTCGCCTTCGAGCTCGCGGGTACGCTCGCCGACGATCTGCTCGAGCTCCGCATTGCTGATCGCGAGCGCATTGCTGCGGCGCTGGCGGCGGCGCAATTGCTGCCAGGCGGCAAAGGCAAGGCCGGCCAGCGCCACGACGATGCCGGTGCTGCCCCAGAGGCGGCGGCGCTCTTCGAGGCGATAGAGCGACATCAGGCGGATGTTTTCGCTCTGCTGGATCGCCTGCACCGTATCGCGCAGCCGGTCCATGGCGGCGATGCCGTTCTGGCTCTTGACGAGAGCAAGTGCCTCCGGCCGGCGGCCCGCCCGCTCGAGCGAGATCGTCCGGTCGAGCTCGGCGAATTTCACGCCCATACCCCGACGCAACTCCGCGACCCGCTCCTTCTGGGCGGGGTCCGCATCGACCAGGGCGGCGAGGATGTCGAGCTCGGGGCCCGCGGCGGCCCGGCCCTCGGTGAAGGGATCGAGATAATCGGCCTCTCCGGTCAGCAGGAAGCCGCGCTGTCCGGTTTCGGCGTCGCGCATCCGGCCGAGGAAGCGTTCGGCCCGCTCGCGGATCTCGATTGCGTGAGAGACGCGATCCGCCGTCTGCCGGGCCTGCTGGTTGATCCAGGCCGCCAGAACCACTGAGACCGCCACGACCCCGATCGCGATGATCGTGGATGTCGCCGAACGAAGGCGCGCGCCGATGACCGGGAAAGCCGGGATCGGAAAGCGGTTGCGAGGCCTCACCTGAGCGGACATGCAGGTCTTGTTAAGGGACGCATGCCGACATCCCTATGTAAAAAGACATGCTTCGTCCATGCCGCGAATGGATGCGGAATCAGGCTGCCGCATCATCATCTTCGCCGCCCGCGACGATCTGGCGACCCAGAATCGCGCCGAGAACGACGATGCCGCCGGCGAGCGCCATGCGCCAGCTCAGGCGCGAGCCGATGAGCTTGGCCGCCAGCGGCGCAGCCGCCAGAGCCGCGGTCGCGACCGGGCGCGGCGGCCTGCGGCGGCTCTTGACGAGAAGCGCGATGCAGATCGCCAGGAGCCCCGCTGCGAAGAGGCCGCCGGCAATCCAGAGGCTCGCGGCCACTGCGCCATGGCGCAGTTCCAGCACGGTATGCAGGGCGTTCAGCGCGTAGCCGCCGGCGCAGAGCATGAGCAGGACGGCGAGGCCGAACAGCCCGTAGACGATGACATTGCGCTTCACCACCCCGGACACCTCCGAGGCGATGAAGGATCCGATCCCCCCGAACATGGTCAGCGCGCCGACAGGAAGCCGACGAAGAGGCCGACAGCCGCCGCCAGGCCGAGCGCACGCAGCGGCCGCTCGCGGATCTCGTCCTCGATCAAGCGCTGCAACTCGGTCGCCTGTTCCTTGGCGACATCGACCATCTTGTCGGTGTCGACGCCGACGGCGCGCAGGCGCTCGCTGACGGTGGCGGCGATGTCCTCGGCGCTGCGGGTCAAGGTGTCCTCGAGCGCGCTCGCCTGACGCTTGGCGCGGGCTCCGGCCTGGCGCGCCTCGGCTGCGACCTCCTCGGCGCCGGCCTCGACCTCAGCCTTCGCACGTTTGGCGGCGGCGGCAGCCTGACGTTTCGCGGATGTCGTGGTGGCCATGGCGGTTTCGTCCTGTCGCTGATGGAAGTGAGATGGTGGCGAGGAGAAGCGGTTGCCGCAAGGGCTTCCGCCTTGCCACGGCAACGCATCGGCATGCCGTCTGTTCCGGAAAGGCCTCAGGCGCTCTGGGCTTCACCGGCCTCTTCGGCCTCAGTCCTGGCCTTTTCGCGGCGATAGCGCGCGAATTCCTCCTGCGCCACCATGGCGACGATGACGATCGGCGTCGAGAGCACGGCCCCGACCGGCCCCCAGAGCCAGAGCCAGAAGATGAAGGCGATGAAGACGAGGAAGGGCGAGATCGTCAACCGGTTGCCGACGAAGACAGGCGTGACCGCGTTGCCCTCGATCAGGTGCAGGACGTAATAGGCCGCCGCCGGCCAGAGCGCGGCGAGGATCGAAGGCGCATCGAGCAAGGCGCCAGCCAGAAGCAGGATCGCGACGAAGATCGGGCCGATGAAGGCGAGATAGTTGAGCAGGAAGGCCAGCGCCCCCCAGAAGACCGGGAAGGGCAGGCCGGCGAGCCAGGCGATCGCCATGGTCAGGACGCCCATGCCGAAATTGATCGCGGTCACCAGCGCGAAATAGCGGGCGACGCGTGCCTCGATCTCCTCGAAGAAGGAACCGGCCGAGCGGCGCGCACCCCGGCCGAGGCAAAGCCTGAGCACCCGCGCCTTGAGATGGCGGCGCGTCGCCAGCCAGAAATAGATCGTCGCGACGAAGATCAGCAGGCCGCCCGCCGCCGCGGACGAGGTCAGCGCGATGTCGAAAAGCGGATTGCCCTGGGAGACGCTGAGCTCGGCGCCCTTGCCGGTGATCGAAGCGATGCCGCGCTTGAACTCGTCCATGAAGGCACAGACGCCGGCGAGCTTGCTCTGAAGCGCCGCCATCATCGCCGGGGCCTGATCGCTCCAGCCGGCGACCGGCACGGCGAGGATCGCGATCGCGCCGAAGAGCAGGCCGATGAAGAGCAGCACGACCAGCGCCGCGGCGGCATGCTGCGGCACGCGATGGCGCGCCAGCAGGTCGACGAGCGGCCCGAGCACGAGCCCGAAGATGACGCCCGCCGTGACCGGCATGGCGATGACCTTGGTCAGGGCCAGCGAGGCCGTGGCCAGGATGACGAAGATGCCGACGATGGCGTAGCGGACGATGAGATCATGCTCAGAGGCCGTGACCTCTGCGCTGTCCTCCACCGGTTCCGGTTCCGCCCTATAGCGCGGAAACGGCCTCCAGGCCGATGAGCTGAGCATGAGATGCATCCAACGCGCGAACCGCGCCCCCCTGGCGCGTCGGAGGGATCAACGCTGGAAGGATCGGCCGGGTTCCGGTTGGCCCATGACCCCGATGAAACCATCACAGCCCTCATCCTGAGGAGCCGCGTCAGCGGCGTCTCGAAGGATGCTCCAGGAGGCTCCGGTGATAACTGGAGCATCCTTCGAGACGCGCCTGTGGCGCTCCTCAGGATGAGGGTTCGAAGGCGGCGTGCAATCCAGCTCTCAGTGCGCCTCGTCCCAATTGCCGGCGGCGCGGGCCTCGACGGCGAGCGGCACGCGCAATTGCACGGCCGGATGCGGCGCCTCGACCATCACCGTCTCGATGATCGGCAGGGTCTTCTCGACCTCCGCCTCCGGCACCTCGAAGACGAGCTCGTCATGGACCTGCAGCAGCATGCGGGCGCCCAGCCGGTTGGCGGCGAGCGCATTGTCCATGCGGGTCATCGCCCGGCGGATGATGTCGGCGGCCGAGCCCTGGATCGGGGCGTTGATCGCCTGGCGCTCGACGAAGGCGCGTTCCGACGGGTTCTTCGAGGCGACCGCCGGGAAATGGCAGACGCGGCCGAAGATCGTGGTGACCTGGGCGTGGGCGCGCACATGCGTCTTGGTCTGGTCCATGTAGTCGCGGATGCCGGGGAAGCGCTCGAAATACTTGCGGATATAGGCGCTCGCCTCCTCGCGGCCGATGCCGAGCTGGTTGGCGAGGCCGAAGGCCGAGATGCCGTAGATGATGCCGAAATTGATCGCCTTGGCGCGGCGGCGCACCTCACTCGGCATGCCCTGCACGGGCACGCCGAACATCTCGGAAGCCGTCATCGCGTGGATGTCGATGCCATCGGCGAAGGCCTGCCGGAGCTGCGGGATCTCGGCGATATGGGCGAGCAGGCGCAGTTCGATCTGGCTGTAATCGGCCGAGACCAGCTTGAAGCCCTTTTCCGGCACGAAGGCAGTGCGGATCTTGCGGCCGGCCTCGGTGCGGATCGGGATGTTCTGGAGATTGGGCTCGGAAGAGGAGAGCCGGCCCGTCGTCGTCGCCGCCAGCGCATAGGAGGTGTGGACCCGGTTGGTCTCAGGGTTCACATAACCCGGCAGTGAATCGGTATAGGTCGATTTCAGCTTCGCGAGCTGACGCCATTCCAGAATCTTCGCGGGCAGCGCGTGGCCCTGCTCGGCAAGGTCTTCCAGCACGCCGGCGCCCGTCGCCCATTGGCCGGTCGCGGTCTTCTTGGCACCCTCCAGCCCCATCTTGCCGAACAGGATGTCACCGAGCTGCTTCGGGCTGCCGATGGTGAATTTCTCGCCGGCGAGCTCATAGATCTCGTCCTCCAACCGGGCGAGCCCTTGCGCGAAATCGCCGGAGAGGCGGGAGAGGATCTGCCGGTCGATGGCGATGCCGCGGCGCTCCATCTTGGCGAGGACCTCGACCATCGGCCGTTCCAGCACCTCGTAGACCGCCGTCTTCTTCTCGGCGACGAGCCGCGGCTTCAGCGCGCGCCAGAGCCGGAGCGTGACGTCCGCATCCTCGGCGGCATAGTCGGTCGCGCGGTCGAGCGGCACCTTGTCGAAGGTGACCTGGTTTTTGCCCGTGCCCGCGACCTGCGCATACGGAATTGTCTCGTGGCCGAGATGCAGTTCCGAGAGCTTGTCCATGCCGTGGCTGTTGATGCCGGCATCGAGCGCATAGGAGATCAGCATGGTGTCCTCGATCGGGGACACGCTGAGCCCATGACGCTCCAGGATGAGCAGGTCGTATTTCAGGTTCTGGCCGATCTTGAGCACACCGGCATCGGCGAGTAGCGGCTTCAGCGCCGCGACGGCCTGCGCCAGCGGGATCTGGCCTTCGAGCAAGCCCTCGTCGAAGAGCCCGCCATCGCCGGCGCGATGCTGGAGCGGGATGTAGCAGGCGCGGCCCGGCGCGACCGCGAGCGAGATGCCGACGAGATCGGCCTGCATCGCATCGAGCGAGTTGGTCTCCGTATCGAGCGCGACGTGCCCAACCTCGTAGGCCCAGCCGATCCAGCGTTCGAGATCGGCGAGCGTGCGCACGCATTCATAGGTGGAGCGGTCGATCTTGCCGGCGATCGCCTCGTTCTTGCGGGCAGCAACGAGATCGCCCGGCTTCAGCCAGCCATCTTCGCCAGCGGGCACGCCTGAGGCCGCAGCGGCAGTCACAGGAGAGGCGGCCGGAGACGTGGCGGAAGCGCCATCCTCAGCGGCATCGGCGCCGGCATAGAGCGCCTTGAGCTCGGCCGCGCGGGCGCCGCCCGGCGCCAGGGCCGGATCGGCGTCGACGGCACCGATATCCGCCTCATAGGCTTCGGCGACGCGCTTGGTGATGGTGGTGAACTCCATCGCCTTGAGGAAGGCGATGAGCTTGGCCGGGTCGGGCTGCTCCAGCGTCAGGTTTTCCAGCGGCGTCTCGACCTTCACGTCGTCGACGAGGCTGACGAGCTTGTGGGAGATGCGGACCTTCTCGATCACTTCGGGATTGGTCAGCGTCTCCCTGCGCTTCGGCTGCTTGATCTCGCCGGCACGCGCCAGCAGGGTTTCGAGATCGCCATACTCGCCGATGAGCTGGGCCGCCGTCTTGATGCCGATGCCGGGTGCGCCCGGCACGTTGTCGGTGGCGTCGCCGGCGAGCGCCTGCACATCGGTGACCTTGTCGGGCATGACGCCGAAATACTCGACGACCTCGGGCTCGCCGATGCGGCGCTCGGCGCGGAAGCCCGCGCCCTTCTTCTGGTCGCCGGAGGCGGGGTCGTACATCGCGACGCCCGGCTTCACCAACTGCATCAGGTCCTTGTCGGCGGAGACGATCAGGACATCGGCGCCGGCCTCGCGGGCCTGTTTCGCATAGGTCGCGATCAGGTCGTCCGCCTCGTAGACATCCTGCTCGACCGGGATGAGGCCGAAGGCGCGCACCGCCTCGCGCATCAGCGGGAATTGCGGAATGAGATCGGGCGGCGGATCGGAGCGATTGCCCTTGTAGGCCGGGTAGATCGCCTTGCGGAACGAGTTCTCCGACTTGTCGAAGACGATGGCGAGGTGGGTCGGGCGGACGCCGAGCACGCCCTCGCGCACGAACTGGAACAGCTTCGTCGCGAAGAGCCGGACGGCGCCGGAGGGCAGCCCGTCCGAGCGGGCATTATATTTCCGGTCCTGATTGATCGACTGGAAATAGGCCCGGAAAATGAAGTTCGAGCCATCGACCAGGAAGAGGTGGTCGCCGGGCTTCAGGGCGGGTGCAGTGGTGGCTTTCTCGCTCATGGCGCGGACCATAAGCGGGCCGACGCAACCGGTCCATTGCATCCAGCCTGCGATTCGCAGCAAGCTGGCCAAAATGCGTCAGGAGAGAAACGCCGTGAGCCTCTATGTCACCATGCCGCTCGTCTTCGAGGGCGTTCCGGAAGCCGAGATGCAGGGCCGGGCCGATGCCTTCCTCGCCCGGATGCGCAAGCGACGCACGGTGCGCGACTTCTCGGACAAGCCGGTGCCGCGGAAGCTGATCGAGACGGCGGTGCGCGTCGCCGGCACGGCTCCGTCAGGCGCCAACCAGCAGCCCTGGAGCTTCGTCTGCATCTCCGACCCGCAGCGCAAGGCGCTGATCCGTGTGGGCGCCGAGGAGGAGGAGCGCGCCTTCTATGCCGGCCGGGCCGGCGAGGAATGGCTGGACGCACTCTCCCATCTCGGCACCGATGAGAACAAGCCGTTCCTGGAGACCGCGCCCTGGCTGATCGCGATCTTCGCCCAGCGCTGGGGCGTCGATGCCGAGGGCAACAGGATCAAGCACTATTACGTGCCGGAATCGGTCGGCATCGCCACCGGCTTCCTGATCGCGGCATTGCATGATGCAGGCCTTGCGACGCTGACGCATACGCCGGCGCCGATGAACTTCCTCAACGCGATCTGCGGACGGCCCGACAACGAGAAGGCGCTGATCCTGCTCGTCGTCGGCTATCCAGAGGAGGGCTGCGCCGTCCCCGCCATCGGCAAGAAACCGCTGGAGGAGATCGCGACGTTCCTGTGAGCGTAGCCTGAGGCGGTGGTTTTCGGAGACGCGTTACTCGAACCTCAACCGTCATTCCGGGGCAGGCCGCAGGCCTGAACCTGGAATCCAGAACCGATGCCATTACCGATTTGGTCGATGACCCGACCACACCTTTCGTGGAGACCGTATCGGTTCTGGGTTCCGGGCTCTTCGCTGGCGCGAAGCCCCGGAATGACGGCGTAGCCACCATGAAGCCGAGGCGGCTAACTGCCCGCAGAGCCTATGCGGTGATCTTGTCGATCTCGGCGAGGTCTTCCGCGCTCAGCGCCCAGTCGGCCGCCTTGACGTTGGCCGCGACCTGCTCCGGCCTGGTCGCGCCGGCGATGACGCTGGAAACGACGGGCTGCGCCGCAAGCCAGGAGAAGGCGAGCTCGACCAGCGTATGGCCACGCTGCTCGGCGAAGGCGGTCAGGCCCTCAATCCGCCGCCAGTTATCGGCGCTGAAGATCTCATCGGCGCGCTGCGGCAGCTTGGTCAGGCGCGCGCCCTCGGGCATTGCCGCGCCGCGCTTGTACTTGCCGGTCAGAGCGCCGTTGGCGAGCGGGAAATAGGGCAGCAACCCCATGCCGTAATGACCGAGCGCCGGGATCAGGTCCTTCTCGGCGCCGCGCTTCAGCAGGCTGTATTCGTCCTGCGCCGAGGCGAAGCCGGGAAGGCCGAGATCGCGCGCCGTCCACTGGGCATCGGCGACCTGCCAGGCGACGACGTTCGAGCAGCCGATATAGCGGACCTTGCCCTGGCGGACGAGATCGTCCATGGCGCGCAGGGTTTCCTCGATCGGGGTCAGCGGATCGGGGCGATGGAGCTGGTAGAGATCGAGCCAGTCGGTCTTGAGACGCCGCAGGGAATCCTCGACGGCATTCATGATGTAGCGACGCGAGCCGCCCTTCTTCACGCCCTCGGCATCCATATCCATGCCGAACTTGCTGGCGAGCACGATCTGCTTGCGGCGCGCACCCAGCACTTCGCCGAGCGCCGTCTCGGAGCCGCCGCGCTCGCCATAGATGTCGGCCGTGTCGAACAGGGTGATGCCATGCTCGATCGCGGCATCGACGACCTTGCGCGTGGCATCGAGATCAATGCGGCCGCCGAAATTGTTGCAGCCGAGCCCGACGAGCGAGACACGCAGGCCCGAGCGGCCGAGATTGCGGAATTGCATGGTGGTGATCCTCCGTCCGCACACAGAATCAGAGCCGGAACAAGCCGACAAGTGCAGCCGCCGTCATCCACGCACTGCACCGGGCGCAGGGCAGAGCCCTCGGCCGCAGCAACCGTATTTGACCCAGCGCAAGGCGCGGGCACCATGATGCGGACAGCCTATGTCCTGGACATTGCGAACCACCGGAGATCTCGATGGCCCCGTCAATCAAGAGCATCTTCACCGCCTATACCGAAGAAGGCCAGGGCGAGCGCGAATCCGCGCTCGGCTATGCCCTGTCGCTCGCGCAGCAAGCGGGCGCGCATCTGACAATCCAGGCCGCGGCGATGCGCTACGCGATCCCGGCCTCGCTGATCGGAGACTTCGGCGTCGCCTTCGTCCACGCCGAGAACCGACGCATCGGCGTTCTGGCCGAACGTTTCGCCGAACTCGCCAAGACCAGCGCCGGCCTGGCCGGCGTGACCAGCACGATCGAGACGCCGCAACTGGTCTATGCCGAGCTCAGCGACCGGCTCGTCGCCCAAGCCCGCGTCCACGACCTCAGCGTGCTCGATCTGGAGAAGGATGCCGCCGAGCGCGACCGCGGCCTGATCGAAGCCGCGCTGTTCGACAGCGGCCGGCCGGTGATCATCGTGCCGCCGGGCTGCGAGACCTTCGCGGCCGGGCGCATCCTGATCGCCTGGGACGGGAGCGCGGGGGCGGCCCGCACGGTGGCGGAAGTCCGGCCGTTCCTGAAAGGCGCCGAGGTCGAGATTCTCTCCGTCACCGGCGAGAAGGATCTGTCGCGCTTCGTCGCCGGGGCGGAACTGGCGCCGCATCTGGCCCGGCACGGCGCTTCCGTAACCGTTCGAAACGTCGCGCTGAGCGGAAAGAATGACGTAGCCGAGACGATCCGGCAGGCCGCAACGGATTTCGGTGCCGATCTGATCGTCTGCGGCGCTTACAAGCACTCGCGGCTGCGCGAATGGCTGCTCGGCGGCGTCACGCAATCGCTGCTGAAATCGACGCCGCTGCCGCTGCTGATGAGCCGCTGAGCCAGGCCGAAATGAAGAGGGCCGCCAAATATGGCGGCCCAATTCCTCAGGCCACTTCGGCCTTCTGCTTCTGCGAGCGCTTGCGCTCGTTCGGGTCGAGGATGCCCTTGCGCAGGCGGATCGACTTCGGGGTGACCTCGACGAGCTCGTCATCGTCGATCCAGGCCAGCGAACGCTCCAGCGTCATCCGGATCGGCGGAGTCAGGCGCACCGCCTCGTCCTTCGACGTCGTGCGGATGTTGGTGAGCTTCTTGCCCTTGAGCACGTTCACCTCGAGATCGTTCTCGCGGGTGTGCTCGCCGACGATCATGCCCTGATAGACCTTCCAGCCCGGCTCGATCATCATCGGGCCGCGATCTTCGAGGTTCCACAGCGCGTAGGCGACAGCCTCGCCGGTCTCCATCGCGATCAGCACGCCGTTGCGGCGGCCGGCGATCTCGCCCTTATAGGGCAGATAGGCGTGGAAGAGCCGGTTCATGATCGCGGTACCGCGCGTATCGGTCAGCAGCTCGCCCTGATAGCCGATGAGGCCACGGGTCGGCGCATGGAAGACGAGGCGCAGGCGATTGCCGCCGGACGGGCGCATCTCCAGCATGTCGGCCTTGCGCTCGGCCATCTTCTGCACGACGACGCCGGAATGCTCCTCGTCGACGTCGATCACGACTTCCTCGATCGGCTCCAGGAGCTGGCCGGCCTCATCGCGCTTCAGCACGACGCGCGGACGCGAGACGCCGAGCTCAAAGCCCTCGCGGCGCATCGTCTCGATCAGGATCGCGAGCTGCAATTCGCCACGGCCGGAGACGATGTAGCTGTCCTTATCGGTGGCTTCCTCGATCTTCAGCGCGACATTGCCCTCGGCCTCCTTGAACAGGCGGTCGCGGATGACGCGGGTCGTGACCTTGTCGCCTTCGGTGCCGGCGAGCGGGGAATCGTTGACCGAGAAGGTCATCGACACCGTCGGCGGATCGATCGGCTGGGCCTTGATCGGGTCGGTGACGGCCGGGTCGCAGAAGGTGTCGGCGACGGTGCCCTTCACCAGGCCGGCGATCGAGACGATATCGCCGGCGACGGCCTCCTCGATCGGCTGGCGCTCGATGCCGCGGAAGGCGAGAATCTTCGAGATGCGGCCGGTCTCGACCGTCGTGCCGTCGCCCGAGAGCACCTTGATGGTCTGGTTCGGCTTCGCCGTACCGGAAGTGACGCGGCCGGTGATGATGCGGCCGAGATAGGGATTGGCCTCCAGCAGCGTGCCGATCATGCGGAACGGGCCGTCCTCGACCGCCGGGGCCGGGACGTGCTTGAGGATGAGGTCGTACATGGGCGCGAGGCCCTGGTCCTGCGGACCTTCCGGCGAGTGCGCCATCCAGCCCTGCTTGCCCGAGCCGTAGAGGATCGGGAAGTCGAGCTGCTCATCGGTGGCATCGAGCGCGGCGAAGAGGTCGAAGACCTCGTTGATGACCTCGGTGGTGCGGGCGTCGGGCTTGTCGACCTTGTTGATCGCGACGATCGGACGAAGGCCGAGCTTCAGCGCCTTCGAGACCACGAACTTGGTCTGCGGCATCGGGCCTTCGGCGGCGTCGACCAGCACGATGGCGGAGTCGACCATGTTCAGGATGCGCTCGACCTCGCCGCCGAAATCGGCGTGGCCGGGGGTGTCGACGATGTTGATGCGCGTGTCCTTCCAGACGACCGAGGTCGCCTTGGCCAGGATGGTGATGCCGCGCTCCTTCTCGAGATCGTTCGAATCCATCACGCGCTCGGCGACGCGCTGGTTCTCGCGGAAGGCGCCGGACTGCTGCAGGAGCTTGTCGACGAGGGTCGTCTTGCCATGGTCGACGTGCGCGATGATGGCGATGTTGCGCATGGACATGCGGGTCTGGGCCTTGCTTTCAAGGCCACGAGCCGGTCTGGAGCGATGCCCCGCCGGCGCAGCCTGTTTCACGTGAATCTGGAATTCGTTGCGCTGCACATAAACGCTGGCGGGCTTTTCGGCAACCGCCGAGGCTGCCGAAAAGTAAATAGGCTCAGGCTTCCGCCAGCGCCCGCTGCCTTTCGGCGACGGCCCGGCCGACCTGATCGATGGCGAGGCGGTAGGCGGCGAGCGCGGCCACGTCGAGATCGCCCTTGGCATAGTCCGCCAGCACGCGCGTCAGGATCTGGTCGGCTTCCTGGCCGAGACGCATCAATTCCGTCTCGTCCTCGCAGGAGCGGATGACGGCGAGCAGCTCCAGCAACTCGTCGAGGCCCGACATGGCGCGCCGGCGCCGGTTGGCGCTTTCGCGGCCGAGCAGCGCGGCGCCGCCCGTGCCCACGGCCGAGAGCGCCATGGCGCCGATATAGAACCAGTCGCCGTAGCGGTCGAAGAAGCTCTCCTGCTCACCGTCGATATAGGCGGCCGCGCCGGAATGGACCGGCAAGGGAGCATCCTTGTCGGTCGAGGGCGTCTCGAGCGCCTGCACCGCCGGCAGTTCCGAGGCCAGCGTCAGGCGCAGGCCGAGGATGTCCTTGGTCAGTTCACCGACAAGATTGTCGTCGAGGCTCTGCGCCGCGACGAGACGCGAGGTGATCGAGATGGTCGGCTGGCTCTCGGCCGGGCGGGGTGGATCGCCGCCGAGCGCGCCGCGCACGATCTCGCCGGATTCGATCGCGCGGTAATGCGCGGCGAGCGCGTCGGCCTCGCGAACCGGGATCAGGACAGGATCGTTGCCCCAGGCTTCGCGCAGACGGCGCAGACTGTCATTATTGGCGTGGGAGCCGACCGCATTGATCGAGAAGAAGACATCGATGCGCTTCTCCTTTGCCGCCGGCACGATCTCTTCCTGGCTCAGGCCGACGATCTCGACCTCCTCGGGCCGGACCTCGTACTGCGCCAGCACGCGCTTCAGCAGCGCGGCATTGCCGGCCGGATTGCGGCCGACACCGATCTTCCGGCCACGCAGGTCGGCGATGCGTCCGATCGCGGTCTCCGCCGTGGTGATGAAGAACGGAAAGGTCCGCCGCGTGATCAGGACCGTGTCCGCCGTCGAGGGCATGGCGATGTCGGCGCGCAACATGGCGAGATCGGCCTGGCCTGCATCGATCTTCTTGGCGCTGTCTTCGGAACCTTCGGTCAGGACGAGGCGCAGGCGCACGGAAGCCTTGTCGCGGTTGAGACCCTGCACGAAGGCTGCCGCCATGCGGGCATCCTCGGAGCCGAGCGGCCCGACGGCGAGGCGCAAGGTTCGGGGCTGGTTGATATAGTAGAACGTGGCCGCAACGAGGCCGGAGATGGCGAGCAGGCCCGCCATCATCGTCAGCCCGCGTCTGCCCATGCCCAGCCGGATCAACCCGTCCCCCTCTTCGCCTTGTCCGAACATGGCTTCCTTCGTCATCATGTCGCAAGTACGGCATGCGCCCGCGAACGGACCGTGCTAAACGCCGGGCCATGTCCATCGGTTCGCCCTTCCTGATCAAGATCTGCGGTCTCTCGACGCCTGAGACGCTGGAGGCCGCGCTTGCGGCCGGGGCCGACATGATCGGACTCAATTTCCACCCGAAGAGCCCGCGCTACGTGACGCTGGAGCGCGCCAGGGAATTGGCGGCGATCGCGCGCGGCAAGACGGAGATCGTCGCGCTCGTCGTCGACTGGAGCGAGCCGGAGGCGGCGGAGCTCGCGGAAGCGCTGAACCCCGACTGGTTCCAGTTCCATGGCCGCGAGACACCGGAACAGACCGCAGCGCTGCGCCGCGCCGTCGCCCGGCCGGTGATGAAGGCGCTCGGTATCGCGACGGCGGAAGACCTCAGAGCCGTCGCGGGCTATCGCGATGCCGCCGATCTCATCCTGCTCGATGCCAAGCCGCCGAAGGATGCGGCCTTCCCCGGCGGGCATGGCAGACCCTTCGACTGGGGCCTGCTCGCCAGTCTCGACCCTTCGCAGCGCTTCATGCTATCGGGCGGGCTCGATCCGGCGAATGTTGCCGAGGCCATCGGCATCACGCGGCCGGCGGGCGTCGATGTCTCCTCGGGCGTCGAAAGCGCGCCGGGGATCAAGGATCCCGCGCGGATCGCGAAATTCATCGCATCGGCCCGCAAGGCCGGGGCGGCACTGCAAGAAGGTTTGACGGCATGAACGCCCCCTCGACCCCGAACAGCTATCGCAACGGCCCCGACGAGAACGGCCGCTTCGGCCTGTTCGGCGGCCGCTTCGTCGCCGAGACGCTGATGCCGCTGATCCTCGAGCTGGAAGAGGCCTACAAAGCCGCCAAGGCCGACCCGGCCTATCACGCCGAAATGACCAGCGGGCTGAAGCACTATGTCGGCCGGCCCTCGCCGCTCTATCTCGCCGAGCGTCTGACCGAGCATTTCAACGGCGCCAAGATCTATCTGAAGCGCGAGGAGCTGAACCACACCGGCTCCCACAAGGTGAACAATGTGCTCGGCCAGATTCTGCTGGCGCGGCGCATGGGCAAGAGGCGCATCATCGCCGAGACCGGCGCCGGTCAGCACGGTGTCGCGACCGCGACGCTCTGCGCCCGCTACGGCCTGGAATGCATCGTCTATATGGGCGCGGTCGACGTCGCCCGGCAGGCCCCGAACGTCTTCCGCATGCAGATGCTCGGCGCCAAGGTCGTGCCGGTCGAATCCGGCACCAAGACGCTGAAGGACGCGATGAACGAGGCGCTGCGCGACTGGGTGACCAATGTCGCGACGACCTTCTACTGCATCGGCACGGTTGCGGGCCCGCATCCCTATCCGGCGATGGTGCGCGATTTCCAGTCGATCATCGGCAAGGAGACGCGCGAGCAGATGCAGGAGGCCGAGGGCCGCCTGCCGGATTCGCTGATCGCCTGCATCGGCGGCGGCTCGAACGCCATGGGCCTGTTCCACCCCTTCCTCGACGATCCGTCCGTCGAGATTTACGGCGTAGAGGCGGCCGGCCACGGCATTCCGAGCGGGCTGCATGCGGCATCGCTCACGGGCGGGCGCCCCGGCGTGCTGCACGGCAACCGCACCTTCCTGCTGATGGACGATGACGGGCAGATCAAGGATGCCCATTCGATCTCGGCCGGGCTCGACTATCCCGGCATCGGCCCGGAGCATTCCTGGCTGCACGATGTCGGCCGGGCGACCTATCTCTCCGCCACGGACGAGGAGGCGCTGGAGGCGTTCCAGCTCATCTCAAGGTTGGAAGGTATTATTCCAGCGCTGGAGTCCGCGCATGCGCTCGCCCGCGTCGCCGAGCTCGCCCCGCAGAAGCCGAAGGACCATCTGATGGTGGTCAATCTCTCCGGCCGCGGCGACAAGGACATCCCGCAGGTCGCGGAGATCCTGGCGGCGCGCTGACGCCGCCGGCCTCGTCCAAAGTTCTAGGCGCGGCCCCTCGACTTCCGTAGCGTCAACAGCAACCATGGGTTGTTGCCGGTGCCTCCGCACCGGGCATCGTTGCGTGGGGCGGGACCGGGGCCAGTGGGGGGCAGCGGTAACGACGACAGTCCGGATGTGTCCGGGCCTGCCTCGGCAGGCCTGCCGATCGAACTCGCCTTCCTGACGCGGCACGGCCTGGCGCCCTCCCTTCTCGCCCGCGCGGCCGAGAGATCCCGGCGCAACCGTACCGAGCCGGTCCGCGAGGCGATCGCGCTCGGCCTGATCGACGAGGCCGGCTTCTGCCGCGCGCTTGCCGCCGAGATGGGGCTCGCCTTCGTGCCGCAGCCACCGCCTCTGCGGCCGGGCGGCGGCCATGATGCGATCCTGCGCCAGGGCATCGCGCCGACCGTCGACGACAGGCGCTTCCGCTTCATCCTCGCGCCCGAGGGACCGGCGCTGCGGCGGATGCTGGAAGCCGGGCCGCGCAACCGCGACGATATCGCGGTGACGACCCCGCGCCGCTTCGCCGCCGCCTTGCGCCAGAGCAATGCCGAAACCCTGGCGGAGCAGGCAGCCGGGCTCGACCCTGTCGGGCTCGCACGCGACAGCGCCCGCACCGGCGCCAGTCGTGGCCAGATCATCGCTGCAGGGGGCGGGGCAACTGCCGCCGCACTCGGCGGCGTCTTCGCACCGTTTGAGACCTTCTTCGGGCTTTCACTCCTGCTCGGCCCGCTCTTCCTCGGCCTGATCCTGCTGCGGCTGGCGGCGTCGATCGAGCGTTCGGCTCCCGATCTCTGGCGCAGCCATCGCTGGCGGATCGACGATGCCCGCCTGCCCGTCTACACCGTCGCGGTGCCGCTCTATCGGGAGCTTGCCGTGCTCCGGCAATTGACGGATGCGCTCGGCGCGCTCGACTATCCCGCAGCCAAGCTCGATATTCGCCTGCTGATCGAGGCCGACGACACCGGCATGCGCAACGCGTTGGCGCAAATGGCGCTGCCGCCGCATTTCTCCGTGACCGTCGTCCCACCCGGCGTTCCGCGCACCAAGCCACGCGCACTCAACCTCGCGCTGCTCGAAGCGCGCGGCTCGCTCTTCACCATCTTCGATGCTGAAGACATTCCCGACCCGCAGCAATTGCGGATGGCGGCGGCGCGCTTCCTCGGCGGCCCGAAGGATCTCGGCTGCCTGCAGGCGCGGCTCATGATCGACCATGCCGAGGAGGGTGTGCTGCCCGGCCTGTTCGCACTCGAATATGCCGGGCTGTTCGAAGTGCTGAATCCCGGCCTGCTGCAATTCCAGCTGCCGATCATGCTGGGCGGGACCTCGAACCATTTCCGGACCGAGGCGCTACGCACTGTGGGCGGTTGGGACGCCTGGAACGTGACGGAGGATGCCGATCTCGGCTTCAGGCTGGTACGTGCCGGCTATCGCATCGGCGACCTGCCCTCGAACACCCACGAAGAAGCGCCGGTTACCGTCCCAGCCTGGCTGAAGCAGCGCTCGCGCTGGATCAAGGGCTATATCCAGACGCTGGTAACGCATTCGCGCGCGCCCCTGCGGCTGCTGCGCGAGGCCGGCCTTGCCGCGACCCTCGCCTTCCTCTCGCTGGTTTTCGGCACTGTCGCGACGGCGCTCGGCTATCCCGCCTTCGCCATCGCCGCCCTGATCGCCTGTTGGGACGGCTCGCTCTTCGCGCCGGTCGGCACCGCCGCAACCCTGACCTCGATCATCGCGCTCGGGGTCTGGATGCTCGGCAGCGTCGCGCTGTTCGTGCCGCCGATCGTCGGCGCGCTGCGCCGGGGCTCGCCGGGCCTGCTGCTGCTCGTGCCGCTGTTGCCGCTCTATTACGCGCTGGTCTCGGTGGCCGCCTGGATGGCGCTCTACGACTACTTCAACCGCCGCTTCGTCTGGAACAAGACCGAGCATGGACTGGCGCGCCGGCGCGCGCCTGTTCAGCCGGTTACGAGTGACGCAGCCATTCCGCTGCCGCCTGCGCCGGAGACTGCTCGATATTGAAGGCGCCGACGAAATTCCCGTCCTTGCCCATCAGATAGACCAGGGCCGTATGGTCCATGGTGTAGTCGCCGTCCTTCAACGGCACCTTCTTGGCATAGGCGCGATAGGCCTTGATGACGGCGTCGATGGCGGGCCGGTCGCCGCTCAGGCCGACGATGCGCGGATCGAAGGAGCCGAGATAGCTCTTCATCGCGTCCGGCGTATCGCGCTCGGGATCGACCGTGATGAACAGAGCCTTGAGGCTCTTCGCCTTGGCGCCGTCGCCAGCCGCGCGCAACGCCTCCGAGATCTCGAAGAGCTTGGTCGGGCAGATGTCCGGACAATGGGTGAAGCCGAAGAAGACCAGGAAGGGCGAGCCCTTCAGATCGGTGTCGGAGAGCGGCTTGCCCTCCTGCGTCGTCAGCGTGAAGGGGCCGCCGACGCTCGCCGTGCCGCTGCCGCCGCTCTGGCGGCCGGGCGAGAAGGTCAGGATCGCAGCCGCAGCGAGCGCGAGCGCGCCGGCCAGGAAGACGACGAGGGGCAGGATGAGACGGCGGTTCACGGAGGCATTCCCGGGCAGGCGGCAGCAGCCGCTAGAAGCATGCGACGATGGCGGCGATCAGACCGTCGGTGAAGAGCCGGTCGCCTTCGCGCCACCAGAGCAGCAGGCCGGTGAGGAACAGGGCGAAGAAGCCTCCGCCGATCAGCATGAGGCCCAGCCGACTCGAAGAGCCGGCCTCCGTCTGCGTTGTCTCATCTGCCTGCGACATGGGCACAACCTAGCGCCGGATCGCGCCGTCCGAAAGCGGGCGGCGTGACGCAGGGGGCTCACGATGCAGCAATGGGCTCTGGGCGCGGATCGTTCTCGAATCTCGGCGTCATTCCGGGCCTTCGCGAAGCGGCGAGAAATCCATGAACACGACATATGCCGTCATGGTCGGGCTTGTCCCGACCATCCACGTCTTCAGCAACGCCATGCGGTGTTCAAGACGTGGATGCTCGCCACAAGGGCGAGCATGACGAACTGGAGCAGCTTCTCCTTGATGAGATGCTCGGGTCAAGCCCGAGCATGACGGCGGAGGCTCCGCTTACTTCACCGGGAAGGTCAGCGGGGAGTAATCCGTCACCGGACGCTTGACCCAGTCATTGCCGGGCGCGGCGGCTTCCGTCCGCTTCTGGCCCTCATGGAGGCGCAGCGCGGCAGCCGGATAGTCCATGGTCAGGACGGTGCCGTCGCGGACGACGAGCCTGCCGTCGACATAGACGCGGTCGACGGCGCGCTCGGCCGCGGCATAGACCATGCTGCGTACGGGATCGCGGCGCGGCTGCATCATCGGATGCGTGAGGTCGACCATCACGAGGTCGGCCTTGCAGCCCGCTTCCAGCCGGCCGATGTCGTTGCGGCCGAGCGCAGCGGCGCCCGCCGTGGTCGCGGCCTCGAAGATATCGGTCGTGGTCAGCGTGCGCGGGTTCTCCGCCATCATGCGGGCGACATAGCCGACATGGCGCATCTCCTCGAGCATGTTGTGCGGATAGGTGTCGGTGCCCATGCCGATGCGGACACCGGCGCGGCGATAGCGGCCGAAATCGTCGAGCGCGATGCCGCGGCGCATGAAGACCGTCGGGCAATGGGCGACCATCGTGTCGGTCTCGGCCAGCAGCGCGAGATCGCGGCGGCTGTGCCAGCCGACGCGCGGGTAGTCGTCGAGGAAGATGCCGTGGCCGACGATGCTGGTCGAGCCGAGCACGCCGAGCTTCTCCAGCCACTGGATCGGCGTCACGCCATGGCGGCGGGTGATCTCGTGGAACTCGACCGTCGACTGGGCGGCATGGATCTGCCAGGGCAGGCCGCGACGCTTCGCTTCGGCATGGCTGTCCTTGATCAGGCCCTCGCTGCAGGTATCGATCTGGGCCGGGCAGACCATGCCGAAGAGCCGGCCGGACGGGTGTTTCTGCGCCTGCTCGATGACGTCGAAGGCGGTCTCCATGGCAGCGGCGCCGGCCTTCTCGTCCCACTCGTATTCAACGACATGGCCGTTCTTCGTGTACCAGCGGGCCGAACGGAACATCGGCGAGACGCAGACGCGCAGGCCGCTATTGGCGGCGAGATCGATCCAGCCGGGATGGGCGACCGAGAGATCGGCCAACGTGGTGACGCCGGAGAGCAGCAGCTCGGAATAGGCGACCTGCACGCAATCCGGCACCGCCTCGGCATCGGCGCGCAGGATCGGCATGAACTCGTAAAGCGAGGAATTGTAGAGCGCGGGCGAGCCCAGCTCGTCGAGGAAGCCCTTGTTCAGCGGCTCGCTCGAGGGATGCGAATGGATGTTGACGAGGCCCGGCATGACCATGCGCCCGCTGCCGTCGACGGTCTCGTCGGCCTGGCCTTCGTAGCGCGGCCCGACATGGCGCAGCGTGCCGTCCTCGAAGGCGACATCGGCTCCGTGCAGATAGACATGCCGGGAGGCTTCCGCATCCCAGGCGACAACGACTTCGGCATTCTTGATGACCGTGATCGTCATGATCTTTGTTTCCTCCTTCTTGGTGGTCTTTCTCGGAACCACGGCGTCATCCCGGGCCTGTCCCGGGATCCATCGGAGGGCTCCGGGGCTCTACGATGGATCCCGGATCGACGCCGCTTCGCAGCTTGTCCGGGATGACGCCGTGGTTCCGAGAAAAGTCACCAGGCTGGAGCAATCAGACATAGAAAAAGTGCCGCGTGGCTTGAGGCCACGCGGCACTGGAGAAGCTCAGCGCTTCAGCTTGAGGTCGAGCCCCTTGTAGAGGCCCGCTCCGTACAGACCGTGAGCGCGCGCGCCTTCGACCCGGTCGGTCGCGACAACCCAAAGCGGTTGCGAGACCAGCGGCACCCAGACATTCGCCTCGGTGAGCTGGGTCTGGACCTCGGCCAGCACTTGCTTGCGCTTGTCTGCATCTGTGGCCATCGATGCGGCCTTGAGCAACTCGTCCGTCTTGGGGTTCTTCCAGTTCATCCGGTTCGGGGTCGGAGCCTGCTGGCTGCGGAAGTAGAGGCTCATTGCCTCCGTCGCGGTCACGTAAGGATAGGACATCAGGAAGGCGTCGAATTCCTGCGTCGCCAGCTTGCCCCAGGCGACGGTCGCGTCCCAGAGCTGGATCTTCATGTCGATGCCGACCTTGCGCAGATCCGCCTGCATGGCCTCCGAGATGCGCGGGTTGTCGCTGTTGCGGATGCCGTAGACGGTGAAGCTCGCCTTCTGGCCATCCTTCTCGCGGATGCCGTCGGCGCCCGGCTTCCAGCCGGCTTCATCGAGCAGCTTGGCAGCACCGGCCGGGTCATATTTCGGCATCTTGTCGGCCGAGGACTTGTCGTAATCGACCACTGCCGGATTGAGCAGCGAGGGCAGGGTCTGCCCCTTGCCGAAGAAGATTGCCTTGGCGATCGCCTCCTTGTTGGTCGCCATGTTCGCGGCCTGCCGGATCGCCTTGTCATTCGACACAGGCTTGTCGACCTTGAAGCCCATGAAGACGTCGTAGATGTAGTTCTCTTGCCGCTGCACCGTCATGCCGGGGATGCGCTGCATGGTGTCGAGCGCGATATAGGGCATGTAATAGGTCACGTCGGCCTGCTTGGCCTGGATCGCCGCCATCAGCGTGTTCGTCTCTGGAATGATCTTCCAGACGATCTCGTCGATCTGCGGCTTCGGGTCCTTGTAGATCGGCGGACCCCAGCTGTAATGCGGGTTCTTCTTGAGCACGAGCTCCTGGCGCGGGGTCCATTTCGACCAGCAATACGGGCCGGTGCCGTTGAAGCCCTGAACGCCGAAATTCGGCCCGAGCTTCTCGACGGTCGCCTTGTCGACCACCGAGGCGAAGGACAGAGCGAGCTGGAACATCAGGTCGCTATAGGGTTCCTTCAGCTCGTAGATCAGCGTGGAATCGCCGTCGGCGCGGATGTCCTTGACCGGGCCGCCGCGGAAGGAGACCGGCGACTTGTTGGCCGGGTCGGTCCAGCGCTTCAGCGAGTAGACGACGTCGTCGATCGTCATCGGACGGCCGTCGCAGAACTTCACATCCTTGCGGATCTTGAAGCTGTAGGTCGTCCCATCCGGCGAGATCGTCCAGCTCTCGGCGAGGCCGGGCTTGATCGTCTTCATGTCGAAATCGACCGTCACCAGCGTGTCGGCCAGCATGTACATGACCTCGGCGGCCGCGGTCGCGGTGGTCCGGATCGGGTCGTAGTTGTCGGCATCGATGACGCGCAGGATCGAGAGTGGCGCCTTCTGCTGGGCGATAGCGGGCGCGGCCGCGAAGGTCGCGGCCGCGGCGCCGGCGAGAAGCAGAGTTGACAATCTGAACATCGAGCAAGTCCCCTTTTTTGACGCTTCTTGGTTGATATCAGCGCTATTTGCGCAGCTTGGGATCGAGGGCGTCCCGCAGGGAGTCGCCAAGCACGTTGAAGGCGAGCACCACCGCGAAGATCACCAGGCTCGGCAGGACCGAGACATGCGGGGCGAAGAACAGGAAGTTGCGGCCGTCCGCCGCCATCGCCCCGAGTTCGGCCGTCGGCGGCTGGGCGCCCAGCCCCAGGAAGGACAGGGCCGCGCCGAGCAGGATGACCTGGCCGAAGCGCAAGGTGACGAAGACGAAGATTGCCGAGAGGCAGTTCGGCAGGACATAGCGCAGGATGATGCGCAGGTCGCTCAAGCCCAGCGAGCGTGCCGCCTCGATATAGCCCTGCTGCAGAACGACCAGCGCCGAGCCGCGCACGACGCGCGCCATCAGCGGCACGGTCGCAATCGAGAGCGCGATGATCACCGCCGGCAATCCGGGTCCGAAGATCGCGGCGATGGCGAGGCCGAACAGGATCGCGGGGAAGGACAGGAGGATGTCCATGAAGCGCATCAGCACGCCGGACAATTTCGGATAATAGGCGGCGGCGAAGCCGATGACGCCGCCGATCGCACAACCGAAAACGACCGAGGCAGACCCCATCAACAAGGTCGTGCGCAGGCCGTAGAGCAGGCGCGTGATCATATCGCGGCCCTGCCCGTCCGTGCCGAGCAAACTCCCCTCACCCGGCGGCTTCAGCGTGTTGGCGAGGTCGTTGCCGAAAGGATCGGTCGGAGCGAGCCAGGGCGCGAAGACCGCGCCGAGCACGGCGAGGACGACGAGCGCCAGCGCGATGCAGGAACCGACATCGGAGATCAGCATCCGGAGCACGGTCTTGCGGCGCACGGGCGTGGCGGCGGCGACACTCACGGCCGCTTCGACCGTCTTGGCGCCGGACTGGAACGCGTTGCGTTCGAGCTTCATGGGGGAGCTCATCAGGTGCCCCTCACGCGTGGATCGAGCACGGCATAGAGGACGTCCACCGCGAGATTGACCAGGATGAAGCCGAGCGAGAGCATGATGATCGTGCCCTGCGCCATCGGCAGGTCGCTCGACAGGATGGCACCGACCGCGAGCCGACCGATGCCCGGCCACGAGAACACGGTCTCGGTGACGACGGCGCCGCCGAGCAGGAAGCCGATCTGCAGGCCGATCAGCGTCACGACCGGGACCAGCGCATTGCGCAGGGTGTGGCGCAGCACGACCGTGGCCTCGCCGAGCCCCTTGGCGCGGGCGGTGCGGACATGGTCGGCGCCGAGCTCGTCGAGCACCGAGGTGCGGGTCATGCGCGCGACCGGGCCGACGAAGACGCCGCCCAGCGTGATCGCCGGCAGGATGATCCCCTGGATGCCCTCCCAGGTCCAGAGCGGGCCGGTGCGGCCGGTGAAGGGCAGGATCGGATAATAGAAGCCGAAGAGCCAGATCAGCCCGAGGCCGAGGAAGAAGACCGGCAGCGAAACGCCGGCAACCGAAACCGCCATGATCGCGCGGTCGATCAGCGAGCCCCGGTAATAGGCGCCGACGGTGCCGAGGAACATGCCGAGCGGGATCGCCCAGACCAGCGAAGCCAGCATCAATTCCAGCGTCGGGCCGATGGTGTTGCCGAGTTCCTGCGTCACCGGGACGTTGTTGATGATGGAGACGCCGAGATCGCCCTGCGCAAGGCGCCCGATATAGATCGCGAACTGCTTCCAGAGGGGTTGGTTCAACCCGAGTTCCTGGCGGATCGCCTCGACCACGTCCTGCGTCGCGGTCGGGCCGGCGCGGACCTGGGCGGGGTCGGTCGGCACGACCTGCATGAGCAGGAAGCCGATCAGCAACACGCCGAGCATCACCGGCAGAACCAGCAGCAGCCTTTGCAGCGTATGTTTGAGCATCGCGGAGGTCCCGGCCTATTGCGCGGCGGCCGCGAGTTGGCCGTGCCGGTCGAAGACGACTTCGCCGCCGAGCAGGGTCAGATCGCAGCGCACCTCGTTCTCGACCTTCTCGACGGGAATCGCGAAGATGTCGTGCGAGAGCACGGCGATATCGGCGAGCTGGCCCGGCACCAACCGGCCGAGCTTGTCCTCGGCGAACTGGGTATAGGCGCCGAGCAAGGTATAGGCGTGGACCGCCTCTTCCATGCTCAGCTTCTCGGCGCCACCGATCTCTGTATGGCGCTTGGTCTGACGGGTGACCATGGTGAAGAGGTTCTTGAACGGGTCGGTGGCGCAGACCGGCGCATCCGAGCTCGCCGCGGCGTGGAGGCCGCCATCGAGCCATTTGCGCATCGGGTAGGAGGCACCGGCGCGTTCTTCGCCGAGATTGATCACGTAGAGATCGCCGAACTCGTAGATGAAGGCCGGCTGCGGCACCGGATCGATGCCGGCGGCGGCCATGCGGACAAGCTGGCCATCGGTCAGGAAGCCGCAATGTTCGATGCGGTGGCGGCGACCCTTGATCGGATGTTCGGGGCTGTCGGCCTTTTCCATGCCGGAGAGCACCTGCTCGATCGCGGCGTCGCCGATCGCGTGGATCGCGAGCTGGTAGCCGAGTTCGTGGTAGTGCCGGAGATAGCGATGCATGTCGGCATCGGAATAGATGAAGATGCCGCGATTATCGGGATCGCCAACGCGGTAGGGCTCGCTCATCGCGGCGGTCAGACCACCGGCACTACCGTCGCCGAAGACCTTCATCGCGCCGTAGCGCAGCAGGCCGGTCTCGCGACCGAAGCGGTAGCCAGCCGCATAGGCCTCATCGCCGATGCCATCGGCATTGCCATAGATGCAGACCCAGGTGCGGACCGGCAGCGACCCAGTGCGCGCGACCTCCTCATAGGCTTCGATCTCGGCCATGCCGGCGCCCATGCCGACGCCGGCATCCATCACGCTGGTGAAGCCCTGCGCGAGCATATAGTGCCCGGCCTTCTCGATCGCGGCCTTGAGTTCGGCAGCGCTCGGGCGCGGCATCGCCTCGACGATCAGGCGCATGGCGCTCTCGGCCAGCAGGCCGGTCAGCTTGTTGTCGCGACGCTCGATCAGGCCGCCATCGGGGCTCGGCGTGTTGTGGCCGATGCCGGCCGCCGCCATGGCGCGGCTGTTGACGACGCCGACATGGCCGCAGGTGCGCTTGATATAGACGGGATTGTCGGGCGCGACGCAGTCGAGTTCCTCAGCCGTCGGATGGCGGGCTTCGGCCAGCTCGTTATGGTCGTAGCCGCGGCCGGTGACCCATTCGCCGGGCTTCTTGCCCTTCACCGCGGCCGCGATGCGGCGCAGGATTTCGTCGATGCTGTTGACGCCCTCCTCCGGGCGCAGATTGACCTCGCTCATGGCGAGACCGAGCGGCAGCAGATGCATATGCGCGTCGTTGAGACCGGGAATGGCGACGCGACCGGCGAGGTCGACGACCTTCGTCGCAGGCCCCTGCAAGGCGGCGATCTCGGCCGCCGAACCGACGGCCAACACCTTGCCATCTCCGATCGCCAGGGCTTCCACGAAGCCTTCCGCCAAACCGCAGAAGATGCGGCCATTCAACAAAACAGTCTCGGCTTGCGTCATCGGCCCGGATTATCCTGCTTTCCCTGTTGAATTCTCGCCGCGAGGCATTGGCGAGGCGGTAGCCTTCGGCAAGCATCTCCCGTGCCAGGCACGCGATAACGCGCATGCAGGCAGCCCTATCGTATCGAATGGGGTTTTTAGTCTGGACGGTGTGCTTTGAACGCGAAAACTATTCCACTCCACCGTTTCCCCATGACACTATTTTCTTATTGGCTTTCTGGCAGCATTGCTCAGAATATTGAACATGGCAAGGGCCGTCGAGCAGGCGGCCCCTGCATGACGCGCAGGAACGACAAGGCGCGCAGGATGGGGGAACGGAACAACCATGAGCTTTGACGTCGGCGGCAGGCTGAAGGAAATCAGGCTTGCGGCCGGACTTTCCCAGCGCGAACTCGCGGCACGCTCGGGCGTGACCCATAGCCTGATCTCGCTGATCGAGCAGAATCGCAACAGCCCGTCGGTCGCGTCGCTGCGCAAGATCCTCGACGGCATCCCGATGACCATGGTGAGTTTTTTTGACGAGGAACGGACACCGCGCGACAAGGTGTTCTTCGAGGCCTCGGACCTGCTCGACCTGACCTCGCGCCTGCATCAGGTCAATGGCGGCGAGAGCCGGGGCCAGATGTCCTTCCGCCAGGTCGGGGACGCGCAGGCCCACAACCTGCAGATCCTGCACGAATCCTACGACCCCGGCGCCGACACCGGCGCCGCCATGCTCAAGCATGACTCCCATGAAGGCGGGGTGGTGCTGGCCGGCGAGCTCGAGATCACCGTCGGCGATCAGATCAAGGTGCTGAAGCCCGGCGATGCCTATCTCTTCGACAGCCGCATCCCGCATCGCTACCGCAATATCGGGACGGAACGCTGCATCGTCGTCAGCGCCTGCACCCCGCCTTATCTCTGAAGGTGGCGCGCCCCAAGTGTGCGCCACCTTGCCTCATAACCTTAGAATCCATTTAAACTATTGATATTATTTGATTTTTATCAGCGCCTCGGATAGAGCTTCGCTCCTTTCCAGAGGTCGAGATGCAGATCGGTTCCAGCTCCACCCCCAAATCGGCCACGAGCCTGGAGCTGTTCTCGCGCAATCTCTCGCTCTCGGCCGGCACCTTCCTGATCCAGGAAGGCGAGCGGATCGTCGGCCCGATGCGGCTCGGCTTGAAGGTCGCGGTCATGCTCGAAGGCCGGCAGGCGCTGGAGCTCGATGACCGCCCGGCCGTGCTGTTGGACGGCCCCACTGTCCTCGTCGCCGCCAATGGCGGCGAACATACCCAGCAGCGCACCGGACTTGCCGACGGCGCCTTGCGCTGCGCGCTGATGCAGTTCGATTTCGATTTCGTCGCGCGCGAGTTCGGGCCGGATGTGGCAAAGGCGGCGCGCCTCGCCTGCTCCGACGATGCCGGCTTCTGGGTGGGGCCCGCCGATGCGCCGATCCGCTCACTGGCATTGCAGATGGCGGAATGCCCGGTCGGCGAGGCGCTGGAACTCGGCGCGCTGGTGCTGGACCGGATGCTCGGAGAGCGCCCCGTCCGCCCGGCCCGGCTCAGCCCACGCTTGCGCGAGCAGGTCCATACCGCGCGACGAGCTTCACCCTGCTGACCTCGTTCCAGCGCGATCCGGAAACCGGCTTCTACGGCTTCATCCCGGCTGTCGGCACCGTTCAGCCGAGCCGCGCCGGCCGCATCCGCAGCAACTTCTTCCCGGGCGAGCCGAATTTCGAGGGCTATAGCCGCAACCAGACCAATGTCGGCTACAGCTTCGAGCATCGCTTCAACGACATCTTCTCCTTCCGCCAGAACGTCCGCCTCTCCGATCTCGATTCGCGCAACCGCACCGTCGCGGTCGCCGGCATCGCGGCCGACCAGAAGACGCTGACGCGCCGCGCCACCATCTCGAACGAGCATGCCCGCACCGCCGGCATCGACAACCAGTTGCAGGCCGATTTCCGCACCGGCCCGCTGACGCACAAGGTGCTGTTCGGCATCGACGGCTACTGGACCGACGCCAAGGCCTTCACCGGCGCCGGGGGCACCGTGCAGTCGCTCGATTTCACCAATCCGGTCTACGGCCGCCTGCCCTTCATCCTGCCGGCCGTGCCGGGCACCACCCAGACGACCGCGCAATACGGCGTCTATCTGCAGGACCAGATCAAGCTCGACCGGCTCTCGCTGCTCGTCGGCGGCCGCTTCGACCAGGCCGAGGCCCGCACCCGCGCGCTCACCACCGGCGTCTTGACCAAGCAGGACGACACGGCCCGCACCGGCCGCGTCGCGCTGATGTACAATTTCGACAACGGCTTCGCGCCCTATGCCAGCTACTCGACCTCGTTCGAGCCGGTAGCCGGCACGGCCTTCGGCGGCACCCCGTTCAAGCCGACCGAGGGCGAGCAATACGAGGCCGGCTTCAAATACGAATTGCCGGGCACCAATGCCTTCCTGCAGGCCTCGGTCTACCAGCTGACCCAGAGCAACGTCACGACGACCGACCTCGCCAACCCGACCTTCCAGATCCAAACCGGCGAGATCCGCGCCCGCGGCGTGGAGGTCGAGGCCCGCGCCAGTGTCTACGACAATCTCGATCTCGTCGCGGCCTATGCCTATACCGACGCCGAGGTGACCAAGAGCAACGGCGCCGACCTCCACAAGCGCCCGGCAGTCGTGCCGCGGCACACGGCGTCGCTCTGGGCGCATTACACCTTCCGGGCGGGCGTGCTCTCCGGTCTCGGACTCGGCGCTGGCGTGCGCTATATCGGCGGCGGCGCGGGCGATCCCGGCAACACCTTCTCCACATCGGACTACACGCTGGTCGATGCCGCGATCAGCTACGAGTTCGGTGCGGCCAGCCCGGCGCTCAAAGGCTGGAAGCTCCAGGTCAACGCCCAGAGCCTGTTCGACAAGGAGTATATCTCCGGCTGCTACGGCACGACGCAATGCTCCTTCGGCCTGCGCCGCACCGTGCTGGCGACGCTGTCCTATCGCTGGTGAGCGCGCCGATGCAGCCGAGCAGTCCTCCCGATCCAGACCTCGCCCCCGTTACCCTGCCGCAGGCCCGACAGCGCGGCTTCGAGGCGCGGGACGGCTCGCGCTACCGGCTGCTGATCTCCGTGCCGGAGGGCCCTGCTCCGGCACGCGGCTTCCCGAGCCTGCTGCTCGTCGATGGCCACGCCCTGTTCCCGGTGGCTGCCACTACCGCCCGCCTGCAGGCGCAACGCCCCGAAGCGACCTGCGTCGGCCCTGCCGTCGTGATCGGCATCGGCTATCCCGACGGACGCCCCTTCGATGCCGAGCGACGCCAGCGCGACCTCCTGCCCGTGCCTGATGGAGCCGACCGGTTCCTCGACATGATCGTGGAGGAGGTGCTGCCGACCGTCGCCCAGATCGCGCCGCTCGACCCGGCAAGGCGCGCGCTCGCCGGCCATTCCTATGGCGGGCTCTTCGTCCTGCACACGCTGTTCACCCGGCCCGGCCTGTTCGAGGCCCATGTCGCGGGCAGCCCGTCGATCTGGTGGCAAGATCGCGCCATTCTCGCGAGCGAGGAAACGTTCCGGCACGGCGCTTCGGCTTCGGCCGGACGATTGCTGATCACGGTCGGCAGCCACGAGCAGGCCCCGCCCCTCGCCGTCACGCCGCAGCGGGCCGAACGGCTTGTACGGGCGCGGATGTGCGACAACGCTGCCGAGATGGCCGAGCGCCTGGCTGCTTCGGGCCGCGTCGCCTGCAGCTTCACCGAATTCCCTCACGAGAACCATGTCTCGGTGATCCCATCGATGCTTTCGCGCACCGTGGCCTTCACGCTCGCCGGCACGGCCCATGACAGGGCTGCCGCCGCATGATGATCGATAGACGCTCGCTGATCCTGGGCGGCTTGAGCCTGCCGGTGCTGCCGGCCATGGCCTCCTCTCCGGTTGTCGCGACCGATATCCTCGGCCGCACCGTCAAGCTTCAGGCGCCGGCAAAGCGCATCGTGCTGGCGCAGGGCCGCCAGCTCAACGCGCTCGGCCTGATCCATCCCGATCCCGTCAGCATCCTGGCCGGCTGGGGCAGCGATCTCGAACGCCAGAACCCCGATGGGCTCGCCCGCTACCGGACGCGCTTCCCGGCCATCAATGCACTTCCCCTCGTCGGCGACGGCGGGACGGCTGCCGGCTTCTCACTGGAACGGGCGATCGCGCTTAGCCCCGATCTCGTCGTGCTCAGCAAATCGCTCGCCGGCACGCGCCGCGGCCCCGGCGAGCTCGTCGAGAAGCTGGAAGCGGCGGGCATCGCCGTCGCGGTCGTCGATTTCTACCTGGAGCCGCTGCGCGACACCGTGCCGAGCCTCAGAACGCTCGGCTTCCTCATCGGCCAGCAGGAGCAGGCCGATCGATTGATCGCCTTCTACGAGGAACACATGAAGCGGATCGCGAGCCGGGTCGCGGACGCGAGGCGCCCCTCCGTCTTCATCCATGCCCATGCCGGCGGCTACGATTGCTGCATGACGGCCGGGCGGGGCACGTTCAACGAATTCATCCAGGCCGCCGGCGGGCGCAATATCGCCGCCGCGATGCTGCCGGGCGCGACCGGACAGATCGGCCTCGAACAGCTCATCGGCGCCGACCCGGATGTCTATCTCGCGACCGGCGGCACGCATCTCGCCAAGCTCGGCGGGCTCGTGCTCGGCCTCGGGGTGAGCGAGACGGATGCCGCCGCCAGCTTCGCCAAGCTCCTCGCCACGCCCTCGCTCGGCACGCTCAGCGCGATCGGAAAGCGGCGCGCCTTCGGCTTCTGGCACCTGTTCAACGATACCCCACTGCATGTCGTCGCGATCGAGGCGCTGGCGAAATGGCTCCACCCGGAGCGCTTCGCCGATATCGACCCCGCCGCGACGCTTGCCGAGGGCGCCCGCTTCTCGGCGATCCCGCTCGACGGAACGCTGTGGATCGCAGCGCCGCCCAAGCCTTGACGGAGACCATCATGCTGGCCACCTCGACCCGGATCGCGCTCGCCAACCCGGCCGGCGTCCTGAAGCCGCTCTGCGAACATCTCGTCGAGCACGAGGCGGTCATCGCCGAGCAGGAGGGCACCACGGTCATCACCCTTGATGGCAGCAGCGCGCGCATCGACCTTACCGACAGCGCGCTCGATATCAGCGTCGAGGCGCCGGATCTGGCCACGCTGCTCGGCATGAAGCGCGCGATCGCGAGCCATGTCATCGAATTCGCCTCGAAGGGCACCACGCCGGAGATGCGCTGGACCGGCGACGGCACCGGCCCCGCTTTGCCGCCCGAGTTCCGCATCCTGACGGTGACCGGCGTCGAGCGGATCACGCCGCATATGGCCCACATCCGCTTCACGGCCGAGAATCTCGCCCGCTACGACCATATCGACGCGCTGCATGTGCGGCTGTTCATCCCGCCAGTCGGCGTCACCGAGCCGAGCTGGCCGATGGTCGGCGACGACGGCTTGCTGCTGCCCTCGCCGGCGGAAACCCGTCCGCTGGTGCGCAAATACACGATCCGCGAGATCGACGCCGCCGCGGGCACGCTCGCGCTCGATTTCGTGCTGCACGAGGATGCCGGCCCCGGCTCGGCCTTCGCCTTCCGGGCCAAGGCGGGCGACCGGATCGGCATGGCAGGGCCGGGCGGGCGCGGGCTCAAGCCGGCCGAGCGCTATATCTTCCTTGCCGACGAGACCGGGCTGCCGGCCATGGCGCGCATGCTGGAGAACCTGCCGGAAGACGCCAAGGGGCAGGCCTTCATCGAAGTCGCCAACGCCAGCGAGGAGCAGCCCCTGCGCCATCCGGCCGGCATGTCGCTGACCTGGCTGCATCGCGGCGCGGCGGCGCCGGGCAGCCTGCCGCTCTTGCAGGATGCCTTCGCGACGATCGACTGGCCGGCGGACGGCCCTTCCACCTATCTCTGGGCTGCGGCTGAGCATGCCGCGTTCAAGGCGATCCGTGCCGCGTCGCGCGGCAAGCTCAGACCGGAGCGCGACCAGAATCTCGTCGTCAGCTACTGGCGCGCCGGGGCTTCCGACGAGGAGCATGTCGCCGCGAAGAAGGCGGAGGCCGCGAAGGGCTGAACCCAACCGCTTGGACGTGTGGATTTAGCTCGGAACCACGCGGGTCATCCCGGGCTTGCCCCGGGATCCATGCCGGAGCGCTTCCGATCAAGGTTCAGGCATGGATCCCGGCTCTCCGCTTCGCTGCGGCCGGGATGACGGCGCGTTTCAAATTAAGAGCTTGCGGGCTCTAACCTTCCCTGACCGCGACCACGAACAGGCGCGGGAAGCGCAGCAGCACCTTGCCGTCGCTCTCGACCGGGTAATGCGGCGCGATGCGCTCGAGATAACGGGCGAGGAAGTCCTCCTGCTCCTCGGCCGTCAAACGGTCGAGATAGGGCTTCAGGCCGGTGCTCTTGAACCATTCGGCGATGGCTTCGAGATTGGCGAGCGCATGGACATAGGTCGTCTGCCAGATATCGACACGGCAGCCGGCCTCGATCAGCCAGCGCCGGTAATCGCCGAAGGAACCGATCGCCGAGCGCTCGGCCTTGGCGTTCGCGAGCTTCTCCGCCCAGGGCCCTTCCGCCGCCACCTCGCGCATCGCGACATGGGAGGGCTCGTTCAGGTTGTTCGGCATCTGCACGGCCAGGCCACCACCGGGCGTCAGCGAACGCGCCAGGCGCGGAAACAGGCCCTCGTGATCCGGCAGCCATTGCAGCACGGCATTGGCGAAGATCAGGTCGTAGCCCGCCGCATCGGACCAGGTGTTCACGTCGCCGAGGATGAAGGAGAGGTTCGGCAGGCGCTTGCGCGCCTTCTCCAGCATGTCCGGCGAAGAATCGAGGCCTTCATTGACCGCATCGGGATAGCGGGCCGCGACCAGCTCCGTGCTGTTGCCGGGGCCGCAGCCGAGATCGATGCAGCGCTTCGGATCGCTCAGCGGCACGCGGGCGAGAAGGTCGATCGAAGGCCGCGTCCGCTCGTCTTCGAAGCGCAGATATTGCGCGGCGTCCCAATCCGGCTTGGCATTCATCGCTCGCTCCTGTCCCGCGACACAGCCTGAAGAAGCGGCGCGCTGTCAATTCCTTTAGAGCATGCCGATTCTACACGGAACCTCCCGGTCATTCCGGGGCAGGCCGACGGCCTGAGCCCGGAACCCAGAACCGATGCCGTCATGAATCGAAGCGGTGACCCGACCGCGCTTCTTCCGGAAGCGGCGTCGGTTCTGGGTTCCGGGCTCTTCGCTTTGCGAAGCCCCGGAATGACGGCAGCGGTTCTGCGTGAAACGACAATCCTAGCGCGAAACGGCGGCGGCAGGCTTGCGCGCGAGAAGGGCGAAACGGGTCGAGGAGGCCAGCCGGATCGCGTCATGCAGCGGCGCCGCACGCTGCTGCTCGCGCACGACCTGATGGTAATCGGCCGGGACGATGTTGGTGAAGCCGGCGGCGGTGAGCATCGCTTCGAGGCGCTGCCGGCTCAGGCCGTTTTTGAAATAGAAGCGGCTGGTGATCGAGGCATGGGTGTCGGCATCGATCTGGTGAACGGCGGCGCCGCGCTTCTCGCGCAGCCAGGTGCCGAAGCGGTTGACCAGCGCCTGCCAGCGCGTGCGGTTGACCCAGTCGCCGTCGATCACCAGCAGGCGGCCGCCGGGGCGCAGGACGCGGAACCATTCGCTGAGCGCCGCTTCCGGATCGGTCAGCGTCCAGACGAGGTGGCGGGTGATCGCCGCGTCGTAGCTCGCATCCTCGTCGAGCAGGTGCTCGGCATCGCCGAGGCGGAAGCGAGCCGCCTTGCCGTGCTTGGCGCGGGCGCGCTCCAGCATCGCTTCGGAGAAGTCGAGCGCGGTGACCCGGTGCTTCAGCGAGAGCAGGGCGCGGGTGATCTCGCCGGTGCCGCAGGCGAGGTCGAGCACGTCGAGCGGCTCGAGGCCGAAGGAATCGCCGATCAGGCGCTGGAAGGCCTTCAATTCGCGATCCGACTTGATCGCGTGGCCGAAGGAGAGATCGAAGCTCTCGGCCCGCGCCGACCAATAGGCGCGGATCTCTTCCTTCAGGGTGAAATTGTCGTGGGAAGCGGGAGCGGACATCGCTTTGCTTTCTCGCATTTTCTTGACGCGAACCGGTGTCCACTTCGCTCGAAAATGCTTCAGTGAACCTGGATATAGGGCTCGACCAGAAGCGTGCCCCGGGCCGAATGCTCCAGATGCACGCCGACGGCATATGTCTCCGCGACCGCCTCATGCGCAAGCACTTCGGCCGGCGCGCCGGCCTGCGCGATGCGCCCGGTATTCATCACCAGCACCCGGTCGGCGAAGCGCGCCGCCAGCGAGAGATCGTGGATCGCCACGACCGTGACGATGTCGCGCCGGCGCGTCGCCGCGCGGATCGTCGCCATGACGTCGAGCTGGCGGCGCACGTCGAGGGCGCTGGTCGGCTCGTCGAGCAGCAGCACGTCGGGCTCGCGCACCAGCGCCTGGCCGATCGCGGCAAGCTGGCGCTGGCCGCCGGAGAGCGTCGCGATGTCACGCGAGGCGAAAGGCGCAAGGCCCAGTTCCTCGACCACCGCCTCGACGGCGCGGGTATCTTCAGGCGAGGCCGCAAGGGCATAGCCGCGATGCAGGCTCTTGCGGGCGAGCAGGATGATGTCGAAGACCGAGAGCGCCACGCGCGCGCCGGTATCCTGCGCGAGATAGAAGACCTTGCGAGCCCGCTCGCGCTGCGAGAGCTGCGACAGGTCATGGCCGTCGAGCGCGACCGTGCCGCGCTCGGGCCGCAGCAGGCCGGCGGCGCAGCGGAACAGCGTCGACTTGCCGGAGCCGTTGGGGCCGACCAGCGCGGCCAGCTCGCCGCGCGGCAGGGCGTCGGTGCCGAGCCCCTGCAGGACCGGCGTCGTGCCATAGCGGAAGTCGAGGTCGCACAATTGCAATGCCATCGCTCAGACTCCCCGCCCGCGGATCGACATGACCAGGCTGATGAAGAAGGGCACGCCGATCAGCGCCGTGATGATGCCGATCGGATAGATCACGCCGGGCGTGATCACCTTCGAGACGGTGGAGGCGAGCGAGAGCAGCACGGCGCTGGCGATCGTCGCGGCCGGCAGGAAGAAGCGCTGGTCCTCGCCGACGAGCAACCGCGCGATATGCGGGCCGACGAGGCCGATGAAGCCGATGCCGCCGACGAAGGAGACCGAGACGGCCGCGAGCAGCGAGGTCGCGATCAGGATCTCCAACCGCAGGCGATCGACGCGGACGCCGAGGCTCTCGGCGCGCTCGTCGCCGAGGCGCAGAGCCGTCAATGCCCAGCCGCGCATCAGGAAGAACGGCAGGGCGAGCGCGATCAGGACGGCGGCGACGCCGACCTTGTCCCAGCTCGCACGGGCGAGGCTGCCCAGCGTCCAGAACACGATCTGGGTGAGTTGCACCTCGTTCGAGCGGTATTGCAGCAGCGCGGTGATCGCATTGCAGGTGAAGAGCAGGGCGATGCCGACCAGGATCATCGTCTCGGCGCTGACGCCGCGCAGCTTGGTCATGAAGAACAGGATAAGCGAGGCCGCCAGCGCGAAGACGAAGGCATTGGCGGTGACGATGAAGGGACCGGCGCCTGGCACAACGCTCCAGCCGAAGACGATCGCGACGGAGGCACCGACCGTCGCGGCGGCGGAGACGCCGAGCGTGAAGGGGTCGGCCAGCGGATTGGCGAGGATGGTCTGCATGCCCGCGCCACTCAGGCCGAGCATGGCGCCGACGGCGAGCGCCATCAGCGCGATCGGCAGGCGCAGGTCCCAGACGATGACGGCAAGCCGCGGCGTGGCCGATTGCGGATCGACCAGCGTGCGCAGGACATCGCCGAGCGGCAGATTACCGGGCCCGATCGAGACATCGAGCGCCAATGCGACGGCGAGCGCGACGAGCCCGACCAGGACGAGCTTCAACCGGCGCGCGTTGCGCCGGCGATAGTCCCCGGTGGCTGTTGCCGTCATGGGCAGGGTTGCGGCCATCTTCGCTCAGGCCGCGCTCGGAGGCTGTTTGAAACCACCCTCAGCCCTCATCCTGAGGAGCCATTCCCTTGGGAATGGCGTCTCGAAGGATGCTTCAGGAAGCCCCGGCATCTGGAGCATCCTTCGAGACGACCCTGCGGGCCTCCTCAGGATGAGGGCTGGTGTTTCCAAACGGATTCTCACTGGAGCCTGGCCCAGAACACGCCGGAATAGGAGATCGGCAGGAATTTCTCGTGGAATTCCTTGAAGACTGCCTCCGGATCGACGTCCTTGAACCGGTCCGGATAGAACTCCTTCGCCATGGCGAGCTCGGCGATGAAGTAATAGGGCATGTCGTAGAACTGGTGGTAGAAGGCCATGACCTTCTTGCCCTGCACCGCCTTGAGCTGCTGGAAGCCCGGGCGGTTCATCAGCGCCACCAGTTGCTTCTGCACCTGCTCCGGCGTCGCATCATAGCCGAGCGCGACCGCATTGCTGCCGGGGTTGCTGGCGTACCAGTTGGCGCCGGTGAGAAAATAGATGTCCGGATTATCGGCCAGCACCTTCTCTTGCGCAGCCTGCGCCTGGAAGGCGGAGAAGAACTGGCTGCCCCAGTTGCGGCCACCGGCCTCCTCGATATAGCGACCGAAATTGAAGGGGCCGAAGGTGGCGCAGCAAGGCAGGAGGCCGGCTGCGCGCTCGACGAAGACCACCGGCTTCTGCTTGTCGGGGATCGCGCCGACGCGGGCATAGATGCTGCGGGTCTGGCGCAGATAATAGTCGGCGAAGGCGTTCGCCTCCTTCTCGCGGCCGAGGATGCGGCCCAGCAGCTGCACGCTCGGCAGCACGTTCTGGGTCGGGTCCTGACGGAAATCGACGAAGACGGTGGTGATGCCGGCCTTCTCGAGCTTGGCGAGCAGGCCCGTCTCCTGCGCCTTGAAGTAGTTGGAGAGGTCGAGAATGTAGACCTCGGTGCCGAGCGCCGCGATCTTCTCCATGCTGACATCGGCGGCATAGGGATTGCCCATGTTCGCGACGCCCTTGGCCTTCGGGAACTTGGCGAGGTATTTCTGCCAGGCGCCCGGATCGTTCTCGATCAGGTCGTTGCCCCAGCCGACGACACGCTTGAACGGGTCTTCGCGGTCCAGCATCGCCAGCGTGTAGAGCTGGCGGCCCTCGCTGAGCACGATCTTCTGGGGATCGCGGGTGACGTTGACGACGCGGCCAGCGAGATCGGTGACCTCGATCGTTTCGGCGCTGGCGGCTCCCGCAAACAAGACGGCAGCGCCGATGAGCACGGCGGAGGACAGACGGGCAAGCCAAAGGGGAGCGGACATCGGAAGAGCATCCTGCCAAGGAAGATGCCCTCGCGCTAACACAGCTCGTCTTGGGACGGCAAAGCAATTCTAGCTGTTTTGAGTGGATCTAAATTATAATTACTTTAGAATAGAGCCAGCTTTCAAAGCAAACAGCTTATCTTGAGCTTGATAAATTCTGCCAGACCAGGGTGTCATTCCGGACAAGCTGCACAGCAGCGCAGATCCGGGATGACAGCGCAGTTCCACGGCAAGCACTCAGCCCGAGCGCCGCAAGGGGCGTTCAGGCAAGCTTTTCATGCCCTTCCATCGCCTCGCGCGCGCGCATCGCGAAGTGCCGGGCGAGCGGCGCGACCTCGGCCGCATTGGCTGCCGCGGCCGTGCCGGCGCGGACCCGGTCGGCGATGCCGACGAAGATCACGGCGAAGCGAAACAGCGCGAAGACCAGGTGGAACCGCAGCAGCGGTGCCGTCGGCACGGCATGGGCATAGTAATGCGCGAGGAATTCGATTTCCGTGGGAATGCCGAGCGCGGCCCGGTCGAGGCCGAGGATACCGCCATATTCGTCCGGCGCGGTGTGCCAGGGCATGGCGCAATAACCGAGATCGGCGAGCGGGTGGCCGAGCGTCGAGAGTTCCCAGTCGAGGATGCCGATCACCTCCGGCTTATCCGGGTGGAAGAGCAGATTGCCGAGCCGGAAATCGCCATGGGCGATGGAGACTTGACCGTCATCGTCGGGCAGATGGGCCGGCAGCCAGTCGGCGACGGCCTCCAATTCGGGGATCGGCTCGCCCGGCGATTCCCGCAACTGCCTGGTCCAGCGCGCGATCTGACGCTCGAAATAATTGCCCGGCCGGCCGAAATCGTCGAGCCCGACCTCATCGGGCTTCACCGCATGCAGCTTCGCCAGTGCCTCGGCCATGCCGAGATAGAGGCCGTGACGCTCTTCGGGAGTGAGACCGGGCAAGGCGGCATCATGGAAGACGCGGCCCTCCAATCGCTCCATCAGGTAGAAGGGCGTGCCGAGCGCTTCGGGATCGGCATGGAAGAGCACGGCGCGCGGCACCGGCACATTCGTGTGCGAGAGCGCTTCGAGCACGCGGAACTCGCGGTCGACCGCATGGGCGCCGCGCAGGATCGGCCCGGCCGGCTGCTTGCGCAGCACGAGGCGGCGCGTGCCCCAGTCGACGAAATAGGTCGGGTTCGACTGGCCGCCGCCGATGCGTTCGAGCGCGAGCTCGCCGATGCCGAACTGCGCGCGCAGGAGGTTTGCCAGGGCGGTCGGGTCGAAATCGATGCTGGACGGTGCCGGCGCGGCCATGGCCTCAGCCCTGGGCCTGACCGGCCACGGGCCAATGCCAGAAATCCCGCCCCTCCTGCGTGAGGAAGCGGTTCAGCACCATCTTGTGGACCTCGTCGGCGCCGTCCACCAGCCGCGCCTGACGGGCATAGCGGTAGATCCATTCGAGCACGGTGTCCTTGGAATAGCCGCGCGCGCCATTGACCTGGATCGCGACATCGGCGGCATCGTGCAGGACATTGGCGACCTGGACCTTGGCCATCGAGACCTCCTTGCGGGCGAAGCCGCCGCGATCGAGCTCCCAGGCCGCCTTCATCACCAAGAGGCGGCCGATCTCGATGCGCATGGCGAGGTCGCCGAGCTTGAGCTGGATGCTCTCGCGATCGGCAAGGCGCTGGCCGAAGCCGTAGCGCTCGGCGGCATAGGCCTGGGCGATCTCGATGCAGCGTTTGGAGAGGCCGAGCCAGCGCATGCAATGGGTCAGGCGGGCCGGGCCCAGCCGAACCTGCGTCACCTTCATGCCCTTGCCCTCGCCGGCGAGCACGTTCTCCGCGGGGATTTCGAGCCCGTCGAACTCCAGCTCGCAATGGCCGCCATGCTCCTCCGGCCCCATGATCTCGATGCGGCGCAGGATGCGCCAGCCCGGCTGGTCGGCATGGAAGAGGAAGGCGGTGAGGCCGTTGCGCGGATCGTCCGAGGTGCGGGCGACCAGAATGAAGTGCTTGGCTTCCTCCGCGCCGGTGATGAACCATTTGCGGCCGCTGACAATGTACTTGTCGCCGTGCCGCTCGGCCTTCGTCCGGATCATCGAGGGATCGGAGCCGCCGCCCGGATGCGGCTCGGTCATGGCGAAGGCGGAGCGCACCTTGCCCTCGACGATCGGCTTCAGCCAGCGCTCCTTCTGCGCGGGCGTGCCGAGCGCCTCCAGCACCATCATGTTGCCGTCGTCGGGCGCCGCCGAGTTGAACACCGCCGGGCCGAAGATCGAGCGGTTCATCTCCTCGTAAGCAACGGCCATGCCCATCTTGCCGAGCCCGATCCCTCCGGTCTCCGGCTTGAGCTGCAGGCACCAGAGCCCCTCGGCGCGAGCCTTGGCCCGCATGGTATCGAGCAGCGGCAGGGCGATGTTGCCGTGGGCGTCATAGGACGCCCGGTCGGCTTCGAGCGGCAGGATCTCGCGCTCGACGAAGGCGGCGATACGCGCGCGGTAGTCTTCGATCCGGGGAGAAATCTCGAAATCCATGATCGTGCTCACAGGGATGAAACGAGGTGGCCGCCATCGACTTCGATGGTCGCGCCAGTGATGTAACTGCCGGCGGCGGAAGCGAGCAGCAATAGCGCGCCGTCGAGCTCTTCCGGTTGGCCCAGCCTGCGCTGCGGGATGCGCTTGATCAGGTTCAGGCCGGCTTCGGTCGCGAAGAAATCGCGGTTGATGTCGGTCTCGATATAGCCGGGGCAGAGCGCGTTGACGCGGATGCGATCACGCGCCCATTCGAGCGCCAGCGCCTTGGTCAACTGGATCACGCCCGCCTTCGAAGCGGCATAGGCGCTGACGCCGCCGGCGACGCGATGGCCGAGGATCGAGGCGATATTGACGATGCTTCCGCCCCGGCCGCTCTCGCGCATGCCGCGCGCCACGGCCTGGGCAACGAAGAAGACGCCCTTCAGATTGGTGTCGAGCACCGCGTCCCATTCGGCTTCGGAGAGGTCGGCCGCCCGACCGGCACCGCTGACCCCGGCATTGTTGACGAGGATGTCGAAATGCCGGCCGTCGAGCGCATCCGCAATCGAGGCCGCATCGGCCACATCCAGGACCAGATGTTTCGCGCTGCCGCCCGCCGCGGCGATCTCGGCGCCCGCCTGATCCAGCGCAGACTGCCTTCGCGCAGCGAGCGTCACATCGGCGCCATGGCGCGCAAGCAGCTTGGCGAAATGCAGCCCCAGCCCGCCGGACGCGCCCGTCACCAAAGCCGTCCGGCCTGAAAGGTCCTCGAACATCGCGGCGGTTCCTCCACCAAAAATCGAGCGAGCGCTCGCTATTTTTATGGCGATGCATCCGCGCTTGCAATAGGCTTGTTTCGACAGCGGAAGCTTGAGCCAGACGGAGGCGAGGACAGGTTGCAGCCGGCCGATCACAAGGACGACGCCGGCGCCTTCTCGATGGAGGCGCTGTGCCAGCGCATCTTCGAACGGCATCGCGACGCCATCCGCGTGCGCAAACCGCATGTCGCCGTCGCCAATCTCGCGCGCATCGTCGAGGCCACGCTCAAGCTCTCGAACCGGCAGGGTTTTCACGCCACCAGCCTGCGCGACCTCGCCGAGGCCTCGGGCCTCAGCATGGGCGGGCTCTATGCCTATTTCCCCAACAAGACGACGCTGCTGGCGATGATTCTGGGCGAAGTCGCCGGAACGGCGCAGGCCCTCCTGGGGAGCCCGCCGCCCACGGTGACAGACGATCCACGACGCCATCTCGCCTGGCTGATCGAGAGCCATATCCGCCTGACCGAGGCGATGCAGCCCTGGTTCGTCTTCGCCTTCATGGAAGCGAAGTCGTTCCCCGCAGCTGAGCGCCGGCAGGCTGTCGACAGCGAGGCCGCGACCGAGACGATCATCGCCGATGTGCTGCGGCGCGGTGCGGCGGGCGGCGTCTTCGCGATCGGAGACGTCGATCTCTCCGCCGCGCTGATCAAGCCGCTGCTGCAGGAATGGTATGTGAAGCGCGCCAAATACCGGAAACGCGGCACCTCGATCGAGACCTATGTCGCCGCAACGACCGACTTCATCATGGCGGCGGTGCGAGCGCGGGCGACCGGCCATTCGAGTAAATTACCCGGATAAAAACTTGCCTTATTAAAATCCGGGTATTATTGGATCGCCCATCACGAACAGGATGGGCCTGATGATGCAGATAGCTGACAGGAAGGCGGCAACGGCCGCCTATAAGGAACGGAAGACGATAGCCGGCATCTTTGCCTTCCATTGCGAGGCGGCCGGGCTGACTTGGGTGGGGCGCGCGCCCGATCTCGCGACGATCGAGAACCGCCTGCGCTTCACCTTGCGCCATGGCAGCCATCGCCAGCGCTCCTTGCAGGCAGCCTGGAACGCACATGGCCCCGAAGCCTTCCGCTTCGAGGCGCTGGAAAGGCTGGAGGACGAGAATATCGCCTATGTCTTGGATCGCGTGCTGAAGGAGCGCCTCGCCCATTGGCAGGCGAAGCTCGGCGCCGAGGCGCTCTGACGCCTTCGAAAACCGCCGCGTCATTCCGGACAAGCCGCGACAGCGGCGCCGATCCGGAATCCATCGGAGAGTTCTGCGCTTTACGATGGATTCCGGGTCAAGCCCGGAATGACGGCGTGATGGAAAGGCGCGAGAGGCGCCTGCTCAATCGTCCATCTTTAGGGCGGCGATGAAGGCTTCCTGCGGGATTTCGACCTTGCCGAACTGCCGCATCTTCTTCTTGCCTTCCTTCTGCTTCTCCAGAAGCTTGCGCTTGCGGGTCGCGTCGCCGCCATAGCACTTGGCGGTGACGTCCTTGCGCAGCGCCCGGATGGTCTCTCGGGCGATGATCTTGCCGCCGATCGCCGCCTGCACCGGAATCTGGAACATATGCGGCGGGATCAGCTCCTTGAGCTTCTCGCACATGGCGCGGCCGCGCGACTCGGCCCGCGTCCGGTGGACCAGCATCGAGAGTGCGTCGACCGGCTCGGCATTGACCAGGACCGACATCCGCACGAGGTCGCCCTCGCGATAGTCGGTGATCTGGTAGTCGAAGGAGGCATAACCCTTCGAGATCGACTTGAGGCGGTCGTAGAAGTCGAAGACGACTTCGTTGAGCGGCAGGTCGTAGACGACCTTGGCGCGCGAGCCGACATAGCCGAGATCGATCTGAAGACCGCGGCGGTCCTGGCAGAGCTTCAGCACCGAGCCGAGATACTCGTCCGGCGTGAAGATGGTGGCGCGGATCCAGGGCTCGTCGATCGCCTCGATCTTCATCACATCCGGCATGTCGGCCGGGTTGTGCAGCTCCAGCGTCGAGCCGTCGCGCAGGCGCAGGTGATAGACCACCGAGGGCGCGGTCGAGATCAGGTTGAGGTTGAACTCGCGCTCCAGCCGCTCCTGGATGATCTCCAGATGCAGCAGGCCGAGGAAGCCGCAACGGAAGCCGAAGCCGAGCGCGGCGCTCGTCTCCATCTCGTAGGAGAACGAGGCATCGTTCAGGCGCAGCTTCGCCATGGCGCCTCGCAGCAATTCGAAATCGGCGGCATCGACCGGAAAGATGCCGCAGAACACGACCGGCTGCACCGGCTTGAAGCCCGGCAGCGGCTCGGCGATCGGCTTCTTCTCGTCGGTGATGGTGTCGCCGACGGCGGTATCCGCGACTTCCTTGATCGAGGCGGTGAAGAAGCCGACCTCGCCGGGGCCGAGCTGCTTGACCTCGGCCATCTTGGGCTTGAACACGCCGACGCGGTCGACGCCATAGGAGGCGTTGGCGCGCATCATGCGGATGGTCATGCCCTTCTTGAGCACGCCGTCGATGATGCGCACGAGCACGACGACGCCGAGATAGGCGTCGTACCACGAGTCGACCAGCATCGCCTTGAGCGAGGCATCCGGGTCGCCCTTCGGCGGCGGCAGCTTCTCGACGATGGCTTCCAGCACGCCCTCGATATTGAGGCCGGTCTTGGCCGAGATCGGCACCGCCTCCGAGGCATCGAGGCCGATCACGTCCTCGATCTGCTGCTTGATCCGGTCGGGATCGGCCGCCGGCAGGTCGATCTTGTTGAGGACGGTGACGATCTCGTGATTGGCGTCGAGCGCCTGATAGACGTTGGCGAGCGTCTGGGCCTCGACGCCCTGCGAAGCGTCGACCACCAGCAGCGAGCCCTCGCAGGCCGCGAGCGAGCGCGAGACCTCATAGGCGAAGTCGACATGGCCGGGGGTGTCCATCAGGTTCAGGATGTAATCCTTGCCATCCTTCGCCTTGTAGTCGAGCCGCACCGTCTGCGCCTTGATGGTAATGCCGCGCTCCTTCTCGATATCCATCGAGTCGAGGATCTGCTCGCTCATGTCGCGGGCAGCGACGGTGCCGGTCTGCTGGATCAGACGGTCGGCCAGCGTCGACTTGCCGTGGTCGATATGGGCAACGATCGAGAAGTTGCGGATATTGTCGATGGAACGGGTGCTCATGCGCGCGCCATAGCAGTGAAGCCGCCTTCCGCCAAGCGGTTGGCCCGCTCGAAGACATCTTCGTGCTGCTTTTCCCGGAACCACCACGTCATCCCGGACGCAGCGAAGCGGAGATCCGGGATCCATGCCTGAACTTCTTTCGGAAGCGCTCCGGCATGGATCCCGGGTCAAGCCCGGGATGACGGCGAGGTTCACGTCGATCGCAAATGAAGCTTGCAAATTCTAATATCTGATAATTATTCTCCATTCATGGAATTCGACCACGACACCGAGATCGACCGGCTGCTCGGCCAGCGCCTCAAGGCCGCCCGCCAGCGCCATGGCCTGACGCTCGATGCGCTTGCCGAGCGCAGCGGGGTGAGCCGGGCGATGATCTCCCGCGTCGAGCGCGGCGAATCGAGCCCGACGGCAGCGTTGCTGGTCCGGCTCGGCTCCGGGCTCGGCCTCTCGCTCTCGGCCTTGCTGGAGGAGAATGCAGGAAGCGGGCCGCTGACGCGCAGCGACGCCCAGCCGGTCTGGCGCGATCCGGCGAGCGGCTACCTGCGCCGCAACGTCTCGCCGCGCGGGACAGGCTCGGGCTTCGAGATCGTCGAGGTGGAATTGCCGGCAGGTTCCGAAGTGAGGCTCGACAACGCGACCGGCGCGGCCGCACTCGACCAGCAGATCTGGGTGCTGCGCGGCCGGCTCGACCTGACCGTCGAAGGCATCCCCTACACGCTTGCCGAGGGCGACTGCCTGCAGATGCATCTGCGCGGCCCGATCATCTACCGCAATCCGGGCGATGCACCCGTCCGCTATGCCGTCATCCTCGCCGCCAGAAGCGGCGCCTTTCCGGGACATATCGCATGAACGCGACCAGCCTCGCCGTCTCCATTGAAACGCTCGACGCCAAGGCTGCCGAGGCGGCCATCCCGGCGCTCGCCGAGATCCTGCGCGACAGCGTCGCCAACGGCGCCTCCGTTGGTTTCATGAGCTGGAACACATCAGCCGATTACGAGCGCTTCTGGCGTGATGTCGCGGCGGGTGTCGCGAGCGGGCAGGTCATCCTGCTGGCCGCCCGAAACGGTGACGGCCTCGTCGGCACGGCCCAGATCCACCTGACGGCCAAGCCGAACCAGCCGCACCGGGCCGAGATCGCGAAGGTGCTGGTGCATTCACGCGCCCGCCGGCAGGGCATCGGCGAGGCGCTGATGCAGCGTGCCGAGGCGATCGCGCAGGAGAAGGGCCGCGACCTCTTGGTGCTCGACACGGACGAGCATGGCGCGGCACGGCGGCTCTATAACCGATTGGGCTGGACCGAGGCCGGCACCATCCCGCGCTATGCGCTGATGCCGGATGGTGCCGATTGCGGCTCGACGTTTTTCTACAAGAGCCTGGCTTGAACCACCCTTGTCATTCCGGGGCACGCCGCCGGCGTGAACCCGGAACCCACGACTGGGTGGAGCATTTGATATCCCACGACTAGCGGCTCGCCCGGTCGTGGATTCCGGGCTCTTCGCTGCGCGAAGCCCCGGAATGACAATGGAGGCTCAGCCCTCGACCTTGCCGCGGATGTAAGGCTCGACCGGGCCCTTGAGCGTGATCGTCATCGGGCGGCCGAAACGGTCCTTGGCGTTGCCGGCGGAGACCTTCACCCAGCCCTCGGAGACGCAATACTCCTCGACATTGGTCTTCTCGACGCCCTTGAAGCGGATGCCGATGTCACGCGCCAGCACCTCTTCATTATAGAAAGGGCTGTCCGGATTGACGGAAAGCCGGTCGGGAAGCTGCTCGGACATGGGTCGTAACCTGAATTGCGGAAAGGATTGCTTTGCCCGCTCGATAGCCGCTTCCGCCCGCAAAGCCAACTTTCCTGGGAAACACGTCGTCATTCCGGACGGCCCTTGTACCGCGCCGGGGTCCATAAGCACGACGCTGCTTCGCCGTCATTGCGAGGAGCGAAGCGACGAAGCAATCCAGAGGGACCGGGTGAAATGGTTCAACCCGGTCCCTCTGGATTGCTTCGCTGTGCTCGCAATGACGGCCCTGTCGGCGAATTTTCCCATGGAGAAACCGCGCTTCAGCGGCTGCCGTCGAGCAATCGGCCCACAACCTTGGCGGTGTAATCGACCATCGGGACGATGCGGGCATAGTTCAGGCGTGTCGGGCCGATGATGCCGACGACGCCGACGATGCGCTGCTCGGCATCGCGGAAGGGTGCGGCCACCATCGAGGAGCCGGACATCGAGAACAGCTTGTTCTCCGAGCCGATGAAGATGCGCACGCCGTCGCCATCCTCGGCCCGAGTCAGCAGGTCGATGACGTCGGTCTGCGTCTCCAGATCGCCGAACAGCATGCGGATGCGCTCGAGATCCTCTTGCGCCCGGAGATCGTCGAGCAGATTGGCCTGGCCGCGCACGATGAGATGGCGATCGCTGCCGGGGCCGGCCTGGGTCGCGATACCGCTCTCGACGAGCCGAGCGGTCAGGGCGTCGAGCTCGCGCTCCATCAGGGCGCGCTGCCCGCCGATCTCGCTGCGCAGGTCGGCCAGCGTCTTGCCGAGGATACGGGCGTTGAGGAAATTCGCGGCCTCGCTCAGCGCCGAGGCCGGCAGGCCGGGCGGCAAGGCCAGCAGGCGGTTCTCGACCGTGCCGTCCTCGGAGACGAGCACGACCAGCGCCCGCAGCGGGTCGAGCCGGACGAACTCGATATGCTTCAACCGGACGTCGGCCTTGGTAGTGACGACGACGCCGGCACCACGCGACAGGCCGGAGAGCAGCGCCGAGGCTTCCGTCAGGGTCTGGTCGAGATTGCGATTGCTGGCGGCGACCCTGATCTGGGCCTCGATGCGCGAGCGCTCGTCGGTCGTGAGATTGCCGACCTCCATCATCGCATCGACGAAGAAGCGCAGGCCTCTTTCCGTGGGCAAGCGCCCCGCAGAGGTATGCGGCGCGTAGATCAGCCCGGCCATTTCGAGGTCGGTCATGACGTTGCGCACCGTCGCCGGCGAGAGCGACATCGGCAGAAGGCGGGCGATGTTGCGCGAGCCGACCGGCTCGCCGGTGGCCATGTAGCCGTCGACGATCTGGCGAAAAATCTCGCGCGAGCGCTGGTCGGTCTCGACCAAGCTGCTCATCGTCTCAGGGCGGGGCGTATGGGCGCTCATGAACCTTTTCAGGCGAACCGTCGTTCTCGTCCTATTGTCGTCATGCAGAGCGCAGGGATCAAGGGGCAGAACCAGCCCGTACCTTGCCGCGCGCAGCGCAAACGCCTACAAGCCGCCTCTTCCCCAGATACAGGACAGTTTCATGCGACCCTCCAAACGCGCCGCCGACGAGATGCGCAAGGTCACGCTCGAACGCGGCGTGGTGCGCTATGCCGAGGGTTCCTGCATGGTGACGTTCGGAGAAACCAAGGTTCTCTGCGCCGCGACCGTCGAGGAAAAGGGGCCGCCGTGGCTGCGCGGCACCGGCAAGGGCTGGGTCACCGCCGAATATTCGATGCTGCCGCGCGCCACGCATGAGCGCACCCGCCGCGAGGTCACCTCCGGCAAGCCGTCCGGCCGCACGCAGGAGATCCAGCGCCTGGTCGGCCGCTCGCTTCGCGCCGTCGTCGACCTCACCGCGATCGGCGAGCGCCAGATCGTCGTCGATTGCGACGTGCTGCAGGCCGATGGCGGCACCCGCACCGCCTCGATCACCGGCGCCTGGGTCGCGCTGCACGACGCGTTGAAATGGATGGAAGGCCGTGGCCTGCTCAAGGGCACGAACCCGCTGAAGGACCATGTCGCCGCCGTCTCCTGCGGCATCGTCGCCGGCAACCCGGTGATCGATCTCGACTATGTCGAGGATTCCGGCGCGCAGACCGACGCGAATTTCGTCATCACCGGCTCAGGCGGCCTCGTCGAGGTGCAGGGCACGGCCGAGGGCGCGCCCTTCTCCGAAGAAGAGCTGCTCGCGCTGCTCAAGCTCGCCAAGGGCGGCGTCTCCAGGCTCGTCACGCTGCAGAAGGCTGCGGTGGCGTAGTCCCCGTCATAGAACACAGCGTCATCCCGGACGCAGCGAAGCGGAGATCCGGGGTCCATCGTAGAGTGTGACGCCCTTCGATGGATCCCGGGTCAAGCCCGGGATGACGGCGTGGTTCCAGAGGATACGAAGAGATGTCGGAGCATCGCCTCCTCACCGGCAAGGTCGTGATCGCGACCCATAACCAGGGCAAGCTGCGCGAGATGCGCGAGTTGCTGGCGCCCTATGGCATCGCGCTCGTCTCGGCCGGGGAGCTCGGTCTGCCCGAACCGGTCGAGGACGGTTACATGTTTTCCGAGAACGCGGCGATCAAGGCGGTCGCCGCCGCGAGCGCCAGCGGGCTGCCGGCGATCTCCGACGATTCCGGCATCTGCATCGACGCGCTCGACGGTGCGCCGGGCCTGTTCTCGGCCAATTGGGCGGGGCCGGGCAAGGATTTCGCCCCGGCGATCGGGCGCGTGCAGATGGAGCTCGCCAAGCGCGGCGCGATCACGCCGGACAGGCGCAAGGCGCATTTCGTCTCGGCGCTGGTGATCGCCTGGCCGGACGGCCATCAGGAGCTGTTCGAAGGCCGGGTCTTCGGCACCGTGACCGAGCAGGCGCGCGGCCTCGGCGGCTTCGGCTACGATCCGATCTTCCTGCCCGACGGCCACGACAAGACCTTCGGCGAGATGACGGCTGAGGAGAAGCACGGCATCCCGGCGGATGGCTCGCCCGGCCTGTCGCACCGCGCGCGTGCCTTCCATGTTCTCGCCGCTGCCTGCCTAAGGAAGCCGGCGTGAGCGCCCCGGCCGCCCTGTCCACGCGGCCTTCCATCCTGCATCCGACCGCGGATGCGGGCTTCGCCGTCTATGTGCATTGGCCCTTCTGCCTGGCCAAATGCCCTTATTGCGACTTCAACAGCCATGTCCGGCTGCAGCCGCCGGATCAGCAGCGCTATATCGCCGCCTTCCGCCGCGAGATCGCGCATCGGGCGGCGCTTGTGCCCGGCCGCACGGTCTCCTCGATCTTCTTTGGCGGTGGCACGCCCTCGCTGATGGAAGGCCGCACAGTCGGCGCGATCCTCGATGCCATCGGCGAGCACTGGGCGGTCGATCCCGATTGCGAGGTTTCGCTGGAGGCCAACCCGACCAGCGTCGAGGCCGGGCGCTTCCGCGATTTCCGGGCTGCCGGCGTCAACCGCGTCTCGCTCGGCGTGCAGGCGCTGAACGACGCCGATCTCAAGGCGCTCGGCCGGATGCATTCGGCCGAGGAAGCGCTCGCCGCGGTCGCGATCGCGCGCCAATATTTCGAGCGCTATTCCTTCGACCTGATCTATGCCCGCTCGCCCTCGCAGACGCCCGCGCTCTGGCGCGCCGAGCTGGAACTGGCGATCAGCCATGCGGCCGAGCATCTCTCGCTCTACCAGCTCACGATCGAGCCGGGCACCGCCTTCGAACGGCTGTTCCGCGCCGGCAAGCTCGCCATTCCCGATCACGACGCCGGCGCCGCGCTCTACGAGACGACGCAGGAGATTACGGCCAAACACGGCCTGCCGGTCTACGAGATCTCGAACCACGCCCGGCCCGGCGCCGAGTGCCGGCATAACCTCGTCTACTGGCATTATGGCGAATATGCCGGCGTCGGCCCCGGCGCCCATGGAAGGCTGGTGACGGCGCAGGGCCGCATGGCGCATTCGACCGAAAAGCGACCGGAGGTCTGGCTGGAGCGCGTGGAGGCCGAAGGCCATGCGCTGGTCGAGGACGAGCGCCTCAGCGAGGAAGCGCAGGGCGACGAATATCTGCTGATGGGGCTTCGCCTCGTCGAGGGGATCGATCCCCAGGTGTTCAGGGCGCTGGCGGGTCGCGCGCTCAACGCTAAGCGCGTCGCCAGCCTGATCGAGCAGAAGCTGCTGATGGAGCGCGCGGGCGGCCGGCTGGCGGCGACACCGGACGGCGCCCTGCTGCTCGACGCGCTGGTGGCCGATCTGGCGGCTTGAGCGCAAACTGCCTTTCACACGCCGTCATTCCGGGCGACCGAAGGGAGACCCGGAATCCATCGTAGAGCGCGGCGCCCTCCGATGGATTCCGGATCAGCGCCGCTTCGCGGCTTGTCCGGAATGACGATAACAGTTGGCTGTGTCAGCCCTTGCCCAGCCTCGCCCCCGTCTTCGGATCGAAGACATGGACCTTGTCGGGGTCGACGGTGATCCAGAGCCGGCCTTCCTGCGCGGCGACATCGCCGGTCGCCGCCTGCATCACGAAGGGATGGCCGGAGAGCTTGCCGTGGAAGAGCTGCGCCGCGCCCAGTTCCTCGATGAACTCGACATCGAAGGGCAGCGAGCCCGCCTGACCTTCCGAAGTGATCTCGACGTCCTCGGGCCGCAGGCCGACCTCGACCGGCGTCTGCGCCGGCAGATCCTCGCGCAGGTCGCGCGCCTCGAGGAGCGCGTCACCGAGCGCGACGATGCCGTGGCCGTCGACCTGACCCGGCAGGATGTTCATCGGCGGCGAGCCGATGAAGGTCGCGACGAACTTGCTCGCCGGCTTGCGATAGACCTCGGCGGGCAGGCCGATCTGCTCGACCTGGCCAGCGTTCATCACGACCAGCTTGTCGGAGAGCGTCATCGCCTCGACCTGATCGTGGGTGACGTAGATCGAGGTGACGCCGAGCGCGCGCTGCAGCTTCTTGATCTCGACGCGCATCTGCACGCGGAGTTTCGCGTCGAGGTTCGAGAGCGGCTCGTCGAAGAGGAAGACCTGCGGCTTGCGCACGATGGCGCGGCCCATGGCGACGCGCTGGCGCTGGCCGCCGGAGAGTTGGCGCGGCCGGCGTTCCAGGAAGGGCTCGATCGCGAGGATGCGCGCGGCTTCCTTGACGCGCTTGTCGATCTCGTCCTTCGGCGTGCCGCGGTTGCGCAGGCCATAGGCCATGTTGTCGTAGATGTTCATATGCGGATAGAGCGCATAGTTCTGGAACACCATGGCGATGTCGCGGTCGGCGGGCTCGATCTGGTTGACGACGCGCTCGCCGATCGCGACCTCGCCGTGCGAGATCGTCTCCAGCCCGGCGACCATGCGCAGCAGCGTGGACTTGCCGCAGCCCGAAGGGCCGACGAGGACGCAGAAGCCGCCATCGGGGATGTCGAAGGAGACGCCTTTCACGGCCTCGACGCCGCCGGCATAGACCTTCTTGACGTTGCTGAGAGTGACCTGGGCCATTCGCGGATTACTTCTCGGTTTCGACCAGGCCCTTCACGAAGAGCCTCTGCATGGCGATGACGACGAAGACGGGCGGCAGCATCGCCAGCATGGCGGTGGCCATGGCGAGCTGCCATTCCGTCAGGGCGTCGGCGGTGACGATCATCTTCTTGATGGCGATGACGATGGTCTGCATCGAGTCCTTCGTCGTCACCAGGAGCGGCCAGAGATACTGGTTCCAGCCATAGATAAACTGGATGACGAACAGCGCCGCGATCGTGGTGATCGAGAGCGGCAGCAGCGTGTCCTTGAAGAACTTGAACGGGCCGGCGCCATCGATCTTCGAGGCTTCCAGCAATTCGTCGGGGATCGTCATGAAGAACTGCCGGAAGAGCAGCGTGCCCGTCGCCGAGGCGATCAGCGGGATCGCGAGGCCCTGATAGGTGTCGAGCATGTTGAGATCGGAAACGATCTTGAAGGTCGGGAAGATGCGGACCTCGACCGGGAGCATCAGCGTGATGAAGATGATCCAGAATGCCGCCATGCGGAACGGGAAGCGGTAATAGACCACCGCATAGGCCGAGAGCACGGAGATGAAGATCTTTCCGAGCGCAATCGCCATCGCCATGATGAAGGAGTTCAGCATCATCCCGATCACCGGCTCGCGCGTCGTGCTCGACGTGCCGACGAAGAGGATGCGCTTGTAGTTCTCCAGGAAATACGGGCCGGGATAGAGCGGCATCTCGCCGTTGATCACGGTCGAGGCGTCCCAGGTCGAGGCGACGAAGGTCAGCCAGACCGGGAAGGCGACGATCAGCACGCCGATCGTCAGGATGATATAGGCGATCAGGTCGCCCAAGCGGCGGTCCTCGACCATCAGGCGGCCCTCCCCATCTCGCGCAGCAATCCGGCCAGCGCGTCCGCACAGGCGTCGAGGCAGGCCTGGCCCTTCTGCGGCGTCGCCCGGCGGGCATCGCCGATGACGCCGGTCTCGGTCATCTCCCGGAAGGAGCGGTGGCGCGAGACGGTCGGGCGCCCCGGCAGGCCATCGCGCGCGCCGAAGGCCTCGGGCAGGCGCGGCTCGCGGACCGAACCCGGCGCCAGCACCATCATCATCGAGGTCTCGACCTCGCAGGCATGCTGGACGCCCTTCTGGTCTTCCAGCAGGGGGCCAAGTGCCGTCTCGGCCAGCATGAAATAGGTGGTCGCCGCGACATGCAGGCTGGTCTCGCGGGCGAAATCGGGCAGGAAGGCGGTGAGAGCGGCGATGTTGCCGCCATGGCCGTTGACGATCAGAACCCGGTGGAAGCCGTGGCGCTCGATGCTCTTCAGGAAGGCGAGCAGCACGGCGCGATAGGTCGGGATATCGAAGGTGAAGGTGCCGCCGAAGGCCATGTGATGCTCGGCCATGCCGCACCAGAGCGTCGGCGCGACGACGACGTCGACATCGCCGGCGCGCTCGACCGCCGCCTTGCAGACGCCGCTGCAAAGAATGGTATCGACGCCCACGGGCAGATGCGGGCCATGCTGCTCGATCGAGGCGACGGGCAGGACGACGATCGTGTCCTTCGCCGCCTTGGCGCGCAATTCCTCGGCGGTCAGGTCCATCCAGAGCACGGAAGCCATCAGCGCAAGCCTCCACCGTCATGCTCGCCCTTGTGGCGAGCATCCACGTCTTGGACACCGCAATCGCCGAAGAAAGACGTGGATGGTCGGGACAAGCCCGACCATGACGGAAAGAGCCCGCCCTCGCAAAAGCGATTAAGGACCGAGGCCATCAGTAGCTCACCTTGCGCTCGATGAAGCGGAACTGGATCGCGGTCATCCCGATGACCATGATCAGCAGCACCACGGACTGCGCCGCCGAGCCGCCGAGATTGGAGCCGCCCTTGCCGTCGGAGAAGACCTTGTAGACCAGCGTCTCGGTCGCGCCCGAAGGCCCGCCGCCGGTCACCGTGTCGATGATGCCGAAGGTGTCGAAGAAGACGTAGACGATGTTGACGACGAGCAGGAAGAAGGTCGTCGGCGAGAGCAGCGGGAAGACGATCGTCCAGAAGCGGCGCATCGGGCGCGCGCCGTCGATCACCGCCGCCTCGATCACGCTCTTGGGGATCGATTGCAGGCCGGCGAGGAAGAACAGGAAATTGTAGCTGATCTGCTTCCAGGTCGCCGCGAGGATGACCAGCAGCATGGCATGGTTGCCGTTGAGGCGCGGGTTCCAGGGAACGCCGAGCGATTGCAGGCCGCGGGCGAGCATGCCGAGCGAGGGATCGAACATGAAGATCCAGAGCACGCCGGCGATGGCGGGAGCCACCGCATAGGGCCAGATCAGCAGGGTCTTGTAGATCTCGGCGCCGCGGATCTGCCTGTCCGCCATCACGGCGAAGAGCAGAGCGATCGACAGCGAGAACACGCAGACGAAGGTCGAGAAGACGATCGTGTTGATGAAGGCCTTGAGGTAGCCGGGATCGGCGAAGAGCATCTGGTAGTTCTCGAACCAGACGAATTCCGTCGAGGTGCCGAAGGCATCCTCGAGCAGGAAGCTCTGCCAGACCGCCTGGGTCGCCGGCCAGTAGAAGAACACGACGGTGATGGCGAGCTGCGGCAGAAGCAGCAGGAAGGGGATCGTGAGCCCCTTGAAGTATGCGTTCTTCTGCATGAATCGCCTTATAGGATGTCGCCGTCCGGACGCGGCGTCATTCCCGGGCTTGACCCGGGAATCTCATGACCAGAGTTGTCTGGTTTCCGAGATGGTCGGGGCAAGCCCGATCATGACGCCAGAATACGGACGGCGATGCGTGTCGCAATAGACTCAGCGGGCCGCGGTGCGCTCGAACTGGCGCAGCATCTGGTTGCCGCGCTCGGCGGCCGCGTCCAGCGCCGCCTGCGGCGACTTCTGGCCGTTCAGCGCCGCCTCCAGCTCCTCCGACCAGATGTCGCGGATCTGGACGAGGCTGCCGTAACGCAGGCCCTTCGAGTTGTCGGTCGGGGTCTTGTTGGTCAGCTCGAGGATCGGGGTCTCGAGATAGGGCTTGTCCTTGTAGAAGCCGGACGCCTTGACCTTCTCATAGGCCGCCTTGGTGATCGGCAGATAGCCGGACTCGGTGTGGAGCTTCACCTGGCGGTCGACATCCGAGAGGAAGGTGAAGAACTTCGCGACGCCCTTGTACTCGGCCGGCTTCTTGCCGCCCATCACCCACAGCGAAGCGCCGCCGATGATCGAGTTCTGCGGGGCGCCCTGCACATCCGGGTAATACGGCATCGGGGCATTGCCCCAGTCGAACTTGGCGTTCGCCTTGACGTTGCCGAAGAAGCCCGAGGAGGTCAGGAAGATCGGGCATTCGCCCGAGGTGAAGCGACCTTCGCCATTGTTGGTGCGGCCGGAATAGTCATAGGTCTTGTCCTTCTGCAGCTCGACCAGATTGGTCCAGTGCTTCAGGAAGGCCGGGCTCTTGTTGAAGTTCAGCACGGCGTCGAAGCCGGCCATGCCGTTGACCTTGGTCGAGAGCGCCACGTTATGCCAGGCGCCGAACTGCTCGATATTGGCCCAGGTCGCCCAGGCGTTCGAGACGCCGCACTTGTCGTAGCCGGCGGCCTTCAGCTTCTTGGCGGCCTCGAAGGTCTCGGGCCAGGTCTTCGGCGGCTTGGCCGGGTCGAGGCCCGCCTTCTTGAAGGCGTCCTTGTTGTACCACATCACCATCGACGAGGAGTTGAACGGCATCGAGAGCATGTCGCCCTTGGCCGTCGAGTAATAGCCGGTGATAGCGGGCAGATAGGCGTTCGGATCGAACTTCTCGCCGGCTTCCTTCATGACCTCGTGGACCGGCTTGATCGCGCCCTTGGCCGACATCATCGTGCCGGTGCCGACCTCGAAGACCTGCAGGATATGCGGCGCCTGGCCGGCGCGGAAGGCGGCGATGCCGGCATTCAGCGTGTCGGGATAGGAGCCCTTGTAGACGGGAACGACCTTGTAATCCTTCTGCGAGGCATTGAAATCCTCGGAGAGCTTGACGACGACGTCGTTATTGGCGCCGGTCAGCGCGTGCCACCACTGGATCTCGGTCTGCGCCAGGGCGGGCGAGGCGCCGGCCAGCGCAAAAGCCGCAACCGACATCAGGATGCGCGTTTTGATGGTCATGGGGTGTCTCCCTTCCGCGCGCGGGCGCGCCGCGGTTCTTGTCGTTGGTGCGCAAGCTAGCATGAAGCGCAGGCGACATTTCAATGACAAATCGATGACGTCCCGTGCAATCCGTCTATCGTCGCGGTCAAGCCGCTACGCAGACGCATGACAGTTCCTCGCTTGCGCATTTGTGCATAACCGGCTGATCTGCGCTCCCGATCCGAATCCGCCCGTGGATGCAGCCATGCCCAGCCTCGACCTTGCCGTAACCGCGACCCTGCCGGGAGACGCCGATGCCGCAACGCTCGCCGGCCGCGTCTGGCGCCCCGATCTCGGCGGGCCGGCGGTGGTGACGCTCCGCGACGGGCAGGTCATCGACATCACCCGGAGCTTCCCGACCAGCCGCGATCTCTGCGAAAGCGCCGATCCGGCCGCCGCGCTGCGCGCCACTGAGGGCGAAGCGATCGGCTCGCTCGCCGACATCCTCGCCAATACGCCTGTGGACGGCCGCGACCCGAAGCGCCCCTGGCTGCTCTCGCCGCTCGATTTGCAGGCGGTGAAGGCGGCCGGCGTCACCTTCGCCGTCTCGATGCTGGAGCGCGTCATCGAGGAGAAGGCGCGCGGCAACCCCGCCGCCGCCGCGACGATCCGCGAGGAGATCGGCAAGCTCATCGGCGACGACCTCTCCAAGCTCAAGCCCGGCTCGTCCGAGGCGATGCATCTCAAGGATGTGCTGATCAAGCAGGGCGCCTGGAGCCAATACCTCGAAGTGGGGATCGGGCCGGATGCCGAGATCTTCACCAAGGCGCCGCCGATGTCGACGGTCGGCACCGGGGCCGATGCCGGCCTTCATCCGGCCTCGAGCTGGAACAATCCCGAGCCGGAGATCGTCCTGATCGTCGCCTCGGACGGGCGGATCGTCGGCGCCACGCTCGGCAACGACGTCAACCTGCGCGATGTCGAGGGCCGCTCGGCGCTGCTGCTCGGCAAGGCCAAGGACAACAATGCCGCCGCTGCCGTCGGCCCGTTCATCCGCCTGTTCGATGCCGGCTTCACGCTCGACCATGTCCGCCGGACCACGGTGACGCTCACAGTCGAAGGCGAGGACGGCTTCCGGCTCGAAGGTTCCTCCTCGATCGCCAGGATCAGCCGCGACCCGGCCGATCTCGCCGCACAGATGATCGGCCCGCATCACCAGTACCCGGACGGGGCGGCGCTCTATCTCGGCACCATGTTCGCGCCGATCAAGGATCGCGATGCGCCGGGCGGCGGCTTCACCCATAAATACGGGGACATCGTCACCATCGCCGCGCCCGAACTCGGCAGCCTCGTCAACCGGATGAAGCGCACCGACGAATGCGCGCCCTGGACCTATGGCGCCTCGCATCTAATGCGCCATCTGGCGCAGCGCGGCCTGCTCTGAATGCGGGGCGAGCGAAAAAGCGCAATTATGGGTTGCATGGAAGCGTTCAAGTAAGAATTTCATCGTAGGATCGCGCCGATCCGAGCGGGACCCTACGATGACCACCGTTGATGCGAAGGACTCGCATGCGATGCGGCCGATGGCGCAGGCCTTCTGGCTGAGGCTGGCGGCCAGGCCCTCCGTCTGGATGACGGCCTTCCTCGGCTTCGTCATTGCCGGCCTTGCTTTGCCGGTGCGCCTGCCGCTCGGCCCGAATTACTGGGATACCGACATCTATCTGGATGCCATCCAGCGCATCCGGCTCGGACAGATCCCCAATATCGACTTCTTCACCTCGATCGGCCCGCTCGGCTTCTATCTGGCGAGCTGGATGGGCTCGCTGTTTCCGCAGGCGCAGCCGGCCCTGCTGGCCAATTGGGCCGTCCTGCCGGTGGCGCTGCCGTTGATGCTGCTCATCATAAGGGATGTCGACCGCCGCTCGCGCGGCATGGCGCTGGCGCTGCTCGTCCCCTTCCTGTTCCTCGCCTCGCTGCCGATCAACCTGCACAGCCTCTACCCGTCGCCCGGCTTCGACGGTTTCGGCTATTACAACCGCCATGTCGCCCTGCTGCTCTATATGCTGCTGGCGGCGCTGCTCTTCGTCGAGAACCGGGTCCTGCTGACGGTCCTCGTCATCCTGCTGATGACCTCGCTGTTCCTCATCAAGGTCACGGGGCCGGTCTCGGGCGCCGCGCTCGTCGGCTACGCGGTCCTGGCCGGGCGCCTGCGCTTTCGCGATGCCCTGCTCGCGGCGGTCGCAGTCATCGCCGTGCTGGGCGTGCTGGAGCTCACGGCCGGGCTGGTCCACGCCTATCTCGAGGACGTGCTGACCCTCGTCGCCCTCAACTCGGCCTCCTTCGTCTCGCGCTTCTTCACCCTGGCCTCGATCAAGTTCAACGTGATCGTGCCCTGCCTGCTGCTGCTCGGCGCTCTCGCACTGGCGATGAGGCAGCGGCCGGACGTCACCCTACAGAGCCTGCTGGCCTCGCCCCTGGGCTGGCTCTGCGCCAGCCTCTTCGCGCTCGTCCTCGGCGAAACCCAGAACAGCGGCTCGCTCGAATTCGTCGGCCTGTGGCCTGTGCTGCTGCTGGTGCTCTGCGATTTCCGCCTGCGCTACGGCGATCCCTTCCGACCCTATGTGCTGGTGCTGGTGATGGCGGTGGCGCTGCCGAGCGCGGTGATCTTCTTCGAGCGCGGCGCGCGCGCGCTGATCGCCGCGCCGCGCTACACGGCGCTCGACGTGCCGAGCGTGGGCCCGCTCGGCCGGGTCAGCCTGAAGCCGGCGCTGGCAGCCCGCTCAGCCAGCATGATCGAGCACTACGCCAAGCATCAGGAGGCCTATGAGGATCTGGTGCACTACCGCCAGTTGCCATCCGCCATCCTGTTCTCGGAAATCGACCATCAGGCGACCTGGCTGCTCGAGCTGCAGCAGGGGCTCGATGCGATCGAGCGCTGGGAAACGGCGAACCGACGCCAGCTGAACGGCTTCTTCGCGCTCGACTTCATCAATCCCTTCAACCACCGGCTCAAGCGCCAGCCGCCCCGCAATGTCGCGCTCGGCATCGATGTCGATCGCACCAATCCGGCGGTGACGCCCGAGATGCTCGATGCATTGCGCGAGACCGACGCGATCCTGCGGCCGAAATGCCCGGTCGAGTTCAAGCGGGCGGCGATTGCGGCGCATTTCCAGCAGGCCTGGAAGGATCGCCGGCTGGTGCCGCTCTCGCCCTGCTGGGACATGTATCTCAGGAAGTAGCCGCTCTCAGCCGGCCGCCGTCTGTCCAGCCTCCCAGCCGAGGATGGCGCGCTTGCGCGTCAGGCCCCAGTGATAGCCGGTGAGCGCCCCGGATTTTCCGATGACGCGGTGGCAGGGCACCACGAAGGAGATCGGGTTCTTGCCGACCGCCGTGCCGACCGCCCGCGCCGCGCTCGGCTTGCCGATATGGTTGGCCACTTCGCCATAGGTGGTGGCGCAGCCAACCGGAATCCGAAGCAGCGTTTCCCAGACCCGGACCTCGAAATCGGTGCCGATCAGCACGACGCGCAGCGGCGTTTCCGGCGACCAGGCCTTGGGCTCGAAGATGCGCGCAGCATAGGGAGCCGTCAGCATCGGATCATAGCGATAGTCCGCATGGGGCCAGCGCCGCATCATATCGGCCAATGCCTCGGCGCGACCGCCGACGACCTTGCCGCCATCGACGCTGTTGGAAACCCAGCCCAGGCCGGCGAGGCCGCGCTCGGTGATGACGACGAGCGCCTCGCCGAAGGGCGATGCGTGGAAGCCGTAGGAGAGCTTCAGACCCTCGCCACCCGTCTTCCATTCGCCGGGCGACATCGCCTCATGCGTCACGAAGAGGTCGTGCAGGCGGCCCGGACCAGAGAGGCCGACCTCCAGCGCGGTGTCGAGAATGCTGGCTGAGGAAGCCAGCAGCCCCTTGGCATGATCGAGCGTGATCGCCTGCAGGAACGCCTTCGGCGTCAGCCCGCACCAGCGCCGGAAGAGATGATGGACATCGGTCGGGGTTGCGCCGGCCGCTTCCGCGATCGCCTCGATCGTCGGCTGCTCGCGCCAGTTATGGGTGATGAAGGAGAGGATCCGCCGGACCGTGTCGTAGTCGGAGCCGGGCGCGACGGCCGGGAAATCGGCCTCGCTCGGCATGGCCTCGGCGGCACGCGCCAGCACCGCATTGGAGAAGCGCGTCGGGGTCATCGCCGTTTTCATGGAAGCATGAGCGTTCATGGGAACCTCGCATCATTCGTCATGATGCGAATCTAAGGCGCCCACCATGCCGTTCCCACCCGAAAGCTGGCAAGGGCGGCCTTGATCCGCAAGACTATCGCGCGTGACGGAGAACGGGTTGTCGGTCGTCGAGGACCAAAGCTGCGGCGGCCATACGATCCGGCTCGTCCAGGCCGAGCCTGCTCAGGGCGCGCCGTAGTCAGGCCCGCGGCGGGCGCTCGACAGCGCCGAGCCCAGCGCATCGGCGAAGCCCGAGCGCTCGTGCGGCGACAGCGCGGAGGCGACCGCGACGCTCTGCCCGCGCGAGACCAGCTTCAGGCCGAGCAGGCCGTAATCCTCGTCCGTCTGGCGTTCGAGCCGGGTCCAAGCCGGATTGAAGCGCCAGACCGCCTCGCGCCCGCGATGCGAAACCTTGCGCAGGAAGACCTCCAGCGGCGTCACCACGATGCGCTCGAAGGCGCGCGCATGCCGGAAATTGACATGGAAAGCGACGAAAAGCGCGACGACATCGAGCCCGAAAAAGCCGGCGACCGGCCAGGCGCCGAGCACGACGAAGGGGATCGAGGATACGACGCTCGTCAGGCAGACCAGCGTCATCACGATACGGAAGCCGTTCCGGCCGAGCGAACGATGCGGCGTGATCGTCGCGTCGAAGACCGGCTGCTGCGCCACGTCCGCGATCTCGCTGCCAAGGCTATTGCCGGGTGTCATGCGGCGATTATAACGCCGTCATGGATCAGCGGAACAGGCCCCCTCGCACGGCTGCGCCGGCAAAGCGCATCACGTTGCCGCGCGCCCGCAAGCCGGCGGAGATCCGCGAGATCTTCCGCCGGTTCCAGGCCGCCAATCCCGAGCCCAAGGGTGAGCTGGAATCGGTGAACGCCTTCACGCTGCTGGTCGCCGTCGTGCTCTCGGCGCAGGCGACCGATGCCGGCGTCAACAAGGCGACGCGCCCGCTCTTCGCCATCGCCGACACGCCTGAGAAGATGCTGGCGCTCGGCGAGGACAAGGTGCGCGACTACATCAAGACGATCGGGCTCTACCGCACCAAGGCGAAGAACGTCATCGCGCTCTGCGAGAAGCTGATCGCGGAGTTCGGCGGCGAGGTGCCGGCGACGCGCGAGGCGCTGGAGAGCCTGCCCGGCGTCGGCCGCAAGACCGCCAATGTCGTGCTCAACATCGCCTTCGGCGAGGTCACCCACGCGGTCGACACCCATGTCTTCCGCATCGCCAACCGCCTGCGCATCGCGCCGGGCAAGAACGTGCGGCAGGTCGAGCTCGGGCTGGAGAAGGCGGTGCCGCCCGAGTTCGGCCGGCACGCCCATCACTGGCTGATCCTGCACGGGCGCTACACCTGCAAGGCGCTGCGCCCCGAATGCGAGCGCTGCATCCAGAGCGACCTCTGCGATTCCCCGGACAAGCGCATCGCCTGACCCGCGCACCTGACGCTGCGAGAGCCCTCCCTTGGTCTGCTTGACAGCCTTCGATGCTAGGCCGAGTTTCACGCGCCGGATGCCTTGGAGGCTCGGAGAAGCCTGAGAGTCTGCGGCAGAGGAAGCTCAGGAGGCCATCGAGATGAAGCGTTTCGTCCTCGCGGCGAGCATCGCCGTTGCCGCCCTTTCCGTTCACAGCCAGGCCTTCGCCCAGTCCAAGGGACCGGTCGTCGGGGTCAGCTGGTCTAATTTCCAGGAAGAGCGCTGGAAGACCGACGAGGCCGCCATCAAGGCGGCGATCGAAAAGGCCGGCGGCACCTATCTTTCCGCGGATGCGCAATCATCGCCGGCCAAGCAGCTCACCGATGTCGAAAGCCTGATCGCGCGCGGCGCCAAGGCGATCATCGTGCTGGCGCAGGATGCGCAGGCGATCCGGCCCGCTGTCGAGAAGGCGGTGAACGAGGGCATCGCCGTCGTCGGCTATGACCGGCTGATCGAGATCCCGCAGGCCTTCTACCTGACCTTCGACAATGTCGAGGTCGGCCGGATGATGGCACGCGAGATCCAGAAAGCGAAGCCGGCCGGCAACTACGTCTTCATCAAGGGCTCGAGCCAGGACCCGAATGCCGGCTTCCTCTACCAAGGCTCGATCGAGATCCTGAAGCCCGCGATCGACGGCGGCAAGATCAAGAATGTCGGCGAGGCCTTCACTGATCAATGGCTGCCCGCCAATGCCCAGCGCAACATGGAGCAGATCCTGACGCGCAACCAGAACAAGGTCGATGCCGTGATCGCCGCCAATGACGGCACCGCTGGCGGCGCCATCGCGGCGTTGGCTGCGCAGGGGCTTTCCGGCTCGGTGCCGGTCTCCGGCCAGGATGCCGACCGTGCGGCGCTGAACCGCGTCGCGCTGGGCACCCAGACGGTGACGATCTGGAAGGACGCGCGCGAGCTCGGACGCAACGCCGCCGAGATCGCGCTCAAGCTCGCCGGCGGCACCAAGCTCAACGAGATCCCGAAATCGGTGAGCTGGGACCAGGGGCCAACCAAGCAGAAGATGACGGCGCTGTTCCTGACGCCGGTGCCGGTGACCAAAGAGAACCTCAATGTCGTGATCGATGCCGGCTGGGCGCCGAAAGCGGCAGTCTGCCAGGGCGTTGCGGCCGGCAAGGTCAAGGCCTGTGACTGAAGTTGCCCCCGCACCGGCCCATCCGGTGCAGGAGCGCAAGCGCCTTGGCGACCATCTGCGCGAGATCGAGTTCGATCCGCGCATGATCGGCATGGTCGCGGCGCTCGCGGTGATCTGGCTCGGCTTCAACTGGCTGTCGGACGGCGCCTTCCTGACGCCGCGCAACCTGTGGAACCTGCTGGTCCAGACCGCCTCGATCGCGATCATGGCCTGCGGCATGGTGCTGGTCATCGTCACCCGCAATATCGACCTCTCGGTCGGCTCGATGCTCGGCTTCGTCGGCATGATGGTCGGGCTGGTGCAGGTCCGGCTGCTGCCGGAGCTCTGGGGCCTGGAGCACCCGCTGACCTGGCTCGTCAGCCTGCTGCTCGCGATGACGCTGGGCGGGCTCGTCGGCCTGCTGCAGGGCGCGCTAATCGCCTACCTCGCCATCCCCTCCTTCATCGTCACGCTGGGCGGACTTCTGGTCTGGCGCGGGGCGGCCTGGTGGGTCACCCAAGGCCAGACCATCGCGCCGATGGATTCGCGCTTCCGGCCGCTCGGCGGCGGCGTCGAGGGCGCGATCGGCACCAGCGCCTCCTGGGCGATCGGCATCGGGCTTTGTGCCGCGATCTGCCTGGGCGCGGCGCTGATCCGGCGCCGGCGCAAGCGCTTCGGCTTCGTGCTGCGCCCGCTCTGGGCCGAGATCGCCATCGTCGGGCTCGGCTGCGCCGCCGTGCTGGCGACAGTCATGGTCGCGAACGCCTATGCGCTGCCGGCCGGCGTCGCGCGGCGCCTCGTCGAGGCCAAGGGCGGCACCTGGCCCGAAGGCGGGCTCAGCATCGGCCATGGCCTCGCCGTGCCGGTACTGGTGGCGCTCGCCGTCGGCGTGATCATCACCTTCCTCGCCAATCGCCTGCGCTTCGGCCGGTATGTCTTCGCCATCGGCGGCAACCCGGAGGCGGCGCAGCTCTCGGGCGTCAAGACGCGCAAGGTGCTGATGCTGGTCTTCGGGCTGATGGGCGTGCTCGTCGGCATCTCCGCTTGCATCTCCACGGCCCGTCTCAACGCGGCGACCAACGCCGCCGGCACGCTGGACGAGCTCTATGTCATCGCCGCGGCGGTCATCGGCGGCACCTCGCTCGCCGGCGGCGTCGGCACCATCGCCGGCGCGATGCTGGGGGCGCTGGTGATGCAGTCGCTGCAATCCGGCATGGTGCTGATCGGCGTCGATGCGCCCTTGCAGAACATCGTCGTCGGCATCGTCCTCGTCCTCGCGGTCTGGCTCGACGGGCTCTATCGCAAACGGCTGAGCTGAGGAGGTTCCATGAGCATCGCGGAGCCGGCAGACATCGCTGCAACGCATCCCGGCCAGGACACGCCCCTGATCGAGATGCGCGACATCTCGATCGCCTTCGGCGGCATCAAGGCCGTCGACGGCGCGAGCGTCGACCTGATGCCGGGCGAGGTCGTCGGGCTGCTCGGCCATAACGGCGCCGGCAAGTCGACGCTGATCAAGATCCTGTCGGGCGCCTATAAGGCCGATGCCGGCACGATCCGGGTCAATGGCGAGGAGGTCACGGTCTCGAGCCCGCGCGACGCCAAGCGCCACGGCATCGAGACGATCTACCAGACGCTCGCTCTCGCGGACAATGTCGACGCCGCCGCCAATATTTTCCTCGGCCGCGAATTGCTGACTGGCTGGGGCACGCTCGACGATGCGACAATGGAGGCCGAGACCCGCAAGGTGATGAGCCGGCTCAACCCGCATTTCCGCCGCTTCAAGGAGCCGGTGAAGGCGCTCTCGGGCGGCCAGCGCCAGTCCGTTGCGATCGCCCGCGCGATCTATTTCAACGCCCGCGTGCTGATCATGGACGAGCCCACGGCGGCGCTCGGCCCGGCCGAGACCAAGCAGGTTGCCGAACTGACCCTGCAGCTCAAGAAACAGGGCATCGGCATCTTCCTAATCAGCCACGACCTGCACGACGTCTTCGACCTCGCCGACCGCGTAACCGTGATGAAGAACGGCAAGGTCGTCGGCACCGCTCGCACCGCGGACGTCACGCAGGACGAGGTGCTGGGCATGATCATCTCGGGCAAATGCCCGCCGGCGGCGGTAGCCGGTCCCGGCGCGCTACGCAGTTAGGCCGCGCCGGAGCCGAGAGGAGAGCGGTGCCCTCAGGCCGTCGCGTGCGGCTCGTGCCGATAATCCCACACTGCCCAGGCCGAAATCCCCGCGGTCAGCAGACCGACGACGAGATGGCTCCAGAAGGCGGGGAAATGGGTCGTGAAGCCGAGCATCCAGGGCGAGGCCACAAGCCAGAGCCCGAGTGCGAGGTTCAGCCATTCTTCCCATTCGGCAAAGGCCGAAATCGCCGCAATCGCGATCAACGCAAGCACCGCGCCGACGATCCAGGCGTTGCGCGCCGGCATGACATTGCCGGCATAGCCCATGAACCAGGGTGAGAAGAACAGCAGCGCGGCGAGGATCAGGTTAAGCCAGTCCTGCGTCCGTCCGGTCTTCATATTCGCGGTCATCATGATCCCCTCCATCGGTGACGATCATCCAACCACTACGCCTCACGCACGAGGCGCTTGGTCCCCATTATTTTACACCCGCCCGATAATATTACAAGAACGAACAACGAACATTAACCAGCCAGGCAGAGACGGTTGCGAGACGTCGCTCCTGCCGGCCCCTTGCGAGGCCGGCAGGAGGTGTTTCATTTCGCGTCGAGCAGATCCTTGACCTGAAGCAGGACGAGTTCGTTGTCGTCAGCCTTCTTCGGGTCGCGCGAGGAGGAGAAGGGCAGGTTGTTGTCGTTGCCGACAACGATGATGCCATTGACGCGATCGACCACGTCGACATTCTCGATGGTGAAGAAGGGGAAGGGCAGCACGCCGTCGATGGCGCCCTGCTTCGCCTTGCCGTCGGGATCGGCGATCTTCATGAGGTCGATGAAGCCGATCTTGCGCACGGGCTTGCCGATATTGGCCTCGGTCATCTCGATCTTCACGATGCGCTTGAACTTCGCGAGGTCGTGGAAGCAGTCCGGGCCCTTCTGGCCGGCGGCGCAGGCCTTGTCGGCCGTGCCCTCGCCGTTGTCGCGCTCGATGATCAGCGCCGTCGTGGCGTCGATCATGTTGAAATCGCCGATGGCGTTGCCCTTCAGCTCCAGCGGGTAGAACCAGGAGCGGCCGGTCCATTTCTCGTTGGCGACGTCGAATTCGAGGATCCGCAGCACGGCCTTGCCATCGATCTCCTCGTTGCCCTTGGTCTCGGCGTTCCAGAGCGGGCCTTCGAGCAGCGGATAGAGGAAGCGGCCGTCAGGCGACTGCGCCATGCCCTCGAAGCCCTTTGAGCGGCGCACGTTGAAGGCGACGCTCTGATCGGGCGCGCCGGGCGTCGTGATCGCATAGTGATCGGGCGAGCGGGCCGGCTTGCCGTCGACCAGCGTCTCGAACACCGCCTCGACCTTGCCGGAGGCATCGACGCGGATGAGGTAAGGGCCGAATTCCTCGCCGATCCAGTACTTGCCGCCGATTGGCTGAATCGATTCGGGATCGAAATCCGCGCCGGTCAGGTAGCGCTTATCGGTGCCCTCATGGACGATACGGAAGGGGATCTTCTTGTCGGGATCATGCAGGAAGGTGGTCGAGAGGCGCTCGACCGCGCCCTTGCCGAAATCGGCCTTGAGGCGGTGGAAGAACAGCATCGCGTCCGGCGAATTGACCTTCGAGCCGAAACCGTTGTCGGTCAGCACGAGGAACTCGCCGTTCCCCAGCGAGCGGATGCCGGAAAAGCCCTGCACGGGCTGGCCGGCAAAGGGGGTGGAGAGCCCGGTCGGGCGTCCGCCCGAGGTCCCCATGACGGTGCCGACCGCCTCGACGCGCTTGCCGGGGCTCACGAATTTGCCGGAGACCTTGAGATCGGCCGGCGCATCGGCGGGCGCCGGGATGATGGTGTTCGCCGGCAGCAGGGCATGGCCGACGAGCTTCGATGGGAATTCCGTCTGTGGTGCCTCTGCTCCAGCGAGCATGGTCGAGGACAGCAGCAGGGCGGCGATGATCGGCAGGCGCATGAGATGGCTCCGGAACGAGGCGAAGCCTTCGCTTCGCCCGCCCGGATTGCGCCGCGACGACAGCCCCGCGACCGTTCCGTGACGGTTGCAGAGTTACGCTCAATAGCCCCGTGCGGGATCGACCACGTTGAGCAGCGGCTCGCCCGCTTCCAGCCGCCGGATTTGCGTGGCGACCGCCGTTGCGATCGCTTCCGGCTCCGACATCGCCGAGTTGTGCGGGGTGACCGTCACGCCCGGATGGCTCCAGAGCCGCGATTCCACCGGCAGCGGCTCGACCTCGAAGACATCGAGCGTGGCGCCCTTCAGCGTACCGGTATCGAGCGCGGCGAGGATATCGTCCGCGACCTGCAGGCCGCCGCGCCCGGCATTGATCAGGAACGGCCCGCCCAGGCGCCCGCCCTGCGCGAGGCCCGCGAGCATCTCGGCATTGATGATGCCGCGCGTATCCGGGGTCAGCGGCAGGAGGCTGACGAGGATGTCGGTGCGAGCGAGAAAGGCTTTCATCCCGTCCTCGCCGGAGAAGGTCCGGAGCCCCTCGATAGTCTTCGGCGAGCGGCTCCAGCCGGCGACGTCGAAGCCCATGACGGCGAGCTTGCGCGCCGCATCCTGGCCGAGCTCGCCCAGCCCCATGACGCCGACGCGGACGGAGTGGGCCGCCGGCTGGTTGCGGTCGTCGTCCCAGAGCTTTTCGCGCTGCTGGCGGTCGTAGCGACGCTGCTGGCGCAGATAGCTCAGGCAATGCAGGACGATATACTCGCTCATCCGCGTCGTCAGGTCGGGATCGACGATGCGCGCGATCGGCGCGGCCGGCAGCTTGTCGTCGGCGAAGAGGAAATCGACGCCGGCCCCGAGCGAGAAGATCGCGGCGAGATTGGGCAGGCCGGTCAGGCTGCCGGGCGGGTGCTTCCAGCTCGCGACATAATGGACGGCGCGACGGTCGAAGGGCTCGCCGAGGACGACGATCGGCATATCCGGCAGCAGCGCCTGGAAGCGCGCGCGCCAATCCTCGACATGCCAGCCCGTCATGGCCAGAAGCAGACTCATCCCGATACCCTCTCCGTAACCCGTTCCGCGACCAGCGGGCCGCGCGCCGCACCCTCCCCGATCCGGTATGCCCTACGCAAGCGCTCGCTTGCCGCAGCGTAGCCGGCCTCGTCGCGGGCATGGACGATGCCGAGCGGCTGGCCGGAGCCGACGGCGTCACCGATCCCCGCCAGCGACACGAGCCCGACGGCATGATCGATCGGGTCCTGCGGACGGACGCGGCCACCGCCAAGCGCGACGACGGCGAGCCCGACGGCGCGCGTATCGATAGAAGCAACCTGACCGGCCGTTTCGGGATAGACCGGCTTCACGACCGGGGCAGCGGCGAGATGTTTCTGTGGCGCTTCCAGCAGGTCGGCCGGGCCGCCGAGCGCCACGATCATGCGGGCGAAACGCTCGGCCGCGGCGCCAGAGGCGAAAGCCTGTTCGATCTTCGCGCGGGCAGTGTCGAGATCCGGCGCGAGCTTGCCGAGCAGCAGCATCTCGGCGGCCAGAGCAACCGTGACCTCATGGAAGCGCGGTTCGCGGTGCCGCCCGGTCAGATGGTCGAGCGCATAGGCGACCTCGAGCGCATTGCCAGCGGCCGAGGCCAGCGGCTCGCTCATGTCGGTGAGCAAGGCGGTGGTCGGCATGCCCGCGCCATTGGCGACACCAACCAGCGCCTGCGCCAGGGCCTGTGCCTTGCCGTAATCCGGCAGGAAGGCGCCGGAGCCGAATTTCACGTCCATAGCGAGGCCGTGCAGGCCGGCGGCCAGCTTCTTGGACAGGATCGAGGCGGTGATCAGCGGCAACGACTCGACTGTCGCGGTGACGTCGCGAATGGCGTAGAGGCGCTTGTCGGCCGGGGCGAGATCGGCGGTCTGGCCGATGATGGCGCAACCGGCCTCACGCACAACCTTGCGGAAGAGATCGATGCCGGGTTGGGTGACATAGCCCGGCACCGCGTCGAGCTTGTCGAGCGTTCCGCCGGTATGGCCGAGGCCGCGACCGGAGATCATCGGGACATGGCCGCCGCAGGCCGCGACGGCCGCCGCCAGCGGCAGGCTGACCGTATCGCCGACGCCGCCGGTCGAATGCTTGTCGAGCGCCGGGCCGGGCAGGTCGTCCCAGCGCAGGACCGTGCCGGAATCGCGCATGGCCAGCGTCAGCGCCACGCGCTCGCGCTCGTTCATGCCGTTGAAATAGACCGCCATGGCGAAGGCGGCGGCCTGGCCTTCGCTGACCGAGCCGTCCGGCAAGCCGGCGATCAGCTGGCGGATATCGGCCTCGGACAGTTCCGCACCGTCGCGCTTGGCGGCGATGATCTCCTGGGTCAGGCGCATCAATAGCTCCCACGCGGTGCGCCGTCGGGCGCAGCGCCGTCAATGGCCGCGACGAGCGCGCCGTAGAGGCCGCTGGCGCCGAAGCGGAAAGTCGTCGGCGAGACCCAATCCTCTCCCATGATCGCATCGGCAAGGTCGAGATAGCGCGTGGCATCGGCCAATGTCCGGATGCCGCCCGACGGCTTCAACCCGACGGGACGGCCCATTTCCGCGATGACGCCGAGCATCACGCGCGCCGCCGGGATGCTCGCCGAGTTCGCGGTCTTGCCGGTCGAGGTCTTGATGAAATCGGCGCCGGCCGCGATGGCAAGCTCCGAGGTCGTCCTGACCTTGTCGAGATTGGGGTATTCGCCGGTCTCCAGGATCACCTTCAGGCGCCGCTCGTCGCAGAGCATCTTGACGTTGCGGACCATGGCCACCGCCGCCGTGGTCTGGCCGGCCAGCACCGCCCGCCAAGGCAGGACGAGATCGATCTCGTCCGCGCCGGCTGCAAGCGCCGCTTCCGTCTCGCGCATGGCCGGAGCAATCGGGGTATCCCCATCCGGGAAATTGACCACGGTCGCGATGCGGACCGGGCCGTCGCCGAGCTCCGTCCGGGCCGTCGCGACGAAACGCGGCCACAGGCACACCGCCGCGACCGGCACCGGGCCGGAGACGGCGCGACGGCAGAGATCGCGCGTGCCTTGCTCCGTCGCGTCGTCGGCGAGATCGGTGAGATCGAGGAGGGCAAGCGCGCGCCTGGCGAGATCGGCATCGGACATGGTTCACAACTCCGACAGGAAGGCGCGCAGCAGGCGCCTGAGCGCGCCGGCCGCAAGGCCAGCGACATCGCGCGTCTCGGCATGATGCGGCGTGCCGCCATGCAGGCCGGCGCCCATATTGGTGACGATCGACAGGCCGGCGACGCGCAGGCCGTGGCGCCGCGCCAGGATGACTTCCGGCACGGTCGACATCCCCACGAGATCGGCGCCCAGCAGCTTGGCCATGCGGATTTCGGCCGGCGTCTCGAAGCTCGGCCCGGTGAACCACATATAGACGCCCTCGCCGAGCGGGATCGCCGCTTTCTGGGCCGCGCGCTTGAAGCGGCCGCGCAGATGCGGGTCATAGGCATCGACCATCGGCACGAAGCGACCGTCGCCGGCATCGCCGACGAGGGGGTTGGGGCCGTTCAGGTTGATGTGGTCGGTAATCAGGGCGAGGCTGCCCGGGCGCATGTCGAGCGAGAGCGAGCCCGCCGCATTGGTCAGGATCAGCGGTGGCGAGCCGAAGGCGGTGAGCATGCCGAGGGGCACGCGCATCACCGCAGAATCGCCGCCCTCGTAATAATGGGCGCGGCCCTCGTAGATCAGCAGCTTGCGGCCATGCAACGTGCCATAGCAGAGCTGGCGGGCATGGCCGGAGACCGCGCCACGCGGGAAGCCGGGCAGGTCGGCATAGGGGATGCGGATCGCGTCCTGGATATCCTCGGCGACGGCACCGAGGCCGGTGCCGAGCACGATCGCGCAGTCGATCGTATCGACGCCCCGTTCCGCCAGGATGGACGCCACCTCGTCGAAGGCCGGATCGGCCGCCATCGCACGCTCCCTTCCGGCCGCCGAAGCGGCCCCCAAATCACCGCGGCAAATTGGCCGGTCCGAAGGAGGCTGGCAACAGCTCCTCCAGCGTGAAGCGCGCCCGGATGCCATCGGGGTCGGCGATCGCGATCGGCGTCTCCGGCGCGGCGAATTCGCGGATGCGCTGGCGGCAGGCGCCGCAGGGCGTGACCAGTTCGGCGCCCTCGCCGAAGACGAGCACGGCCCGGATCGCCTTCCCGCCGGCCGCGATCATCGCCGCGATGGCCCCGGCCTCGGCGCAGGAGCCGACGGGATAGGCGGCGTTCTCGACATTGCAGCCGGCATGGATGGCGCCGTCATCGGCCAGCAACGCGGCCCCGACCTTGAAGCGCGAATAGGGCGCGTAGGCGCGCGGCTGGATCGCGGCGGCGGCGGCGAACAGCGCCTCGAAATCGATATCGGCCGGCAAATCAGCGTTCCTTGACATAGGGCAGGCTGGAGGCCCTGGGCGGCGTCGCCTTGCCGATGAAGCCGGCGAGCAGGACGATGGTCATCAGATAGGGCAAGGCCTGGATCGCTTCCACCGGCACGAGGCCGATGCCGGGCAATGTCACGCCCTGAAGCCGGATCGCGACCGCGTCGAGCAGGCCGAAGAGCAGGCAGGCGCCGAGCGCGGGCCAGGGGCGCCAATTGGCGAATATCACAGCGGCGAGCGCGATGAAGCCGCGCCCGGCCGTCATATGCGGCAGGAAGCCGGCCGATTGCGCGACGGCGAGATAGGTGCCGCCGATGCCGCAGAGCACGCCGCAGATCGCGACGGCGCCATAGCGCAGGCCCGCGACCGAGATGCCGGCCGTGTCGACCGCAGCCGGGTTCTCGCCGACCGCGCGGATGCGCAGGCCGAAGCGCGTGCGCTTGAGCACGAGGGCGGTGATCAGCACACAGAGGAAGGCGAGATAGGCCGGGGCGGCATGGCCGGAGACGACCTCGTCGTAGAACAGGCCGAGCCCGGGAACGTTTGCGCGCGCCCAAGCGGCGAAGGGCAAGGTGAGCTCGCCGAAGCGGGCCGGGCCCTCGAGCGAGGGGGTACGCCCACCCTGCCCGTACCAGGCATTGCCGAGGATGACGGTGAGCCCCGCCGCCAGCATGTTGATCGCGACGCCGGAGACGATCTGGTTGCCGCGCCAGGTGATGGCGGCGAAGCCATGGACCAGCGCCAGGGCCAGCGATGCCAGGATGCCGGCGCCAAGCCCGATCCAGGCCGAGCCGGAGACGAAGGCCGCGACCGCCGAGGCGAAGGCCGCGATCAGCATCTTGCCTTCGAGACCGATATCGACGACGCCGGCCCGCTCCGACCACAAGCCCGCCATGGCGGCGCAGATCAGCGGTATCGAGAGCCGGATCGCCGAATCGAGAACGACGGCGATGAGCTGGAGCTGATCCATCACGCCGCCCCTCGCCCCATGCCGAGCGCGCTCGCGACGAACCGGCGGAACAGCCCGTCCAGCGCTCCGGCGAAGAGCACGAGCACGCCGCCTATGACCACGACCATGTCGCGGGTGATGGCCGGCTTGTCGAAGGAGAGTTCGGCCCCGCCTTGGTAGAGCACGCCGAAGAGCAGGGCGGCGAGGCCGACGCCGGCCGGGTGGCCGCGCCCCATCAGGGCGACTGCGATGCCGACGAAGCCGTAGCCGGCGGTGAAATCGAGCACCAGCCGATGCTGGACGCCGAGCGCCTCGTTAACCGCGAGCCCGCCGGCCAGCGCGCCCGAGATCGCCATCGCGATCATGGTGACCGCGGCCGGCGAGATGCCGGCATAGGCGGCGGCGCGCGGATTGGCACCGACGGTGCGGATCGCATAGCCCAGTCGCGTGCGCCAGATCAGCAGCCAGACGGCGACGAGCGCCATCAGAGCAAGCAGGAAGGCAGTGTTGAGCGGGGTCGAGGGCAGGATGATGCCGAAGGGCGCGAGCCATTGATGCATCGGCGTCAGCACGGCCTGCGCCGGGAAATCCGGCGTTTCCGGCTGCATGGAACCGGGCTTGCCGATGATCTCGCGCAGCAGATAGACGATCAGCGTCGCCGCGACGAAGTTCAGCATGATCGTGGTGATGACGACATGGCTGCCGCGCTTCGCCTGGAGCCAGCCGGGAATGAAGGCGTAAGCCGCGCCGCCGGCCGCCGCCGCGAGGATCGCGAAGGGCGCGGCGAGGAAACCGGGCAAGGCAGGGAATGCCAGGCAGGCGATCGCCATGGCGATACCGGCCACCGTCGCCTGCCCCTCGCCGCCGATATTGAACAGGCCGGCATGGAAGGCGACGGCGACCGCGAGCCCGGTGAAGATGAAATTCGTCGCGTAGTAGAGCGTGAATCCGATGCCCTCGGCACTGCCGAGCGCGCCGCGCAGGAGCAGCGCCGTCGCCTCCAGCGGATTCTCGCCGATGCCGACGACCACGAGCCCGGCGACGAGGAGCGCCGCCGCGACCGAGACCAGCGGCACCAGCGCGACATCGGCCCAGCGCGGGAGTTCGACGGGCGCAGCGCTCATGGACACCCCGTCATGCTCGCCCTTGTGGCGAGCATCCACGCCTTGAACACGGCCTTCGACCAGCGAAGACGTGGATGGTCGGGACAAGCCCGACCATGACGGGAAGCAGTTCTGCAACTTCCCCGCATCACGCCGCCTCGTCCGTCACGCCAGCCATCAACAGGCCGAGATCGCGCTCATCGGCGGTCTCAGCTGCCCGTTCGCCGGTGATCCGGCCGCCGCACATCGCGATGATTCGGTCGGAGAGCGCCATCACCTCCTCGAGCTCGACCGAGACGAGCAGGATCGCGACGCCGGAATCGCGTAGCGCCACCAGCCTGCGATGGATGAACTCGATCGCGCCGATATCGACACCGCGCGTCGGCTGGCCGACGAGCAGCACCTTCGGACCGCGCTCGATCTCGCGGGCGAGCACGATCTTCTGCTGGTTGCCGCCGGAGAATTTCGCCGTCTTCAGCGCCGGATCGGGCGGGCGCACGTCGTAAGCCATGAACGCCTCGCGGGCATGGGCCTCGATGCGGGCCGGCGAGAGCAGCGGGCCGGAACCGAAGGCCGGATCATGCTGATAACCGAGGATGGCGTTCTCGGCGGCGGAGAAGGCGGTGACGAGGCCGCTGCGGTGACGGTCCTCTGGGATATGCATCAGGCCGAGATCGCGCAAACGCGCCGGATGGCGATCGGCCGCCGTAAGAATCTGGCCGCCGAGGCGGATCACGCCACGGCTCGGCTGGATCAGGCCGGCCAGCACTTCCAGCAATTCGCTCTGGCCGTTACCGGCGACCCCGGCAATGCCGACGATCTCGCCGGGATGGAGCGTGAGATTGACGTCCTTCAGGGTCTCGGTGCCGCGCCCGTCGCGGCAGGACAGGCCTACCGCCTCCAGCACCGGCGCGCCGCGCTCGCGCGGCTCCTTCTCGACGCGCAGCAACACACGCCGGCCGACCATCGCCTCGGCCAGAGCGGGCGGCGAAGTTTCGACAGTCGCGACATGGGCGACCATCTCGCCACGACGCATCACCGAGACCCGGTCGGTCACGTCCATGATCTCGCGCAGCTTATGGGTGATCAGGATCACCGTCTTGCCCTGTGCCTTCAGCGCCCGGAGCAGGGCGAAGAGCTGGTCGGCCTCGGCCGGGGTCAGCACCGCCGTGGGCTCGTCCAGGATCAGGATCTCGGCGCCGCGATAGAGTGCCTTCAGGATCTCGACACGCTGCTGCAGGCCGACGGAAAGCTCGCCGACGATGGCATCGGGATCGATCGCGAGGCCGTAATCCTGCGAAAGCTTCGCGAGCACAGCGCGTGCCCTGGTGACGCCGCCCTTGAGCAGCGCCCCGCCCTCGGCGCCGAGCACGACGTTCTCAACGACGCTCAAGGTCTCCACCAGCATGAAGTGCTGATGGACCATGCCGATCCCCGCCGCGATCGCGTCGGCCGAGGAGCGGATGCGGCGCAGCTCTCCCGCGATCCTGATCTCGCCGGCATCGGCCTCGTAGAAGCCGTAGAGAATCGACATCAGCGTCGACTTGCCGGCGCCGTTCTCGCCGACGATGCCATGGATCGAGCCGGCCGCGACCGACAAGGACACGTCCCTGTTGGCGGCGACCGGGCCGAAGCGCTTGGAGATACCGACGAGTTCGATGGCCGGTGGCAACGCTATGGCCGTCATGATGTGGGAGCCGCGCCCCAGAACCCCTCTCCCGGATGGAAGAGGGGCAGGGGTGAGGGACTGCCGCTGCTTGTCAGGGCGAGCCGGATGCCGCTGCACCTTCTGCGGATAGGGCGGGCCCTCATCCCTGCCCTTCTCCGACAAGGGAGAAGGGTTCCCCGCGCCTCATCCCGCAACGGTCCAGACGATGCCCGCGCCTCACATCGTGCATTTCTGGTCCGACATGTAGTCGTGGACCTTGACCGTGCCGGCGATGATATCGGCCTTGGCCTTGTCGGCGGCAGCCTTCATCTCCGGGGTGATCAGAGCCTTGTTGGCGTCATCCAGCGCCCAGTCGATGCCATCCTCCTTCAGGCCAAGCACGGAGACGCCCGGCTTCCAGGAACCATCCTGCGCCGCCTTGAAGGAGTTGTAGGCGGCGATGTCGACACGCTTCAGCATCGAGGTCAGCACCTTGCCCGGATGCAGGGCGTTCTGGTTGGAATCGACGCCGATGCCGAGCTTGCCGGCATCGGCCACCGCGCGGAGCACGCCGATGCCGGTGCCGCCGGCGGCGTGGTAGACCACGTCCGCGCCGCGATCGATCTGCGACTTGGCGAGCTCGCCACCCTTCACCGGGTCGTTCCAGGCTGCTGGCGTCGAGCCGGTCATGTTCTGGAAGATCTCGGCACCGGGCTTGCCGGCCTTGACGCCCTGGACATAGCCGCAGGCAAATTTGCGGATCAGCGGGATATCCATGCCGCCGACGAAGCCGACCTTGCCCGATTTCGAGGCCATCGCCGCGAGCAGGCCGACGAGATAGGAGCCCTCATGCTCCTTGAAGACGACCGACTGCACGTTCGGCAGTTCGACCACCATGTCGATGATCGTGAATTTCAGGTTCGGGAACTCGGCCGCGACCTTCTGCAGGGCGGTCGCCTGCGAGAAGCCGACCGCGATGATCGGCGAATGGCCGTCGCGGGCGAAGCGGCGCAGGGCCTGCTCGATCTGGGCGTCGTTGGTCGGCTCGAAATCGCGGAAATCGACATTCGTCTCCTTCTTGAACTTCTCGGCGCCGATGAAGACGCCTTCGTTGAAGGATTTGTCGAATTTTCCGCCCTTGTCATAGACGATGGCCGGCTTGATCGGCTGCGATTGAGCGAAAGCCGCCACAGCCGAAAGCGCAACGCCGGCGAGCGCCGCCGCGAAAGAACCCAAACGCATCGAACCGATCCCCTGTTGCAGCCGGGCGCCGTTGTCCGGCCCTCGATGACGCCACGATGGCATGGCTCGGCGGCGCGGCCAAGCTGGCGATAAGACCATATTCATTACGCGGGCACGGCCCGGCCGCATGACGATTGCCGAAGGCCGGCCACCGGCCTTAGGCTATGATCCATGATGCTGAACGACGACGAGATCGAGCGCTATGCGCGCCATATCGTCCTGCCCGAGATCGGCGGGCCGGGTCAGCAGCGCCTGAAGAACGCGCGCGTGCTGGTCATCGGCGCCGGCGGGCTCGGCGCGCCCCTGATCCAGTATCTGGCGGCCGCCGGCGTCGGCAAGATCGGCATCGTCGACGACGATATCGTCTCGCTCTCGAACCTGCAGCGCCAGACGATCTTCACGACCGAGGATATCGGCGCGCACAAGGCGGTGGTCGCCGCCCGGTTCGTACGCAATCTCAACCCGAATGTCGTGGTGGAGGAGCATGTCACGCGGCTCGATCCGCACAATGCCCGCGCGCTGATCGCCTTCTACGACATCGTTGCCGAAGGCTCCGACAATTTTGCGACGCGCTATGCCGTGACCGATGCCTGCTTCCACGAGCACAAGCCGGTGGTGATGGGCGCGCTCGGCCGTTTCGACGGCTCGCTCACCACGATCCGCGCCCATGAGAGCGGGCCGGACGGGCGGCCGAATCCGACCTGGCGCTGCCTCTTCCCGGAAGCGCCGCCGCCCGGCGCGATCCCGACCTGCGCGGAAGCCGGCGTGCTCGGCGCCCTGCCGGGCGTCATCGGCTCGCTGATGGCGCTGGAGGTGGTGCGCGCCGTCACCGGCTTCGGCGAGCCGCTCGTCGGCAAGCTGCTGCTGGTCGATGCGCTGACGATGCGCTTCGAGACGCTGCGCTATGGCTGGGACGAGGCCAACCCGCTGAACGGCAGCGGCGTCGCGGCCTGATTCTTCGAAACCGCTCCGCCGTCATCCCGGGCGACCGAAGGGAGACCCGGGATCCATCGTAGAGCGGATCGCTCCGCGATGGATCCCGGATCAGCGCCGCTTACGCGGCTTGTCCGGGATGACAGCGTGGGAGTTGAGAAACCTCAGCGCTTCGCTTCGATCACGTCGAAGAGCTGCGCCGCCAAATCCGGCCCTCCGAGCTTCTTGATGGCGCGCACGCCGGTCGGCGCGGTGACGTTGATCTCGGTGAGCTTGCCGTGGATCACGTCGATGCCGACGAGGAGCAGACCGCGCTCGCGCAGGGTCGGGCCGATCGCCTCGCAGATGGCGAGTTCCTGCTTCGACAGGTCGGTGGGGCGGGCCGCGCCGCCGCGCACCATGTTGGCACGAAGATCCCCCACCGCCGGAACGCGATTGACGGCGCCGGCTGCCTTGCCGTCGATCAGGATGATGCGCTTGTCGCCCTCGGTGACCTCCTTGATGAAGCCCTGCACCACCCAGGGCTCGCGGAAGAGGTTGCTGAACAGATCGAAGAGCGAGCCGAAATTCGGGTCGGTCCGGCTGGTCTTGAACACGGTCGCGCCGCCATGGCCGTAGAGCGGCTTCATCACGATCTCGCCATGCTCGTCGCGGAAGGCCTCGATCTCCGCCTTGTCGCGGGTAATCAGCGTCGGCGGCATCAACTCGGGGAAATGAGTGACGAGGATCTTCTCCGGCGCGTTGCGCACCGACGTGGGATCGTTGACCACCAGCGTCTTCGGGTGGATGCGCTCCAGCATATGCGTGGTGGTGACATAGGCCATGTCGAAGGGCGGGTCCTGCCGCAGCAGCACGACATCCAGCGTCGACAGGTCGATCTTCTCCTCGGAGCCGAGGGAGAAGTGGTCGCCCTCGACATCGCGCACCGTGACCGGACGCATCGGCGCAGTGACCTTGCCGTCGCGCATCGAGAGCTTGTCGGGCGTGTAGGTGTAGAGCGAGTGGCCGCGCGCCTGCGCCTCCAGCATCAGCGCGAAGCCGGTATCCCCGGCAATCCGGATGCGCTCGATCGGGTCCATCTGGATGGCGACGTTGAGGCTCATGACAGGCTTCCTGTTGCAGGCAGGCGGTTCTTATCGGACCGCGGACCGGGTTCCTGCAAGTGGGTGGCGTCGACCACGTCGCCTTCTGACGAAATCGTCAGAAGGCGAAAAACGTGATCGATCTTAAAAGCTTGAAGCATTGTTTCAGCAAAAACCGGTACCCACTTTTTGCACAATGCTCTTGCATCACAGGACAAGCGCGAAGGCGGCGGGGACATGACGCGGCCGGCGCCAGGGCGCCAGGAACACCGCATCGGCGCGCAAATAGCAGCCGGCGGCCCAGGGATTGCGCGAGAGCCAATGCCGGATGCGCCGCTCGACCAGGCGCTGCTTTTCCGTGGTGATCGCGGTCATGGCGTCGTCGAGCCGGCCGCGTGCCTTGACCTCGACGAAGGCGATGGTGCGGCCGCGCTTCATCACGAGGTCGATCTCGCCGCCCTTGCCGCCGAAGCGCCGCTCCAGCAGGCGATAGCCCTTCGCCGTCAGCCAGAGGATGGCGAGCCATTCGGCGCGGCGTCCGGTCAGGCCGGAGCGCCGTGCCTTGTGGCTGCGCCCGCCCGGATCGGCGCCAGCCTTGCTCACGGATCGTCGCGGGTGAGTTCGAGCGCGCGGGCATAGACCTTGCGACGGGGCTGGCCGGTCTCGGCCGCGACCTGCGCCACCGCCTCCTTCAGCGAGACCTTGGCCATGGCCGCACGCAACCGCTCGTCGATCGCCTCGTCGCTGGTGACGAGATCGGCCGCGCCGGGCGGGCCGATGATCACGACGATCTCGCCGCGCGCCTCCTCCTCGCTTTCGTAATGAGCGGCGAGCTCGGGAAGCGTGCCGCGCCGAACCGTCTCGTAGAACTTGGTGAGTTCGCGCGCGACGGCGCCCCGCCGCGCACCGAGCACGGCGGCCGCGTCGGCCAGCATCTCGGCGAGGCGGCGCGGCGATTCGAAGAAGACGAGCGTCCCGGGAATCGCGGCGAGTTCGGTCAGGCGCGTGCGGCGTCCGCCCGATTTCGGCGGCAGAAAGCCTTCGAAGAAGAAGCGGTCGGTCGGCAGGCCGGCCAGCACCAAAGCAGCCAGCACGGCGGAGGGGCCGGGGATGCCGGTCACGGGCAGGCCCTCCGCCACCAGTTCGGCGACGAGCTTGTAGCCGGGATCGGAGACGAGCGGAGTACCAGCGTCCGAGATCAGGGCGAGCTTGCCGCCTTCGCGCAATTTCGCCAACACTTTCGGGCGCATCTGCGCGGCATTGTGCTCGTGATAGGGCAGGAGCGGCGTCGATATCCCGTAATGCGCCAGCAGCGTCTTCGAGGTGCGGGTATCCTCGGCCAGGATCGCATCGGCGGCGGCGAGCGTCGCCAGCGCCCGGAACGAGATGTCGCGGAGATTGCCGATCGGCGTCGCCACGATATGCAGGCCCGGCGCCAGAGGCTCGGCCTCGGCCTTCAGGCCGAAGGCGGTGTAGCTCGGAGGGCGGGCGGCGGCATCGGTCGACATGGCGCCACGCTGCCACAGCGGCCGCGCCCGCGCCATGGCAAGGCGCGCGCCGACCGCTGCAACCTATAGTTAACAACTTGAAAATAGGATTCCACACTGGCACGAGAGGTCCGGGGGGCAGAACAGTTCCGCAGGACCCATCGCCGGGCAGCTTTGTGCTGTCCCGGTCACGACTGGAGATCGCCCGTGTTTGTTCATCGGCACCTCGCACCGGCCCTGCGCTTCAAGGCACGGGCCTTCGCGGTCCTGCTCCCGCTTGCACTCTCGGCCTGCGGCGGCGGCACCTCGGGCCTGCCGGGCTTCGATTCGGGCACGCCGGCCGCTGGCGGCGGCGCGGCGCCGACCGGCCAGACCATCGGCACCGGCAAGGTCAAGGTCGGTCTCATCCTGCCATTGACGGCCGAGGGCCAGGGCGCTGTCGTCGGCAACTCGCTGAAGAACGCCGCCGAAATGGCTCTGGCCGAATTCCCCAACGCCGATCTGACCCTGCTGGTCAAGGACGATCGCGGCACGCCGGACGGCGCCCGCGCCGCGGCGCAGGAAGCCTTGTCGGAAGGGGCCGAATTGATCGTCGGCCCGCTCTTCGCCCCCTCCGTCCAGGCAGCGGGGCAGGTCGCGCGCGCCGCCAACAAACCGGTGATCGCCTTCTCCAGCGATTCCAACGTCGCCTCGCGCGGCGTCTACCTGCTCTCCTTCCCGCCCGAGAACGACGTCAACCGCGTGATCGGCTATGCCGCCCAGCAGGGCCGCAAGTCCTTCGCCGCGCTCGTGCCCGACACCGCCTATGGCAAGGTCGTCGAGGCCGCCTTCCAGCAGGCCGCCGCCAGCCGCGGCGTGCGCGTCGCCGCGATCGAGCGTTTCGGCGCCGATCCGGCCGCGATGAAATCCGCGGTCCAGCGCCTGATGCCTTCGCTCGGCCAGGCCGATGCGCTGTTCGTGCCCGCCGCCGCCGACACGATGCCGACGCTCGGCCAACTGCTGCAGGAGGCCGGCTACAACCCGGCCAAGGTCAAGCCGCTCGGCACCGGCGTCTGGAACGATGCAGGCATCGCGCGCGTGCCGGCGATCCAGGGCGGCTGGTTCGCCTCGCCCGACACGGCCGGCTTCAACGCCTTCGCCGGACGCTACCAGCAGCGCTTCAATAGCGCGCCGACCCGCACCGCGACGCTGGCCTATGACGCGGTCTCGCTGGCGGCGGCGCTGGCGCGCACTCAGGGCTCGCAGCGCTTCTCCGAGGCTGTGCTGACCAGCGGCTCGGGCTTCGCCGGGGCGGACGGCGTCTTCCGCTTCCGCCCGGACGGGCAGGTCGAGCGTGGGCTTGCGGTTCTGGAACTGCGCAACGGCCAGATCGTCACGATCAACGCCGCGCCGCGCGATCTCGGGCCGCGCTCGCAGTAAGGACATACAATCCTCTCCGTCATTCCGGGCGATCGAAGGGAGACCCGGAATCCATCATAAGGCTCCATGCCCTTCGATGGATTCCGGATCGGCGCCGCTACGCGGCTTGTCCGGAATGACGCGGTGGTTGGGTTCCCCGGGGCTTTCTCAACCTATGGCAGCGCCGCCGTCTTCGCGTTGCGCCCGGCCGCACGCTCAGCCGCGGCGATCAGTGTGTCCGTCGTCAGAAGCTGCGGCAGGATTTCCGCCTGCGCTTCCCTGCGGGCGGGATAGAACAGGTAGAGCGGCACGCCGGCGCGGCCCTGCTCGGCCAGCGCCTTGGCGATGCGGCTGTCGCGATTGGTCCAGTCCGCCTTGAGATAGACGACGCCGAGCCTGGCGAAAGCGTCCTTCACCTCCTGCCGGGAGAGCGCGACGCGCTCGTTGGCGATACAGGTGATGCACCAGGCGGCGGTGAAATTGACGAAGACCGGCTTGCCCTGCGCCTGCAAGACCGCAACCCGCTCGGGTGACCAGGCCTCGATATCACCCGCCCGCGCCTCGGTCGCCGCGCCGGGAATGGCGTTCTGAACGGTAAACCAGCCGGCGCCGAGAACGACCAGCGCCGCCAGCGCCGAGCCGAAGATGCGCCGCGCGAAAGAGCCGCGCGTCACGCCGACGAGCCAGACCGCGAAACCCGTCGCCAGCACGGCAACCAGCGCGGCGAGCACGCCTTGCGGGCCACTCTGCACCGAGGCAACCCAGATCAGCCAGATCGCCGTCGCGAACATCGGGAAGGCGAAGGCCTGTTTCAGCACCAGCATCCAGCGGCCGGGCTTGGGCAACAGGCGCAGCAGGCCGGGCGCGAAGGAGAGCGCGACCACCGGCAGGGCGAAGCCCAGCGCCAGCGCCATGAAGACGGAGAGAGCGACGGCCGGCGCTTGCGTCACCGCATAACCCATCGCCGCACCCATGAAGGGCGCCGTGCAGGGCGTCGCGACCACGACCGCGAGCACGCCGGTCATGAAGGCACCGAGGCGCCCGCCCCGGTTGGCGAGGCCGTCGCCGAGGCCGGTGACCGAGGTGCCGATCTCGAAGGCGCCGAGCAGGTTGAGGCCGATCAGCACCATCACCACCGCCAGCGCGATGACGAGCGGCGGGGACTGGAGCTGGAAGCCCCAGCCGACGCTGCTGCCGAGGCTGCCCAGCGCGATCACCGCGCCGGCCAGAACCATGAAGGTCAGCAGCACGCCGCTGAGGAAGAGCAGGCCCTGCTCGCGGGTTTCGGAACGGCTGCGATGGGCGAGCTGCGCGAAGCCGAGCGCCTTGATGAACAGCACCGGCAGGACGCAAGGCATCAGGTTGAGGATCAGGCCGCCGGCAAAGGCGAAGGCGAGCGCCGCCCAGATCGTGAGATCGGCGCCCTCGGCCGGCATCGGAATGCGCACCACCGCAGGACGCGCTTCAGGCGCAGCCGCCCCGCCAGCCGCCATCAGGGCAGGATCGGCGTCGGCGAGCAGCGTGATCGCTCGCGATGTACCCCCTTCAGCGAAGGTGAGGACGCCTGAGATTTCGGGGCTGGTCAGCTTGAAGGCGCTGGAGCGGGTGAGCACCAGCGCGGGCTTGTCGCCGCCCGCGAAGGGCTGATCGGCCGCGTGCTCGATCAGCGTATCGGAAACCGGGAAGAAGCGCAGATCGCTCGCGCCGGCAGGCAGGCCCGGCAAGTCGAGCACGAGCTTGCCGGCATCGTCGCGGAGCTTGCCGCGGAAGACGGCCGGCTTCGGCAGCGCCGCGATGGCAGCCTCGATCCGTGCCTCGGCCGCCTGATCGACCGCGCTCGCGGCGGCGATCGGCAAGTCGAGCGAGAAGGAGCCCTCTTCGGGAATGCAGATCTTCTCGCAGACGAGCCAGGTCGCCTCGGCCTTCAGCGCAAAATTCTCGCCGGGCTTGGCATCGGCCGGCACTGTGATCTCGAGCGGCAGCAGGACCGTGCCCTCGAAGCCGAAATTGACGAGGGGCTCGACCCGGATCGCCTTGGGCGCCGGCCACTGGATCTCGCCGACAGTCGCGCCCGCCGGCAGGTCCCATTTGATCTGGGTCGGTTCGCCGGAATCGCCGGGGTTCAGCCAATAGGTATGCCAGTGCGGCGCCAGCTTCTGGACGAGCGCGAGCTTGAAGCGCTCACCGGGCACGACCGCATCGCGGCTCGACAGCAGAGTCGCGGTGACGCGCGGCGAGGTGACGGCGGCGGATTCGGCGGCGAGCGCCAGCCCCGGAGTCGCCAGCCCGAGTGCCAGCATCGCCCCGCTCAGGAGAAGCTTGCCGAAATACCGCCGCATGGTGCCGTCGCAATCCCTGATCATCCGGACCCCATGCCTCAATCGGCCCTCTCGTGCCAATGACAAGGCAGTGAGGCGGGGTCAGCGGCATTCTGGGCGATCCGGTGCCGGGAGGCAGCGTGCCATGATGTCGCCGCCCATTGATGAGGGCGCGATACCCGTCATGGTCGGGTTTGTCCCGACCATCCACGTCTTCGCTGGCCGAAAATGGGGCTCAAGACGTGGATGCTCGCCACAAGGGCGAGCATGACGATTGTGGATCAGATCGCGGCGCCATCCGCGACGATGTCGGCGCCGAGGCCCAGGCGGACCGCGCGCACAATCTCGGCCTCCGCCGCCGCGCCGCGCCTGCGCGGGCGGCTCGCGTCGATACGATGCTCGGCGATGATCTGGCCAGGGGCGCCCGAGAGGACGACGACGCGATCGGCGACATAGGCGGCTTCGTCGATATCATGGGTGACGAAGAGCACGGTCTTGCCGGTGCGCTGCCAGACGCGGATCAGCTCGTCCTGCAAGGTCTCGCGCGTCAGCGCATCCAGCGCCGAGAAGGGCTCGTCCATCAGCAGGATTTCCGGCTCGACGGCGAGCGCGCGCGCCAGCGAAACGCGCTGGCGCTGGCCGCCGGACAACTGATGCGGCCAGCGTTGCGCCAGCGGCGCGAGCCCGACGAGGTCGAGCATCGCCGCAGCCTTGGCGAGGCGCTCGGCGCGAGGGGCGCGGCCTTCGAGGCCGAAACCGACATTGGAGACGACCTTGCGCCAGGGCAGCAGGCGCGAATCCTGGAAGACCAGCGCGACCGGCCGGCGCGTCCGGTCCTTCGCGTCGATGACGACCTCGCCGCCACTCGGCTTCGCCAGGCCCGCGATGACGCGCAGCAGGGTCGACTTGCCGACGCCGGACGGGCCGACGATGGCCAGAAACTCGCCGCGCCCGACCGAGAGGTCGAGCTTGTGAAGCACTTCCGTCTCTTCGCCATCGCGGGTGAAGGTCAGCGACAGCTCGTTGATCTCGATCACGCTTTCCAACGCAGCACCCATGTCTGGAAGGCGACGAAGCCGGTGTCGAGCAGGCCGTAGAGCGCCGCCATCGTCAGCATGTAGACCACGACGATATCGGTCGCGAGCAGGCTCGACGCCTGCATCATGCGCTGGCCGACACCGGCGACGCCGAAGATCTCGGCCGCGACCACCGCCATCCAGGCCTGGCCGAGCGCTGTCCTGATGCCGACGAGGATGCCGGGCAAGGCTGCCGGCAGCAGAATCTTGAACAGACGAGCCCAAGGCGAGCGGAAGCCGAAGGCATCGGCGACCTCGACGAGATCGCGGTCGACGCCGCGGATCGCGCCCTGCGCCGCGAAGAAGACGATCCAGAACACGCCTATCGCGATGATGAAGACCGCCGCGCCCGGCGTGACACCGAACCAGATGATGGCGAAGGGCACCCAGGCGAGGCCGGGAATCGGGCGTAATACCCGGACGACCCAGGCCGTCGCCTCCTCGGCGATCCGGGACATGCCGACAGCCACGCCGAAAGCGATGCCGAGCCCGGCGCCGACGAACAGTCCGACGAAGTAGTGCCAGAGCGAACCCAGTATGGCCGCGAACCAGGCGCCGGAGGAGAGCTCCCGCATGAAGGCTTTCGGCAGGGCGCTCGGCCCTGGCAGGAAAGCCGGATTCACCAATCCGAAATAGGGCATCGCCTCCCAGAGCAGGAGGAAGGCGACGAGGCCCAGCAGGGCGAGGGCCGGAGCCCGCAGCGAATGCAAGGTCAAGTTGCAGAACCTTCGGCCAGCAAACGCACCGTCATCCCGGGCGGAGCGAAGCGCAGACCCGGGATCCATGCCTGAACCTTTTTCGGAAATGCTCCGGCATGGATCCCGGGTCGCCCTGCGGTCGCCCGGGATGACCCGCGTTTCATATCCTCAGCGATGTCCATGAGGACCGCCATCAGCCGCCCGCCTTGACCGCACGCTCGTAGTATTGGGTCTCGAACAGCCCGTCGAAGGGGAGTTCCTTCTCCAGCGATCCGAGCTTGACCTGGTAGGCCTGCATGGCACGGGACGGCTCGATGATCTTGCGCGGATCGATCTCGAAGCGGCTCGCCGGCGAGACCAGTGCCTTCTGGATCAATTCGGGATCGACGATGCCCTTGCCGAGCGCGGCGCCGACATGGGGTGCGGCCTTGCCCGGATCGGCCTTGATCAGTGCCGCCGCCCTGACGAGGCCGGAGACAAGGTTCTGCACGGCCTGCGGGTTCTTGGTGGCGAAGGCGCCGGAGACGGCGACGACCGTGCCGGGCTGGCCCGGGAAGACCTCCTCGCCACCGGCGACGAGCCTGATCTGCGGGTTGCGGGTCTGGAGGATGGTCAGCGCCGGCTCGCGAACGGAGCCGCCATCGACCGCGCCGGCCAGGATCGCCTGCTGGGTTGCGTCGATGCCCATCGGCACGATCTCGACATCGGCCTTGTCGACCTTCGCGACTTCCCAGAGCCAGTATTGCAGCGTCGTGTTGGGCACCGAGCCGGCCGGCTGGGTCGCGAGGCGCGCGGCCTTGCCATTGGCCGCGCGGAAGGCCTTGAAGGCGGCAGCGGCATTCGTGCCCGGCGTGAAGAATTTGGTCAGCGAGGGTGCACTGACCACGACATTCTCGCCGATCGCCGTCGAAGCGACGACGCGAATATCGATGCCGCGCGAGCGGGCGACGGCGAGTGGCGCGACGCCGGCAACATAGACGTCGATCGTGCCGGAGGCCAGCGCCTGGATCATGTTCGGGCCGGATTCGAAGACGGTGACCGCGACGTCGATGCCGCCCTGCTTCAGCCAGCCTTCGCCATTGGCGACGAAGAACGGCGCCGTGCCGACGATCGGGATATAGCCGATACGCGCCGCGACGCTCTGGGCGCGGGCCGGAGCGGCGAAGGGCATGGCCGCCGCAAGGCTCGACCCGGCAATGAGGAACTGGCGGCGATCCATCGTTCAAATCCCTTTCGAAAACAGGGCTGAACGCGCCCCATTGACAGATTGAGAAAAGGATTTTCTATCTGGATGCAATAGATTGGCTTGAAAAAGATAATCAATCTCTTTCTTGCGAAATCTGCGAAACGAATTTCTCCAGATAGCGAGCTTGAGAGAATGGACGCCATCGACCGCAAGATTCTGACCGTGCTGCAGGCGGACGCGAATATCTCGATCGCTGAGCTCGCCGACCGCGTCGGGCTCTCGCAGACGCCGTGCTGGAAGCGCATCCAGAAGCTCGAACAAGCCGGCGTGATCCTGAAGCGCGTCGCCCTGGTGGCGCCGGAGAAGATCGGGCTCGGCCTCACCGTCTTCGTCCAGATCGAGACGGCGGATCATTCCGGCCCGTGGCTGGAGAAATTCGCCCAGATGGTCGCGGCAATGCCGGAGGTGATGGAATTCTACCGGATGGCGGGCGATGTCGATTACATGCTGCGCGTCGTCGTCGCCGACATGGCCGCCTATGACGGCTTCTACAAGAAATTGATCGAGACGATCCCGCTCAAGAACGTCACGTCGCGCTTCGCGATGGAGCGGATCAAGGCGACGACGGCCTACAAGGTGCCCGACCTGCCCCGCAACTGAAGAAGGCGGGGCGACGCGCGGCGCATGACAGCGTGGTGTGGCGGATGCTAGGTAACGGGCCGTTCGCCATTCGCGCTGCCCGAGGAGCCGCCTTGTCCGCTTCCCGCTCCGTTCTCCTGATCATCGGCGGCGGCATCGCCGCCTACAAGATGCTGGAGGTCATCCGCCGCCTGAAGGATCGTGGCATCGCCTCGCGTTGCATCGTGACCAAGGCCGGCGAGCAGTTCGTCACGCCGCTGACCGTCTCGTCGCTCGCGGGCGAGCGCTGCTTCACCGACCTGTTCTCCCTGACGGACGAAGCCGATATCGGCCATATCCAGCTCTCCCGCTCGACCGATCTCGTCGTGGTCGCCCCGGCAACCGCCGACCTGATCGCCAAGATGGCGAACGGGCATGCCGACGACCTCGCCTCGACGGCGCTGCTCGCGACCGACAAGCGCGTGCTGATCGCTCCGGCGATGAATCCGCGCATGTGGCAGCATCCGGCGACGCGGCGGAACATGGCGCAGCTCGAAAAGGACGGCGTGCTCGTCGTCGGCCCCAATGTCGGGGCCATGGCCGAGCGCGGCGAGAGCGGGCCGGGACGCATGGCCGAGCCGCCGGAAATCCTCGCGGCGATCGAGCTGGCGCTTGCCGGCGAAAAGCCCAACGCCCAGCGCGCCATCGGCTTCCTCGGCCGGCTGCCGGGCGGCGAGCACGCGACCGGCGCGCTCGCCGGGCAGCATGTGCTGATCACCTCGGGACCGACGCATGAGCCGATCGACCCCGTGCGCTACATCGCCAACCGCTCCTCCGGCAAGCAGGGCCATGCCATCGCGGCGGCCGCAGCCGCAGCCGGCGCGCGGGTGACGCTGGTCAGCGGGCCGGTGAACCTGCCCGATCCCGCGGGTGTCGAGACCATCCATGTCGAATCCGCCCGCGAGATGCTCGCCGCCGTCGAGACGGCGCTACCGGCCGATATCGCGATCTTCGCCGCCGCCGTGGCCGACTGGCGCGTCGCCGACGCGGCTTCCGACAAGCTGAAGAAGGACGGCAAGGCTTTGCCGCCGCTATCGCTGGTCGAGAACCCCGACATCCTCGCCACGGTCGCGCATCGCAAGAGCGGGCGCCCGCCGCTGATCGTCGGCTTCGCGGCGGAGACGCAGAACGTGATCGATTATGCTCGCGCCAAGCTCGCCAGGAAGGGCTGCGACCTGATCGTCGCCAACGACGTCGGCGGCACCGGCGTGATGGGCGGCGACGCCAATACCGTGCATCTGGTCACGGCGTCCGGCGTCGAGACCTGGCCGACCCTGCCCAAGGGCGAGGTCGCGGCACGGCTGATCGCCCATATCGCGGCACTGACGCCGGCCCGGCAGGCGGAGTGACGATGGTCACTGTCCTGCTGCAGCGCCTGCCGCATGGCGCCGACCTGCCCTTGCCGGCCTATGAGACGGAGGGCGCGGCCGGGCTCGACCTGCGCGCCGCCATCGGCGGACCTGTGACGCTGGCGCCTGGCGAGCGCGCGCTCATCCCAACTGGGCTTGCAATGCAATTGCCTGAAGGCTTCGAGGGGCAGGTGCGGCCGCGTTCGGGGCTGGCGCTCCGCCACGGTGTCACCGTCCTAAACGCACCCGGCACGGTCGACAGCGACTATCGCGGCGAGGTTTCGGTCGTCCTCATCAACCATGGCAGCGAGCCTTTCACGGTTACCCGCGGCGACCGCATCGCCCAACTCGTCATCGCCCCGGTCACTCACGCCCGGCTTTCGGAAGTCGAGACGCTGAGTGAGACCGCGCGCGGCGCCGGGGGCTACGGCTCGACCGGCATCAGTGGCGGCTCCAACGCGGGAGGGCGGCCATGATCCTGCTCTCACGCCGCAGCCTGCTCGCGATCGCCGCCGTGGTCGATATCGCGCTGCATGCCCGGCCGCAGCCGGTTGCGGCCAAGCTGCTGGCGGCACGGCATGCGCTGCCGCCGCGCCATCTCGAAACCCTGTTGCAGACGCTGGTGCGCGTCGGCATCCTCAAGGGCGTGCGCGGCCCGCGCGGCGGCTACGAACTCGCCCGCGAACGGCGCAAGATCACGGCCGGCGATATTGCCCGAGCCGCGATGCAGGAGGCCCTGGAGGAGGGGCTCGGCCCGGAGCCGCAATCGCGGCTGGTCGACGAGGTCGTCGGACCGGAGGTCGCGCGGGCTTCGGCCGCCTTCCTGGCGGCGCTGGACACGGTCACGGTCGAGGAGTTGTGTCGGAGGGCGCAGGCGAAATCCGTCTTCGGAGAAACCGGTATCAGGCCAGATTTCACAATATAGATATGTTATTTATTTCTTTTCATCGACAGTTTCTGTGAATTGAACTAGCGTCACGACCGAACGTTCTCTCGTCCAGAGGAGTCATGTCATGGCCGAAGCACAGAAATCGACGAAGGCGCCCGGACGCGGACGCATCTACAACTCGATCACCGACACGATCGGCGACACGCCGCTGGTCAAGCTCAACCGTCTGCCGGCCGAGCGTGGCGTCAAGGCGACGATCCTGGCCAAGCTCGAGTTCTTCAACCCGATCTCGAGCGTCAAGGACCGCATCGGCGTCAACATGATCGATGCGCTGGAGGCTTCCGGCGCGTTGAAGCCCGGCGGCACGCTGATCGAGCCGACCTCGGGTAATACCGGCATCGCGCTCGCCTTCGTCGCGGCGGCGCGCGGCTATCGCCTGATCCTGGTCATGCCCGAGACGATGTCGCTGGAGCGGCGCAAGATGCTCGCTCTCCTCGGCGCCGAGCTCGTGCTGACGCCCGGCCCCGGCGGCATGCGCGGCGCCGTCGCCAAGGCCGAGGAGCTCAAGAACGAGATTCCGGGCGCGATCATCCCGCAGCAGTTCGAGAACCCGCATAATCCCGAAATCCACCGCAAGACGACGGCCGAGGAGATCTGGAACGACACCGACGGCGCGGTCGATATCGTCATCTCCGGCGTCGGCACGGGCGGCACCATCACCGGCGTCGGCCAGGTGCTGAAGGCCCGCAAGCCGGGCGTGAAGATGGTCGCGGTCGAGCCGGAGGATTCTCCGGTCCTGTCCGGCGGCCAGGCCGGCCCGCACAAGATCCAGGGCATCGGCGCCGGCTTCGTGCCGGGCGTGCTCGATCGCGGCGTGATCGACGAGGTCGTCACCGTCGGCAACCAGACGGCCTTCGAGACGGCGCGCGCGCTCGCCAGGAGCGAGGGCATCCCGGCCGGCATCTCGTCGGGTGCAGCGGTCGCGGCGGCGCTCGAAGTCGGCGCCCGGCCGGAGAATGCCGGCAAGACCATCGTGGTGATCATCCCCTCCTTCGCCGAGCGCTATATCTCCAGCGCCCTGTTCGAGGGTCTGTGACCGCAACGGCCGTCCAGATCGTCCGGCTGGCGGACAGCCTGCCGGACGATTTCGAGGCCCTGCGCCACGAGGCGAGCGCCGAAAGCTACCGCTTCATCGAGGGGCTGCGCGAGGAATGGCTCGCCGGCCATTATGGCGGCAGGGACGAGCGCTTCGTCACCTTCGCCGCCTTCCAGGAGGGCGAGCTCGCCGGCATCGGCGCGCTGACGCCCGATCCGTATGACCCGGCGCCGGATCTCCTGCGGGTCCGCCATGTCTATGTCCGGCCGCTGCATCGCGGCGCCGGTATCGGGCGTGTGCTGGCCGCCGCGCTGATTCAGCAGGGGCTGGATCTGGCGCCACGATTGTCATTGCGCGCCGCCGATCCGCGCGCGACCGCCTTCTGGGAAGCGAACGGTTTCACGCCGGATACGAGCGGCACGCGCCGCTCGCATCTGCTGACGCGCTAAAGCCTGTTTCACTGTCGCAGAAACATGCCGTCATTCCGGACAAGCCGCGAAAGCGGCGCCGATCCGGAATCCATCGAAAGGCGCAGCGCTCTACGATGGATCCCGGGTCAAGCCCGGGATGACGGCGTGGTTCTCCAGAAAGCCAAGGGCCTTCAGCGCACCAGAACCAGCCGGTTGTTCCAGGGATCGGCGACCGTCGGCGCACCATCGGCCTCGTTGCCGCCCGCAGCCAGGATGCGCTGACGCATCGCCGCAAAATCGGCCTCATCGCGCGCGACCAGCTCGAAGCGATCGAGCCCCGCCTCGCCCGGCTGGCGCGGGCCGGCGCCGCGGCTGCCCCAGATATTGCCGGCGATATGATGATGGTAGCCGCCGCTGGCGAGGAAGCTCGCGCCGGGATAGTGCACCATCAGGTCGAAGCCGAGCAGGTCGCGATAGAAGGCTTCAGCCGCCGCCGTATCGCCGACGCGCAGATGGATATGGCCCATGCCCGTGCCCGCGGGCATGCCGGCATAAGCCGCTTCGTCGGCCTCGCTCAGCAGCTTGTCGAGATCGAGCCGCTCGGTCGCCATGGCGATGCCGCCATCGGGCTTGCGCGGCCATTCCCCGCGCTTGCGGTCGCGATAGATCTCGATGCCGTTACCCTCGGGATCGGAGAGATAGAGCGCCTCGCTGACGAGATGGTCGGAGGCGCCTTCGAGCGGGATGCGCGCGACCGCGGCATGCCTCAGCCAGTTGGCGAGATCCTGCCTGGACGGCAGCAGGATGGCGAGATGGAACAGGCCGGCGGCCGAGGTCGGCCGGGCCGCGCCGGCTTCCAACCGGACGAGAACCTGTCCGCCGACACCGAGATCGGCGCTCGCCGCATCCTGCCGGATCAGGCCAAGGCCGATCGCGTCACGGTAATAGGCCGTCAACGCCGGGAGGTCGTGGACCCGCAGCGTCACGGCGCCGATGAAGACCGGCGCCTTGTGGGCTTCGAGGGTGGCGGCGGAGTCGGTCCGTTCAATGGTTGCGACCATGGGAAAATCCTTTCGCGGCGGCCCAGCCGACCGCACCCCTAAAATGGCGCTTCCGCCTGATCTTGTCGCCCACCCGGCCGACAAGGCTGCGATTGCATCCTTGCAATGACCCGTGGCCTCGGAGCCGGCCTCACTCCGCCCTGGCCGGACCGACGCGGTCCGCCATGGTGGCGCCGCGCTGGCCGAGCGGCTTCGGCCGGCCGATCGTGGTGTCATGCGCCGTCTGGTGCTCCAGCTCGGCATTGAGCTCGGCGCCGGCCAGCACGATCATCGCCGAGAGCCAGAGCCAGGTCATGAACACCACGACGGTCGCGAGCGAGCCATAGGCCGCCGTGTAGTTGCCGAGCGTCGAGACATACCAGGAGAAGCAATAGGAGGCCGCGCCCCAGAGCAGGGCCGCGGCGAGGGCGCCGGGCATGACCCAGATGAAGCGCACCCGCTCGCGGCTCGGGCCGATCCAGTAGAGGACTGCGATCGAGAGCGTCGCCACGACGAAGAAGGCCGGCCAGCGCACCAGCCCGATCAAGCGCTCGAGCTCGGAATGGAAGGGAAACAGCGCGGTCACGACCGGGAGGCTCGCGATGGCGATCAAGGCCGCGGTGAGCAGCACGACGCCGCTGACCGTCGTGAACAGCGAGATCGCATTGAGCTTGAGGAAGCTGCGCTTCTCTGCCTCGCGATAGATGATGTTCAGCGCATCGAAGAGCGCCTTCACCGCCGCATTGGCCGACCAGGCCGCGACGAGCAGGCTGACATAGAAGGTCGTGGACAAGACGAAGCCGGATTGTGTCGAGAGCCTGACCGCCTGCTCGTGGATGAGCTCGCGCGCGGCCTGCGGGAACATCGTCGTCACTGTGTCGAGCTGGCCGGCGATGGTCGCAGGATCGGTGAAATAGCGGTAGAGCGTGACCATCAGCGATAAGGCCGGCACGAGCGAGAGCAGGGTAAAGAAGGCGACCGCGCCAGCCAGCGACGAGAGGCGGTTCTCGGCGACATTGCCGGCAAAGCGCAGCAGCACGTCCTTCCAGCCGAGCCAGGTCATCTGCAGCGGCGTCTTCGCCAGCCGGCCGCGCATGGCTTCCTCCCGACGCCGCCCGAGCTTGCCGGACAGCAATCCCGACAGATAGCCGAACGCCACCCCGATCCCGGCAGCGCCCGTGATCCGTTTCAGGAAAGCCATGTCGGACCCGTTTCTCCGCAGCCAATTCGCGCGTGCCAGCATGCGAGCAACCGCATCTGGCCGCAATCGTTCCGATGCGAAGCCGGCAGGGGCGCCGCTTAGCCGATTGTTAACCTTAATGCTTCGTTATGACAGGGCGCGGCCGGGAGCGGCAGGCGCTTGTCTGTCCTTCCGGATGAGTCCGATGACGAAGCTGTTCAGAGCCGGCCTGACGGGCCTCGCGATCCTGCTGTCTGGTGCGGCCTATGCGGCCGACCTGCGCAAGGTCGCCCTGCCGCCGGCTCCCGAGCTGCCGGCGCTCTATTCCTGGACCGGTTTCTACGCCGGCCTGCAAGGCGGCTACTCTTGGGGCAGCAACCGGGTGCGGATCGGCTCGGCCGGCGGCGGCTTCGCGCCGGTCAGCTTCCGGGCTGGCGAGGATACGGCTTTCGGCGGCGCCCATGGCGGCTTCAACTATCAGCTCGGCGGCATCGTGTTGGGCGTCGAGGGCGATGTCGAGGCGCTGAACAGCCGCAGCCGCTTCGACGGAATCGGCCTCTCCGGCCGCATCAGCCAGGACTGGCAGGGCTCGGCCCGCGCCCGCCTCGGCCTCGCCTTCGACCGGCTGATGGTCTACGGCACCGGCGGCGCCTCCTTCACCGAATACGAGCGGCGCGTCTTCGCGCCCGGTGCCGGCTTCGGCGAGCGGCTCACCAGCGCGCGAACCGGCTGGAATGTCGGGGCCGGCGTCAATTTCGCCTTCACCGACCACCTGATCCTCGGCGCCGAATACCGCTACACCGATTTCGGGCGGAATCGCTTCGCCAGTTCCGGCGCCTTCCCGGGCCTGACCGGCTCGCAGGAACTGTCGAGCCACAGCGCCCGCGCCAGCGTCGCCTACAAGTTCTGAGGAACGAACCTTCTCGTCATTGCGAGGAGCGAAGCGACGAAGCAATCCAGGGGGACTGGGTGAGACGTCCAGCCTGGTCCCCCTGGATTGCTTCGCTACGCTCGCAATGACTGGGAGGGACGCGAGACGCTTTCAGAAGCCCGTGCGCTGACGGATGGCGGCGGCCAGAGTGCCGTCGTCGAGATAGTCGAGCTCGCCACCGACCGGCACGCCATGGGCGAGCTTCGTCACCTTCACCGGCAGATGCGCCATGAGATCGGTGATGAAATGCGCCGTGGTCTGGCCGTCGACCGTGGCATTAAGCGCAAGGATGACCTCCTTCACCACCGGATCGGAGGCGCGCGCCACCAGCGCGTCGAGCGAAAGATGCTCGGGGCGCACGCCATCGAGCGCCGAGAGCACGCCGCCCAGAACATGATAGCGGCCTGAAACCGCGCCCGAACGCTCCAGCGCCCAGAGATCGGAGATATCGGCGACGACGACGATCAGAGAATCGTCGCGGCGCGGATCGGTGCAGAGGCCACAGGGGTCGCTGGTATCGACATTGCCGCAACGGGCGCAGACGACGATGCGCTCGCGCGCCACCACCATCGCCTCGGAGAGCGGGCCGAGCAGTTGCTCGCGCTTCTTGACGAGATGCAAGGCGGCACGCCTTGCCGAGCGCGGCCCGAGCCCCGGCAGCTTGGCCAGGAGCTGGATCAGCCTTTCGATCTCGGGACCGGCAATGGCGCGGGACATCGATTTCTCTGAAGTGTGAAACGTCATCCTGGGCGACCGAAGGGAGACCCGGGATCCATGCCTGAACCGTTCCGGAATGGATCCCGGGTCTTCGCTTCGCTACGCCCGGGATGACACGTGAGGATTGGAAATCAAAACAGCTTCATGCCCGGCGGGATCGGCAGGCCCTTGGTGATCTCGGCCATGCGCTCCTGCATGACGCGCTCGCCGCGGGTGCGGGCGTCGTTCGCGGCGGCTACGATCAGGTCCTCGAGGATCTCGCGCTCGTCCGGCACCATCAGGCTCGGATCGATCTTCACGCCCTTGAGCGCGCCCTTGGCCGTCATCGTCACCGTGACCATGCCGCCGCCGGCGCCGCCCTCGACCTCGATATTGTCGAGCTCGGCCTGCATGTCGGCCATCTTCTGCTGCATCTGCTGCGCCTGCTTCATCAGGCCCATCATGTCGCGCATCGGAAATCCTCCTCGAAATCGTCAGAAATCGATGCCGTCGAAATCCGGTTCGGAATCGTCGAACAGGGGCTCGGCATCGGGCAGGTATTCGTCTTCGGTCGGCGCGGAAGCCGCCATCTCGGCGGCAGCGATGGCACGGGGATCGCGGACATCGACGATGCGCGCGCCGGGGAAGCGCTCCAGCACCGCCTTGACCGACGGATGGGCCGCGGCGTCGCTCTCGCGCTGATCCTTGGCGGCGGCGGCCTGCTCCCGCATGGTGGCGCCGCCCTCCTCGTTGACGACGGCTACCATCCAGGTCTGGCCTGTCCATTCCTTGAGGCGGCGGGACAGATCCTGCGCGAGGGTGCGCGAGGCGCCCTCGGCCAGCGAAAACTCGATGCGGCCGGCCTCAAAGCGGACGAGCCGGATATCGCGCTCCAGCGCGATCTTGAGCGTGATGTCGCGGTGCTGGGAGGCCAGCGCGACGACATCCTCCAGCGAGGCGACGATCGCCATCGGCGCAGCCGCCGCACGGGCGACCGGGGCAGGTGCGGGATTGGCGCTGGCGAGGATCGGGCGGGCGGCGAGCGCCGTATTGCCGCCGCCTGAGGGCGGACGAGGCATCCCCATGCCATTGCCACCATTGCCGTTGCCGGCGGGGACGGAGCCCATGCCGTCACGCAGCATCTTGAGCGCCTCGTCCGGCGTCGGCAGGTCGGCGGCGTGGGCGAGGCGGACCAGAACCATCTCGGCCGCCATGACCGGCCGGTCGGCCTGCTTCACCTCGGCAATGCCCTTGAGCAGCATCTGCCAGGTGCGGGCGAGGATGCGCACCGAGAGGCGCTGGGCGAAATCGCCGCCGCGCACGCGCTCGGCCTGGGCGAGGCTGTTGTCCTTCACCGCCTCGGGCACGAGCTTGAGGCGGGTGACGAGATGGGTGAATTCGGCGAGATCGTTCAGCACCACGACCGGATCGGCGCCGGCATCGTATTGCGCCCGCAACTCGCCGAGCGCCGCGGCGATATCGCCCTTCATCACGGCTTCGAAGAGATCGATGACGCGGGCCCGGTCGGCGAGGCCGAGCATCGAGCGGATATCGTCGAGCGTGATCCGGCCGGCCGCATGCGCGATGGCCTGGTCGAGGATCGAAAGGGAATCGCGCACCGAACCTTCGGCGGCGCGGGCGACGGCGGCAAGTGCTTCCTGCTCGGCATCGACGCTTTCGGCCCGGCAGATATTGGCGAGATGATCGACCAGCATGTCGGCTTCGACACGGCGCAGGTCGAAGCGCTGGCAGCGCGACAGCACCGTGATCGGCACCTTGCGAATTTCCGTCGTCGCGAAGATGAACTTCGCATGCGGCGGCGGCTCCTCCAGCGTCTTGAGGAAGGCGTTGAAGGCGCCGGTCGAGAGCATGTGCACCTCGTCGACGATATAGACCTTGTAGCGGGCTGAGACGGGCGCATAGCGCACGGCGTCGTTGATCTGGCGGATGTTGTCGACGCTGTTGTTGGAGGCCGCGTCGATCTCCATCACGTCGATATGGCGGCCTTCGATGATCTCGCGGCAATGGATGCCGAAATCGCGCAGGTCCGTGGTCGGGGCGCCCTGCCCGTCGGGCGTCTGGAAGTTGAGCGCGCGCGCCAGGATGCGGGCGGTCGTGGTCTTGCCGACGCCGCGCACGCCGGTCAGCATCCAGGCCTGCGGGATGCGGCCCGCCGCAAAGGCATTGGTCAGCGTGCGCACCATCGCTTCCTGGCCGATCAGGTCACCGAAATGCGCCGGACGGTATTTTCGTGCGAGCACGCGATAGGGCGCGGGCGCCCCATTGGCGGTGGCTGGCGGCGCAGGCGCCGGATCGAAACCGGCGAATCCCGGTTCGTCAGCAGAGGCGGCGTCGATCTGGTCGGTCATGCGGACTGGTTTCGCCAATCGGGAGGCGAGGGTCAATGGCGCCGCGCCGGTTCCGGGCTTCGGTCCCGGCGCTTTATCGGGCGCATGAGGTGGGAGGCTGGACGAAGACCCGTTCGGTCTCGTTAGGGCTGCTTCCTTCCGGACCTGACCCGGTTGGCGAGTGAGACGTCCCTCGCCAACCTCCCGCCCGCTATATCGTGGATGTCTGCGCGAATCGCAAGCCGGCATCGCAGAGACCGCGAAGCTTCGTCGCGCTCAGACGTGAAACTGCCAGTTTGGCGTTGACTCGGTGTCGTCCATCCGTCATAAGCCCGCGACCTGCGCAGCCGAAAGGCGGCGCCGCCCCTTATCGCATGACAGGCTCGGTTGGCCATGCTTTCCTTGGGAAAGCCGCGGCCGTCGTGCTCATAAAGGCCCCGGAGACGGACCGTGAAGAGAACCTATCAACCCAGCAAGCTGGTTCGCAAGCGCCGCCACGGCTATCGCGCCCGTATGGCGACCAAGGGCGGCCGCAAGGTCATCGCCGCTCGCCGCGCCCACGGCCGCAAGCGCCTGTCGGCCTGACGAGCTCTGGCGCGTCACGACAGCGCGCCGGTTTCGGAAGACAGGCCAATCGCCATGCGCCTCGCCCGTCTGACGCAACGCAAAGAATTTCTGGCGGCGGCCGAACACGGCCGCCGTTTTCGTTCGTCCGCCTTCATGGCGCAGGTGCGCGATGCCGCGCCCGACGAGGCCCGCAAGGGCGGCGAACCCGTTGGCTTACGCCTTGGCCTCACCGCCTCGCGCAAGACCGGCAATGCCGTGAAGCGCAATCGCATCCGCCGGCGCCTGCGCGAAGCGGCCAAGCAGGCGCTCGCCAGCCAGACCGAACGCCCCTGCGACATCGTGATCGTCGCGCGCTCCGAGGTGCTCGGCGCCAGATTCCAGACGCTCGTCGCCGATCTTTCGATTGCCATCGACCGGGCAAAGCCTCAAAAGCCGCATGCTGACCGGCGCCGCCCGCATCCCAAGCGCGGCGCGCCACCGCAAGCCTGACCAAGCCGCGCCCCGCCCCTGCCGGACCAAGCGAGATCCGTTTTCGACCATGATGAAAGAAGACAACCGCAATCTGCTTCTCGCGATCGTCCTGTCGGTGATCATCCTGCTCGGCTGGCAGTTCTTCTATGCCAAGCCGCAGATGGACAAGCAGCAGGAGATCGCCCGCCAGAACCAGCAGGCCCAGGGCCAGCAGGCGCCCGCGGCTTCGGGCTCCACCCCGGCCCCCGCCACGCCCGGCCAGCCCGCCGGCTCCGCCGCGCCGGGCGCTGCCGCGACGCAGGCCATCGGCACCCGCGAGCAGGCGCTGGCGGCGAGCCCCCGCATCAAGATCGACACGCCCAAGATCGCCGGCTCGATCTCGCTGACCGGTGCGCGCATCGACGACGTCTCGCTCAAGGCCTATCGCGAGACCGTCGACCCGAAGAGCCCGATCATCGTGCTGCTCTCGCCGATCGGCGGGCCTGACGCCTATTATTCCGATTTCGGCTGGGTCGCTGCGCCCGGCACGACGGTCACGCTACCGAACGCCACGACGGTCTGGACCGCCGACAACCAGGTGCTGACCTCGGCCAAGCCGGTCACGCTGAGCTGGGACAACGGTCAGGGTCTGACCTTCAAGCGCATCATCAGCGTCGACGACAACGCGATGTTCACGATCCGCGACGAGGTCGAGAACAAGGGCGGCGCTGGCGTGACCCTGTTCCCCTATGGCCAGATCGTCCGCCAGGGCAAGCCTGCGACGCTGGGCTATTACGTGCTGCACGAAGGCCTCGTCGGCTATCTCGGCGAGCAGGGCCTGCAGGAATACACCTACGACAAGCTCGACAAGGAGCCGCTGCTCTCGCCGGGCACGACCGGCAAGACCTGGAAGGATGCCGTCGGCGGCTTCGTGGGGATCACCGACAAGTACTGGGCCGCCGCGGTCGTCCCCGACCAGCAGCGCAAGTACGAGGGCCGCTACTCCTCGGTCCAGACCGGCACCGGCCGCACCTACCAGGCCGATTTCCTCGGCGAGGGCATCGCTGTCGCGCCGGGCGCCACGGTCTCGTCCAATGCCCGGCTCTTCGCCGGCGCCAAGGAAGTCGCGGCGATCAACGGCTATGAGGACAGCCAGAAGATCCAGCGCTTCGACCTGCTGATCGACTGGGGTTGGTTCTATTTCATCACCAAGCCGCTCTTTTTCGTGCTCGACTGGATCTACAAGCACATCGGCAATTTCGGTGTCGCGATCCTGATCGTTACGGTGCTGCTCAAGGGCCTGTTCTTCCCGCTCGCCAACAAGTCCTACGCCTCGATGGCGAAGATGAAGGCGCTGCAGCCGGAAATGACGGCGATCCGCGAGCGCTATGCCGACGACAAGATGAAGCAGCAGCAGGCTCTGATGGAGCTGTACAAGACGCAGAAGATCAACCCGGTGGCCGGCTGCTGGCCGGTGCTGCTGCAGATCCCGGTATTCTTCGCGCTCTACAAGATCCTGTTCATCACCATCGAGATGCGGCACGCGCCGTTCTTCGGCTGGATCCACGATCTCGCGGCGCCGGACCCGACCAACCTGTTCAACCTGTTCGGGCTGATCCCGTTCACCCCGCCGGCCATGCTGCATCTCGGCCTGTGGCCGATCATCATGGGCATCACGATGTTCATCCAGATGAAGATGAACCCCGAGCCGCCGGACCCGGTGCAGAAGATGATGTTCACCTGGATGCCGGTGTTCTTCACCTTCCTGCTCGGCTCGTTCCCGGCCGGCCTGGTGATCTACTGGAGCTGGAACAACCTGCTCTCGGTGACCCAGCAGGGCTACATCATGAAGAAGAACGGGGTGAAGATCGAGTTATTCGACAACCTCAAGGGCATGTTCGGCAAGAAGCCGGCAGCCGCAGGCGGCGCACCCAACCCCGCCAACACCAACAAGAAATGAGAGATCGAAGGGCGGGGGTTTCCCGCCCTTCGCTTTTGAAGGCCGTCCCGATGCCATTGCCCGATCCGAGCACGCGCCACCCGATCCCCGGCTGGAAGGGCACGGCCTTCCTGAAGGCGGTGGTCGACCACCCGCTGATCGAAATCGGCGACTACAGCTACTATGACGACTCGCGCGGGCCGGAGCATTTCGTCGCCCGCTGCGTGCGCTATCATTTCGACTTCATCGGCGACCGGCTCATCATCGGCAAATTCGTCGCCATCGCGCAGGCGGCGCAGTTCATCATGAACGGCGCCAACCACCCGATCGGCGGCTTCTCGACCTTTCCCTTCCAGATGTTCGGCCTCGGCGATCCCGAAAGCCTGAAGCGCCCCGGCCCGAACAATCGCGGCGACATGGTGATCGGCAACGATGTCTGGATCGGGCGCGAGGCGGTGATCATGCCGGGCGTGACGATCGGCGACGGCGCGATCATCGGCACGCGGGCGCAGGTGACGAAGGACGTGCCTGCTTATGCCGTGGTCGCCGGCAATCCCGGCCGGATCGTGAAGATGCGCTTTGCGCCGGAGATCGTGGCCGAGCTGCTGACGATCCGCTGGTGGGACTGGGCGGCAGACAGGATCGCGCGTCATGTCGACGCGATCCAGGGCGCCGATATCGACGCTTTGCGCGCAGCCGTGTAAGACCTACCTCATCCTCAGCCCTCATCCTGAGGAGCAGCCTTCAGGCTGCGTCTCGAAGGATGTTCCAGTGCGCGCTGGAGCATCCTTCGAGACGCCGCTTGCGCGGCTCCTCAGGATGAGGGCTTCTGATTTCGAAAGAACGGAAGCCATGACCACATCGACGACAAAGCCCTATGACGCCGAGGAGATCGAGGCGGCCCGCAAGCTCTTCGAGGGCCCGTGGGACTTCGTCTGGGCCTCAACCAAGATCGACGACCTGCCGCCGATGGTCGGCCAGGAGATCGCCTTCGCCGGGCGTTCCAATGTCGGCAAGTCGAGCCTGATCAACGCGCTGACGCGGCGCAACGCGCTGGCGCGCACCTCGCATACGCCGGGCCGGACGCAGCAGCTCAACTTCTTCCGCCAGGTCGACCATGACGAGCGCCTGACCATCGTCGACATGCCCGGCTACGGCTATGCCGCCGTCGGCAAGGAGAAGGTCGCGGCCTGGACCAGGCTGATCCACGACTATCTGCGCGGCCGCTCCAACCTGATGCGCGTCTATGTGCTGATCGACGCCCGCCACGGCATCAAGGATGTCGACGGCGCCGTGCTGGAGACGCTCGACAAGGCCGCCGTGTCCTATCAGGTCGTGCTGACCAAGGGCGACGCCCTGAAGAAGGCCGACCAGCAGTTCATGACCGAGGCGACCTATGACGAGATCAAGCGCCGCCCGGCCGCTTTCCCCGAAGTGCTGCTGACCTCCAGCGAGACGGGGATGGGCATCCCGGAATTCCGCGCTGCGATCGGCCGCGTGCTGGGCGAGCACGGCTGAGCCAGGATGACCGCGACACGCATCCATCTGGCCTTTGCCGCCCTGATGGGCTTCGCCGGCGTCGCCTTGCTGGCGGCGGCCGCCCATGTCGCGGTCGATCCCGCACACGTCCAGACCGCCGGACAGATGCTGCTGTTCCACGCCTCCGTCATTATCGGTGCCACCGCGGCACGTCGGGGCGGGCATCTTCATGACCTGCTGGCGCGGGTCGCGCTCTCGGCGATCATCGTCGGCGCGTGCCTGTTCGCCGCCGATCTCGCCCGACGCGGCTTTGGCGGCACGGCGCTGTTTCCACGCGCGGCCCCGATCGGCGGCTGGTTCATGCTCGGCGGCTGGCTCGGGCTCGCGGTCGCTGCCGTGACCGCGAAGCGCAGCTGATCACCGCGCGGCGTTCTTCCACCGCCGCGCAAGTTCGGTTAGAAGCGCCCCCGCATCTGTCCTTGCGGCCGCGCGGAGCCTGCCCGAATGACCGACCATCCCCATCTGACGCCGTCGCAATCCGCCGAACTCTTGGTGCAGGCGCTGCCGCATATGCAGCGCTATGACCAGGAGGTCATCGTCATCAAGTATGGCGGCAACGCCATGGGCGACGCCGCCACCGCCGAGGATTTCGCCGAGGATATCGTGCTGCTCGAACAGTCCGGCCTGAAACCGGTGGTCTGCCACGGCGGCGGCCCGCAGATTGCGGCGATGCTGAAGAAGCTCGGCATCCAGTCCGAGTTCAAGCAGGGCCTGCGCGTCACCGACGAGGCGACCGTCGAGGTCGTCGAGATGGTGCTGGCCGGCTCGGTCAACAAGGAGATCGTCGGCTACATCAGCCGCGAGGGCGGGCGCGCCATCGGGCTCTGCGGCAAGGACGGCAACATGGTCACCGCCCGCAAGGTGACGCGCACCATCGTCGATCCCGATTCCAAGATCGAGGAAGTGCTCGATCTCGGCTTCGTCGGCGAGCCCGAGACGGTCAACACCACCGTGCTCGACGCGGTGCTCAAGGCCGAGCTGATCCCGGTTCTGGCGCCGGTCTGCGCCGCAGCCGACGGCCAGACCTACAATGTCAACGCCGACACCTTCGCGGGCGCCATCGCCGGGGCGCTCAACGCCAAGCGCCTGCTGCTGCTCACCGACGTGCCGGGCGTGCTGAACAAGGACAAGCAGCTCATCCCGGAGCTCACGGTCGAGGAATGCCGCCACCTGATCGCCGACGGCACGATCTCCGGCGGCATGATCCCGAAGATCGAGACCTGCATCTACGCGCTGGAAAAGGGCGTCGAGGCGGTCGTCATCCTCGACGGCAAGGTGCCCCATGCGGCGCTGATCGAGCTCTTCACCGATACCGGTGCCGGCACGATCATCCGGCGTTGATCGCCTCCCGTCATTGCGAGGAGCGCAGCGACGAAGCAATCCAGGGGGCGTAGAGCGCGGCCGCCCCTGGATTGCTTCGCTCCGCTCGCAATGACGGCAGAGCGTTGCGCTTTGCCGATTAAGCCCCCGCCAAGCACTTGCGGCGCAGACTCCGGCTCGCCACATCACGGAGTCCTATGAAAAAACTCGCAGACACACCTGCCGCGACCCCGCCCCTGACGGCGGAAGGCTTCGCGCATGTCGACCACTGGATCTTCGATCTCGACAACACGCTGTATTCGCATGAGAGCCGCGTCTGGCCGCAGGTCAACGAGCGCATCACGCTGTTCCTGCAGGAATTGTTCGGGCTCGACGGCCTGTCCTCTCATGCGCTGCGGCAATATTACTATCACCGCTACGGCACGACGCTGAAGGGGCTGATGGAGGAGCACCGGATCGATCCCGATCAGTTCCTCGATTTCGCCCATGACATCGATCTGACGTTTCTGGAACCCAATCCGGAGCTCGGCGCGGCGCTCGCGGCCTTGCCCGGCCGCAAGCTGATCCTGACCAACGGCTCGGTCGGCCATGCCAGGAACGTCGCCGGCAAGCTCGGCATCCTCGACCAGTTCGAGGATATCTTCGACATCGTCCATGCCGGGTTCCTGCCGAAGCCCGAGCGCGCGACCTATGAGAATTTCCTGGCCAAGCACGCGGTCGATCCCGGCCGGGCGGCGATGTTCGAGGATATCGAGAAGAACCTGATCGTGCCGAGCGACCTCGGCATGAAGACCGTGCTGATCGTGCCGCAGACGCCCGACCCCTTCCGCGAGGCCTGGGAACAGGTCGCGATCGAGGCGGGCCATGTCCACCACGTCACCGCCGACCTCACCAGCTTCCTCAAACCGCTCGGGCGTCCCGGCGGACGGCAGGCCTGAGCAGGAGGCGTTTCCTCCCGCTCAGGTTCCCTAAAAAAGGAAATTCCGTTCTTCTTTACGAACTCCCTGGGAGCTGATACTGCTCCTGTCCGTTATAAAGAACGGATCGAGAGTTCCATGTCGTCACCGGACAACGCCGCAGCCAAGCTGCACCCCGAGACCCGCCTCGTCCATGACGGCATCCTGCGCTCGCAGTTCGGCGAGACGTCCGAGGCGCTCTACCTGACGCAGGGCCATGTCTACGACAATGCCGCGCAGGCCGAAGGTCGCTTCCTGAACACCGATCCCGGCTTCCAGTACGGCCGGCTCGGCAACCCGACGACCGCGATGCTGGAGGCCCGCATGGCTTCCTTCGAGGGCGCCGAGGCTTGTCGCGCGACCGCGACCGGCATGGCGGCGGTCACCGCCGCCATGATGGCGCCGGTGCGGGCCGGCGACCATGTCGTCGCGGCGAGCGCGCTGTTCGGTTCCTGTCGCTACATCATCGAGGACCATCTGCCGCGCTACGGCGTCGAGACGACGCTGGTCGAGGGCACCGATCTCGACGCCTGGCGCAAGGCGGTGCGCCCCAATACCAAGCTGTTCTTCCTGGAATCGCCGTCGAACCCGACGCTTGAAGTGCTGGATATCGCGGCCATCGCCAAGATCGCGAAGGAAGCCGGCGCCAAGCTGGTCGTCGACAATGTCTTCGCCACGCCGCTCTACCAGCGCCCGCTCGAGCTCGGCGCCGATCTCGTGGTCTATTCCGCGACCAAGCATATCGACGGCCAGGGCCGCTGCCTCGGCGGGCTGATCCTCGGCTCGAAAGAGGTGATCGAGGCCGATATCCAGAACTACCTGCGCCAGACCGGGCCGATCCTCTCGCCCTTCAACGCCTGGGTGATGCTGAAGGCGCTGGAGACGCTGCCTTTGCGCGTCGCCAAGCAGGCGCAGAACGCCACGGCGGTCGCCGACTGGCTGGCGGCGCAGAGCAAGCCGACCAAGGTGATCTTCCCCGGCCACAAGAACCATCCGCAGGCCGAGATCATCAAGCGCCAGATGAGCGGCCCCTCGACCATGATCGCCTTCGAGGTGCCCGGCGGCAAGGAAGGCGCCTATCGCCTGCTCGACGCCTGCAAGCTGATCCGCATCTCGAACAATCTCGGCGACGCCAAGAGCCTGATCGTCCACCCGGCGACGACGACGCATCAGCGCTTCACGCCGGAGGTGCGCGCGGCGATGGGTGTCAGCGACGGGCTGATCCGCCTCTCGATCGGACTGGAGCACCCTGACGACCTGATCGCCGATCTGGAGCAGGCACTGGCGAAGGTTTGATCACCTCCCTCGCACAGAACCTCCACCGTCATCCCGGGCGAAGCGAAGCGTAGACCCGGGATCCATTCCGGAGCGCTTCCGGTAGGGGTTCAGGCATGGATCCCGGATCGGCGCCGCTTCGCGGCTTGTCCGGGATGACAACGGAGGTTCGCGAGTACGCTCGGCCAGTGGCCATCGCCGCCAGCCCCTGCTAAAGCGGGGCCGTTTCCCGCTAAAGGCTTGAGAGGCCAGCATGCGTTCGGGCGAAGTGAAGCGCCGCACAAACGAGACCGATATCGCGGTCTCGCTCCTGATCGACGGCACCGGCAAGGCCGAGATCGCCACCGGCGTCGGCTTCTTCGACCATATGCTCGACCTCTTCGCCCGCCATTCGCTGATCGATCTCACGGTCAAGGTGAAGGGCGACACCCATATCGACGACCACCATTCGGTCGAGGATGCCGGCATCGCCATGGGCGAGGCCCTGAAGCAGGCTCTCGGCTCGAAGAAGGGCATCCGGCGCTATGCCGACGTTCACCTGCCGATGGACGAGACGCTGACCCGCGTCGCCGTCGACGTCTCCGGCCGGCCGTTCCTGGTCTTCCGCACCGAATTCAAGGCGCAGAAGATCGGCACCTTCGATACCGAGCTGGTGCGCGAGTTCTTCCAGGCCTTCGCGATCAATGCCGGCATCACGCTGCATGTCGAGACGCTCTATGGCGACAACGCCCACCACATCGCCGAAAGCTGCTTCAAGGGGCTGGCGCGGGCGCTGCGGCAGGCGCTCGATGTCGATCCGCGCGAGGGCGACCGCATTCCCTCGACCAAGGGCGCCTTGTAGGAGGTCTCGATGGCATTCTACACCGTCATGACGCCGCCGCCCGAAGGCGACCGGCGCGAGGAAATCGAACAGGCGCGGCTGATCCCCGAGCATTTCGCCTGGGGCGCCTTCCTGCTCTCCGGCCTCTGGCTGCTGGGCAAGCGGCTCTGGCTGGCGACGCTCGTCTTCGCTCTCCTCTGGGGCGTGCTGATCTGGCTGAACAGCCGCTTCGGCCTGCATGCCAGCGCGCTCACGCTGATCTATTGGGCGATCGCCCTGTTCCTCGGCGTCGAGGGCAACAACCTTGTCGTCCGCAAGCTCGCCCGCCAGGGCTGGCGGCTTGCGGATGTCGTCGAGGCCCGCACGCTGGCCGAGGCCGAGCGCCGCTATTTCGAGCGGGCACTCGCCGGCGAGGCCGCGCTGCCGCGCGTCGAAGCGGCTCCGGCTGCGGTCGCTGCGCGGCCGAGCGGCCCGTTGCCGATCATCGGCCTGTTTCCGGAGGCCCGCGGACGATGAGCCAGAATGTCGCGATCATCGATTACGGCTCGGGCAACCTGCACTCGGCCGCGAAAGCCTTCGAGCGGGCGGCGGCGGAAGCCGGCATTCCCTCGACCATCCACGTCACCAGCGACACCGAGATCGTGCGCGCGGCCGACCGGATCGTGCTGCCCGGCGTCGGCGCCTTCGCCGATTGCCGGCGCGGGCTCGATGCCGTCCCCGGCATGGTCGAGACGCTGGAAGAGGTGGTGCGGGGCAAGGGCCGGCCCTTCCTCGGGATCTGCGTCGGCATGCAGCTGCTCGCCTCACGCGGACTGGAATATACGGTCACGCAGGGGCTCGGCTGGATTCCGGGCGACGTCACGCTGATCAAGCCGACGGACGACGCCCTCAAGATCCCGCATATGGGCTGGAACACCCTGCACAAGCAGGACGAGCACCCCCTGCTCGACGGCATCGAGACCGGCCCGCAGGGGCTGCATGCCTATTTCGTCCATTCCTATGCGCTGGCGGCTGCGCGCCCGCAGGATGTACTGGCCCTCACCGACCATGGCGGGCCGGTGACCGCGATGGTTGCCCATGGCAATGTCGCGGGCACGCAGTTCCACCCCGAGAAGAGCCAGAAGCTGGGGCTGAAGCTCATCACGAATTTCCTGAGCTGGGCACCATGATTCTCTTTCCCGCGATCGACCTGAAGGAAGGCCGCTGCGTCCGGCTGAAGCAGGGCGACATGGCGCAGGCCACGGTCTTCAACGACGACCCGGCCGCGCAGGCCGCCGCTTTCGAGCGCCAAGGCTTCCAGTGGCTGCATGTCGTCGATCTCGACGGCGCCTTCGCCGGCAAGCCGATGAACGCGGCCGCGGTCGAGGCGATCCTGAAGCGCGTGGCGTTTCCGGTGCAACTCGGCGGCGGCATCCGCGACATGAAGACGGTCGCCGGCTGGCTCGAGAAGGGCGTCCGACGCGTCATCATCGGCACGGCGGCGGTGCGCGATCCCGGCTTCGTGCGCGAGGCGGCGAAGGAATTTCCGGGGCAGGTCGCGGTCGGCATCGACGCGCGCGACGGCTTCGTGGCCGTTGAAGGCTGGGCCGAGACCTCCTCGCTGGCGGCTGCCGATCTCGGCAAGCGTTTCGAAGATGCCGGCGTCGCCGCGATCATCTACACCGACATCGCCCGCGACGGCATGCTGGAGGGCATCAACTGGGAGGGCACGATCGCGCTGGCGCAGGCCGTGTCGATCCCGGTGATCGCCTCGGGCGGGTTGGCCTCGATGGCCGATATCGAACGCCTCTGCGCAGCCGACGCCGCAATCCTCGAAGGCGCGATCACGGGCCGGGCGCTCTATGACGGGCGCATCGACGCAGGCGAGGCGCTGAAGCGGCTGGCGGCAGCCGGCACGGGAGAGGCGGCATGACCCTCAAGATCCGCATCATCCCCTGCCTCGACGTCAAGGACGGCCGCGTCGTCAAGGGCGTGAAGTTTCTCGATCTCGTCGATGCCGGCGATCCGGTTGAGGCCGCCAAGGCCTATGACGCCGCCGGCGCCGACGAGCTCTGCTTCCTCGACATCACGGCGAGCCAGGAAAATCGCGGCACCCTGCTCGACGTGGTGACGCGCACGGCGGAAGCCTGCTTCATGCCGCTCACCGTCGGCGGCGGGGTGCGCAAGGTCGAGGATATCCGCGCGCTGCTGCTCGCCGGGGCCGACAAGGTCGCGATCAACACCGCCGCCGTCACCAACCGCCAGTTCGTCAAGGAAGCGGCCGAGAAGTTCGGTGACCAGTGCGTGGTCGTCGCGATCGACGCCAAGCAGGTCTCCCCCGGCCGCTGGGAGATATTCACCCATGGCGGGCGCAACGCCACCGGCATCGAGGCCGTCGCCTTCGCGCGCGAGGTCGTCTCGCTCGGCGCCGGCGAATTGCTGGTCACCTCGATGGATCGCGACGGCACCAAGGTCGGCTACGATCTCGGCCTGACGCGGGCGATCGCCGACGCGGTCTCGGTCCCGGTCATCGCCTCCGGCGGCGTCGGCGATCTCGACGATCTCGTCGCCGGCGTCGCGCAAGGCCATGCCTCGGCCGTGCTCGCCGCCTCGATCTTCCATTTCGGCACCTACACGATCGGCCAGGCCAAGGCGCATATGGCGGAAGCCGGCCTCAGGATGAGACTGGACTGAGATGACGGGTTTCACCCTCTCCGATCTCGAAGCCCGCGTGGCCGAGCGCGCCGCCGCCTCGCCCGAGGAATCCTGGACCGCGAAGCTGCTGGCAGCCGGTCCCGAGCGCGCCGCCAAGAAATTCGGCGAGGAGGCGATTGAAGCCGTCATCGCGGCCGTGAAGGGCGATCGCGCCGAACTGATCGCCGAGAGCGCCGATGTGCTCTATCATCTTTTGGTTGTGCTCAAGGCGCGCGATGTTGCATTGCAAGACGTCTTGAGCCAGCTTGAGGCCCGCACGGCCCGCTCCGGGCTGGCGGAAAAGGCGGCCAGACCCCGGTAATCAGCCGGTTGAGTTGCGTGAGGATGGACCCGGCAGGATGACCCTCCCTTGAACCTCGAAGCCTGGATTGCGGGCCGCGTCATGGACCAGCGCCTGATCTCCTACCCACCCGAACGCGATCTCGTCTCGCCCTATCGCCTGTTCTCGCGCGACGAGTGGGCGCATTTGCGCGCCGACCAGCCGCTGACGCTCTCGGTCGACGATCTCACCAAGCTGCAATCGATCAACGACCCGATCTCGCTCGACGAGATCGTGGCGATCTACCTGCCGCTGTCGCGGCTGCTCTCGCTCTATGTCGCGGCGACGCAGGGGCTGTTCAAGGCAACGCAGCGCTTCCTGATGGCCGAGTCCGAGCCCAAGGTGCCCTATGTCATCGGCGTCGCCGGTTCGGTCGCGGTCGGCAAGTCGACCACGGCGCGCGTGCTCAAGGCCCTGCTCTCGCGCTGGCCGAACACGCCGAAGGTCGAGCTCGTCACCACCGACGGTTTCCTCCTGCCCAATGCCGAACTGGAGCGGCGCGGGCTGATGCAGCGCAAGGGCTTCCCGGAGAGCTATGACGGCGCAGCGATCCTGCGCTTCCTCTCGGACGTCAAGGCCGGCAAGCCGCGGGTGACCGCGCCGGTCTATTCTCACCTTGTCTACGATGTCGTGCCCGGCGAGACGGTGACGGTCGAGCGGCCGGACATCCTGATCCTGGAGGGGCTCAACGTCCTGCAGCCGAACCGGATGCCAAAGGACGGCACCGCCATCCCCTTCGTCTCCGATTATTTCGACTTTTCCGTCTATCTCGATGCCGACGAGAACGACCTGCACCGCTGGTACGTCAACCGCTTCATGACGCTGCGCCAGACGGCCTTCCGCGATCCGCGCTCGTTCTTCCGCAAATATGCGGAGATCGGCGAGGAGGAGGCGCTCGCCATCGCCGAGAAGCTCTGGACCGGCATCAACCTGCCGAACCTGCAGGACAACATCCTGCCGACCCGCCAGCGTGCCAGCCTGATCCTGACCAAGGGCGCGAGCCATCGCATCCAGCAGGTCGCGCTGCGCCGGCTGTAATATCTCGATCTTGCCCAAACCATTGTCGTCATTCCGGCCGCAGCGAAGCGCCGGAATCCATCGCGGAGCGGCAAGCTCTCCGATGGATTCCCGACCTGCAAGGCTTCGCCGCTTGCCCGGAACGACGGGGGGGCCGGGCTGATGGAAGCCTTCTGGTCGCTTGCCGGCATGGCGAGCGCGGCTTTCGTCGCCGCGACGCTGCTGCCGGCGCAGTCGGAAGCGGTCTTCGTCGGGCTGCTCGCGGCGAAGAGTGTCGACCCGCTCGCGCTGTTCCTGACCGCGAGCCTGGCGAACACGGCCGGCTCGATCCTCAACTGGTGGCTCGGCCTGATGATCGCGCGCCATGGCGTCGACCGGCTGCCGGCCCGCCTGCGGCCCGACCCGAAGCGCTTCGCCCAGGCGCAGGGTCTGTTCGCCCGCTTCGGCTGGCCATCGCTGCTGCTGGCCTGGCTGCCGATCGTCGGCGATCCGCTGACCTTCGCGGCGGGAACGCTGAACTATCCGTTCTGGCGTTTCACCCTGCTCGTCCTGATCGGCAAGGCCGGGCGCTATGCGGCGCTCTGGGCGGGCTGGGCCAGCTTCGCCTGACCATTTCGGCCTTATCCTACGCCTTCCCGCGGATACTGCCCTTACGTCAGACGCATACCATTTGCGAAACTGGCCGGGCCGGGCTACCAGCGAAGCGTCCGTTCAAGGAGATCAGATTATGAGCATTCAGCGTATCGGCGTCGGCCCGCGCATGTCCAAGGCCGTCGTGCACGGCAGCACCGTCTATCTGGCCGGCCAGGTCGCGGACAAGGCTGCCGGCAAGAGCGTCGGCGAGCAGACCGCCGATATCCTCGGCATCATCGACGGCCTCCTGGCCGAGGCCGGCACCGACAAGACCAAGCTGCTGATGGTCAACATCTGGCTCTCCGACATGTCGACCTTCGCCGAGATGAATGCCGTCTGGGACAAGTGGGTCGTCACTGGGGCCACGCCGGGCCGCGCCACGGTCGAGGCCAAGCTGGCCGCGCCGCAGTTCACGGTCGAAATCGCGGTCATCGCCGCGAAGTAAGCCGATTTCGGTCGCCGCGCGCCTATGCGGGCGCGCGGCGACCCCGACAATCACCCCGACCCCGGAGCAGGAGGCAGCCATCAGTCAATCCGACCAGATCGCTCCGCTCCTGGCGCGTGTCGCCGCACACCGCGGCGTATCGCCGGTTGCCATGGCCGCGATGATGGCGGACTGGTTGCGCCGCGCCGGCTCCAGCTTGCCCGGCGATGCCCTGCTCAACCGCAAGGCCGGCGATTTCCTCGCACTGGTGGCGCGCCTGGCCACAGCGCTGGGCGATGACGAGATCAAGCGCCTGCGCGGCGAGACAGCGACGGCGATCACTGAGGGCCGTTTCGCGGAAGCGGATAAATGCCTCGCCCAAGCCGAATTGCATGCCATCGGCGGCTCGACCGACCTTTCGACACTTCCGCTCGAACGCCGGCTGCTGATCGGTGAAAACCGTGCCGACCGGGCGGCACTCAGCTTCCTGCGCACGACGGCAGAGGCCTATCACGAAGCTGCCGCCCGCTATGGCGAGGCCTCCTCCCTGATCGGCCTCGCCGCGATCGACCGCAGCCGCGAAACGGCGCTCGAACAGGCGAAGGCGCTAGCGCGGATCAGCGAGGATTTCGGCGGCCGCGACGGCTATGACGCTGCCATTCCGGCCTTACGCCGCTTGCTCGAAGGGCTGGACAGCCTGGCCGATACCGTCGCCTTTGCCGGGGTTCAGGAGGCGCTGGCCACCGCGCTCGACAAGCTCGCCGGGCTCACCGGCAACACCAAGCTGCTCGATGAAGCCCTCGCTCATTGCCGCGCAGGTATCGAGGACCTGCGCCATGACGAAGCGCCCGCGCTTTGGCGCGCCCTGAAGCTGCGGCTGGGCCGGCTCGCGGTCAATCTCGGCGTCTCGCGGAAGGACGACAACCTGCTCGAAGAGGCGGTCGCTACCTATGCCACCGCGCTCGCGGTCTGGAAGCGCAGCGACGACGAGGCCCGCTGGCTCGAAGCCGAGCACATGATCTCCCGCGCCCGCGCCACGCTCGGCCGGCGGCGCAGCGACCTCTCCCTGCTCGAGCGCGCCTTCAACGGGCTCAACCGGGTCTCCCAGGCGACCGACCGCAGCCGCACGCCCATGCGCTGGGCCGAATTGCAGGACCAGATGGGCGGTGTCCTCGCCGCCATGGGCGAGCGCTACAGCGAACCCGTGGTGATCGAGGAGGCCATCGCCGCCTTCGCTGCCGCGCTGGAGGAATATCGCGAGGAACGCGTGCCGTTGCTCTGGGCGCAGACGCGGGCCAACCAGGCCGAGGCCATGCTCCAACTCGCGCGTCGCAACAAGGACAAGGCCCTGGCACAGCAGGCGTTGGCACAGTTGATGGCGGCCACCCAGATCGCGCTTAAGGCTGCGAATGGCGGCACCCTCGCGGCCGATCTGCAGAAACGGCTCGGGGCGGCCGGCGCAGTTGCGACCAAGCTGCTCGGCGGCTGATCCCGCCGAGTTTCCACCTCAGCGCGGACGGCGTGCCGCCAGCCGCTCCAGCGCGGCATCCAGCGTCGCATCGCGCTTGGCGAAGCAGAAGCGCACGACGTTCCTGACCGCCCCCTCGGCATAGAAGGCGCTGACCGGAATCGCGGCGACGCCGCTCTCGGTCACCAGCCTGCGACAGAAATCGACATCGTCGCTCTCGCCGAGCGGAGCGATGTCGACATTGAGGAAATAGGTGCCGGCGCTCGGCAACACCGCGAAACCGAGATCGCGCAGACCGGCTGCGAAGCGATCGCGCGAGCGCTGGAAATCGGCGCGCATGCCCTCGAAATAGCCGTCCTCCTTGCCGAGCCCATAGGCGACGGCCGCCTGCAGGTTCGGCGGCGTGGTGAAGGTCAGAAACTGATGCGCCTTGGACAGCACGCGCATGATCGCCGGCGCCGCCATGACGAGCCCGACCTTCCAGCCAGTCAGCGAGAAGATCTTGCCCGCCGAAGAAATCTTGACGGTGCGCTCGCGCATGTCCGGCCGCCCGAGCACCGAGGCATGGCGGTGCCCGTCGAAGACGACATGCTCCCAGACCTCGTCGCAGATCGCGATCGCGTCGTGGCGGACGCAGAAATCGGCGAGCAGGTCGAGATCGGCCTTGCCGAAGATCGTCGCCGTCGGGTTGAGCGGGTTGTTGAACAGCACGACCTTGGTCTTCGGCGAGAAGGCCTTGGCCAGCGCCTCCTCGGTCAGGCCGAAATGCGGCGGCGTCAGCGTCACGAATTTCGGAATGCCGCCGGCTCGCCGCACCAGCGGCAGATAGGCGTCGTACATCGGCTCGAACAGCACGACCTCGTCGCCGGGCGTGATCAGCGCCATCAGCGCGCCGGCGATCGCTTCCGTCGCGCCCGAGGTCACCATCACCTCCGTCATCGGATCGAGATCGAGCTCCTGCCAGTGCTTGAAATGCTTCGCCGTCGCCTCGCGCAGCTCCGGCAAACCCATCATCGGCGGATACTGGTTCCAGCCGTCGATAACCGCCGCCGCGGCCTTCTGACGAACGTCGAGGGGACCCGGATCATCCGGAAAGCCCTGCCCGAGATTCACGGCCCCGGTCTCGCGGGCGAGCTGCGACATCACCTCGAAGACGGTGGTGGGGAGGGCGGAGAGGATCGGATTCATCGCGGTCGGATCGGCTCGGCAAAGGCAGGAACCGTGGCTTTAGCATGCCGGGCCGGCCGGCGCACGCGATGGAAAAGCGATCCAGCGAGCGTGAGAGAAATAGCGAATGATGAATATTGACATTCGTCAGTGTTCAGTGTTTATTCAGTTCAGCCGGCCTTCGACGGACGCCTGTTGCGACTTCGCCCCTTTGGCGCAGCAGGATGCCGCAGAAGGCCGGCAAACCTTTGTCAGGATGATGCAAGCCGTCTCCCGACGCGCGAAGTCCGCGCCAAGCTCCCCCATTCTTGTTGCGTGAAGATTGCGCCCGCCGGTTTCCGCGCCCGTGGAAACCGCGCTAAGCAGGCGCATGGCCCGCTCCCCCGTTCCTGCGATCATGATCCTCGGCACCGGCTCCAATGTCGGGAAGTCGCTGATCGTCGCGGGGCTGTGCCGGCTCTTCGCGAATCGCGGCCTGAAGGTGCGGCCGTTCAAGCCGCAGAACATGTCGAACAATGCCGCGGCGACTGAGGCCGGCGAGATCGGCCGGGCGCAGGCGCTGCAGGCCCGCGCCGCCCGCATCGCGGCGCATCCCGACATGAACCCCGTACTGCTCAAGCCGGAAGGCGAGCAGGGCAGCCAGATCATCCTGCAGGGCCGCGTGGCCGGTCGCCTCGCCTCGCGCGATTTCGCCCGGCGCGGCGATTTCCTGCCGCAGGTGCTCGACAGCTTCTCGCGGCTTGGCGAGGGCGCCGATCTCGTCATCGTCGAAGGCGCGGGCTCGCCGGCCGAGACGAACCTGCGTGCCCGCGACATCGCCAATCTCGGCTTTGCGCGCGCGGCGAACGTCCCGGCCGTGCTGATCGGCGATATCGACCGCGGTGGCGTGATCGCGAGCCTCGTCGGCACCCATGCCGTGCTCGACGCGGAGGACAGGGCGATGATCCGCGCCTTCGCGATCAATCGCTTCCGGGGTGCCGTCGAATTGTTCGCGCCCGGCGTTGCGACCATCGCCGAGACCACTGGTTGGCCCTGCCTCGGCGTCGTGCCGTGGTTTGCGGATGCGACCCGGCTGCCGGCCGAGGACGGGCTCGACATCCGCTCGGGGCGGAAAGCCGGCGCCCGGATCAAAATCGCGGTGCCCGTGCTGCCGGGCATCGCCAATTTCGACGATCTCGACCCGCTCAAGCTGGAGAGAGACGTCGATCTCGCCATGGTCGGGCCGGGACAGCCCCTGCCCGGCGATGCCGACCTCGTCATCCTGCCGGGCTCCAAGACGACCCTGCGCGACCTTGCTGCGCTCCGACGGGAAGGCTGGGATATCGATATCCTCGCCCATCGCCGCAGGGGCGGGCACGTCCTCGGGCTTTGCGGCGGCTACCAGATGCTCGGACGGATCGTGCGCGATCCGCTCGGGCTCGAAGGTCCGCCTGGAGAGGCACCCGGTCTCGGCCTGCTCGATGTCGAGACCACGCTCGACGCCGACAAGACCGTCCGCGAAGTCGATTTCAGCGATGCCGGGAGCAGCGCCAAGGGCCGGGCCTACGAGATTCATCTTGGCCGAACCGAAGGGACCGACACGACCCGCGCCCCTTTCCGGGTTGAGGGCCGCCCGGAAGGCGCCGCGAGCCCGGATGGACGGGTGGCCGGCAGCTACCTGCATGGCGTCTTTGCTTCCGACGCGGTGCGCGGCGCCTGGCTCGCGGCGATCGACGGCCATCGTCGCGCGTCGAGCCTGCTCTATGAGGATGCGGTCGAGGCCACCCTGGATGCGCTCGCCGCGCATCTGGATGAGCATTTCGATACGGAAACCCTGCTCAATCTCGCCCGGACGCGGGTTTCCACGGGCTAGGCCATGGCGGGAACTTCGACCGGCACGGGCGGTTCTCTCTGCAAGCACCGACCGGAGGATTGATGCACATCAAGGCAAAAGTCTTTATTCGCCATTATGTTGACGAATGACGAAATTCGTCATAACGATCAATTCTTCACCGCTTTTGTTTGAACCAACCCAACCGGCGACGCCGTGAGTAACCCCGAACGCGATACCAGGCAGACCATCGTCGACACCGCCGAGCGCTTCTTTCGCGATATCGGGTACCAGAAGACGACCGTGGCGGACATCGCCAAATCCCTGCGGATGAGCCCCGCCAACGTTTATCGCTTCTTCGATTCCAAGAAGTCGATCAACGAGGCCGTGCTGGAGCGCTACAAGCGCGAGCAGGAAGAGGCCATCGCCACCATCGCCGACGAAGACCGGCCCGCCTCCGAGCGCCTGCGCGACATCCTCGCGACATCCTACCGGCTGAACGCCGCGCGCTTCGCCGGCCATGCCCGCATGCAGGAGATGGTCTGCGCCGCGATGGAGGAGAGCTGGGACGCGATCATCGCGCATATCGAGCGCTTCGACATGGTGCTGCGCCGCGTGGTCGCCGACGGCATCGCGCGGGGCGAGTTCCGGCCGATGGAGCCAGCCCATGCCACGGGCTGCATCCGCACCGCGATGATCCGCTTCATGCACCCGCTGCTGATCACGCAATGCGAATGCATTCCCGGCCCGAATCCGGACGAGATGATCGCTTTCATCCTGAGCGCGTTGGAAGCCAAGCCCGCCATCGGCTAGCGCACTCCGCCCGGAAGTGCGCTCGGCAATCCCGGCCCGATGCGTTGACAAGCCGCCGAGGGAGCGGGATACCGCCCGGACATGGCCATCCTGCCCAAACAGAATTTCAAGAAGCTCGCCGTCGTCCTGCATGACCTCGCGGTCACGGCGCTGGCGATATGGCTCGTCTTCGTCGTCCGCTTCGAAGGCGCTCAGCTCGAAGAGCATCTGCGCTACCTGCCGCGCTTCCTGCCCTTCTTCGTGGCCTATGCCGGGCTGGTCTACTGGCTGTTCTCGCTCTACCGCTCGAAATGGCGCTTCGCCTCGCTGCCGGACCTCTCGAACATCGTCAAGGCGGTCTCGGTCCTGACGGTCTCGCTGCTTGCGGTCGACTACGTGCTGGTCGCGCCGAATTTCTACGGCGGCTTCTATTTCGGCAAGATCTCGATCGCGCTGTACTGGCTCGTGCAGGTCGCCCTGCTCGGCGGCCCGCGCCTCGCCTATCGCTATTTCAGATATGCGCGCTCGCGCACGACGGCCGTGCGCGAGGCGAACCTGCCGGCGCTGCTGCTCGGGCGCAGCGTCGAGATCGAGATGGTGATCCGGGCGATGGAAGCCGGCACGATGCGGCGCCTCAGGCCCGCCGGCATCCTCTCGCCCCGCGCCGACGATCTCGGCCAGTCGATCCGCGGCGTGCCGGTGCTCGGGCTGCTCGCGGATATCGAGCGGATCGCTGGCGAGGCAGTGGAGCGCGGCGAAGCCTACCGCCGCATCGTCGCGACGCCCTCGGCCCTCCTGCCCGAAGCGCAGCCGGAAAAATGGCTGGCGCGGACGCGCAAGCTCGCCCTGCCGATCTCCCGCATCGACAGCCTGGGCGAGGGCGTGCGCGACACGGAGGTCGCCCCACTCGAGATCGAGGACCTGCTGGTGCGCTCGACCGTCGCGATCGATCGCGAGCGGCTCGGCTCGTTCCTCAAGGGCAAGCGCGTCATCGTCACCGGCGGCGGCGGCTCGATCGGCTCCGAGATCTGCCTGCGCTGCGCCGCCTTCGGCGCGGCCGAATTGCTCGTCGTCGAGAGCTCGGAACCCGCCCTGTTCCAGATCAGCGAACAGCTCTCGGTTCAAGCGCCTGACACCACCGTCTCCGGCGTTCTGGCCGATGTCCGCGACCGCGAGCGGATCATGCCGCTTTTCGCCGGTTTCAAGCCCGATATCGTCGTTCATGCCGCGGCGCTGAAGCATGTGCCTTATCTGGAGGCCGACTGGAGCGAGGGCATCAAGACCAATATCTTCGGTTCGGTGAACGTCATCGATGCCGCCGTCGCGGCCGGTGTCCGGACTTTCGTCATGATCTCGACCGACAAGGCGATCGAGCCCGTCTCGATGCTGGGCGCGACCAAGCGCTTCGCCGAGATCTATGCGCAATCGCGCGATGCCGAGCTCGTGGCCGCCGATTCCGGCATCCGCCTTGTCGCAGTGCGCTTCGGCAACGTGCTGGGTTCGGCCGGCTCGGTCGTACCGAAATTCAAGGCACAGATCGCCCGGGGTGGGCCGGTCACCGTCACCAGCCCGGAGATGATCCGCTATTTCATGACGATCCGCGAGGCCTGCGACCTCGTGCTGACCGCCGCCTCCCATGCCCGCGCCGGCGATGCCGAAGCTGATCGCGCCGCCGTCTACGTGCTCAAGATGGGCCAGCCGATGCGGATCATGGACCTGGCCGAGCGGATGATCCGCCTCGCCGGCTTCGAGCCGGGCGAGGACATCGAGATCGTCGTCTCCGGCGTCAGGCCGGGCGAGCGGTTGAACGAGATCCTCTTCGCCCGGGACGAGCCGATGGCCGAGACCGGACTCGACGGCATCATGGCAGCCAAGCCGATCTTCGCCGGCCGCGCCCGGATCGAAGCCTGGCTGGCGCAGCTCCAGGCCGCGGTGAAGGCCAATGACCATGCCGCGGCCAATGCCGTGCTCGACGAGGCGATTCCGGACTTCAGCCGGCGCGAGCAGCAGCAGCCAGCCGCGCCAGTGCCGATTTCGTCTCTGCCTGCGGCTGCCAGCCAGCACTGAGCAGGCGCTCCGGCCGCGCAACGAGGCTCCCCGCCAGCTTCAGGAACGTCTCCTCGCGGCCGGCGAGACGCGCCAGCCGGCGCAGCCAGGCCTCGGGCACGGGCAGCAGACCGGGGCCGCGCCCCAGTCCCGCGCGCATCGCCGCCAACATGTCCGCGACGCTGACGGGATCGGGGTCGGCAGCGGCATAGGCCCGTCGCGTCGGGCAGGCCGGCGTCAGCGCGAACAGGACGGCACTGGCCAGATTCTCGACGGCAAGCAGTGAGCGCGGCGCCTTCAGCCCGCCGAAAGGCAGGGGCACGGGCAGTTGCGCCAGCTTGAGCAGCGCCGCCATATTGGCCTTCACCCCCGGCCCGTAAATCAGGACCGGACGCAGCGCGACCCAATCGAGCTCGAGCGCGGCCAACCCTCGCTCCGCGGCGAGCTTGGAGCGGCCATAGGCGTCGCCAGGCGCCGGTTGCATGTCTTCCCGCAAGGGAGGACCGTCGAAGGCATCGGTCTGCGCCTTGATCGAGGACAGGTAGACGAAGCGCCGGACGCCGGCCGCTTCGGCCGTGCGGGCGAGCTCCAGCGTGGCCTCGGTGTTGATGCGCCGGTAGAGCGCCTCCTCAAGGCCGGGTCCCGCATGGGCGAGCCCGGCCATGTGCACGACATGGTCGACACCCTCGAGCGCGGCGCGCCAGTCGACGGGCGCCGAGAGATCGCCGGTCACGATCGCTTCCGCCCCCGCTGGGACTGGTTGCCGGCTGCGCTGAGCGAGGCGCAGGCGATAGCCGGCCTGCAACAGCGCTGCGACGACATGCGGCCCGACGAAGCCGCTGGCGCCGGTGACGAGAACCCGTCCCTCAGCCATGGCGGGGGCCGGTTGCAAAACGACGCAATAACGAGCCGGTGAGCAGGGCGGCAATGGCCAGGCAGACGAACTGGGCCGGGAGAGCCGGCCAGGCCAGCGAAATGCCGGCGAGCGCGACGAGCGCGAGATTGAGCAAGGCGACGCGGCCGACCACACCCATCACGCTGAATCCGTTCGTCGTCGCCTGCTGGTAGAAATGCGAGCGATGCGCCTCCCAGACCTTCTCGCCACGGGCGAGGCGCCGCAGCAGCGTGATCGTCGAATCGGCGATGTGATAGAGCGGCAGGATCACGGCGGCGGCGAAGGCGCCCGTGCCGGCAAGGCGGTAAAGCAGATAGGCGGTGAGGAGCCCGATCGGCAGCGAGCCGACATCCCCGAGAAAGAGACGGGCCACCGGCCGGTTGAAGGGAGCGAAGCCGAGGAGCCCGCCGCAGAGCCCGGCGGCAAGCCAGCCCGTCACCGGATCGATCGCGCCGGCCATGCCGGCGAGCGCCAGCGCCGCTGCCAGCGGCACCATGCCGGCCACCGTGATCCAGTCGAGCCCATCCATGAAATTGACGAGGTTGACGAACCAGACGCCCGCCAGGAGCGCCAGCGCGCGCTCGACCGACAGGGGCAGGAACTCGGGAAACAGGCGGAGCTCCGGCGCCGCGCGAAACAGCACGAAGCCGACGCAGAGCGCCTGCAATACGAGCCTGACGCTGGCCGGCAACGGGCGGATATCGTCCCAGGCGCCGACGATGCCGAGCCCCGTCACCGCGAACGCGAGCACCAAGACGGGGCGAGCCGCTTCACCCTCGACAGGAGCAAGCCACAGCGACGTGCCCAACGCGGCGAAGGCACCGACGAGAACGGCGATGCCGCCGCCCTGCGGCGTGGGAATCTTGTGGCTCGAGCGCGCATTCGGCCGTGCCAGCGCATAGCGCAAAAGGAGCGGGCGCAGCACCACGCAGAGCACCGCGGCCAGAGCAGCGGCGGCAGCACAGATCGTCAGGGGTCGGAGCACGTTATCCAAAGTGCCCGCACCATAGTCGAGGCGGCGCAAAAGCCTAGGGGCTACCTCGCCTTATCCGAGCCGCAACGACCCAGCCTATTGCCGGAAGCCGATCAGGACGCCGTCCGCACCGAGCTGAAGCTGGAGGCCCTGGCGGCGAGTCGCGAGCTTGAGCGTCACGCCCTTGTCGTTGCGCAGCCAGGTGGTGCCACGACCCGCGTCACCGACCGCCCAGCCTCCTTGAGCTGGACGTAAGCCCCAGCGAAGTCCGAGACGCGATGCAGCCCGTAAACCGTGCCCGTGGCGACCGAGCGCGCCGCGCCGATCGAACCGATGCCGAGCCCGCCGACCGTGACCGGATAGGAGCGGCCGCGAAAGCGCAGCGTCCCGCCGCCGGCCTCACCGGAAGCGATGAAGCCCGCCTGGACCTGCTCAAGGCGCACGGTCCCCGTCGAGGGGCCCAGCGAGCGCTGCTGCGCCATGGCGGGCGAAGCCAGCATCAGAACGGCGGCGATGGTGGTGGCTGTCTGCCTGATCGTGATCATATCCTGCTCCTTGCGCCGAATCGGCGGCGCAGGAGGTCAACCCGCGAAACGCGGATTCGATCCCATCACGCGAACGGGATTGCGTCAGCGATGCCACGATAACCGGGAAACCGCGCCGCGGTCCCGGAAAGCCTGGATCACTTGCTGCCCTTCTCGTTGCGCAGGGCGTTGGCGACCTTGTCGACGAGACGACGCGGATCAGGATGCCCGTCATATTCGATGACGCCGACTTTCAGCGTGTTCTGGAGCACCGTCTGGCCGTTGATCGAAAAATGGGTCGCGGCATAGCTTTGGACGATGCCGCGGGCGAAGGTCGCCGCTTCCCGGGCATCCGTCCCGACGCGGATGATCAGGAAGGTCTCGCGCCCCATGCTGAACACCGTATCGCTCGATCGGACCGCATTGAGCAGCATGGCGGCCGTCTGCTGCACGACCGTATCGGCGCCGCCTTCGCCGAGGCGGGCTCGCAAGGTATCGAATTGCGAGATCTCGAGCATGATCATCGAGAAGGAGCGGCTCGTCTTGCGGCGCAGCGCGACCTCCCGCGAGATCGCAGCCCGGAGGTAGCGACGGTTCAGCAAGCGCGACAGTGGATCCTTGGCGCCGCCCATGTCGAAGGAATGGCTGAACTGGACGCTGAGCAGGTTGTTGACCTGGCAGACGATCTGCCTGATCTCCCGCAGAAGCTTCTCGCGGCGTGACGCATCCGCCTCATCGCGCAACTGCCGGACGAGTTCGTCGGCCTCAACCACAAGCCGGGCGATCGACGCATATTCCGCCGTTCGGCCGAACAGGAGATTCGCCCTGTGGGAAAACCACAGGCCGAATTCGGAGCGGCTCAGCGGCAGCACGCCATCGGCCCCGCCGGCGATATGAGACCCGAAGAAGACGGCCTGCGCCCATTCGGCCAGCGATGCTTTCTGCTTCTCCCGCTCGGCACGGAAATCATGGTCGATCGAGACCTGGCGAAGCGCATCTTCCGCCCGCAGGTTGCGATCCAGCCCGCTGAGATGGGCGGCGGTGATCGCCGCGGTCGCGACATCGATGACCCCCGAGACATAAAGCGCGGCATGGACGAATTCGTCGCGCGACAATCGCGTGTGCTTGAGATTGTTGTAGATGCCTCGCTTGAACGCGCGCGCCACGAGCATGCTCAGCGAGGTCGGAATCTGGATGCGGGCATGCGTCGACCCGATCTCCGACTGGCGCATGAGGAAAGGCGTGGCGTCGATCGGCTCCTTCGGAAATATCTCGACGAGCCATTGCGACAGGGCGCCCTGAAATCGGCGGGCAATGACCTCATTGTCGAACAGGGCCTGAACCCGGGCATGGTGCGCGAGATCCGCCCAGAGCTCGTCGACCAGCTCAACGGCGAAATGCTTGACCGTACTCGCCACCATAGCGCGCACCGGCGCTGGCACATTGCTGCTCAAGGTTGAAATCTCAACCTTCAGTTGCGCGAAATCTTCGTCTTCCCAGAGCACTGCGCTCAGCATCTCACCTCTTCCGGCAGAATATAGGCTCCTGATGATGTCAATCGATAGTATCTTATAGTTATCAAACGGCAACAAACCTATGTCCAGCCCGTTAATAATACATTAATACCTGTTAACGCGTTAACAGAAAATCGCCCAAAACCACGCCCAGGAAACCGAAATCGCGGCTAGGCGCGGCGCTTCTTCCCTAGAAGGAGGCTACGATTCGTTAATTCGATTGATGCCGCTCAACTTCGTTAACAAGGCATTAAACACATCCCCTAACGGCAGATCTCGTTATTTAACTTGGCTAGAGCTTTCTTCCTTGCGTCGCATCGCGTCGGGACGGACAATGGGCTTCAATATTTTCAGCAAAGACACTGCTGCGGCGCAGATCGAGGCGGTCCATCGCTCTCAGGCCGTGATCGAGTTCGACCTCGCGGGGGCCATCCTCTTCGCCAACGATCATTTCCTGTCGACGACGGGCTACCAGCTGGCGGAGGTCGTCGGGCGCTCTCACGCGATCTTCCTACGCAAGGAGGAGGCGGAAGCGCCGTACTACAAGGCATTCTGGAGCGCGCTGCGCCAGAGAGAGCCGCAGGAGGGCCAGTTCCTGCGGATCGGCAAGGATGGTACGCCGTTCTGGCTCCAGGCGATCTACGCGCCGGTTCTCGGGCGCGACGGCAAGCCGACCAAGATCGTGAAGTTCGCGACCGACATCACGGCCCAGAAGGCGGAGATCGCCAATTCGGAAGCGCAGATCGCCGCCATCCGCAAATCCCAGGCCGTGATCGAATTCAACCTCGACGGCATCATCCTCGATGCCAACGACAACTTCCTGAACGCCGTCGGCTATCGTCTCGACGAGATCCGAGGCCAGCATCACCGCTTGTTCGTCGGATCGGAGGAGCATCAGTCCGAGACCTACAAGCGCTTCTGGTCCAAGCTCGGCCGCGGCGAATATGACGAGGGCGAATATTTGCGCATCGGCAAGGGCGGCCGCCGGATCTGGATCCAGGCCACCTACAACCCGATCCTCGATTCGGCCGGACGGCCCTACAAGGTGGTGAAATTCGCCTCGGACATCACGCAGCGCCATCTCGAACAGGAGGCGCTCCAGCTCACGGTCGCGGAGACGCAGCAGGTCGTTGCAGCGGCGAAGCAGAGAAACCTCAATCCACGCATCGACATGGCCGGTAAGGCCGGTGATCTCCGCAATCTCTGCGAGGGCGTGAACGCGCTGATCGAGACGCTCTGCGACGTCGTGACGACGACCGCCGACATTTCCGGCACGCTCACGGCCGGCTCCTCGACGATCAACCAGGACAGCCGCAACCTCGCCCAGCGAACCGAGGAACAGGCGAGCAGCCTCGAAGAGACGGCGGCGACGACCGAGGAGCTCGCGGCGTCCGTCAAGCAGAGCGCCGCGCGGGCGCAGGACGCAACGGCCCTTGGCGAGAACGCCAATGCCATCGCCAATCGCGGCGGGGAGATCGTCAGCGCCGCCATTGCAGCGATGGAGCGCATCGAGAGCGCCTCGGCCAATATCGCCGAGATCATCAACGTCATCGACACGATCGCCTTCCAGACCAATCTGCTGGCGCTGAACGCCGCAGTCGAGGCGGCGCGGGCCGGCGAGGCGGGCCGCGGCTTCGCGGTGGTGGCTTCGGAAGTGCGGGCGCTGGCCCAGCGCTCGAGCGATTCGGCCAACGATATCAAGAAGCTGATCACGAACTCGGCCGAAGAGGTCTCCGCCGGCGTGAAGCTGGTCCAGGAAGCCGGCACCGCGCTCACCGAGATCGTGCAGTCGTCGCGGCAGGTCTCCACAGCGCTTGCCGACATCTCGATCGCCTCGCAGGAACAGGCCAACGGAATCGAGGAGGTCGCCAAGGTCGTGGCGCATCTCGACGAAATGACGCAGCAGAACGCCACGATGGTCGAGCAGAGCCACGCCGTTGCCGGCACACTCGAGGATTCGGCAAAGCGCCTTCAGTCCCTCGTCTCCTCGTTCCAGATCCCGCTGGAGCGGCTGAATGCCAGAGCCGACGCGATCTCCTTCGCGCGACCGGCGCCGGTCGAGGTCGAGCCGGCCGCGACCGCTCCCGCCCGGCTGCAGCGCAAGGTGCTGCGCGCCCTGAGCGGCGGCCGCGACGACTGGTCGGAATTCTGAGCCGCCCGGTTGCCCGCCTTCCGTCGGCGCCTTTCAGCCACCGCTCGAAGAGCGCACCATTTCCGAGGACAAGACGATGACCCAGGAAGACCTCAGCCATTGCGTCGCCGGGCTGGCCAGCGCCCAGATCAGCCTGTTCGGCATTCTGTTCAAGCATCTGGAGAACCGCTTCGGCAGCGGGATCAAGAACGACTTCGCGGATGAGCTCAGCCGGATCATGACGACCGCCGAGCAGAGCGGGCAGCCGATCCAGCCCTTTCAGCGCATCATTTTCGAGCATATCGCCGACTGGCTGAAATCCTCCGGGCGCGGCTGGACGCCGGTCGTGATCGACGGCGCGAAAGCGGCGCAGGCCATGGCGGGCGAAGCTACGCCGGCACGCCGTGGCTGAGCGTCGGGCAACCGCAGACCATCGATTTCCGGAGAAAATTGGAGCGGGCGATCGGGATCGAACCGACGACATTCAGCTTGGGAAGCTGACGTTCTACCACTGAACTACGCCCGCATGCCCTTCACGCTGGCGAAGCAACGCGCGGCAGGCCCGCGTTCATAGCGGGTCCGAGCCCAAGTGTCATCCGGGAATTGCTCGCGATCGAGGGAAGACCGGAGCGAGCGTCTGCTCAACCCTTGAAGTGCTTGGAGAGCTTCAGGGCCTGGCCCTGGTAGTTCGACTTGAGATCGGCGCCGTAAAGCGCTTCCGGCCTGGCCGCCATCGTCTCATAGACGAGGCGTCCGACGATCTGGCCGTCCTCGATGATGAAGGGCACGTCGCGGGAGCGGACCTCGAGCACGGCGCGCGCGCCCTGGCCACCGGCGGCGCGATGGCCGAAACCCGGATCGAAGAAACCGGCATAGTGCACGCGGAACTCGCCGACCAGCGCATCGAAGGGCGTCATCTCGGCAGCGTAATCCGGCGGGACATGCACCGCCTCCTTGGAGGCGAGGATGTAGAACTGGCCGGGATCGAGGATCAGGCTGGCCGAACCGTCGTTGTGGATCGGCTCCCAGAAATCGGCGGCGCGATAGGCGCCGACGCGATCGACATCGATCAGCGCCGTGTGATGTTTGCCGCGATAGCCGAGTAGACCGTCGAAACCGGAGAGATCGACGCTGACGGCGACGCCGCCCTGGAAGGAGGGCTCGGCCGCGCTGACCAGCGTCTCACGCTGATGAATCTCGCCGAGCGCGCGGTCGTCGAGGCGCGTCTCGCCGGCCCGGAAGCGGATCTGCGAGAGGCGCGAGCCGGAGCGGACCAGCACCGGGAAGGTGCGCGGCGAAATCTCGATGAAGAGCGGGCCTTCATAACCATCCTCGACCAGATCGAACTCGCGGGCTCGGTCGGTGATGACGCGGGTGAAGACGTCGAGCCGGCCGGTCGAGCTCTTCGGATTGGCGGCGGCGCGCAGGCCCTTGGGCAGGCGCAGGCCTTCCATCAGTTCGGCGATATAGACGCAGTCGGTCTCGAGCACCGCGCCCTGCGTCAGGTCGATCTCGTGCAGCGAGAGATCCTCGATCCGGCTGCGCACCGTGCGCTCCGGGCCGGGAAGGAACGAGGCGCGGACGCGATAGGCACGCGCGCCCAGGCGCAGGTCCAGGCTCGCGGGCTGGATCTGCCCTTCGGCCGGCGGCTTTGCGAGCGTGATCGCTCCCGCCTCAATGAAGGCGCGGATGGAGCTGTCGGGCTGGATGCCGGGCTTGAAGGTCAGCATGCGCGTTCCGCAAGGGATAATCGATCATAGCTAGCGAACGAGACCCTGAAGGCCAAGCACGGGGGCAACGGGGCATGCACGGGTTGCCGGGTTGTCCACGCCAGAATCGCAGCCTCGCCGCATTGACGCTGGCGCCGGCAGGCCGATAACACATCAGCATCGGTAGAGCCGCTACCGGCCGAGGCGGAGCCTTCGATGTATCAGGCCCAGACGCATGGCGTGCGTGTGACCGCGGCGCCCAGTTTCATGGATGCGGAATCCTCGCATGCGCAGGGCCGCTATTTCTGGGCCTATGCAATCGAGATCGTGAATCTCTCGACGCAAACCGTGCAGCTGATGACCCGGCACTGGTTCATCACCGACGGACGCGGCGAGATCCACGAGGTCCGCGGCGAAGGTGTGGTCGGCAAGCAGCCGGTGTTGCGGCCGGGCGAGAGCTTCAACTATACCTCGGGCTGCCCGCTGACGACGCCCGACGGCTCGATGCATGGTTTCTACGCCATGCAGGATGAGAACGGCACGATCTTCGATGTCGAGGTGCCGCTCTTCCCGCTCGATTCCCCCTATGTGAAGAAGGTTCTGCATTGACCGCCTCCGTTCCAGCCGGGCAGCGCCATACGCCGCTCGAGATGCTCGCCCGCCTCGTCGCCTTCGACACGGTGAGCGACAAGTCGAACCTCGCCCTGCTCGACTTCGTCGAGGACTATCTTGCCGGCTGGGGCGTCTCCTCGGTGCGCTTCCCGAATGAAACCGGCGACAAGGCGGCTTTGTTCGCGACCGTCGGCCCGCAGGATCGCGGCGGCATCGTGCTGTCCGGCCATACCGATGTCGTGCCGGTGGCGGGCCAGGCCTGGAGCCGCGACCCGTTCACGCTGCATGTCGAGGATGGCAAAGCCTATGGCCGCGGCGCCGTCGACATGAAGGCCTTCCTGGCGCTGGGTCTGGCGCTGGTGCCGGATTTCCTGGCGGCGAACCTGAAGACGCCGATCCATCTCTTCCTGTCCTATGACGAGGAGGTGACTTGCCTTGGCGTGGTCGACGGCATCGCTGCCATGGGCAAGACCCTGCCGCGGCCGCGCGCCGTCATCGTCGGCGAGCCGACCATGCTCGACATTTGCGACGCGCATAAGGGCGTGCGGACCTTCCAGACCGTGGTGAAGGGTTTTGCCGCGCATTCCTCCAAGCCGCAGCTCGGTGCCAGCGCCGTCCATGCCGGCGCCCTGCTCGCCGCCGAGCTCGACCAGATGGCGGAAGATGCCAAGCAGCGACCGGATACGAGCGGCCGCTTCGACCCGCCCTATGACACCATCCATATCGGCACCTTCCATGGCGGCATCGCCCGCAACATCCTGGCCGATCGCTGCGAAATCCTCTGGGAGATCCGGACGGTTCCGAGCTCCGATCCCGAGGCCGGCCCGGCCCGTTTCGCGAAGACGGCCGACAAGGTGCTGGCGCGGATGCGCTCGACCGCGCCGAGCGCGGCGATCGAGACGCAGATGACCTCGGACGTGCCGGGGCTGGCGCCCGATCCGGGCTCCGAGGCCGAGCGGCTCGCCATGCGGCTCTCCGGCCGGAACCACACGATCGCGGTCGCCTATGCGACCGAAGCCGGGCATTTCCAGCAGGCGGGGCTTCCGACCGTGGTCTGCGGCCCCGGTTCGATCGACCAGGCGCATCAGCCGGACGAATACATCACGCTGGAGCAGTTGGCGGCCGGCGAGACCTTCATGCGCAAGCTGATGGCGGAGTGTCAGGCGGGCTGAGGCCCATCCTCCATCGTCATTCCGGACAAGCTGCGAAGCGGCACCGATCCGGAATCCATCAAAGGGCGCCGCGCTCTATGATGGATTCCGGGTCTTCGCTGCGCTGCGCCCGGAATGACTGAGAGAGAGAGATAAATGGGCAGAGAACCTACTGCCCAGCTGCCTGCCCCTCTTCGACCTCGACCGGGTCGAAGGAATAGCGCCGCGAGCAGAACTCGCAGGTGACGCCGAGCCTGCCGTCATCGGCGATCATCGCCTTGCGATCTTCCGGCGCGAAGCCGCGCAGCATCGAGAGCACGCGCTCGCGCGAGCAACGGCAGGCCTCATGCACGGTGACCGGCTCGAAGACGCGGGCGCCACGCTCGTGGAACAGGCGATAGAGCAGCCGCTCGCTTTCCAGCGTCGGGTCGAGCAGTTCGTGGTCCTCGACCGTCTCGACCAGCGAGCGCGCCTCCATCCAGGCATCGTCGGCGATACCGTCAGGATCGGCATTGGCGAGAATCTCGTGGCCCTCGGGCGCGTCGCCAGGATGCATGTCGGCCGCGCGCAGGCGGTCCGGCGAATGCGGCATGAACTGCACGAGGATGCCGCCGGCGCGCCAATGCGGGCGCCCGCCCGTGGTGACCGTGCCGACGCCGAGGCGAACCCGCGTCGGGATCTGCTCGGACTGGCGGAAATACTGATGCGCGGCCTCTTCGAGGCTCTGGCCCTTCAGCGCGACGATGCCCTGGTAGCGCGTCGTGGCCGAGCCCTGGTCGACGGTCATGGCGAGATGGCCGTCGCCGAGCAACTCCCCGGTCGAGACCTTGTCGAGCGCAATCGCCTCGACCAGCTTGGCCTCGTCGATATGGGCAACGGCGCGGAAATTATCGGGCGCATTGAAATCGACCACCATCATCGTGATCGCGCCGTCGCTCTTGGTCTGGAGCTGGAAGCGGCCCTCGAATTTCAAGGCCGTGCCGAGCAGGACGGTGAGCGCCGCAGCCTCGCCGAGCACGCGCGAGACGGGCTCGGGATAGTCATGACGCTCGAGGATCGTGTCGATCGAGGCGCCCAGCCGCACGACGCGGCCGCGCACGTCGAGATCGGGCACGGCGAAGGGAATGACCCGATCGTCGAGCCCGGCGGCGCTCATGCTGTCGTCCACGGCCATCAGGCCGCCACTCCGCCGAAGCACCAGGCGAGAATGCCCTTCTGCGCGTGAAGGCGGTTCTCGGCCTCGTCGAAGACGGCCGATTGCGGGCCGTCCATGATCGCGTCCGTGACCTCCTCGCCGCGCGAGGCCGGCAGGCAATGCATGAAGATCGCGTCCTTCTCGGCGCGCTGCATCAACCGGTCGTCGACCTGATAGGGCCGCAGCAGGTTGTGGCGGGTGCCTTCCTCATCGCCCATCGAGACCCAGCAATCGGTGATGACGCAGTCGGCGCCCTCGACCGCCTCCTCAGGTCGGTTGGTCAGCTTGATCCTGGCGCCTTGCTTCTTGGCCCAGGCGATCAGGGCCGGCGGCGGCGCCAGCTCCTCGGGCGTCGCGACGGCAAGCTCGAAGTCGAGCCGGCCGGCGGCGTGGACCCAGGAGGTCAGCACGTTGTTGGTGTCGCCGGTCCAGGCGATACGCTTGCCTTCGATCGCGCCCTTGCGCTGCTCGAAGGTCATGACATCGGCCATGACCTGGCAGGGATGCTGGCGCTTGGTCAGGCCGTTGATCACCGGGACGGTGGCGTATTTCGCCATCTCGACCAGCGAGTCGTGATCCAGGATGCGGATCATGATCGCGTCGACATAGCGCGAGAGCACGCGGGCGGTGTCCGCGATGGTCTCGCGCTCGCCGAGCTCGATCTCATGGCCGGCAACCATCATCGGCGATCCCCCGAGTTCGCGGATGCCGACATCGAAGGAGACGCGGGTGCGCAGGCTCGGCTGCTCGAAGATGGTGGCGACGACCTTGCCCTCGAGCAGGCGGTCTCCGGCGGCGGCGGGGGTACGGCGTCGCGACTTGATCTCCTCGCCCGTGCGCAGGATCGCGCGCAGCTCGCTGCCGGAGAAATCGGAGAGATCGAGGAAATGGCGCGTCACGGGCGCTTCCTTCGCTTCGCTGGTGTGGGTCTGGGGTGAACTTATTCGGCGGCCGGCCGCTTCAGCGCGGCTTCGATCGCGCCCGCCGTCTTGTCGAGACGCGACACCGCTTCCGCGACATCGGCCTCGGTGATGATCAGCGGCGGCAGCAGGCGCACGACATTGTCGCCGGCGCCGACGACGAGCAGGCCGTGGGCGCGGGCCTCGTTGACGAAGTCGGTGTTCAGCGTGTGCAGCTTGAGGCCGAGCATCAGGCCCTCGCCGCGGATCTCGGCGATCACCTCGGGATGTTTGTCCTTGAGCTCGGCCAGAGACTGCTTGAGCCTGAGTGCGATCTGACCGACGCGCTCGATGAAGCCGGGCGCCAGCACCACGTCGAGCACGGCATTGCCGACCGCCATGGCGAGCGGATTACCCCCGAAGGTGGTGCCATGTGTGCCGAGCGTCATGCCGGAAGCGGCCTCTTCGGTCGCGAGGCAGGCGCCCATCGGGAAGCCGCCGCCGATGCCCTTGGCGATCGACATGATGTCGGGCGTGACGCCGTACATCTCATGGGCGAAGAACTTGCCGGTGCGGCCGACGCCGGTCTGGATCTCGTCGAAGATCAGCATCAGGCCCTGCTCGTCGCTGAGCTCGCGCAGCAGCTTGAGGAAGCGGGCCGGCACGGAGCGCAGGCCGCCCTCACCCTGGATCGGCTCGATCATCAGCGCGGCGGTTTCCGGCGTGATCGCGGCGCGCAGCGCCTTCTCGTCGTCGAAGGGCACCTGGTCGAAGCCTTCGACCTTGGGGCCGAAGCCGTCGATGTACTTCTGCTGGCCGCCGGCGGCGATGGTCGCCAGGGTCCGGCCATGGAAGGCCCCCTCGAAAGTGATGATGCGGTAGCGCTCGGGATGGCCCTTCGCGGCATGATATTTCCGCGCCATCTTGATGGCGCACTCGTTCGCCTCGGCGCCGGAATTGGTGAAGAAAACGCGCTCGGCGAAGGTCGCCTCGCAGAGGCGGCGGGCCAGCCGCTCGCCATCCGGCGCGCCATAGAGGTTCGAGGTATGCCAGATCTTGCCGGCCTGCTCGGTCAGCGTCTTGACGAGATGCGGATGGGCGTGGCCGAGCGCGTTGACCGCGATGCCGGCGCCGAAATCGAGATAGCGCGTGCCGTCGGCCGTGATCGCCCAGGGGCCTTCCCCGCGCTCGAACGCGACTGGGGCACGGGCATAGGTCGGCACGAGCACGGACTGGCTGGGGGAAACAGGGGCGGGAGCCATGAGACGAAGATCCTCGCGAAGGGGACGGGGTGAGAAACGGATTGGCGCTGAACGGAGAACGACGATCCGGGATGGATGCTGCAGGCATGCAGCCACGATAAGACCCGGCGGCGACGTTATCGTCGCACCCAGCTCCTGATCTCTCGTCGCGCCGTCATCCGCATCGTCGGAACCTTGATCCGCCAAACATAAGCGCCGCCCGAGCGGGGCGGCGTCACCTTGTGGATAAATATGCTTAAGGCGGCTGCGACTGTCAATTCAATGCCGCTGGAACAGTGTTGCCGAAAGGATTCGCTTGACCGCTCAATCGCGAATCGTCTGGGGAAAAGCCCAATTCGGATTCGCCGACTCTTGTTCGCGAGTCACCGCAGCTTGTATGGTCGGCTTCGTCAGATACGACATTTCGTGCGGCGCCTCCTGTACCGTCTGTTGCGACAGCAACGGCCTTGCCCCTGCGGCAGAGCCGCCGGTCCCGGATTCCGTCACGAAGCGCCCTTAAAGGCAGGTCCCGCGAGGAGCCGGCCGGACAAGACAGGTGATGCGGATGAACGAAGCCGGAGCATGGACGGAAGAGCGCGTCGAGCAGCTCAAGAAGCTCTGGAGCGACGGGCTGAGCGCCAGCCAGATCGCCGCCGAGCTGGGGAACGTCACGCGCAACGCGGTGATCGGCAAGGTCCACCGTCTCGGCCTGTCGGGCCGGGCCAAGAGCGCGGCACAGCCCGCCGCGCCGCGCAACAACGCCCCGCGCAAGGCCCCGGCCCGCTCGCCGAGCCATCCGATGGCTGCGCCCGCCCCGGCCCGCTCGCCGAGCCATCCGATGGCTGCGCCCGCCCCGACGCGCGGCGCCCATGCGCTGGCGCCCGTTTTCGCCCCCGAGGCGGAGATCGAGGTCGAGGCTGCGCCGCTGCCCTCCGACGACGTGGTGATCCCGTTCTCCGAGCGCGTCACCATCATGGACCTGCGCGAGTATATGTGCCGCTGGCCGATGGGCGATCCGACGACCCCGGAATTTCGCTTCTGCGGCGCCCGCTCGCAGACCGGCCTGCCCTATTGCAGCCACCACGCCCGCATCGCCTACCAGCCCGCCGCCGACCGTCGGCGCGACCGGAGCAAGGTCCGGGCCTGATCAGGCTTCACGGCACCGAATAAAGAAAACCGGCCGAAAGGCCGGTTTTTTTGTTGGACGGTCGAAGGGCGCGTCATGCTCGGGCTTGACCCGAGCATCTCATGACAAGGAGGCGCCAGAGCTTCCTCCTGAAAGAGATTGTCGGGTCTGCGCTGCGCTTCGCCCGAGAATGACGGCAACCTCATAGCCTCCGCTTCTTCTCCAGCGAGCGGCTCCAGCGCGACAGCGCGAAGCAGATCAGCCAGTAGATCGCGCCCGAGAAGGCATAGGCCTCCATGTTCATACCGACCCAGTTGGGATCGGCGAGCGAGGCCTGGGCGATGCCGAGCAGATCGAGGATCGAGACGACCAGCACCAGCGTGGTGTTCTTGATCAGCGCGATAAACTCGTTGGTCATCGCCGGCAGCGAGATGCGCAAGGCCTGCGGCAGGACGATCAGGCCCGTCGCCTTCCAGTAGTTCAGGCCCAACGCCGTCGCCGCCTCGCGCTGGCCCTTGGGCAGGGCCTGCAGGCCGCCGCGCACCGCTTCCGCCATATAGGCGGCGATGACGAAGCCGAGCCCGATCACGGCGCGCGCCAACCGGTCGATGCCGATGCCGCCGGGCAGGATCAATGGCAGCAGGAGCGAGGCCAGGAAGATCACCGCGATGATCGGCACGCCGCGCCAGAACTCGATGAAGATGACGCTGATCAGGCGGATGATCCGGAGTTCCGACTGCCGCCCGAGCGCGAAGAGGATGCCGAGCGGGATCGCGATCAGGCTCGAATAGACCGAGATGAACAGGGTGAGCATCAGCCCGCCCCATTCGCGCGTCTCGACATAGGACAGGCCGAGACCGCCCGAGAGCAGCCAGATGCCGAGCGGCGGCAGGATGACCAGCATCGCGAGGCCGAGCTTCAGCCGGAAGCGCTGCGGGGCGAAGACGACCGCCAGGACGCCGAGCACGGCGAGAATCCCGGCGATATCGACCCGCCAGCGCTGGTCGACGGGGTAGAGCCCGTACATGAACTGGCCGAAGCGGGCCCGGATAAAGACCCAGCAGGCGCCGCCGGGGGCGCAATCGGCCCGCGTCGAGCCGACCCAGGTCGCGTCGATCACGGCCCAGCGGATCAGCGGGATGGCGATCCAGGAGATCAGCACAAACAGCACCACCGAGACGAAGCCGGTGAAGGGCGTGCCGAACAGGCGCTCGCGCCAGATCGAGAGGGAGGAGGTGCGGGTCATCGCGTCACCAGGGCGATGCGGGCGTTGTACCAATTCATCAGGGCCGAGACCGCGAGGCCGATGACGAGATAGACCGCGAGCGTCATGGCGATGATCTCGATCGCCTGGCCGGTATTGTTGAGCGCCGAGCCCATGAACAGGCTGACCACGTCGGGATAGGCGATCGCAGCGCCGAAAGACGAGTTCTTGAGCACGTTGAGATACTGGTTCGTCAGCGGCGGGGTCATCACGCGCAAGGCCTGCGGGATAACGACGAGGCTGAGGATGCGGCCGGGCCGGAGGCCCAGCGCCGAGGCGGCCTCGCTCTGGCCCTTCGCCACGGATTCGATGCCGCCGCGCACGATCTCCGCGATGAAGCCGGCCGTATAGGTGACGAGCGCCGCGAGCAGCGCGACGAATTCGGGAATGACGACGAAGCCGCCGCGATAGTTGAAGCCGCGTAGCACGGGGATGTCCCAGCGCGTGGCGAGGCTGGCCCAGGCGATGGCGAGCGCCGGGACGACCAGGATCAGGCCGATGCCGATGGCGAGCAGCGGCGCATCCTGCCCGGTGCGGTCCTTGCGGCGGCGCGCCCAAGCGCTGGCCAGCCAGTAGCCGAGCCAGGAAACGAGGATCGCCAGCGCCGCCCAGCGGAAATTGCCGGGCGCGTCCGGCAGCGGAATGGTGATACCGCGGTTGTTGAGGAAGGCGACGCCGAACAGGCCGATGCTCTGGCGCGGCTGCGGCAGGGCGGCGATGACGCCGAAATACCAGAACAGCACGAAGAACAGGAGCGGGATGTTGCGGACGAACTCGATATAGGCGCCGGCGATCGTCGAGAGCAGCCAGTGCGAGGACAGCCGCGCGATGCCGATGGCGAAGCCGAGCAGGGTCGCCAGCACGATGGCGATCACGGTCACCAGCATGGTGTTGGCGACGCCGACCCAGAACAGGGCGAGGATGTCGTCAGACTGGGTGTAGCCGGTCAGCACGAAAGGCACCTCGATGCCCGAGGTGCGCCAGAGGAAGTCGAAACCCGAGGCGATGCCGGCCTTGACCATGTTCTCCGAGGCATTTCGCACGAAGAACACGGTGAGGCCGACGAGCAGCAGGATCAGGGCGATCTGGTAGAACCAGTCCCGGACGCGCTTGTCGTTGATGAAGGATAGAACCTGGGCCAAAGGCAGTCCTCCGGCAAGAGGCTGGGAGGAAAGCCAGCCGTCATTCCGGGCGAAGCGAAGCGGAGACCCGGAATCCATCGCAGGGCACGGTGCTCTACGATGGATTCCGGATCGGCGCCGCTACGCGGCTTGTCCGGAATGACGGCTGCGCTTCATTGTCGAGCAAAGACGTCCGAGAGCCCCGCTCTCACTGGAAGGGCGGAGTGAAGAGCAGGCCGCCCTTGGTCCAGAGCTGGTTCTGGCCGCGTTCCAGCTTCAGCGGGGAGCCCATGCCGACGGTGCGCTCATAGCTTTCGCCGTAATTCCCGACCTGCTTGATGGCATTGTACATCCAGTCGTTCGAGAGCCCCATCATCGCGCCGAAACCGCCCTCGGCACCGAGCAGGCGGCGCACTTCGGTGTTCTTCGAATTCGCCTTCATCTCGTCGACATTCTTGGAGGTGACGCCGAGCATCTCCGCCGCGATCGTGCCGTTCAGCACCCAGCGCACGATCAGCTGCCAGCGCTCGTCGCCCCAGCGCGTTACCGGGCCCTGCGGATCGTTCGAGATCGGCTGGGTTAGGATGACGTGCTCTTCCGGGTTCTTGAGTTTGGCGCGCTGGCCGGCAAGCGCGCCGACACCGGCGGTATAGGCGTCGCAGCGGCCGGCATCATAGGCGGCGATGGCGTCGTCGTTCTTCTGGAAATTGGTGATGGTGGTCTTGAGGTTGCGCTCGCGGAACCAGTCGGCGGCGTTCTTCTCCTCGGTCGAGCCGGCGGCGACGCAGACCGAGGCGCCGTCGAGGCCGGCAGCCTCCTTCACGCCCGCCGACTTGCGGACGATGAAGGTCTGGCCCTCGTAGAAATTGATACCCTGGAAATTCAGGCCGAGCGTCGCGTTGCGCGAGAAGGTGATGGTCGAGTTGCGCGAGAGCACGTCGACCTGGCCCGATTGCAGGATCGGCCAGCGCTGCTGCACCGAGGTCGGCGTGTACTTCACCTTGTTGGCATCGCCGAGGACGGCGGCGGCGAGCGCCTTGCAGTAATCGACGTCGAGCCCGCTCCACTCGCCCTTGTCATTGGCGAAGGAGAAGCCGGGCAGGCCGAGATGCACGCCGCATTCGAGATTGCCGCGCGCCTTGATGGCGTCCAGCGTCGGGCTCGGCGCGAGCTGCTGCGCCTGCGCCATCGAAGCTCCCGCGGCGAGCAGGGCCGCCGCACCCAAGATCCTGATCGTCATATCCGTCTCCCCGAAGCCGTCGGGCGGCTCTCTATGTTGCAGGGCGACTATGCAACAGGCGCAAGGAAAGCGGTAGCGGCGGAAATGCCAATCCGCGTCAATTGCCGAAGATGGTGTTGAGCTGGCTGCCGACCATGATGAAGGTGGTGCGCTTCGACATCTCCTTCAGGCGGACCGCGCCGATATAGGTCATGGCCGAGCGCACGCCGCCCATCAGTTCCTGCATCGTGCCCTCGACCGGGCCGCGATAGGGCACCTCGACGGTCTTGCCCTCGGACGCCCGGTACTTGGCGACGCCGCCGGAATACTTGTTCATCGCCGTGTCCGAGGACATGCCGTAGAAGGTCATCGCCACCGGCACCTTCTCGCCGTCGCGCTCCTCATAGCGGATCTCGCCCTCGCATTCGTCATGGCCGGCGAGCATTCCGCCCATCATCACGAAGTCCGAGCCACCGCCGAAGGCCTTGGCGACGTCGCCCGGCACGGTCAGGCCGCCATCGCCGCAGACCAGGCCCTTCAGACCATGGGCCGCGTCCGAACATTCGATGATCGCCGAGAGCTGGGGGTAGCCGACGCCGGTCATCTTGCGGGTAGTGCAGACCGAGCCCGGCCCGATGCCGACCTTGACGATATCGGCCCCGGCGAGGATCAGCGCCTCGGTCATGTCGCCGGTGACGACATTGCCGGCCATGATCGCCGCATCGGGGAAGGCCGCGCGCGTCGCCTTGACCGTGTCGACGAATTTCTCGGTGTAGCCGTTGGCGACGTCGAGGCAGATCTTGGTGATCGGCGACTGGGCGTGGACGGCCTTCAGCTTGTCATGGTCGGAATCGGTCGTGCCCAGCGAATAAAAGGCATTGGCGGAGCCGGGCTCGCGGAAGAAGGCGATCAGTTGCTTGGCGCTGTAATGCTTGTGCAGGGCGACCATGGCGCCATGCTTCAGGAGCGCGCGGGCCATGGCCATGGTGCCGACCACGTCCATGTTGGCGGCGATGAGCGGAAAGCCCGTCCACTCCTTGCCGGTATGGGCGAAGCGGAAGCTGCGCTCGACATCGACCTCGGCGCGGCTGCCCAGCGTCGAGCGCTTCGGACGAATCAGCACGTCGCGGAAGTCGAGCTTCGGGTCGTTCTCGATGCGCATGATCCGGCCTCTTGATGTCGTGCCGCGCGGGACAGAGCCGGGCGGCCGCACGCGGGAGAGGCGTGCGCCGATTCATAGCGCCAGCGACGGGAACCGCGCAATCCCGGCCCGGATGGCGATCAGACTGCCGCGGGCGGCGCAGTCGTGCGGGCGTTCTTGCGGATCGTGTAGAGCGTCGCACCGACGACGACGGCCGCGCCGAGCCAGGTGGTGAGCTCGGGAATCTCGGCGAAGAAGACGAAGCCGGTGAAGCTCGCCAGCAGCAGGCGGCTGAAATCGAGCGGGGCCAGCGCCGCCGCCTCGCCGACCTGATAGGCGCGGGTGATCAGCCATTGCCCGGCCGTACCGAACAGGCTGAGCGTGATCAGCCAGAACCACTGATCGGGCGTCGGCACCTGCCACCAGAGAAAGGTCGGCAGCGCCAGCAGGACGATCAGCACGATGCCCTGGTAGAGCAGGATCGTGTCCGTGCGCTCGCTTGCCGCGAGCTTGCGGACGCTGACGGTGATGGCGGCGCCGCAGATCGCACCGGCGACCGCGAGCATCGCGTAGATATCCAGCCCCTCCGAACTCGGCCGCAGCATGATCAGGACGCCGGCGAAGCCGATCACCGTCGCGACCCAGCGCCTGATATCGACAACCTCCTTGAGGAAGAGGACAGCCGCGATGGTGACGAAGAGCACCTGGCTGAAGCCGATCGCGGTCGCCTGGGCGAGCGGGATTTTGACGACGGCGGTAAAGCCGCAGAGCATCGAGAGCAGCGTAACCACGCTGCGGAAGACCTGCAGGCCAAGCCGGTCGGTGTGCAGCGCCTGCCGCAGGCTGCCGGCGGCGAAGAGCAGCAGGATCGCGGTCATGATCACCTGCCGGATCAGCAGGATCTGCACCAACGGGATGCCTTGCCCGACATGCTTGATGCCGGCGACCATCACCGCATAGACGAGCAAGGCCGCGAACATGAAGACCGAGCCGCGCAGATTCGGACTCGCACCGCGCCACCAGTAGCGCAAACGCTGCCTGCGGCTCTCGAGCCAGCCGCTTCGGCGTGAATGCGCGCCACCGGGCGGCTCGGCCTCGACGATCAGGACAGAGCGGGATGGCGCGGGCTCGGGAGGCACGAAAGCGGCCGGCTCGTGCCATGCCGGGGCATCACCCTCGAACCCCGGCCGACCTTGCCGGCCGGACTGCCGCTCCTCGCTCATCACCCTCAGCCAATGGTCGGCGGCCGATGCCCGGCCCGGCATTTCATCCCTGCCGCAAATCATTGAGGAAATGCGGCAATTCGGCCATCGACAAAGTCACATGGCCGCGTTGTCCCGGCCGCGCGACGCGCAGGGGCGGCATACCCGGCACGGGCTGTGCAAGGGGATAGCGAGATTCTAGGAGGAACCGGAAAGGGACCCTGCCGCTTGACGCTTCGAGACCGAGCCTCATCCCGCCTCCGGGCCATGGAGACCGACCGGCTGATCCAGCGCGGCGGAACAGGCCGATGAAGGTTCTGCTCGACGACTTCGTCGGCGGACTGCGCCAGCTGGCCCCCAACCGCTTTCCCTACCGCCGCTTCGCGCTGGCTCTTGCGCTCGGCGGGCTCGGCGGCTGGCTCTTCGTGCAGGCCAGATTGCCCCTGCCCTGGATGCTGGGCTCGATGGTGTTCTGCACTTTCGCGGCGCTGATCAGCCTGCCGGTCGCGGCGCCGGCCGTGATCCGCCCGCCGATGACGGCGGTGATCGGCGTGATGCTCGGCGCCTCCTTCAAGCCGGAGGTCGTCGCGCAATTGCCGAACTGGCTGCCGACGCTCGCCGGGCTCGTGCTGTTCATGATCGCCTGCGGACTGTGCTGCGTCAGCTATTTCCGCCGCGTCGCGGGGTTCGATCCCGTCACCGCCTTCTTCTCGGGCATGCCGGGCGGGCTGATCGAGATGGTCACGGTCGGCGAGGAGAAGGGCGGCGATGCCCGCATCATCGCGCTGATCCATTCGGCCCGCATCCTGCTCGTGGTGATGACGCTGCCCTTCATCGTGCAATGGATCGGCGGCGTCAGCTTAAGCGGAGGGCGCGTCGCCGGCCCGTCCTTCGCGCAGACGCCTGTCAGCTCCGAGCTTTGGCTGATCGGCTGCGGCATCGCGGGCGTCATCGTCGGGCACTGGCTCCGGATGCCCGCAAAATATCTTCTCGGCCCGATGCTGGTCAGCGCGGTCGTGCATGTCGCCGGCCTGAGCGCCGCCGTGCCACCGGCGGAAATCGTCAACGCGGCGCAGCTCGTGCTCGGCGTGACGATCGGCTGCCGTTTCGTCGGCACCGCGCCGCGCATCATCCTGCGCGTGCTCATGCTCTCGGTCGGCTCGACCGTGATCCTGCTGGCGCTGACGCTGGGCTTCGCCTGGCTCGTCGCACTGGTCTCGGTGCACGGCCATGTCCCACTGATCCTGGCCTATTCGCCCGGCGGCCTCGCCGAGATGAGCCTGATCGCACTGGCGCTCCACACCGAAGTCGCCTTCGTCGCGGCCCACCACATCATCCGCGTCTTCCTGGTGATGGTCTCGGCCGGGCCGATCTTCGGCCTGATCGGCCGCCGAAGCAGCAAGGCCGCCGCGGAATAGCCGCATCGGTCACGACAGCGACACGGCTCCAGGCAGGCCCGCCGGTCAGGAGCCTCTCGGCGAACTCACCGGCTCCGCCGGCCGCCGACCGACCGCCGCATATTGCCGGGCCATGCGCAGGAGGAAAGCCGGGTTTCCGAGCACATAGCGACGCCAGAGCCGACGCGGCTCGAGCCAGAGCCGATAGAGCCATTCGAGCCGCACCCGGCGCAGAAGCTCAGGCGCACGCGGCACCGCGTCGGCGAAGAAATCGAACAACGCCCCGACGCCCGCCGCAATCGAGCAGTGCTGCGGCCCAAGCTTGTCGGCGATGAAGCGTTCCTGCAGCGGATTGCCCATCGCCACCAGCAGCAGATCGGGACGCTGTGCCTTCAGCCTGTCGAGGAGCGCGCCTTCCTCGTCGGCGGAAAAATAGCCGTGCGAGAGCACGCTGAAACGATGCGCCGGATAGCGCTGCGCCAGATTCGCGACAGCCCGATCCGCGATGCCCGGCCGGCCGCCCAGCAAGGCGACCCGCATCGGCCGCCCCGAGCGGGCGAAAAGCGCCGGGAAGAAATCGGTCCCGTTGAGATTGGCCGGAAAGGCGCCACCGTAGAGCATCCGGCTGCCGAGATCGACGCCGAGGCCGTCGGCCAGGACGAGGAAACCCGAGAGGCTGCGTTGAAGCGCGGCATCGCCAGCGGCGACATTGACCAGATTGGCGTTGCAGAAGGCCAGCTTCATGTGGCCGCCCGTCAGCACCGTGTCGGTAACCTCGGCGATTGCGGCCTCGCGCTCCATCACGGCGATGCCGACGCCGCCGATATCGCGCTTGGCATAGCCCTGCAGCTTGCGGCCCCCGGCTTCGCTGGCGAGGGTGAGGGAGGCGGTTGCGCTCACGGCAATCTCGATCAGGGGCAAGGCGGCCCATTGCGACTATCACGACTGTCTTGGCTGTTCCGGGGCTCGGGTCAAGGCAAAGCCGGCTGGAAGGTGAACGGCTTATTTTCGCGATCCGCGAGCGCGCGTTAATGGCAATCCTCTTGCAGCAACAAGGCCTTGTACCGAGCAGACACAAAAGCTGCCGCCGGGCTCGCCGCCCCTCCCGGACCCGTCCCGCTCCGACACAAGCTCCGCCCCCGACTGTCTCGATCCGCCACGCCGCAGAGACCGTCCTTCTCGGTTTTTTTGCAGCCGCCCTTAACGGCGCGCATGGCTGGTCTGCGCATTTTTCCGAAGTGGCCGCGCCCTCTGGCCGGTGCCAATTCGGGCAGCTAGGGTGACCCGCACAAAAATTCGGGAGGGCTGGGCATGAACCAAATCGATTTAAAGAAGCGCGTCGCCATCGTGACCGGCGGGGCGCAAGGCATCGGCCGCGCCGTCGCCGAGCGTTTCGCCCAGAGCGGCGCAACGGTCGCGATCTGGGACGTGGATGCAGCGTTGGCCGCGAAGGCCGCAGCCGAAATCGGGCATGGCGCGATCGGCGTGGCTGTCGACGTGACCGATGCCGAGGCCGTCCAGAAGGCCAGCGACGCGCTGGAAACCCAGCATGGCAGCATCGACATCCTCGTCACCAGCGCCGGCATCGCCGGGCCCAACCACAAGACCTGGGAATACCCGCTGGAGGACTGGGCTCGGGTCATGAAGCTCAATGTCGACGGCACGCTGCATTGCTGCCGCTCGGTGATCCCCGGCATGGTCAGGCGCAATTACGGCCGCATCGTCCTCGTCGCCTCGATCGCGGGCAAGGAGGGCAACCCCAACGCCTCCGCCTATTCCGCCTCGAAGGCGGCGGTGATCGCGCTGACGAAATCGCTCGGCAAGGAGCTCGCCGACAAGGACATCGCGGTGAACTGCATCACGCCAGCGGCGGCGCGCACCCGCATCTTCGACCAGATGAGCGAGGAGCATATCGGCTACATGCTGGCGAAGATCCCGCGCGGGCGCTTCCTGCTGCCGGACGAGGTCGCCTCGATGGTCGCCTTCCTGGCTTCGGCCGAGAACAGCTTCACTACGGCCGGGGTATTCGACCTCTCGGGCGGCCGCGCTACGTACTAAAAGAGCTGCGTTATCCGACTTCTCGCCGTCATTCCGGGCTTGACCCGGAATCTATCGTAAAGCGTCGAGCCTTACGATGGATTCCGGATCGGCGCGGCTTCGCCGCTTGTCCGGAATGACGGCGTGTTCTGGTCGAGTAGAGCACGCTGCCTAGACCCCACCGATGCCGTGGCGGAGAAGCTGCTTGGCGAAATTGCCGGTCGCGGTTTTCGAAACCCTGCTCTAGCTTGACGGTATGACGCAGATGCTCCCCTCCGCCGCCGTCCTCGGCGCCCGTGCCTTCGCCGCGCTGGCCGGCCTCAACCGCTTCAGCGACGAGCCCGGCAAGCTGACGCGCCTCTATCTCTCACCCGCGCACAAGCAGGCAGCGGAATGGGTCAAGGGCGCGATGGAGGTCGCGGGTCTCACCGCCTTGATCGACGCCGCAGGCTCGGTGCAGGGCCGGCGCGAAGGCACCGTGCCGGGGGCGCCCGCCGTGCTGATCGGCTCGCATATCGATACGGTGAAGGATGGCGGGCGCTTCGACGGCAATCTCGGCGTCGTCGCCGGCATCCTGGCAGTGCAGGCGCTGCGCGATGCCGGAATCAGCCTGCCCTTCCCGCTGGAGGTGATTGGCTTCGGCGATGAGGAGAATGTCCGCTTTCCCACGCATCTCTCGACCTCGGAGGCGCTGGCCGGCGCCTATGACCCAGCCTGGCTGGAGGCGCGCGACAGCGAGGGCGTGAAGCTCGGCGATGCCCTCGTCGCCTTCGGTGGCAATCCGACGGGGATCGCGGCACTTGCCCGCAAGCCGGGCTCGATCCAGGCCTATCTCGAAATCCATATCGAGCAGGGCCCTGTCCTGGAGGCGGAAAACGAGCCGGTCGGCATCGTCACCGCGATCAACGCGCAGAGCCGCGCACAGGTGCGCGTCACCGGCGAGGCGGGCCATGCCGGCACCGTACCGATGGCGCTGCGCAAGGATGCCTTGACCGCGGCGGCCGAGATGGCGCTGGCACTGGAGCAGATCGCGGGCGCGCATGAACTCGCGGTCGGCACGGTGGGCGTGCTCCGGCCGGAGCCCGGCGCGACCAATGTCGTTCCTGGCGCGGCCGAGTTCACCATCGATTTTCGCGCGCCGAAGGACGAGACGCTCGCAGTCATGGATGCGGAAATCCGCAGCCGCTTCGGCGAGATCGCGGCGCGGCGCGGCGTCGGGCTGGAGATCATCCCTTACGCCAAGGCTGCGGCCGTGCCGATGGAGCCGAGGCTACAGGACGCCTTCGCCGCCGGCATCGCCCGGGCCGGCAGCAATCTCGCCGGCCGACGCCTGCCTTCCGGCGCCGGGCATGACGCGATGGCGATCGCGCAGGTCGCGCCCGTCGCCATGCTCTTCGTGCGCAACGAGAAAGGCATCAGCCACTCGCCGCTGGAGAACATGACCGAGGCCGATGCCGGCATCGCCATCCGCGTCCTCATCGAAACGATTCTGGAACTGGCCGAGCACGCGAAGTAGAACGATTCCAGCCGCGACACCGCGCACCATTCCGCAAACGGCCCGGAAGGCCTAGGAGAGGCGCGCCGCAGGAGGCTGGAATGGATTTCGAGAACTTCTTCCGCGAGGAGCTGGACGGGTTGCGCCGCGAAGGCCGCTATCGCGTCTTCGCCGATCTGGAGCGCCAGGCCGGCCGCTTCCCGCTCGCGACCTATCACGGCGAGGGTGGCCCGCGTGAGGTCACCGTCTGGTGCTCGAACGACTATCTCGGTATGGGCCAGCATCCGAAAGTGCTGGCCGCGATGCATGAGGCGCTCGACGGCAGCGGAGCCGGCGCCGGCGGCACCCGCAATATCGGCGGCACCAACCACTACCATGTCCTGCTGGAGCGCGAGCTTGCCGACCTGCACGGCAAGGAAGCCGCGCTGATCTTCAATTCCGGCTATGTCTCGAACTGGGCCTCGCTCTCGACCCTGGCCGCGCGCATCCCCGGCTGCATCGTGCTCACGGACGGGTTGAACCATGCCTCGATGATCGAGGGCATCCGCCATTCGCGCGCCGAGAAGCACATCTTCGCCCATAACGACCCGGCCGACCTGCGCCGCAAGCTCGCGGCGCTCGATCCGAACCGACCGAAGCTGATCGCCTTCGAGTCGGTCTATTCGATGGATGGCGACATCGCCCCGGTCCGCGAGTTCTGCGACATCGCCGACGAGTTCGGCGCGATGACCTATATCGACGAGGTCCATGCCGTCGGGCTCTACGGCGCGCGCGGCGGCGGCATTTCGGAGCGCGAGGGGTTGACCGACCGGCTCACCCTGATCCAGGGCACGCTGGCGAAATCCTATGGCGTGATCGGCGGCTATATCACCGGCTCGACCGCGCTCTGCGACTTCATCCGCAGCTTTGCGTCGGGCTTCATCTTCTCCAGCTCGCTGCCGCCGGCCGTGGCGGCGGGTGCGATCGCCGCGATCAGGCATCTCAAGGAAAGCTCCGCCGAGCGCGAGCGCCAGCAGGACCGCGTCGCTGCGCTGCGCGCCAAGCTCGATGCAGTCGGCATCCCGCATCTCGCCAATCCCAGCCATATCGTGCCGGTGATGGTCGGCGAGGCGAAGGCCTGCAAGGCGATCAGCGACGAGCTGCTCGCCCGCTTCGACATCTATGTCCAGCCGATCAACTACCCGACCGTGCCGCGTGGCACGGAGCGGCTGCGGATCACGCCCTCGCCCTTCCACTCCGACACCGATATCGACCGGCTGGTGGCAGCGCTCGGCGCGATCTGGGCGCGGGACGGGCTGAAGCGGGCGGCCTGAGGGGCGCCAAAGGGCGTCATTCTCGGGCGGAGCGAAGCGCAGACTTTCCCTTCTCCCCTTGCGGGAGAAGGTGGCTCGGCGAAGCCGAGACGGATGAGGGGTCTCTCACGCTCCAATCGCAAGCGGAGCGCGAAACGCAGACGATTCAGAGGTGCGCGACCCCTCTCCCCAACCCTCTCCCGCAAGGGGAGAGGGGGCAGGCCGCGGTTCCCTTGCCTCAGAGATTGAAGACGCGGTGGGGGATGAACTCGCCGTTCTGGACCGAGCCTGTCGAGACCAGCGTGCCGGCGCAGGTGGCGTAGGCGGCCTCCAGCTCGATCGGGGCGCCGGCACCGCGCAACAGGGCGCTCTGGCCGCGCTTGAGGCGGGCGGCGGCGTCGCGATGAAGCACGATCTCCGGGATCAGCGTCAGCGCCGCCTTGACCGGCTGCAGGGCGGCCAGCGCGCTTTCCGGGCTTTCGCGCAGGGTCTCGACGCTCGCGGCTTCCGTGACCGTGAAGGGGCCGACGCGGGTGCGGCGCAGATGCGCGACATGGCCGAGGCAGCCCAGCTCCAGGCCGAGATCGCGGGCGATGGCGCGAACATAGGTGCCCTTGCCGCATTCGGCCTCGAAGGTGGTGGTGGCGCCGTCATGGCTGACGATGCGGAGCGCGTCGATCTCGACGGGACGTGCCTCGAGTTCGACCTCCTCGCCGTCGCGGGCGAGATCATAGGCGCGCTCGCCGGCGATCTTGATCGCCGAGAATTTGGGCGGCGTCTGCAGGATCGTGCCGGTGAAGCGCGGCAACAGGGCTGCGATCGCCGCCTCGTCGGGGCGCTTGTCCGAGGTCGCGATGACGCTGCCCTCGGTGTCGTCGGTATTGGTCTGCGTGCCCCAGGCGACAGTGAACTGATAGGCCTTGCGGCCATCCATGACGAAGGGGACGGTCTTGGTCGCCTCGCCGAGCGCGATCGGCAGCAGGCCGGAAGCCAGCGGGTCGAGCGTACCGGCATGGCCGGCCTTCTTGGCGCCGAAGGCGCGCTTCACGACGCTGACCGCATGGGTCGAGGTCATGCCGATCGGCTTGTCGAGGATGACCCAGCCATGGACGTCGCGCTTCTTCGGGCGCGGTGCCGGGGCGGCGTCCTGGTTCGGGGCGGCTTCGGATGGATTCTCAGCGGTCATCGTCACGGCGGTCGTCTTCAGGGGCTTCGTCTTCGTGATCCTGGTCGATCCTGAGGCGCTGGACCTGCGTGTCGCGGCGCACGGCCTCGGTATCGAGCAGCGCATCGATGCGCTCGGCCTCGGCGAAGCTCTCGTCAGCGCGGAAGCGGAGATCCGGCGCGTATTTCAGGTTCACGCGATGCGCGATCTCGCCGCGCAGATAGCGCTTGTTGGCGTCGAGAGCCTTGAGCACCGGGGCGATGTCCAACCCGCCGAGCGGCATGATGTAGCAGGTCGCGAGCTTGAGATCCGGCGAGAGGCGCACCTCCGGCACGGTCACGACATGCTTCGCGAGCACGTCGTCATGGATGTCGCCGCGCGCCAGCATCTCGGCCAGCGCATGGCGGATCAGTTCGCCGACGCGCAATTGCCGCTGGGACGGGCCGGAAGGTTTTGCAGGTTTTGCCATGGTTCTCGTTTCTCCGGGATCGGACCGGACCAAACGTCCCGGCGGGCCAGGCCCGCCGTCTCAGGATGATCAGGCGCTGGACGCGCTCTTCTCGTCACGAGATGGCCGGGCCCCAAGACCCGGCCATGACGCGCTGTTTCGGGCAACGCAGCCCTCAGAGGCTGCGCTTGATCTCCTCGACGCGATAGCACTCGATCACGTCGCCGACGCGCATGTCCTGGTAGTTCTCGAAGGACATGCCGCATTCCTGGCCGGCCACGACTTCCTTGGCGTCGTCCTTGAAGCGCTTGAGCTGGCCGAGCTTGCCCTCGTGAACCACGACGTTGTCGCGGATCAGGCGGACATTGGCGCCGCGCTCGATCGTGCCGTCGGTGACGCGGCAGCCGGCGATCTTGCCGACCTTCGAGACGTTGAAGATCTCGAGGATCGACGCGTTGCCGAGCATGGTCTCGCGCAGGGTCGGCGCCAGCAGGCCCGACATCGCGTCCTTCACGTCATCCATGAGGTTATAGATGATGTTGTAGTAGCGGATCTCGACGCCAGCCCGCTCCGCCGCCTCGCGCGCTTCCTTGTGCGCACGGACGTTGAAGCCGACCACGACCGCGCCCGAAGCCTGGGCGAGCGTGACGTCCGACTCGGTGATCGCGCCGACGCCCGAGGAGAGGACGCGGGCCCGCACCTCATCGTTGCCGACCTTCTCGAGCGCACCGACGATGGCTTCGACCGAGCCCTGCACGTCGCCCTTGACGACGAGCGGGAATTCCTTGCGGCCGGCGCCTTCCTTGAGTTCGCGCATCATCTCGGCGAGCGAGCGGCCGGCGCCCGAAGCGGCGCCGCGGGCGGCAAGGCGGTCGCGACGCTGGCGCTCGCGATAATCGGTGATCTCGCGGGCACGCGCTTCCGACTCGACCACCGCGACGCGGTCGCCAGCCTCGGGCGTGCCGTTGAAGCCGAGAACCTCGACCGGCATGGAGGGCGGAGCCTCCTTCACCTGCGCGCCGGTATCGGCGATCAGGGCGCGGACGCGGCCCCATTCGGCGCCGGCCACGACGATATCGCCGGTGCGCAGCGTGCCGCGCTGGACAAGGACGGTCGCGACCGGACCGCGACCACGATCGAGCTTGGCCTCGATGACGGTGCCTTCGGCCGGGCGATGCGGGTTGGCCTTGAGGTCGAGCAGTTCTGCCTGCAGCGAGATCGCCTCGAGCAGCTTGTCGAGGTTGTGGCCGGTCTTGGCGGAGACCTCGACCTCGAGCGTCTCGCCGCCCAGCGTCTCGACCTGGATCTCGTACTGGAGCAATTCGGCGCGGACACGGTCGGGATTGGCGTCAGCCTTGTCGACCTTGTTGATCGCGACGATCAGCGGAACGCCCGCCGCCTTGGCGTGATGGATCGCCTCGGCGGTCTGCGGCATGACGCCGTCATCGGCCGCGACGACCAGCACGACGATATCCGTCACCTTGGCGCCGCGGGCGCGCATCGCCGTGAAGGCGGCGTGGCCGGGCGTGTCGATGAAGGTCACCTGCGAGCCCAGCGGCGTCGTCACCTGATAGGCGCCGATATGCTGGGTGATGCCGCCGGCCTCGCCGGTGACGACCTTGGTCTTGCGGATCGCGTCGAGCAGCGAGGTCTTGCCGTGGTCGACATGGCCCATGATGGTCACGACCGACGGCCGCGACTCCAGGGTCTCGTCGGTGTCCGGCGTGTCGAACAGGCCTTCCTCGACGTCGGATTCGGCGACGCGCTTGACGGTGTGGCCCATTTCCTCGGCGATGAGCTGGGCGGTGTCGGCGTCGATCACGTCGGTGATCTTGTGCATCGCGCCCTGCTTCATCAGCAGGCGGATGACGTCGACGCCGCGCTCCGTCATGCGGTTCGCGAGTTCCTGGATGGTGATCGTCTCGGGGATGATCACCTCGCGCATCACGCGCTCTTTCTGGGCATCCGACGCGCGATGGCCGGTCATGCGCTGCACGCGCCGGCGGAACGAGGCGACCGAGCGTGTCCGCTCGTCGTCGCCACCGGTGGCGGTGGCGAGCGTCAGGCGGCCGCGGGGCTTGTCGTTCGTGGTCTTCGGCGTCTTGGGCGCGGCGGGAGCCGGGCCACGACCGGGGCCGGCGCTCAGGCCGGGGCGACGGAAGGCGGCCTTGACGTCGACATCATCCGAGCGATTGCGCGTGGTGTTTGCCGAAGGCGCCTGGCGCGCCGGGCGGGCGACCGCCGGCTCGGCCGGGGCCGAGGTATCGAGCCGCGGCGGGCGCGGAGAATCGGAGCGCGGCGGACGGCTGTCGAGCCGCGGCGGGCGGGCGCCGGTGTCGCGCATCGGCGGGCGCGAGGTGAACTCGCGCGGGCCGGACGGAGCCGGGCGGCCGTAATACTGGGTGGGCTGCGGCGCCGGAGCCTGGGGCGCAGGCGCGGCCTCGCGAGCCTGCGGCGGCGGGGCAGCCGGGCGGACCGGCTGCTCGTCGCGCTGGCGCGCGGCCATTTCGACCCGGCGCTTCTGGTCGTCTTCCTGGCGGCGACGCTCTTCCTCCTGCCGCTGGCGGGCGGCGGCAGCTTCACGCTCCTCGCGCTCGCGCTCGGCGACGGCGGCACGCTGGCGCGCCTCGTCCTCGGCGATGCGGCGGGCTTCGGCCTCGCTGCTGCGGGCTTCCGAAAGGGCGCGCTGGCGGGCGTCCTTCTCCTCGTCGGAGAGGGTGCGCAGCAGCATGCTGCCGGCGGGACGCTGGGGCGGCTGCGGAGCGGCCGGGCGCGGCGGGGTCGCCTGCGGAGCCGGGGCCTGCGGCGCACGCGGAGCGACGGGCTCCTTGACCTCATGCCCGGCGGCGCGGCGCTTGACCTCGACGACGACCTGCTTCGTACGCCCATGCGAGAAGCTCTGGCGAACAGTGCTCTGCTCGACAGGCCGCTTCAGCGACAGGGTCTTGGGCGGGTTGACGGTAAGAGTCTTGTCGCCCGGGTTCTTGGTATCGGTCATTCCGCGTTCGGTCCTGCCGGTTCGGTCGTGTCTTCGGTGTCGTTCTGGTCGGATGCGGCGGTATCGTCCGTCCGATACCGGACGAGCCGACGCCAGCGGGAGAGCACACCCTCGGCCGCCGGTCCCGGAGCAAGCGCGGCATGTATCACATGTGCCCGCCCCAACGCCAATTCCAAATCCGCCGTCGTGAAAATAGCGACGACGGGCAGTTCGCGGGCCTTGAGCCCTTCGGCTTCGCGCGCCACGCCGAGCCGCCGGATGGCCTGGCCGATCTTGCGCTTGCCATCTTCGGCACCGTCACTGGCGGCGATGACGCCGACGCAGCGCCCGGAGCCGATCAGAGCCTCGACCTTGGCGAAGCCCGCGATCACGAGCCCCGCCTTGTTGGCCATCGACAGGGCCTGCAGCGCATCGCGCAGCATCAGCGCGTCGATCATCTCCGGAAGGTCGGCGGGAACCGCGACCTTCGCCTTGAGCGAGCGCTCGAAGGCCTTGCGCTTGATCGCCTCGGCCACCGTCTTGCGGCTGAGGCTCGCCCAGACACCGCGCCCGGGCAACTTCCGCCGCAGATCGGGCACCAGAGTGCCGTCCGGCCCCGCGACGAAGCGGATCAGATCTTCAGGCGCCTTCACGGTCCGCGTCACGACGCAGCTCCGTTCAGATCCCTCGTTCCGAGCCGCCTTCACCGCGACGATCCCGCTCAGGCCTCGGCCGCCTCGTCGGCTTCCGCCTCAGGCTCATCGGCCGGCGCCTCGATCCAACCCGCATGGATGCGCGCGGCCATGATGATCGCTTCCGCGTCCTGACGCGACAGGTCAAACCCGTCGAGATAGCCGGAGTGACGGGTGGTCTCGCCGTCCTTGCGTTCGGTCCAGCCGACGAGATCGTCCGTGGCGCAGCCCGCGAGATCCTCGACGCTCTTCACATCGTTCTCGCCGAGCGCGACCATCATGGAAGTGGTGACGCCATCGACCTCGCGCAAGGCGTCCTCGACACCGAGCGCACGACGCTTCTCGTCAAGCTCGGCCTCGACGGCGGCGAGATGCTCCTGCGCGCGGCTCTGGATCTCGCCGGCGGTGTCCTCGTCGAAGCCCTCGATCGAGGCGAGCTCGGAGAGGTCGACATAGGCGAGCTCCTCGACATTGCGGAAGCCTTCAGAGGCCAGGAGCTGGCCGACCGTCTCGTCGACGTTCAGCGCGTTCATGAACAGATCCGTGCGCTGCACGAATTCCTTCTGGCGGCGCTCGGACTCCTCAGCTTCAGTCAGAATGTCGATATCCCAGCCGGTGAGCTGCGAGGCGAGGCGCACGTTCTGGCCGCGGCGGCCGATGGCGAGCGAGAGCTGCTCGTCGGGAACCACGACCTCGATCTTGTCGGCTTCCTCGTCGAGCACGACCTTGGCGACTTCCGCCGGCTGCAGCGCGTTGACGACGAAGGTCGCGACATCCGGCGACCACGGGATGATGTCGATCTTCTCGCCCTGGAGCTCGCCGACCACGGCCTGCACGCGCGAGCCGCGCATGCCGACGCAGGCGCCGACCGGATCGATCGAGGAATCGCGCGAGATCACGGCGATCTTGGCGCGCGAGCCGGGATCGCGGGCGACGGCCTTCACCTCGACGATACCGTCATAGATCTCGGGCACTTCCTGGCCGAAGAGCTTGGCCATGAACTGCGGATGGGTGCGCGACAGGAAGATCTGCGGGCCGCGCGGCTCGCGGCGCACGTCGTAGACATAGGCGCGGGCGCGGTCGCCGACCTTGAAGGTCTCGCGCGGGATCATCTCGTCGCGACGGATGATGGCTTCGCCACGACCGAGATCGACGAAGACATTGCCGTATTCGACGCGCTTGACCGCGCCGTTGACGATCTCGCCGATGCGGTCCTTGTACTCGTCATACTGGCGGTCGCGCTCGGCCTCGCGCACCTTCTGGACGATGACCTGCTTGGCCGACTGGGCGGCGATGCGGCCGAAATCGAAAGGCGGCAGCGGATCGGCGATGACGTCGCCGACCTGCGCAGCCGGATTATGGCGCTTGGCCTCGTCGACCGTGATCTCGATCGCCGGGTTCTCGACGGTGTCGACGACCTGGAGATGGCGGGCGAGACGCAGTTCGCCGGTCTTGGTGTTGATCTCGGCATGGACGTCCGTCTCGATGCCGTAGCGCGAGCGGGCGGCCTTGGCGATGGCGTCCTGCATCGCATCGACGACGATCTGGCGGTCGATCGACTTCTCGCGGGCGACCGCGTCGGCGATCTGCAGCAGTTCGAGCCGGTTGGCGCTGACGACCATGACGCTCACTCCTCTTCGTTGTCTTCTTGCGGGGCCTGCGTGTCGGCCTTCTTCGGCCGCGGCCCCAGCGATTTCCCTCGGCCCTTCTTCGGGCTGGCGATGTCATCGGCCGGCGGCATTTCCGGCGGCAGGCCGGACTTGCCGCGGCGCAGCGCCTCGGTGATGAGCGCGTCGGTCAGGACGAGCCTGGCCTCGGCGATCGCGCGCATCGGAATCGCGACGTCGCGCTCTTCCTCGGTCTTGGCGTCGTCGCGCGTCAGCAGTGCATCCTGGCCGGCCGCGCCGCGCAGGATACCACGGAAGCGCTTGCGGCCGGCGACCGGCTCGCTCGTGTCGATCTTGGTGAGGTGGCCGGCCCAGCGCTCGAAATCGCTGGCGCGCACCAGTGGCCGGTCGATGCCCGGCGACGACACTTCGAGATGATAGGCCGCCTGGATGGGGTCGTCGACGTCGAGCGCCGGCGAGACCGCCTGGCTGATCTCCTCGCAACCCTCGACATTCATCGTGCCGTCCGGCCGCTCGGCCATGATCTGCACGGTACAGCCGTTCTGACCGGTGACGCGCACGCGCACCAGCCGGTAGCCGAGATCGACGATCGCCGGCTCGATGATCGCAGCGACGCGCGCCGCCACGCCGCCCTCGACGACGAGGCGGGGTTCCTGATCGGGTGCCGTTGTCGGCTCGTGGGTGGGTTCACTCATGGCCTGAGACCGTTCCGTCTGCCTCCGGCGGGTCGCGGCCAATAAAAAAGAGCGGGCCGGTGGGCCCGCTCTTGATCATCGGCGTTAACCGATACCAGAGCTGTTGCCGCTATTTAGTCCGCATCGCCCCGATATGCAAGCTCGGTTGCGGCGGCGCTAACCCAATGGTCATCCTTCGCGTGCCAGGTTACGCAACGGGATACCGGTTGAGGACTTGGTATGAGTGCGGTCGGCTCGCTGCTGCGAGATCTCGAATCCACGATGCTGCGCGGCTCGAGCGACGAGCGCGCCGACATCCTTTCGCGGCTGACGGACCTGTTCCTGGCCACGGCCGTCCATATGGACGAAGAGCAGATCGGCGTCTTCGACGTGGTGATCGGACGCCTGTCCCGCGCCATCGAGTTGCGGGCCCGTGTCGAATTGTCCGAGCGGATCGCGCCGGTTCCGAATGCGCCGAGCGGCGTCATCCGCCAGCTCGCCCTCGACGAGATCGCCGTGGCGCGCGCCGTGCTGGTGCAGTCGCCGCGCCTTTCCGACCAGGATCTCGTTGCCATCTCGGCTGCCAAGGGGCGCGACCATATGCTCGCCATCACCGAGCGGGCCGAGCTCGGCGAACCCGTGACCGATTTCCTGATCCTGCGCGGCGGACGCGTCGTGACCCATGCCGTCGCCGCCAACCAGACCGCGCGCTTCTCCCACCACGGCATGGGCGTGCTGGTGATGCGGGCGGCGCAGGACGATGCGCTCCAGGCCACGCTGGGCTTGCGGCGCGACATTCCGGCCGAGCTCGTCGCCCAGCTCATGACCGCCGCCAAGAACTCCGCCCGTCGTCGGCTCAGCGAAGGACTGGAGCCGACCTTGGTCGGCGATGTCGACAGCGCGGTCGAGCGCGGGGCGGATGCCATCGCCGCCGGCGGCCAGATGCCCGGTGAGCTCGGTGCGATCAGCGCGGCCCTCGTCGAAATCCGCGAACTCAACGAAGCCGGGCAGCTCGACGAGGCCAAGGTCCGCACTTACGCCCGCGAGGGCGCGACCGAGCATGCGACCTGCGGCGTCGCCGTGCTGGCACAGCTCAGCCTGCCGGCGAGCGAGCAGATCATCCTCGGCAGCGACCGCGAGGCCGTCCTGCTTGTGGCCCGCGCGCTCGGCTGGTCCTGGGAAACCACCGCGGCGCTGATCTCGCTGCGCAAGGATCTCGGCAAGTCGCAGGCCGCGGTCGAGCGCGCCCGCGAAAGCTTCCGCAACCTCGCCCAGGGCACCGCCCAGCGCGTGCTCGGCTTCCTCAGGATGCGCGACGCAAAGCCGTGAGATAGCTGGAGATGCGCCCCTCGCGGACCGCCTTCGCCTCATAGCGGGTGCGGATCCAGCCGGGATAGGGCGTGCGCCAGTCGCCCGGCCGCTCGTCGGTCCAGTCGAAATCAGGCGAGGCCATCAGGCGCGACAGGGTCCAGCCGATATAGTCGTCGATATCGCTGGCGAAGCGGAAGCGTCCGCCGGGCCTCAGCGCACGGGCAAACAGGCCCAACGTGTGCTCCGAGACGAAGCGGCGCTTGCGCTGACGGCGCTTCGGCCAAGGATCGGGGTAGAGCAGGTCGATCGCATCGAGGCTGCCGGCCGGGAAGCGGGGCAGCATGAGCGCGGCATCGTCGTCCCAGACCCGGATATTGGTCAGCCCTTCCCGCTCGGCCACCGCCAGGAACTTGGCCATGCCGTTAATGAAGGGCTCGACGCCGATGAAGCCGATCTGGGGGCTCTCGCGCATCCGCATCAACAAGTGCTCGCCGCCGCCGAAGCCGATCTCCAGCCGGACCGCCTCGACGGGCTGCGGAAACAACACCTTGAGGTCGGCAATCTCGCCTTCCGGCAAGCGCAGACGCGGCAGCGTATGCTCCATCAGATGGCTCTGGCCGTCGCGCAGGGCCTTGCCCTTGCGGCGGCCGTAGAAGGCGCGGTCGTCATGATCGGGGCTGTAGGTCATGATCGTCTTCGTATCGCTTGTCCGATAGAGCCGTCATTCCGGACGCAGCGAAGCGGAGATCCGGAATCCATCACAGAGCTGCGAAGCCTTACGATGGATCCCGGGTCAGGCCCGGGATGACGGGGGTGTTTCAGCGACCTTATCCACCAAGTCAAAGAAAAAAGGCCGGGCGAACCCCGGCCTTTCCATTCATGACCTCACGGTCGGTCTCAGGCGACGGCCTTCTTCAGCACGTCGACGAGATCGGTCTTCTCCCAGGAGAAGGAGCCGTCGCGGCCGGCCTTGCGGCCGAAATGGCCGTAAGCCGAGGTCTTGGCGTAGATCGGCTTGTTGAGGCCGAGATGGTTGCGGATGCCGTTCGGCGAGAGATCGACCAGCTTGCCCAGCACGTCCTCGAGCTTGGCCTCGTCGACCTTGCCGGTGCCGTGCAGGTCGACATAGATCGACAGCGGCTTGGCGACGCCGATGGCGTAGGAGAGCTGGATCGTGGCGCGGTCGGCGAGCTTGGCCGCGACGACGTTCTTGGCGAGATAGCGCGCCGCATAGGCCGCCGAACGGTCGACCTTGGTCGGGTCCTTGCCCGAGAAGGCGCCGCCGCCATGGGGCGCCGCGCCGCCATAAGTGTCGACGATGATCTTGCGGCCGGTGAGGCCGGCATCGCCGTCCGGGCCGCCGATGACGAACTTGCCGGTCGGGTTGATGTGCCAGACCGTGTCCTTGGAGATCCAGCCATCCGGCAGTGCCTGGCGGATATAGGGCTCGACGATCTTGCGGACGTCGGCGGAGGTCAGGCTCTCGTCGAGATGCTGGGTCGAGAGCACGATCTGGGTGACGCCGACCGGCTTGCCGTTCTCGTACTTGACGGTGACCTGGCTCTTGGCGTCCGGGCCGAGCTTGGCGGCGTCGCCCTCGCCCTTCTTGCGGGCGAGCGTCAGGGTCTCGAGGATCTTGTGAGCGTAGTAGATCGGGGCGGGCAGCAGCTCGGGCGTCTCGCGGCTGGCATAGCCGAACATGATGCCCTGGTCGCCGGCGCCGACATCCTTGTTGCCGGACTCGTCCACGCCCTGCGCGATATCCGCGGACTGCGGATGCAACAGCACGTCGATCTTGCACTTCTTCCAGTGGAAGCCGTCCTGCTCGTAGCCGATGTTGCGGATCGCCTTGCGCGCGGCCGACTTCACCTTCGACTTGATCTGCTTCTCGTCGAGATGGGTGCGGACCTCGCCGGCGATCACCACGCGGTTGGTGGTCGCCAGCGTCTCGGCGGCGACGCGGACCTTGGCGGGCTCATAGCCGGCCTTGATTGCTTCCTTGAAGAACAGATCGACGATCTCGTCGGAGATGCGATCGCAGACCTTGTCGGGATGCCCCTCCGAGACGGACTCGCTGGTGAACAGGTAATTCTGGCGTGACACGGTCGGGGATTCCCTGAATCGGCACATGGAAAAGGCCGGCGCAGCGACGCCAGCCCAATGAACGGTCCGTCATTGCAGCGGACGCGTTCGCCGTCAAGCGCAAAAATCCGCTTATCGGGAGGATCGTTCGTCACATCGAACGAAACGAGGATGATATCACGCTGTTCCGGCGTCTTCCTCGGCCAGAGCCTCGACGAGATCGATAATTCGCCGCCGCACCCGACCGCTCTTGATCCGCGTGAAGGCCTTGGTGAGCTGCACGCCTTCGCTGGTGGTGAGGAATTCGGAGATATAGGTCGTCGCGGCCGAATCGGCGAAGCCAGGTTCCGGCATGTCCCCGGTCGGAGCACCGTCGAAAAAGAAGGAGACCGGCACGTCGAGCATCTTGGCGATCTGCTGCAGGCGGCTCGCGCTGATGCGGTTGGAGCCCTTCTCGTATTTCTGCACTTGCTGGAACGTCAGCCCCAGCGCCTCGCCCAGCTTCTCCTGGCTGACTCCAGCGAGCATTCGACGCATGCGGACGCGGCTGCCGACATGCTTGTCGATCGGATTCGGGACCTTCTTGATCATGATTCACCCTGCTTAGGCATCAGTGTCATGACCAGGAGCCGCCATCCTGGTCGGCGCGCGGAAGCCGTCATGTATTATACGCTTGGCAGGTGGTCTACCCAAAAAGTCCCACTTGGGATCATTCCCGCGCCCGAAGACGGGAAGCCGCGAGGAAGAGAAACAAGAGCCCGGCGAAGACGATATCCCCCGCCCGCCCATAGAGGGTGACGGGCCCGGCGCGCGGCAATGTCGCGTCGAGCACGCCTTCCACGCCGAGCGGCAGGCTCGCCACGACCCGGCCGTAAGCGTCGACCACCCCGGAAATCCCGGTATTGGCGACGCGCACCAACGGCAGGCCTTCCTCGATGCTGCGAAGCCGGGCCTGCGCAAAATGCTGGTAGGGCCCGCTGGTCTGGCCGAACCAACCGTCATTGGTCACGTTCAGGAAGAAGCCGGCACGCGGGCCGCGCCCGGCGACCTCACCCGGAAAGACCGCTTCATAGCAGATCAGCGGCGCCGCGGTCGGCAACCCCTTGATCGCGAGCGGCGCCCGCGCACGCCCCGATGCGAAACCGCCGGGGATCGAGACGAATTGCGACAGGCCGGCGCCACGGATCAGCGTGTCCAGGAAGGGCGGCAGGTATTCGCCGAAGGGGACGAGGTGGACCTTGTCGTAGCTCGCGACGATGACGCCCTCGTCATCGACCACCTGGATCGCATTGTAGATCGGCGGCCGGCTCTCACCCGGCAGCATCTCGCCGGCGCGCGCCGCGCCGGTGATCAGCGTCACGTCGGGCGGGAGCACCGCGCCGATGCGCGACAGGGCGCCGGGCGTGCGGCCGAGCAGGAAGGGAAAGGCCGATTCCGGCCAGATCAGATGGGTGATGCCCTGCAGGCCGGGCGTCGTCGGGCTGGTCGCCCGGTCGCTCAACGCCAGGTAGCCGTTGAGGATCGCCTCGCCGTTCCGGCCGTTGAACTTCGCATCCTGCGGCAGGTTGGGTTGCATCAGCCGCAGCTTCACCCCCGCAACGACCGGCGAAGGGCCGGCCGGCACGCGCCCGTATCCGAACGCGAAGAGGCCGGCCAGCATCGCAAGCGCCAAAAGCGGCGGCATAGAGTGCCCCGCCGGGGTCCGTGCCGTTCCGAGCACGGCCGGAGCCGCGCCGATCGCCACCGCGAACAGGGTCAGGCCGTAGAGCCCGGTCAGCGATGCAGCCTGCGCGAGATGGATCTCGCCCGCCAGCATCATGCCGTAGACGTTCCAGGGGAAGCCGGTCAGGACATGGCCGCGCAGCCACTCGCTGAGTCCCAGCATCGCGGCGAGCACGAGGATGCGCCCGGCACCCTTGGGCCAGACCAGCCGCGCGACGCCGAAAGCGCTCGCCGGAAAGATGGCAAGGAAGGCCGGCAAAGCGACGACGCCAAGCGGCATCGCCCAGGCGAATTTGTCGGCCTCGACCAGAAAGGCGGCACCGAGCCACCACAATCCGGCGAGGAAGAAGCCGAAGCCCCACCACCAGCCGACCGCGAAACCGGCCCGGAACCGGCGCCAGGCACTGGTGCCGACGGCGCCGTCGATCAGCCAGACCGCGACGGTCATCGGCACGACGATGAGTGGCCAGAGATCGAGCGGAGGCAGGGCGAGCGCGCCGCTCGCACCGGCGATCAGCGCGATCAGGCGCTTCCGCCAACCCCAGCCCAGGATGACGGCCTCGGCGACCCGCGCCAACGCCATCAGCCCGACTCCATCGCCGGCTCTTCGGTCGCGGGTTCGCTGTGGCAATGGATGGTCAGGCGCTTCACGCGGCGCTGATCGGCATCGAGAATCTCGAAGCTGAGGCCTTCCGGCCCCTTCACCGTCTCTCCCACGGCCGGCACGCGGCCTGCGAGCGTGACGATCAGCCCGCCCAGCGTGTCGATGTCGTCGGCGACCTCGTTCCCGGAGAGGTCGACGCCGGTCGCAGCCTTGAGCTCGGCCAGCGTCGCGCGGGCATCCGCCGTGAAACGGTTCTCGCCGGCCGGGACGATCGGCGTCTCCTCGAGATCGTGCTCGTCCTCGATATCGCCGACGACGATCTCGATCAGGTCCTCGATCGAGACGAGACCGTCGGTGCCGCCATATTCGTCGATGATCAGCGCGATATGGGTGCGGGTCGCCTGCATGCGGACGAAGAGATCGACCGCCGGCATCGAGGGCGGAACGTAGAGGACGGGGCGCAGCAGTTTCGTCTCGGAGAGCCGTGTCGAGAGATCGACGGCGGAGAGCGTGTGCGGAACGGCGAGCTTGCCGCTCTCCTCCGAGAGATCATTCTCCCCGGGCCGGGCCTTCTCGGCGATGTATTCGAGGAAATCGCGGATATGGACCATGCCGCGGGGATCATCGAGCGTATCGTCGAAGACCGGCAGGCGCGAATGGCCGGCGGTGCGAAAATGCGCGAGCAATTCGTCCAGCGTCGCCTCGGAGGGGACGGCGACGATATCGGCGCGCGGTATCATGACATCGCCGACACGGCGCTCGCGCAGGCTCAGCACATTGCTGAGCATCGCACGTTCCTGGACGGAGAGGTCGGCGAGTTCGCCATTCTCCTCGGCCAGGGCCTCGACGATCTCTTCGCGCGCGGTGCCACCGGCGCGCAGGCCGAGGCGTTCGAGGAACTGACCGAGCCAGTGGCCGAGGCCGCGGCCGGCGGTTTCGTTCTGGGATTGTCGACTGTCGTCGCTCATGGTCGTGGGCTTACGCGGAAGAAGGGCTGGGCGCCGTGACAAGCTCGGCACCGGCATAGGGGTCGGACACGCCGAGACGGGCGAGGGCCGCGACTTCGAGCGCTTCCATGCGGCGCGCCTCGGCCTCGGTCTCGTGATCCTCGCCGAGGAGATGGAGCAGGCCGTGAATCGCGAGATGGCGCAGATGATCCGCCACGCTCTTGGATTCCGCCTCGGCCTCGCGCAGCACCGTCTCGTAGGCGATGACGATGTCGCCGAGCAGCGGACTCTGCGCGATGCGCTCCGGCGGTGCGGCCGGGAAGGAGAGCACGTTGGTCGCCTTGTCGAAGCCGCGCCAGTCGCGGTTGACGATGCGGATGCGCTTGTCATCGGTCAGCAGCAGGCTGAGCTCGGCGCCGGGCATGGGCTTGCGCGGAGACACCGCGATCCCGGCCTCGAGCGCCTCGTTCAGCAGCGCCCGCAGGCCCGGCAGCTTGCCAAGCTCATGCCAGCGGCGCGATTGCGCCCTGAGGTCGAGATGAATCTCCGGAGACGTCTTCTCGGGTGGCGGCACTGAGCGCCGCCCACGAGGTCGATCGTTCATCGCGGCCGCTCCCGCGCCAACATCCGCTTCAGCCCTTCGCTGTCGCCTTCCCGGTTGAGGTCCGGGGGCGTTTCGGGATTGCGCAAGCGCTCTTCCCGTTCCGCGCGCTCATGGCGCGCAGCGCTCTCATAGGCCATGACGATGCGCCGCACCAGTTCATGCCTGACGACGTCGCCCTCCTCGAAGCGGGCATAGCCGACGCCCTCGACATCCTTGAGCAGCTTGACGGCCTCGACCAGGCCGGAGCGCTGGCCTGCGGGTAAGTCGATCTGCGAGGGATCGCCGGTGATGATCATGCGCGAGCCCTCGCCCAGGCGGGTAAGGAACATCTTCATCTGCATGGAGGTCGCGTTCTGCGCCTCGTCGAGCAGCACCACGGCATTGGAGAGCGTGCGGCCGCGCATGAAGGCGAGCGGCGCGATCTCGATCATGCCGGTCTGCAGGCCGCGCTCGACATGGCGGGCCTCCATGAAGTCGTTCAGCGCGTCGTAGATCGGGCGCAGATAGGGATCGACCTTCTCGCGCATGTCGCCGGGCAGGAAGCCGAGCCGCTCGCCCGCCTCCACCGCCGGACGCGACAGGATCATGCGCTCGACCACGCCCTGCTCGATCAGCGAGACGGCGTGCCCGACCGCGAGCCAGGTCTTGCCGGTACCGGCCGGACCTTCGGCGAGCACCAGTTCGTGACGCTTCAGCTGGCGCAGATAGGCGTCCTGTGCCGCATTGCGCGCCCTGACCGGTCCGCGCTTGCGGGTCACGACCGCATCGAAGGAGGCCTTGCCAGCATCCGTCGTCGGGAAGAGCGAGCGCTGGACATTGCTCTCCTCGATCGCGCCGTCGACCTCGCCAAGCGTGACCGGCGCGCCGGCCTTGGCACGGGCATAGAGCGTCTTCAGCACGCGCCCGGCCTGCTCGGCCGTCTCGCGGGCGCCCTTCACGGTGACGTGATTGCCGTTGGGGCTGACCACGACGCCGAGCCGCCGCTCGAGATGGGCGAGGTTCTGGTCGTACTGGCCGAAAACGAGGCTCGCGAGGCGGTTGTCCTCGAAGGAGAGCACGACCTCCGTCGCCGCAAGCCCTTCGCGGCCCGCGCTTTCGCGCACGCCGCCCTCGGGGCGGGCGGGCGCCAGATCGCGCCGCGGGTTCCGGTCGGGTCTTTGCGTCGAGTCAGCCTGTGCCAAATGCGTCGCCTCTCGTCAGGCCGGGGTGGCCGATGGTCTGGCCCCGGCGCCTGTTCCAGCTGGGCAGGAGCGCCCGGCCGGATCGTCTCGCAGCATAACCGGACGCAACGATCTCAGCCTGATGACAGGCCGCCGCCCGTCCCTCGCAAATGGTCATGGGACCGGGCACGCTCAAGCGGCCAGGCCCTTTCCATCGGGTTCTCCGGCTTCCACCAGCCGGCCGAACAGGGAATTCGTGCTCGTCTTCTCGATCACCACCCGCACGATATCGCCGATCTGATTCGCATCGCTCTCGATTTGCACAGCCTGCAGGTAGGGCGACTTGCCGGCAAGCTGTCCGGGGTACCGTCCAGGCCTTTCCAGCAAGACATCCACCGTCCGTCCGACCATGGCCCGGTTGAAGGCCTGCCGGTGATGCTCGATGCGCTCCTGCAAACGGTAGAGCCGCTCGTTCATCAACTCGCGCGGAATCTGCGCCTGCAACTCGGCCGCCGGCGTGCCGGGGCGCGGCGAATAGTTGAAGGAATAGCTGGAGGCGAAGCCGATCTCGTCGACGAGGCGGATGGTGTCCTCGAAATCGGCATCGGTCTCGCCGGGGAAGCCGACGATGAAATCCGAGGAGAGCGCGATATCGGGCCGGGCCTCGCGGATGCGATCGATCAGGTGACGATATTCGTCGCCGGTATGCTTGCGGTTCATCGCGGCGAGGATGCGGTCCGAGCCCGCCTGCACCGGCAGATGCAGGAAGGGCATCACCTGCGGCAGGTCGCGATGGGCGGCGATCAGGTCATCGTCCATGTCGCGGGGGTGGCTGGTCGTATAACGGATGCGGGCGATGCCCGGCACATCGGCGACGCGATGCATCAGGCGCGCCAGGCTCCAGACGGCGCCGTCCGGCCCCTCGCCATGATAGGCGTTGACGTTCTGGCCGATCAGGGTGACGTCGCGCACGCCGGCCTCGGCGAGGCGTTCGACCTCGGCCATGATCTGCGCGACCGGCCGCGAGAACTCGGCGCCGCGCGTATAGGGTACGACGCAGAAGGCGCAGAACTTGTCGCAGCCTTCCTGCACCGTCACGAAGGCCGAGACGCCGCGTGCCAGAATCGCCTGCCGCTTCGGCGCCGGCAGGAAGCCGAACTTGTCCTCGACCGGCAGGTCGGTATCGACGACGCGGCGCTTGCCGGCTTCAGCCAGCAATTCCGGCAGGCGGTGATAGGCCTGCGGACCGACGACGAGATCGACGGCGGGCTGGCGACGCTGGATCTCGCCGCCTTCGGCCTGGGCGACGCAGCCGGCGACGACGATCTTCGTCTCCTGGCCTTCGGCGCCCTGCGCCTTCTTGATGTCGCGGAGCTTGCCGAGCTCCGTATAGACCTTCTGCACGGCCCGGTCGCGGATATGGCAAGTGTTGAGCAGAATGAGATCCGCGCCCTCCGGCGTGGCCGTCTCCTCATAGCCCTGATGGCTCAGGATGTCGGCCATGCGCTGCCCGTCATAGACGTTCATCTGGCAGCCGAAGGACTTGATATGGACTTTCTTCATCGGGGCGGATCGGGTCTCCAAAACGCATCCTTTACTGCGGATCGGGCGCCTTGGGAACGGCCGCGGGGCGCAGAGGCAGGAGAAGCAAGCAGCGGACCAACCGGCGTCATTCCTCGGAGCGGCCGGTGACGGCCTGACGCCGGGCCTTGCGCACCGAGGCTTCGGCGAGCCGCGTCGCTTCCTTGCGCGAGGTCGTGCGACCCATCACGATCGGCTCGCCCCAGACCAGTTCGACATCGATCGCGCCGCAGTCCAGCACATGCTTGAGATGCGGCCAGAGTTCCGTGTCCCCATACCAGGCGAGCGCCGCCCGGCCGACGCGTCCGCCCGGCAGGTTCTGCCAGCCGGTATAGGTGATGGTCAGCGGATAGACCGTGACGTCCGCCGTGGCATCACCCATCGCCTGATGCGCCGCGCCGAGCAGGGAGGAGCGGAAGGGCAAGATGCGCGTGCCGTCGCCGGTGGTGCCTTCGGCGAAAAGCACGACCTCCTCGCCATTGGCGATGCGCTCGCCCATCGTCGCCGCAACGCCGGCGGTGGCCCCACGGCGCTGCCGGTCGATGTAGAGGGTGCGCTGGAGATTGGCGAGGAAACCGACCACCGGCCATGTGCCCACCTCGCTCTTGGCGACGAAAGCCAGTTCGCGCTCGGCGCCGATGACGCCGATATCGAGCCAGGAAACGTGGTTGGACACGATCAGCGCCCCGGTTCCTGCCGGTGGCGGAGCGCCGCGTACCTGTCTGCGCACGCCGAGGCACCAGCAGGTCAGGCGATGGAAGCGCAGCGGCAAGGCCCCGCGCCGCGACGGCAGGGCCCGCATGACGACGAGCTGGGCGAGGACGAGCCCGAGCGTGCCGGTGCACAGCATCGCCAGACGGGCGAGCGCGCCGAAGCGGAGTCCGTTCATGCTGAGGCGTGTCCGGTCATCGACGAAAGAATGGTCTCATGGGAAGTCAGAGTGCCGTCAATGGCGCGATTGGGCCGTGTTGTCACGCGAGATCGAGCCGCATCGCGATCGCGGTCGCGCGCGTGCCATCCGGCTTGGGGTAGTAGCCCTTGCGCCGGCCAACCTCACGGAAGCCGAAATGGCGGTAGAGCCGCTCCGCCGGCAAGTTGCCCTCCTCGACCTCGAGGAAGACCTGGACCGCGCCTTCCTCGGCCAGTCGCGCGAGATGTGCGGCCAGCAACGCTCTGCCAAAACCGTCGCGGCGGCGGGCCGGTGCGACCACGATGCTCAGGATCTCCGCCTCGTCGGCGGCCTTGCGGGAGATGACGAAACCCTCGGGATGATGGCCACCGCCGCTGAAGACACCGTCGGCCGCGACCGCCGCATCGGCGATCAGCGCCGCGCATTCGGCCGGCTCCCAGCCACGGGCGAAACCGCCCTGATGATGCAGTCTCGCGACATCAAGGGCATGGCCGGCATCGAGCCGCATCGTCCGGAGCGGGACCGAATCAGGACGAAGCAGTTTGTGCAGCCAGGCCATGCCACCTGTTCGCACGGACTGACGCAGCGGCAACCACCATTTGGGGGACAAGCTCACCGGCGCGGCAAACGGGCTTTGTCCTGCGGCGTCGTCTCGGGCGCCTTCAGGTAGAGCGGCCGGGGTGGGGCGCTTTCAGGATCCGCGATGAAGCCCAACCGGGCGACCCAGGCGATATCGGGCGCCTTGGCATCGTCGATCACCAGCGCATCGAGCCCGATCGCCCAGGCTTCGTTGGCGACGGCCAGAGCCGAGGAGCCGACGAGGCTGACGGGGCCGGCGCCGATGGCACGGGCCGCGTCGCGATAGCTGACCTGCCGGAGCGAGACCAGCGGCTTGCCCTCGGCCGTCAGAGCCTGGAACCAGACCTGCCCGTGCCTGGCATCGAGCGCAGCGGCGATGACGCGGCCGGATTCGCGCCCGATCAGGGGCGCAGCGCAAGCGGCTACCGTGGTGACGCCGACAGCCGGAATACCGGCCGCGAAGGCGATGGCGCGCGCCGCGCTGACGCCGACGCGCAGGCCCGTGTAGCTGCCGGGGCCAACGGTCACGGCGACGCGCGAGAGCGAGCCGAAGCCGCCCTCGACATTCTTCATCACGCGCTCGACGAGCGGCATCAGCGCCTCGGCATGGCCGCGATCCATCGCGAGCTGCTCGACCGCCAGGGGCTTCACCATGTCGTCGGTGTCCAGCACGCAGGCCGAGCAGGCGCCGAGCGCGGTATCGATCGCGAGAATGCGCATCAGGGCAGAACTCGGCCTATTCTCAAGTACCCAGGAAATACGCGGTCATCCCGGACAAGCGGCAACGCCGCGCCGATCCGGGATCCATGCCTGAACCTATCCTCGATCTGCTCCGGCATGGATCCCGGGTCTCCGCTTCGCTCCGCCCGGGATGACGGCGCGGAGATGGGTTAAGTGATCAGACGGCTTCGACTTCGCGCACATCCGGCAGGAAGTGACGCAGCAGGTTCTGGATGCCGTGCTTCAGCGTCGCGGTCGAGGAGGGGCAGCCCGAGCAGGAGCCCTTCATCGCCAGGTAGACCGTGCCGTCGCGATAGCCGCGGAACGTGATGTCGCCGCCATCGCCGGCCACCGCCGGACGGATGCGGGTCTCGAGCAGGTCCTTGATCGTCTCGACGGTCTGCGCGTCGGCGGGGTCGAAGAACTCACCCTCCTCGATCACGTCTGCAGCCGAACCGGCGGCGAGGACCGGGGCGCCCGACATGAAATGCTCCATGATCGCGCCGAGGATCGCGGGCTTCAGATGCGGCCATTCGCCGTCCGACTTGGTGACGGTGATAAAATCGGAGCCGAGGAAGACGCCGGAGACGCCGGAGACGCCGAACAGGCGCTGCGCCAGCGGCGAACGCTCGGCGTCGGCGACATCGCGCAGGTCGAGCGTGCCGTCCGGCATGACGGCGCGGCCGGGAAGAAACTTCAGGGTCGCCGGATTCGGCGTGGCTTCGGTCTGGATGAACATGGACTTGCCTCCGGTACCGGCGATTCAAGGTCGCCGTTCCTGGCTCCGATATAGGCTGCCGGCTGGAATCATTCCAGCGCGAAGGGAGGACACGAATCGTCATTGCGAGGAGCGCAGCGACGAAGCAATCCAGGGGGGCTGGGCTAAACGGTTCGACCCAGTCCCCCTGGATTGCTTCGCTGCGCTCGCAATGACGGGATGCGGCACGTCAGGCGAGAGCGTCGATCTCCTCGTCCTCCAGATGCCCCGGCACGATGGCGACAGGGATCGGGAAGCTCGCCGAGGACTTGCCGGCGAGCGCGCTGACGAGCGGACCGGGCCCCTCGCGGCCGGTGCCGGCCGCAAGCACGAGCAGCGAGATATCCTCGTCCTCCTCGATCAGCTTGACGAGCTCGTCGGCCTTGTTGCCGACGCGCACGACCTTCTCGGGTTCAAGCCCCGCAAGGCTCCGCACCGCCGCGGCAGCGGTTTCAAGGCGCTTCTCGGCCTCGGCTTCGGCCTCGGCCTGCATGACCTCGCCGACGCCGAGCCAGGTCTCGTGCTCGGGCGGGGTGGCGACACCTAGCAGAACGATCGCCGCGCCGACACGGGCGCAGCGGCGCGCGGCGAAGCGAATCGCCTTGGCGCTTTCCTCGCTGCCATCGACCACGGCGAGAAATTTCGGGCGATGGCCCGTCTCGTAGGAGCGCCGTCTCTTGACCATGAACTGTCCTGCCGCGCTTCAGGGGCGGGCATGGTGGCCTGCGCCGGCATCCCGACGCAAGTGCACCCTGCGTCACCGGCTGCGGACGAAGCCGACGATGTCCTTGACCTCGCGCATGATCGGCGCCGCGATCGCATCGGCACGGGCCGCCCCTTCGCCGAGGATCGCGTCGATATGGCTGGGATCCGCCAGCAGGCGGCGCATCTCGTCGGCAATCGGCGCGAGCTTCTCGACCGCGAGATCGACCAGCGCCGCCTTGAAGCCGGAGAACTGGCCGCCGCCGAACTGCTTGAGCACGGCGTCCTTCGAGGTGCCGGAGAGGCCGGCATAGATGCCGACGAGGTTCTCGGCCTCCGGACGACCTTCCAGGCCCTTCTCCTCGGAGGGCAGCGCCTCCGGATCGGTCTTGGCCTTGCGGATCTTCTGGGCGATCGCCTCGGCATCATCGGTCAGGTTGATGCGCGAATAGTCGGACGCGTCCGATTTCGACATCTTCTTGGTGCCGTCGCGCAGGCTCATCACGCGCTGCGCCGGCCCCATGATGATCGGCTCCGACAGGGGGAAGTAGCCCTGCTCGCCCGTCCCAAGTCCGAGTTCCGCGATCCGCTCCGCGAAGTCGTTGTTGAACTTCTGGGCGATGTCGCGGGTGAGCTCGAGATGCTGCTTCTGATCCTCGCCGACCGGGACATGCGTCGCCTTGTAGAGCAGGATGTCGGCGGCCATGAGCACCGGATAGTCATAGAGGCCGACCGAGGCGTTCTCGCGGTCCTTGCCGGCCTTCTCCTTGAACTGCGTCATGCGGTTCAGCCAGCCGAGCCGGGCGACCGTGTTGAAAACCCAGGCCAGTTCGGCATGGCCGGCGACCTGGCTCTGATTGAAGATGACGCTCTTCTTCGGATCGACGCCAGCGGCGATGTAAGCGGCGGCGACCTCGCGAATCGCGCCCGTCAGCACCTTCGGGCCGCCCCAGACGTCGAGCCCCTGGGTGATCGCGTGCATGTCGACGACGCAATAGATGCACTCATGCGTATCCTGCATCGCCACCCAGTTGGTCAGCGCGCCCAGATAGTTGCCGAGATGCAGCGTCGAGGTCGGCTGCATGCCTGAGAATACGCGCTGATGAAAACCCGACATGGGGCGCTCCGTCGTCACGATGGAGAAGGGAAGCGGCGCTTCTGGCTCAACCCCGCCGCTTGCGCAAGGGGAGAGCGCCGAACGCACCGAGCGACCAGCCCGCCGCGCCATAGCTCGCAAGCCCCGCAAGGCAGAGCAGGCCGAGCGCTCCGACCCGGTGCAGGGCCGGCTGATCGAAGGCCAGCGGCCCCTTCAGCAACCTGAGCAGCAGTTCCAGCACGGCCAGCATGATCGCGCTGGCGGCAACGCCGGCGGCGATCGGCCGCAAGCTGCCGACGCTCGGACGCCAGATGCCATCGCGCAGCAGCATTCCGCCCAGCAGGCAAGCTTGCGCCACGAAAGCAAAGCTCGCGGCGAGAGCAGCCATTCCCGCTGCATTGCCCTCGCCCGCCAGGCAGAACCCGATCAACGCAGCGACGAGCACCGCAAGTCCGCCGGAGATCAAGGGCAGGCGCGGCGCGCGGCGGGCGAAATAGACCTGGCCGAAGACCTTTGCGGCAATGGCGAAGGGCAGGCCGTAGCCGAAGGCAGCGAGCGCCGCCGCCGTGCGGGCGCGATCGCCGGCATCGAAGCGGCCATATTCGAACAGCGCCGAAACGATCGGTTCGGCCAACGCCACAAGCGCTGTCGCAGCGGGCAAGGCGAGCGCGAGGCCCAGTGCGAGAGCCTGACCCAGCATGGCATCGGGGCCTTCGCGATCTGCCGCCAGCGCCATGTCGGAGAGCACGACGGTGCCCATCGCGACGCCGACGAAGCCGAGCGGAAGCTGGAAAACGCGATCGGCATAGTAGAGCGCAGCGACAGCCCCCGGGCCGGTCGAGGCGATCTGCGTCGCGACCAGCAGGACGAGCTGGGCGGCGGAAGCGGCGAGCAAGGTCGCACCGCCTGTACGGACGAGCCGCGTCATGTCCGGCGACCAGCGCAAGCTCAGGCGTGGCAGGCCGGGGCCGCGTAAGGCGAGCAGAATCATGACGAGATGGGCGAGGCCGGTCAGGCTGGTGCAGAGCGCAAGCCAGCGCGCGCCGGCTTCCGGCGGCGCGCCGCTCGCATGCAGCAGCAGGAGCACGACCAGCAGGATCGCGTTCATCAGCGCCGGAGCGAGCGCCGCGACGGCGAAGCGCTTCTCGGCATTGAGCAGCGCCGCCAACATGGCTGCAAGCGTGGTGAGGAACAGGAAAGGCAGCATCAATCGCGTATAGGACGCCGCGAGCGCCAGGGTTTCCGGTGCATCGGCGAAGCCGCCAGCTAGGCCGAGCACCAGCCAGGGCGCGAACAGTTCGCCCAGGCCGACCAGAACCAGCAGCAGCATGCCGATCTGCCCTGCCGCCTCGCCGGCAAAACGGCGCGCTGCAGCCTCGCCACGCTCGCCCTTGATGGAGAGATAGAGCGGCACGAAAGGCGCGTTGAGCCCGCCCTCTCCCAGCACGCGCCGCACGAGATTGGGCAGGCGCAGGGCTGCCAGGAAGGCATCGGCCACCGGCCCGCCCCCGAGCAACCGCGCGATCAGGACGTCGCGGGCGAAACCAAGCAGGCGCGAGGCGATCGTGGCCGCGCCGACGACGGCGGAATCACGAGCGAGGCGGGAAGGCGGTTCGCTCATGGCAGGGGATTCCCGGTCACAATCCGAAATCCTCGCGGAACCGATCGATCTGATGCATGCGTTCGTGAAGAAGCGTCACGATGCCGATATCGCCATTCGACAGCCTGCGCCAATACACGACATGGCTTTCATAGCGGAACGTAAAACCGTCGACGCCAAAGGCTGCCGGCACCGGGCGGGAGAGCGCGCCATGCGTCGCGATCTTGCCGAAGGCCTCGAAGAGCTCCTCGATATAGCGTGCAGCCTGAGCGGCACCGAACTGCTCCAGGGTGTACCGATAAATGTCGTCCAGACGACGCGACGCCGCTTCCTGGATTCGAACAGTCGTCACGTCCGCGCCTTGTTGCGCGCAATCACGTCCGCTGCCGTCAGGGGCTGGTAACTGGAATCGGGAGCGGCGAAGGCATGAGTCAGCTCGGCCTTGAGCCGCTCGAAAGCCTCGCTTTCCGCCCGTTCTTTGTCGCGTCGGATCAGGTCGCGGACATATTCGCTGACATTCTCATAAGGACCGTCATCGCCGACCTTGCCCGCCACAAACTCGCTCAGCGTCCTGCCGATGCGCACCGTCATGGTCGTCGTGCGTGTCATGGTTGCGGCTCCCTTCTGTCTTCAAGATACACAATCTTGAAGACAGAAGCCACGGCCGCGCTGGCTAGCTCACGCTCTCGTCAGAGAATGAACCGGCTCAGGTCGGCGTTCTTGGCGAGGTCGCCGATGCGGGCCTCGACATAGGCGGCATCGATGGTCACCGCCTCTCCGGAGCGGTCCGGCGCCGTGAAGGAGATTTCGTCCAGAATGCGCTCGATCACGGTCTGGAGCCGGCGGGCGCCAATATTCTCGACCGTGGAATTCACCTCGACAGCGATGCGCGCGATGGCGTCGATCGCATCCGGCGTGAAGGTGACCGTGACCTCCTCGGTCGCCATCAGCGCCACCGACTGCTTGATCAGACTGGCTTCCGTCTCGGTCAGGATGCGCTTGAAATCCTCGATGTCGAGCGGGTTGAGCTCGACGCGGATCGGCAGGCGGCCCTGCAGTTCCGGCAGCAGGTCGGAAGGCCGCGAGACGTGGAAGGCACCCGACGCGATGAAGAGGATATGGTCGCTCTTTACCGCGCCATGCTTGGTCGCGACCGTCGTGCCCTCGATCAGCGGCAGCAGGTCGCGCTGCACGCCCTCGCGCGAGACATCGGCGCCGCCCTTGCCCTCGCGAGCGCAGATCTTGTCGATCTCGTCGAGGAAGACGATGCCGTTCTCCTCGACCTCGCGGATCGCCGCCTGGATGATCGCATCCTGATCGATCAGCTTGTCGCTCTCCTCGGCCAGCAGCGGCTGGTAGGCATCCTTGACCAGAACGCGCTTGGGCTTGCCCTTCTGGCCGAAGGCCTTGCCGAGCATGTCGGAGAGGTTGATCGCACCGATCGAGGCGCCGGGCATGCCGGGAACCTCGAACATCGGCGCAGTCGCGCCGGCGCCAGCGGCCACCTCGACCTCGATCTCCTTGTCGTCGAGCTCGTTGTTACGCAGCTTGCGGCGGAAGGAATCGCGCGTCGCCTGGCTGGAATTGGCGCCGACAAGGGCATCGAGCACGCGCTCCTCGGCCGCGACATGGGCCTTGGCCTGGACATCCTTGCGCCGGCTCTCGCGCACCAGTGCGATCGCAACCTCCAGCAGGTCGCGCACGATCGATTCGACGTCGCGGCCGACATAGCCGACCTCGGTGAACTTGGTCGCCTCGACCTTGAGGAAGGGCGCGTTGGCGAGCTTCGCCAGGCGCCGGGCGATCTCGGTCTTGCCGCAGCCGGTCGGCCCGATCATCAGGATGTTCTTCGGCGAGACCTCCTCGCGCAGCGGCCCTTCGAGCTGCTGGCGGCGCCAGCGATTGCGCAGGGCGATGGCAACGGCGCGCTTGGCGTCCTTCTGGCCGACGATGAAACGGTCGAGCTCGGAAACGATCTCGCGGGGGGAAAAGCTGGTCATGGCAATACTATATCCGGTGAACGGGCCTGACGAGAACGTCAGGCCGTTTCGAGCGTCTCGATGACGAGCGAATGGTTGGTGTAGACGCAGATGTCGCCGGCGATCTTCATCGCCTTGCGCACGATCGCCTCGGCATCGGGCTCGACATCGATCAGGGCACGCGCGGCCGAGAGGGCGTAATTGCCGCCGGAGCCGATCGCCATGACCGCACCGTGCTCGCTCGCTTCCGGCTCCAGTACATCGCCGGTGCCGGAAATCAGGAGCGAGACCTCTTTGTCGGCGACGAGCAGCATCGCCTCCAGCCGGCGCAGGTAACGGTCGGTGCGCCAGTCCTTGGCGAGCTCGACGCAGGCGCGCAGCAGCTGGGTTGGATATTGCTCGAGCTTCTTCTCCAGGCGCTCGAACAGGGTGAAGGCATCGGCCGTGGCACCGGCGAAACCGGCGATGACCTCTCCCTTGGCGAGGCGGCGGACCTTGCGGGCATTGCCCTTCATGATGGTCTGGCCGAGCGAGACCTGGCCGTCGCCGCCGATGACGACGCGCCCGCCCTTGCGCACCATCAGGATGGTGGTGGCGTGCATCACGGGGGCATTGCTGTTTTCGGACATGAGATGGCTAACCGGAGATCGGGACGGGGCGGCGGATGACGCCAAACATGTTCAGGCGAGGCCGCTCTATCAAGGGGCAGGCCGGCATGCCACCCCGGCGGCCCAGAGGTTGAGCGTAAATCATAAGCTGTGTTGTCATGGATTATCGAAGACGAATGTCAGCTTTCGTGATGCAGCGGCAGCAGAAGTGGAACTTGCCAAAGTGCTAAACTTTTAAGCAGTTTTTTATGATTTCCGCCCAAAGGTCAGGGTTTAGATCGGCTTCCACTGTCGGGAAGCCGCCCGGGGCCACTCATGAAATCCATTCGCCTGAAAATCCTTGCCATGCTGGCCATCGTCGCCGGCGGCGCCATTCTGTCGGCGATCATCAGTATCTATGGCCTGTACAAGGCCGACGATCTGAACACGCGCTCCGAGATCCAGGGCAATGTCGCGCTGCTCACCCAACGCATCAACGGCGTGGTCACGGCCGTGGTGATGGATTCGCGTGGCATCTACATGGCAAAGACCAGCAAGGAGGCCGAGCCTTTCGTCAAAGGGGTCGAGGATCGCTTCCCGGTCCTGCGCAAGTTCACGGCCGACCTCCAGAAGACCGCCCCGGCGGAAGAACGCGAGACGGTCGGGCAGATCGCCAAGGCGGTCGAGGAATTCATTACCTTCCGGGCCGAGACCGTGCGCCTCGGTCGCGAGGTTTCGCCAGCGGCAGCGAACGAACAAGGTAACAACGAGGCCAATCGCGCCAATCGCAAGGCCCTGAACGACGTGCTGAGCGGCTTCAGCCAGCGCGTGGAAAAAGCCAGCATCGCAATCAGCGACGAGGCGACCGCCTTCACCCGGCAGGTCCAGTGGCTGTTGCCGATCGTTCTGCTGACGACGCTCCTGGTTTCCGTCGGTGTCGCGCTCGTCTTCGCGCAGCGCTCGATCACCCGGCCGATCCTCGACCTGAGTCAGGTCATGGAGAAGCTGACGGCCGGCGATACGCGGATCGATGTTCCTCATGCCCAACGTGAGGACGAGATCGGCGCCATGGCGCGCGCGGTCTCCGTACTGCGTGAGAGCACCGAGCAGGTCGCCTTGCTGCAGGAGCAGGAGCGCGCTGCCGCTGCGGCGCGCCTTGCGCGGGCGCAGTCGATGGAAGCCGTGGTCTCCGATGTCGGCGAAGTCGTTGCCGCAGCCGCGGCCGGCGATTTCTCGGCACGCCTGCAGATCGACGATGCCGACGAACAGATGCAGCGGCTGGTGGCCGGCATCAACGAGATCAACGCGGTTGTTGACGGTGCGACGACAGAGTTCGCCGGGGCCTTGTCGGCGATCGCGGGCGGCGACCTGACCCACCGGGTCGAGACCGCCTATCGCGGCCGCTTCGCCGACCTCAAGGGCGCGATCAACGAGACGGTGGACCGTCTCTCGGACACGGTCGCGACGATCCAGACCACCTCGGCCGATGTCGGCCTCGCCGCCCGCGAGATCAACATGGGCGCCGACGACCTGTCGAAGCGCACCGAGGAGCAGGCCTCCTCGCTGGAGGAGACCGCGGCCACGACCGAGGAGCTCGCAGCCTCGGTCAAGGCCTCGGCCCAGGCCTCGAAGGATGCCGCGCGCATCGCCGACGAGGCGATGCAGGCGGCCGAAAGCGGCGGCATGATCGCCGGCCAGGCGGTCGACGCCATGGCCCGGATCGAGAGCGCCTCGCAGAAGATCTCCGACATCATCCGGGTGATCGACGACATCGCCTTCCAGACCAACCTGCTGGCGCTCAACGCCGCGGTCGAGGCGGCCCGAGCCGGCGAGGCCGGCAAGGGCTTCGCCGTGGTGGCCTCGGAAGTCCGCACGCTGGCGCAGCGCTCGGGCGAGGCGGCCAAGGACATCTCGGCGCTGATTTCCTCGTCGAACACCGAGGTCGGCGAAGGCGTGAAGCTGGTGCGCCAGGCCGGCGACCAGCTGGCGCGCATCCTGGCGGCCTCGCAGAAGGTCGCGGCGACGATCGCCGACATCTCGGCGGCGTCCGGCGAGCAGGCCAACGGCATCGATGAGATGAGCCAGGCGGTGGCCCATCTCGACGAGATGACGCAGCAGAACGCGGCCCTGTCCGAGCAGAGCGCGGCCTCGGCCAATTCGCTCTCCGGCCGGATCGAGCAGCTCAACGCCCTGGTCGCGGCCTTCCGCACCGGCCGCGAAGCGA
>NZ_CAMFJF010000003.1 GCF_945956895.1 uncultured Allobosea sp. | reverse complement strand
CGGCGAAGCTCCCCCGCAATCTCGCCGGGAGAGGCGGGGAACTCAAGTCGTCTTTACGGGTCGCTCCTGAACGCAGGCTGACCGTGGCGGTTCCACTCAGTGGTAGCCGCTATCGGCCCTGACCTTGCCGCGGAAGGTCCAGTACACGAAGGCCGTGTAGAACAGGATCATCGGCAGGAGGAAGCTGACGCCGATCAGCACGAAGACATGCGAGCTCGGGGCCGCCGCCGTATCCCAGATCGTCAGGTCGGGCGGTACCAGATAGGGATAGTTCGAGACCGCAAGCCCGAGAAAACAAAGCACGAAGATCGCGATGGTGAGGGCGAAGGGCGTGAATTCATGCGCGCCGTGCAGCCGCTTCCAGGCCATGGTGCCGCAGATGGCGGTCAGTACCGGCAGTGGCCAGAGCAGCATCAGGTTAGACGGCGTGAACCAGCGCGCGGCGATGCGTGGATGCGCATAGGGGGTCCAGAGCGAGACCAGCACCGCGAAGGCGAGCAGGCCCAGCAGCAGTGCTTTCGCCTGCCGGCGCGCCCTGTCCGCCACCGGCCCGTCCGTCTTGTAGACCAGCCAGGTCGCGCCGAGCGTGGCATAGCCGATGACGACGCCGGCGCCGCACATCACCGTGAACGGGGTCAGCCAGTCGAAAGGGCCGCCGGCGAACTGCTTGTCGACCACCTTGATACCCTGGAGGAGGCCGCCGAGGATCAACCCTTGCGCGAAGGCAGCAAGCGCCGAGCCTGCCCAGAAGGCGAGGTCCCAGACCTTGTGATGGGGCTTGGCCACCCAGCGGAACTCGAAGGCGACGCCGCGGAAGATCAGCGCCAGCAGCATCAGGATCACCGGAATGTAGAAGGCCGGCATGATGATGGCATAGGCGTGAGGGAAGGCGACCCAGAGCCCTGCGCCGCCGAGCACCAGCCAGGTCTCGTTGCCGTCCCAGAACGGCGCGACCGAATTCATCATCTGGTCGCGCTCGCCCTCGTCCTTCGTCGTCGGGAACAGGATGGCGATGCCGAGGTCGAAGCCGTCGAGGATGACATAGAGCATCACGGCGGTGCCGATCACGCCGGCCCAGATCACGGGGAGGTACCATTCCATCGTGGCTCTCCTCAGTTCGCCGGCTGGATTTTGTCGTCGCCGGGATGGCCGTCGCCGAAGATCGCCGAGGCGGGCGCCTGCGCCGCCTTCAACGTCCGTTTCGACGGTTGTTCGGGCGGGTCCTCATGGCTGATCTCGTCCGGTCCCTTGTCGATCAGGCGGTTGATCAGAAGGATGCCGGCCGTGAACACGATGCAGTAGACGAAGACGAACAGCCCGAGCGAGATCGCGACCTCGAGCGTCGTCACCGGGGAGACCGCGTCCTTCGAGCGCAGGACACCGGTGGCGAGCCAGGGCTGGCGACCGACCTCTGTGACGAACCAGCCGGAGAGGATGGCGACGAAGCCGGCCGGCCAGCTATATTGGGCGAGCCAGAGCCAGCGGCGCGCCTCGAACACGGTGCCGCGCTTCCACAGATAGGCGCCGGCCCAGCCGAACAGGATCATCAGCGTGCCGATGCCGACCATGATGCGGAAGGCGAAGAAGGGGATGAGCACGGGCGGCCGGTCCTCGACCTTGAAATCCTTCAGGCTGGGGAAGAGCGCGTCCATGCTGCCATGGGTCAGCAGGCTGGCGACGCCGGGAATCGCGATCTCGAACCGGTTGAGCTCGGCCTTCTCGTCGGGCCAGGCGAAGAGGACGAGCGCGCCGGGCTTAGCCGAATCCCAATGCGCTTCGATCGCGGCGAGCTTGGCCGGCTGATAGATCGCGGTCTGTTTGCCGTGGAAGTCGCCGATCAGCGCCTGGAGCGGCGCGGTCAGCGCGATCATCAGGATCGCCATGCGCACCATCGTCTTGGCCGATTCGGTGCGGTGCCCGGCAAGGAGATGCCGGGCTCCGGTCGCCAGCACGACGAAGGCGGTGGTGAGATAGGCGGCCGTCATCATATGCGCGAAGCGCAGCGGAAAGGTCGGATTGAAGACGATCTTCATCCAGTCGACCGGGTAGGCGATACCGTCGCGGACCTCGTGTCCGACAGGGTATTGCATCCAGCTATTGGCCGAGAGGATCCAGAAGCCCGACAGCGCCGTGCCGCCGGCGACGATCGCCGCCGAGAGGAAATGCAGCCAGGGCGGCACGCGCTTCCAGCCGAACAGCATCACACCGAGGAAGGAGGCCTCGAGGAAAAAGGCGGTGAGCACCTCGTAGCCCAGCAGCGGGCCGACGATGTTGCCGACTGCGGTCGAGAAGCGGCTCCAGTTCGTGCCGATCTGATAGGACAGCACGATGCCGGAGACGACTCCCATCGCGAAGGAGACGGCGAAGATCTTGGTCCAGAACCGCGCGAGCAGATGGAATTTCGCATCGCCCGTCTTCAGCCAGAGCCCGAGCAGCGTCGCGATATAGGCCGAAAGCCCGATCGTGAAGGCCGGGAAGACGATGTGGAACGAGATGGTGAAGGCGAACTGGATGCGTGAGAGCAGAAATGCGTCGATGACCATCGCAGAACTCCGTCTGGCCACGCCACGCCGGTGCCGGGCCTCGCCCGTTCGGGCGTGTCTGGATGTGATCTAATGCAAGCCTGCCTTGAGCTGTGCCTGCGCGCAACGTCGCTGCGTCAATTCTTCCCGTCGAGTGCCGCTTTCAGCGCGCGCAGGTCGCGCCAGGCCAGGCGCTTGTCGAGCGGGCGGCGCAGCAGATAGGCCGGATGCAGCGTCGCGATCGCCCGGATGCGCCGCGCGCCGGTATCGTATTCCACCCATTTCCCGCGTGAGCGCAGGATGCCGGTGAAGCCGAGCAGACCTTGCGCCGAAGGGCCACCGACGCAGACCAGGATGTCGGGGTCGGCGAGCTCGATCTGGCGCTGGATGAAGGGCAGGCAGATCGCGACCTCCTGCGGCGTCGGCGTGCGGTTGCCGGGCGGACGCCAGGGCAGGAGGTTGGCGATATAGACGTCATCCTTCCGGCTCAGCCCGATCGCCGCCAGCATGCGGTCGAGCAATTGCCCGGAGCGGCCGACGAAGGGCAGGCCGATCCGGTCCTCGTCGGCGCCGGGCGCTTCGCCGACCATCATCACCCGCCCTTCCGGGTTGCCGTCGGCGAAGACGAGGTTCTTGGCTGTGGCCTTGAGCGCGCAGCCCTCGAAGCCAGCGAGCGCTGTCTTCAATTCATCGAGCGTGCGCGCTTCGCGGGCGAGCGCCTTGGCGCTGAGCGCAGCGTCGTCCGGGGCGGTGGCGGCCGCTGCCATAGGCCTTGCCGGCGCGGCCGGCCGGCCGGGCAGGGATCGCAGGCGCGGCTGCCCGTTGCCGCCGGCGGGAGCCGGATCGGCGAAATGGTTGCGCGGCGTCTCGTCGAGCGCCTCGGTCACGCCCATCTCGGCGTACCAACTCAAAAGCTCGTAGGGATCGGGCGCGTCGGGGCCGACTGCATCGGACAGGCTCATCGGCGCATCCTATACCCTGCAAAGGCTCTTCGCGAGCCGACGCAGTTGCAAAATGGAACGGGCGCTTGGATAGAGGGGTTCCAGACTGGACGAAAGCCGGCATTGAACGACCCGGCGAAATAGTTCATATATAAACTATCATGCGGCGCGGCTGCTGAGGCGGAGGGCAGGATGGATCTCAAGGAAGCGCAGAGCGAACCGCGCGAGAGCATGGACTATGACGTCGTCATCGTCGGCGCAGGCCCTGCGGGCCTGGCGGCCGCGATCCGGCTGAAGCAGCTCGATGAATCCATTTCCGTCGTGGTGGTCGAGAAGGGCGCCGAGGTCGGTGCCCATATTCTCTCGGGCGCAGTGATCGATCCGATCGGCCTCGACCGTCTGGTGCCGGACTGGCGCGACGATCCCGATCGTCCCCTGACCACCGAGGTCAAGGAGGATATCTTCTACTTCCTGACCCAGCCGAACGGCATCCGCCTGCCGAATTTCGGCATGCCCTCGCTGATGAACAACCACGGCAATTTCGTCGGTTCGCTCGGGTTGGTCGCGAAGTTCCTGGGCGCGCGGGCTGAGGCGCTCGGTGTCGAGATCTATCCGGGCTTCGCCGCCGCCGAACTGCTCTTCAACGAGGATGGTTCGGTCGCCGGCATCGCCACCGGCGACATGGGCATCGCCAAGGACGGCACGGTCTCCGAGCGCTTCACCCGCGGCATGGAACTGCGTGGCCGCTATACGCTGCTGGGCGAGGGCGCCCGCGGCTCGCTCTCCAAGATCGCGATCAAGCGGTTCGCTCTGGACGAGGGCCGCGAGCCCCAGAAATATGGCATCGGCCTGAAGGAGCTCTGGCAGGTCAAGCCGGAGAAATTCCACAAGGGCCGCGTCCAGCATTCCTTCGGCTGGCCGCTCGACAACAAGACCGGCGGCGGCTCCTTCCTCTATCATTTCGACGACAACCTGGTCTCCGTCGGCTTCGTCGTCCATCTGAACTACCAGAACCCGACGCTCTCGCCCTTCGACGAGTTCCAGCGCTTCAAGACCCATCCGCTGATCCGCGACACGTTCGAGGGCGCCAAGCGCATCGCCTATGGCTCGCGCGCCATCACAGAGGGCGGCTATCAGTCGGTGCCGAAGCTGACCTTCCCGGGTGGTGCGCTGATCGGCTGCGCGGCGGGCTTCGTCAACGTGCCCCGCATCAAGGGCAGCCACAACGCCATCCTGTCGGGCATGCTCGCGGCGGAGAAGCTGGTGCCGGCGCTGCAGGCGGGCCGTCAGCATGACGAGGTCGTCGAGATCGAGACGAGCTGGCGCGACAGCGCGATCGGCAGGGACCTGAAGCGCGTCCGCAACGTCAAGCCGCTCTGGTCGAAATTCGGCACGCTCCTCGGCATCGGGCTCGGCGGCATCGACATGTGGCTGAACCAGCTCTTCGGCTGGTCGCCTTTCGGCACGATGAAGCACGGCAAGCCGGATTTCGCGACGCTGAAGCCGCTCGCCGAGGTCACGCCGATCAGCTATCCGAAGCCGGACGGCAAGATCTCCTTCGACAAGCTCTCCTCGGTCTTCCTGTCCTCGACCAACCACGAGGAAGACCAGCCCGCCCATCTGAAGCTGGCCGACCCGTCGGTTCCGATCACGCAGAACCTGCCGCTCTATGGCGAGCCGGCGCGGCTCTATTGCCCGGCGGGCGTCTACGAGGTCGTCTATGAGAATGCCGAGGCGAAGACCAATCCGCGCTTCGTGATCAACGCGCAGAACTGCGTCCACTGCAAGACCTGCGACATCAAGGATCCCGCCCAGAACATCACCTGGACGGTCCCGGAAGGCGGCGGCGGGCCGGGCTACGCGAATATGTGATCGCGCACGATTCGCGATCTCGTGAAACAAAAAAAAGGGCGCGCCGGGAGGCGCGCCCTTTGTCGTCAAACCGGAACTGATCAGCCCTTGCGGACGATCGGGGCGGTCGGCTTGGTCTCGGTCTTGGCGCAGCCGGCGACGAAGCCGCCGAGGAGCGCGACGGCGGCAACGCTCAGAATGATCTTCTTCATTGGAATGATCCCTGTGGAATCGCTGCAGGAGCTGCAGGCGGACGAAATATAGGCCCGATACCTCTGCGGGAGGCTTGCAGTTTTCCTGCGCCAGCCTCTTCGTCATCAGGATTTCGGCGAGTGTTGCGCGGCTGCTACGAAACGGGCGCATTGAGTGGTGGCCCGGCTTGCCCGCCCGCCCGGAAACCGCCATCTTGGCAGCCTACGCGAAGCGATCACGGTCCGCTGGAAAAGTGCGCCCCGAGATGGTGAGGCCGCGGACCGAAGGAGAATGGCAGTCGTGACATTATTGAAGAAGGTGCGTGCCTCCGGCACGGCTGCTGCGCTGTCGTTCTTGATGTTCCTGCCAGCTGTGGCCGCCGCGCAAGGCGCGACCCAGCCGCGTGCAGCCGATTCGCTGGAGCCGGGCGACAGCCTGGAAGGCAACTATCTCGCCGCGATCGTCGCCGGCGCTTCGCGCGATCTCGGCGCGGCCTCCGTCTATCTGCGCGAGGCGATCAAGGAAGACCCGCAGAACAACGACCTGACCGAGCGCGCCTTCGTCGCCTTTCTGGCCGATGGCGCCATGCCGGACGCCTTCAGGGCCGCCGACAAGCTGATCCAGCAGGACCCCAGCAACGGCCTGGCGCAGCTCGTCATCGGCATCCGCTCGATCAAGCAGAAGAGCTACCAGACCGCGCGCAACCATCTCCAGCGCGGCGGCAGGGGGCGTGCGGCCGACATCACCGCGACGCTGCTCTCTGCCTGGTCCTATCTCGGCTCCAACAATCCCAAGCGTGCCATCGAGACGCTGGAGCGCCTGAAGGGCGAGCCGTCCTACAATCTCTTCCGCGACTACCATGCCGGGCTGATCCTCGACGCCGCCGGCCGCAAGGCCGATGCCGAGAAGCGGCTGAAATCGGCTTATGACGCCGAGAAGACCACGCTGCGCCTGGTCGATCTCTGGGCGCGCTTCCAGGCCCGCAACGGCGATTTCAACGGCGCGGCCGAGACCTATGCCGGCTTCGACCGTCTGCTGCCGAACCATCCGATCATCCGCGAGGGCATGACGCTTGTCGGCAGGAAGGAGGCGCCGCCGCGCCAGATCACGACGCCGCAGCAGGGCGCTGCCGAAGTGCTCTATGGCCTTGCCAGTGCGGGCAACCGCCAGGGCGACGAGGCCGCGGCGCTGCTCTACCTGCGCATGGCGATCTATCTCGATCCCGGCCACGACCTCGCCATCCTGACGCTCGGCGATATCCTCGAGCGCGCCCGCCAGCCCGAGGATGCGGTCGCCGTCTACGACAAGATGCCGGCCTCCTCGCCGCTGCGCCCCAATGCCGAGATCCAGGCCGGCCTGGCACTGGAGAATCTCGGCAAGCCGGACGAGGCGGTGCAGCACCTCGACAAGGTCATCGCGGAGCGTCCGGACGATGTCGATGCGCTTTCCGCGCTCGGCAACATCTATCGTTCGCGCAAGCAGTTCGCCGAGGCAGCTGCGGCCTACGACAAGGCGATCGCCAAGCTTGCTTCGCCCGGCCGCGCCAACTGGGACCTGTTCTATTTCCGCGGCATCGCCCGCGAGCGCATCAATCGCTGGCCCGAGGCCGAGGCCGACCTGCGCAAGGCGCTGGAGCTCCTGCCCGATCCGCTCGGCCGCGAGCGCGCGCTGGTGCTGAACTATCTCGGCTATTCGCTGGTCGACAAGCATCTCAAGCTTGACGAGGCGCTCGACATGCTGCGCCGCGCCGTCGAACTGCGGCCACGCGACGGCTACATCATCGATTCGCTGGGCTGGGCCTATTATCGCCTCGGCCGCTACGAGGATGCCGCGCGCGAGATCGAGCGTGCCTCGGAACTGCGCCCATCCGATCCGGTGATCAACGACCATCTTGGTGATGTCTATTGGCGCACCGGCCGCCAGCTCGAGGCGAAGTTCCAGTGGAATCATGCCCGCGATCTCAAGCCCGAGCCCGAGGACCTGGAGAAGATCCTGCGCAAGATCGAGCGCGGTCTCGAGGAGCCCTCGGCCAATGCCGTCGAGGCCACCAAGAAGGACGGCGGCTGACGCTTGCTGCCGCGCCGGCCTGACGCCGTGGCCCTGCCGCTGACGACGCGCGCCCGCGCCAAGGTCAATCTCGACCTGCGGGTGCTCGGTCGGCGTGCCGACGGCTATCATGAGCTTGAAAGCCTCGTCGCTTTCGCCGGGGTGGGCGACACGCTGTCGCTCGATCCCGGCGCACCGCTCTCCCTCACGCTCGCCGGCCCGCGGGCTGAGGGGCTCGCTGCGGACAGCGATAACCTCATCCTGCGCGCGGCTCGCGCTCTCGCCGCCGTGCGTCCGGGTCTGCGCCTCGGGCGCTTCCATCTCGTCAAGCGTTTGCCGGTCGCCTCTGGGATCGGCGGCGGCTCGGCCGATGCGGCTGCGGCCCTGCGCCTGCTCGCGCGCCTGAACGGCATCGCGTCAGCCGACCCGCTTCTACGGGAGGTGGCCGCCGGCGTCGGCGCCGATGTGCCGGTCTGCCTCGATTCGCGGGCGCGATTGATGGCGGGCATCGGCGAGAAGCTCGGTCCGGTGCTCAGGCTGCCGCCGCTTTTCGCGGTGCTGGCCAATCCGGGGGTGGGCGTTGAGACCGTCGCCGTATTCCGCGCGCTTGGCCTCAAGGCCGGCGAAACGGCATCCGAAGCACGCGCGGCGAACTTCGTGGCGCCGGCATCGGCGACGAAGGTCTGGAGTTATCTCAACTCGACGAGCAACGATCTCGCCCCGCCGGCACTGAGCGTCGCGCCGGTGATCGGCGAGGTTCTGGAGCAGCTCGCGGCGCTGCCGGGCTGCCGGCTCGCGCGCATGTCCGGCTCGGGCGCGACCTGTTTCGCGCTGTTCGACGATTGCGTTGCCAGCGCGACGGCGGCGAAGGCACTGCAGCGCGAGCGGCCGGGCTGGTGGGTGAAGCCTACTCTGTTGAGCTGAGTGTCAGCCGTCATTCTCGGGCGGAGCGAAGCGCAGACCCGAGAATCTCATCCCGGAAGAGGCACCTTCTCGTCACGAGATGCTCGGGTCAGGCCCGAGCATGACGCCTCCGCCTCAATGCGCCCGCGCGACGCAGAAATCGACGGCGGCGTTGAGGGCGTGCTTCATCGGCGAGGCCGGGAACAGGCCCAGCGCATCCTTGGCCATCCGCGCATAATGCTCGGCGCGGGCGATCGTGTCGTCCAGCGCCTTGTGCCGACGCATGATCGCCTGGGCTTCTTCCAGGTCGCCGTCGCGGATCTCGCCGTCCTGCAGCGTGCGCTTCCAGAAGGCGCGCTCGGCCTCGTCGCCGCGGCGGAAGGACAGTACGACCGGCAACGTGATCTTGCCCTCGCGGAAATCGTCGCCGGTGTTCTTGCCGAGCTTGGCCGCGACGCCGCCATAGTCGAGCGCGTCGTCGATGAGCTGGAAGGCGATGCCGAGATTGAGGCCGTAGCTGCGGCAGGCGGCGGCATCGGCCTTGGGAGAGCCGGCGATCACCGGCCCGACCTCGCAGGCGGCGGCGAAGAGCTCGGCCGTCTTGCCGCGGATCACCGAGAGATATTCGTCTTCGGTCGTCTCGGTGTTCTTGGCGACCGAGAGTTGCAGGACCTCGCCTTCCGCGATGACGGAGGCGGCCGTCGAGAGGATGTCGAGCGCGCGCAGCGAGCCGACCTCGACCATCATCTTGAAGGCCTGGCCGAGCAGGAAGTCGCCGACCAGCACGCTCGCTTCGTTGCCCCAGAGCATGCGGGCGGCGAGCTTGCCGCGGCGCATGTCGCTCTCGTCGACGACATCGTCATGCAGCAGAGTGGCGGTGTGCATGAATTCGACGGAGGCCGCGAGCTTGACGTGGCCTTCGCCCCGGTAGCCGCAGAGATCGGCCATGGCGAGCGTCAGCATCGGCCGCAGGCGCTTGCCGCCCGAGGAGATCAGGTGATTCGCGACCTCCGGGATCATTGTGACCTCGGAGCCGGTGCGCGACAGGATCATCGCATTGACCCGCTCCATGTCGGCGCGCGTCAGCGCGACCAGCGGCTCGATGCTGGCCTGGCTCGATTCCCGTTCCTCGAGGGAGACGACGACACCCACTGGAAACACTCCGGGTCAAATCCTCACGCCGGGGCGGCGTGCCCGTCCCATGCCACAACCGTTGCATGGGACGCCAGCCCCTGCAAACCGGCGCGACGCCGCACCTTTGCGTGAGGAAGGCTCTGATCGGCTCAGGCTCTTGCACGAAGCAGGCTGCTTGGGCTCCATGGAGCGATGCACGAACTCATGCGCACCAACGATCTCATCCTGCTCGGTGCGGTCGAAGCCCTGCTGGCCTCGGCCAATCTCGATTGCCTGATCGCCGATCAGCATATCAGCTCGCTGGAGGGCATGATCGGCGCTTTCCCCCGCCGCCTGCTGGTGCGCGATGCCGATCGCAAGCGCGCGAGGGCCCTGCTCATCGAGGCCGGCTACGGATCAGAATTGCGCGATGAGTGAGATCGGGAGGGATTCGGCGCTGGGCGAGATCGTCGAGGATCGCTTGCTCGACGGCCGCTTGAGGCTGTTGCAGCCGCGCAAGGGGCATCGTGCCGGCAGCGACGCGATTCTGCTGGCGGCGGCCTTGCCGGAACTGGGGCAGGGCGCCTTGCTCGACATGGGGTCCGGTGTCGGCACGGTCGGCCTGGCAGTGGCGCTGGCGCAGCCGGAGCTGCGCGTCACGTTGCTCGAGCGCGATCCGGAACTCGCCGCCCTGGCCGCGCGCAATGCCGGGCTCAACGACATGACCGGGCGTGTCACGGCGTTGGCCGGAGATGTCACCGCGCGGGCGGCGATTCTGTCCGGGCTCGGCCTTGCATCCGCCTCCTTCGACGCGGTCGCGATGAACCCGCCCTTCTATCCGCCGGGGGGCAGCAGGGCTTCGCCAGTACCCAATCGCAAGGCAGCCCATGTCGCCGAGGGGGCCCTGGCCCCCTGGCTGAGGACCGCACGCCGCCTGCTCCGGCCGGGCGGGCATCTGGCGCTCATCCATCGCGCGGAGGCGCTGGCGGAGGTGCTGGCTGGCCTCGGAACCGGCTTCGGCGCGGTCGCTGTCCGCCCGGTTCATGCCTTCGCCGACAAGCCGGCGATTCGCATCATCGTCACGGCCGTCCTGAACAGCAGAAAGCCGACAGCGCTGCTGCCGGCTTTCGTGATCAACGGTCCCGATGGCCGGCTGACGCCCGCAAGCGACACCGTGCATCGCGGCCGCGCGCGTCTGGCGCCCGATTACCAGTAATACGGACGCGGGGCGTAGAACGGTGGGGCAAAAACCGGCGGCGGCCCGTAGAAGCGCGGGCCGTAATAGCGCCGGGGGCCATAATAGTAGCGCGGACCATAGTAGCGCCGCGGCCCGTAATAGCGGCGTGGGCCGTAATAATACTGCGCCTGCTGGACCATGCCGTCGCTTGCGACAGCGGGAACGGCCGCGATCGGAGCTGCGCCGACCGGAGCCGCGGAGGCCGGAGTGACGGCGAGGCCGGCCACGCCCAGCGCGCCGGCTGTCGCCATCGTGACGATCATTGTCCGAAACATGAAAACCTCCATGAGATGGCGTCGGCAGTCTGTGCCGTCGGATGAAGCGCCGCCCTTGGATTGAGACTTTAGAGTCTCGAACCTGAACGGCACGGGATCGCACCGTTCAGCTTGCCTTCAGTGAATGGCCACATTGCGGCCATGCTTTACTCCGCTCAACGGCAGACCCGCACGGGACGGACGACCCAGCGCCAGCCGTTCCAGACGCGGCGGCCTTCAGTCCAGCAGCGCGGGCGGTAATAGGGGCGCGGGCGATAGTAGCGGCGCGGGCCGTAATAATACTGGGCCTGTTCGACGAGGCCTTGCCCCGCCTGTGCCGATTGTCCCGCGGGGGCCGAGACCGGGGCCGCGAAAGCGGATGTCGTCATCAGGGCACCGGCGCCGAGCGCGGCGGCCGTCGCGGCGGCAAGAATGGTTGTCCGGAACATGATGTTCTCCATGGCTGGTCCCGTCGGGCATGCCGAAGGTCGTCAAGTCGTCCCTGGCAGAACCCTATCTCTTCTCATGTGAACGGCGCGAAACCGCGCCGTTCAGCTTGCCTTCATCTAGGAAGGATCGTCCGGCCTCAGCGGCAGACGCGCACCGAGCGAACGACCCAGCGCCGACCGTTCCAGACGCGGCGGTGATCGGTCCAGCAGCGGCGGACATGCGGGCGGCTTGGGCCGTAATGCGGCCGGCCGCGATGCCAGGCTTGCTGGACGAGGCCGGTTTCGGCGCCGGCGGCAAAGGTCGTGCCGGCGGAAATCGGGGCCGCGGAGGCCGGGGCGCTGCTCATGGCGGCACCGAGCAAGGTTGCGGCGCCAAAGGCGGCGGCAATGATGCGGGTTGTCAACACGGGCGTACTCCTTCGTTGTTCGACCGCCGGCCCGGCATCAAATGCTCGCCCCGAACATCGCGAACCTGCGGTTGCCTCAATGGATATCAGGCCGGTTATGAACGAAACCTGTCGGCTTGCGGTTCCGGCCCGCGCTTGACCCTGGCCGGCGCGAACCCTAATCACCGCCATTCCCTCGTTATCGGAAGGTTGCAGGCACTTGTCCGCCCCCGCGCCACTCTCGCATTCCACCATCCCGGCTTCCTCCCCGGCGATGGACCCGACCCGCTCCTTCCAGGGGCTGCTGCTGACGCTGCAGCGCTTCTGGGCCGAGCGAGGTTGCGTGGTGCTGCAGCCCTACGACATGGAGGTCGGCGCCGGCACCTTTCACCCGGCGACGACTTTGCGCGCGCTCGGCCCGAAATCCTGGCGGGCGGCCTATGTCCAGCCCTCGCGCCGCCCCAAGGACGGCCGCTACGGCGAGAACCCCAACCGCCTTCAGCATTACTACCAGTTCCAGGTCATCCTGAAGCCGTCGCCGCCGGATCTGCAGCAGCTCTATCTCGATTCGCTCCGGGCGATCGGGGTCGATCTCGGCCTGCATGACGTGCGCTTCGTCGAGGATGACTGGGAGAGCCCGACGCTCGGCGCCTGGGGGCTTGGCTGGGAGTGCTGGTGCGACGGCATGGAAGTCAGCCAGTTCACCTATTTCCAGCAGGTCGCGGGCGTCGAATGCGCTCCGGTCGCGGGCGAGTTGACCTACGGGCTCGAACGCCTGGCGATGTATGTCCAGGGCGTCGAGAACGTCTACGACCTCAACTTCAACGGCCTCGATGGCGAGGACCGCATCTCCTATGGCGACGTCTTCCTGCAAGCCGAGCAGGAATATTCGCGGCATAATTTCGAGCATGCCAATACCGAGATGCTGTTCCGGCGTTTCTCGGATGCGGAAGCCGAGTGCAAGGCGCTGCTCGCCGCCGGCGAGCCGGTTGCCGGCGCCAACCAGCCCCGCCACGAACTCGCCCTGCCGGCCTATGACCAGTGCATCAAGGCCAGCCATATCTTCAACCTGCTCGATGCGCGCGGCGTGATCTCGGTCACCGAGCGCCAGAGCTATATCCTGCGCGTGCGCGAGCTCTCCAAGGCCTGCGGTGCGGCCTGGCTGAAGACCGCCGGCGGGGGAGCTGCGTAATGCCCGATCTTCTGCTCGAACTCTTTTCCGAGGAAATCCCGGCGCGCATGCAGCGCAAGGCCGGCGAGGACCTGAAGAAGCTCGTGACCGATGCGCTGGTCGAGCGCGGCCTCGTTTATGAGGGCGCCAAGGCCTTCGTCACGCCGCGCCGGCTCACCCTGCATATCGCTGGCCTGCCGGTGCGCGGCCGCGACGTGCGCGAGGAGCGCAAGGGTCCGCGCGTCGGCGCGCCCGACGCTGCCGTGCAGGGCTTCCTCAAGGCTGCCGGCCTTTCCTCGCTCGACCAGGCGACGATCGTCAGCGATCCCAAGAAGGGCGACTCTTACGTCGCCATCATCGAGAAGCCCGGCCAGGAGACCGTCGCGGCCATCGCCGAGATCGTGCCGGCGGTGGTCCGCGCCTTCCCCTGGCCGAAATCGATGCGCTGGGGCAAGGCCTCGGCTGCCGGCGCCAGCCTGCGCTGGGTACGCCCGCTGCATTCGATCCTCTGCACCTTCGGCGCGGCCGAGACCGAGGACCCGGAGGTCGTGCCCTTTGAGGTCGACGGCATCGTCTCGGGCAACGTGACCTATGGCCACCGCTTCCATGCGCCTGCGCCCATCACGGTGAAGCGCCTCGACGACTACGTCAGCTCGCTGGAGAAGGCGAAGGTCGTGCTCGATGCCGACCGGCGCAAGGAGATCATCCTCACCGACGCCCGCAACCTGGCCTTCGCGCAGGGGCTCGACCTCGTCGAGGACGAAGGGCTGCTGGAGGAGGTCGCCGGGCTCGTCGAATGGCCGGTCGTGCTGATGGGCTCCTTCGAGGAGCGCTTCCTCGACATCCCCGGCGAGGCGATCCGCGCCACCATCCGCGCGAACCAGAAATGCTTCGTGCTGCGCGATCCCGCGACCGGCAACCTCGCCAATCGCTTCATCCTGGTCTCGAACCTCGTCGCCAGCGACGGCGGCGTGGCGATCACCGCCGGCAACGGCCGCGTCGTCCGTGCGCGCCTCTCGGATGCCGCCTATTTCTGGCAGACCGATCGCGGCTCGTTGCCGGACCTCGATACCCTCAAGGACAGCGCCGAAAAGCTCGGGCTCGATCTGGCCAAGCCGCTCGACCAGCGCATGGCCAAGCTCGACAAGCTCGGCGTCGTCTTCCATGCGAAGCTCGGTACACAAGGCGAGCGCGTCCAGCGCATCGCTGCCTTGGCCAAGGAGCTAGCTCCGATCGTCGGCGCCGATCCCGAGAAGGCCGAGCGCGCTGCCAAACTCGCCAAGGCCGACCTGCCGACCGAGATGGTTGGCGAGTTCCCTGAGCTTCAGGGACTGATGGGCCGGAAATACGCGGAGTTGCAGGGCGAGGACGCCTCGGTCGCCGCGGCGGTCGAGGAGCATTACAAGCCGCTCGGCCCGTCCGACCGCGTGCCGAGCGATCCGGTTTCGGTGGCGGTGGCGCTGGCCGACAAGCTCGATACGCTCGTCGGCTTCTGGTTGATCGAGGAAAAGCCTACCGGTAGCAAAGATCCCTATGCGTTAAGGCGAGCTGCGCTCGGCGTCATTCGGTTGGTCGTGGAGAACAAGGCTAGCCTGTCACTGTGTGCGAAGTTATTCGAACATATCGGCAGAATGCCATTAATAATGGAGATGACTTCGACCTTGGACGGAGCGACAGCGCGTGTTCTCGGTAATGCGGGTGAACGCCCTGTAATTGTTGCCGACCTCCTCTCCTTCTTCCACGACCGCCTGAAGGTCATGCTCCGTGACCAGGGCGCGCGGCATGATCTCGTCGACGCGGTTCTCGTTGGCGCCCCTTCTCCCCTTGCGGGAGAAGGTGGCAGCGCGTCAGCGCTGACGGATGAGGGGTCTCGCGACGTTTCCGGTGAGGGCGGCGCGACCCCTCACCCCAACCCTCTCCCGCAAGGGGAGAGGGGGCAGGCGGGCGCCTCGAACGACGATCTCTTGCTCATCACCCGCCGCGTCGCGGCGCTCGGTCGCTTCCTCGACACCGAGGACGGCAAGAACCTGCTCGCCGGCTACAAGCGCGCCGCCAATATCCTCAAGGCCGAGGAGAAGAAGGACGGGGAGGGTGCTTTCGCCGATGCTCCCGATCTGCACCTCATCGCCGATGCCGGCCTGATCGAGGAGAAGGCGCTGGCCGTTGCGCTCGCACAGGCGACGCCGAAGGCCGAGGCCGCCGTCGCCGCCGAGGATTACGAGGGCGCCATGGCCGCGCTCGCCGAAATCCGCCCGGCGGTCGATGCCTTCTTCGACAAGGTCACGGTCAACGATCCCGATCCGGCCCAGCGCGCCAACCGCCTGAAGCTGCTGAACCAGCTCCGCCAGGCGACGCGCGCCGTCGCGGATTTCGATCGCATCGCCGGATAAGTAGGGCACGGGGAACCCCTTTCCCGGATGGGAGAGGGGCAGGGGTGAGGGCCTGCTGCCGATAGCCCTTGCTCTGCGCTCTCCGCCGCTGCGGTTGGTTCGCGCCGGACTGGTTTTCCGGCCTTCCCTCACCCCTACCCCTCTCCCATCCGGGAGAGGGGTTTTCTGTTTGCGGTTCCAGCGTTCGTCTGGAAATAGCTTCCGAGCCCGTTTCGCCGGCTAAGGCCCGCCCCGGAACCTATTCCCACCCTGCGACGTTCTGTCGACGGGGCTGACATGCCGCGAACCCGTCGCGGTGGGGCTTCCGGGGGGCCGGCTACCGGCCGCGACAAAGGGCTGAAAGCATGGGCATTCTGATTTCGCTGCTGATCACCGTTCTCGTCATCGGCCTCGTGCTCTATCTCGTGCGGATGCTGCCGCTCGACGGGCAGATCAAGAATGTCGTCCAGATCATCGTGATCGTGATCGGCATCATCTCTCTGCTGCGCTATCTCGCTGTTTTCTAAGGCGATTGACGGCGCCGCCGCGCTGGTTCAGACTTCATGAGGTCCAGAAGGCCCCGGACGATCCCGTCCCGGGGCCTTTTTCCGTTTCAGGACGTGACCGCGATGAACGCGCCGAACCGCAACGGCCATATCAGGCTGACCTCCCATCCCGAGCCGGGCAGCGCCGCCGCGCGCTTCCCCATCCGATGGGGCGCCCCGACCGCCGCCGAGCGCGGCCCGATCATCGCCTCGACCACCAACCCGGCCGACCGCAACGTCATCGGCGCCCATGGCGGCTCCTATTCGGTCTATCGGGCGCTGGCGATCTCGGCCCGCGCGATGAATCCGCAGCAGCGCCCGGACCTGACCAACACCCATCCGACAGCTGAGATCCTGCCCCAGCCGCAATGGGCTGACCCGAAGAAGATCGTCTCGCTCGATCCCTTCGGGCACACCGTTGCGCAGGATTTCGGCAAGCTGATTGGAGAGGGCATCGATATCCGCCCCTCGATCGCGATCACCAAGGCCAGGCTCAACCTGCCCGAGATCCTCGCGGCGATGGGCGCGCATCGCCTCGCCGCTGACGGGCATATCCTGCACAGCACGGGCGATATCAGCGTCACCAAGATCGCGGTCGATCCGGTCTGGTACCTGCCGGGCATCGCCGAGCGTTTCGGCACGACCGAGAACGAATTGCGCCGCACGCTCTTCGAGCAGACCGGCGGCATGTATCCCGAACTGGTGACGCGGCCGGACCTCAAGGTCTTCCTGCCGCCGATCGGCTCGATCACCGCCTATGTCATGGGCGAGGCCTCGCGGCTCGCCGATCCGAAAACGCGCATTGCCTGCCGCGTCCATGACGAGTGCAACGGCTCGGACGTCTTCGGCTCCGACATCTGCACCTGCCGGCCCTATCTCACGCATGGCATCGAGGAATGCGTGAAGGAGGCCCAGAGCGGCGGCGTCGGCCTGATCGTCTACAACCGCAAGGAGGGGCGGGCGCTCGGCGAGGTCACGAAATTCCTCGTCTACAATGCCCGCAAGCGCCAGGAGGGCGGCGATTCCGCCGCGACCTATTTCGAGCGCACCGAATGCGTCGCCGGCGTGCAGGACGCCCGCTTCCAGCAATTGATGCCGGACGTGCTGCATTGGCTGGGTGTGACGCGGATCGACCGGTTGATGTCGATGTCGAACATGAAATACGACGCCATGGTGCAGTCCGGTATCGAGATTGGCGAGCGCGTCGCGATCCCGCCCGAACTGGTCCCGCCTGACGCCTCCGTCGAGATCGAGGCCAAGAAGGCGGCGGGCTATTACTCGCCTGACGGCGCGCCCGGCGACAACGCCCTGAAATCGACGGTCGGCCGCGATCTCGACAAGTTCTGATTCCGTCACGCCTGCCTGAGTTGATGATGCCCGACCGTGATCCCGAGGCGTTCCGCACCCTGTTGAAACCCGCTGCCGTGCGCGAGCGCGCGCAGGAGATGCTGGAGCTTGGGCTCGCCGGCCAGCTCCTGCATTTCAGCGTGCATCCGGAGCGGCTCGAAGCCTGCGCCGATTATGTGCTGGAAACGATCCGCGCGAATTATCCGAAGCTCGACATCCCCTTCCACGCCCGTTGGCGCCATTTTGTCCTCGATGGCGAGGATCGCTGGCAGAAGCTCGACAAGGCGGCCGGCTTCGCCGATCCCGCCGCGCGCGGCCGCGCCGCCTATGATCTCGCCGTGGTCAGCGTTCTGCTCGATGCGGGTGCCGGCCCCGACTGGCGCTATCGCGACGCGGCCACCGGCCGCGAGATCGGCCGTTCGGAAGGGTTGGCGCTCGCCTCGCTCGACATGTTCGCTGCCGGTCTCTTTTCCAGCGATCCGGCTAGCCTCTTGCAGGCCGATGCAGCCGGCCTGAAGCGACTCGATGCAGCGGCTTTGGCGCGTGGCTTCCAGGCCGGGCCGGGCAATCCGCTGCTGGCGCTCGAGGGGCGGGCCGCGCTGCTCAACCGCCTCGGCGAGGAGCTGGAACGTCAGGGGCTGTCGCGGCCGGGCGCATTGTTCGACCGCTTCGCTGCCGCCGCCGAGACCGGCACCCTACGGGCGCCGCATATGCTCGGCGAGGTCCTCGGCACCTTCGGCGGCATCTGGCCGTCGCGCCTGACGCTGGCGGGCGTTGCGCTCGGCGACACCTGGCGCCATCCTCTGATCGCGCCGGGGAAGCAGACCGAGGGGCTCGTGCCCTTCCACAAGCTCTCGCAATGGCTGACCTATTCGCTGATCGAGCCGCTGCAATGGGCCGGCATCGCCGTGGTCGGTATCGACGAGATGACCGGCCTGCCGGAATACCGCAATGGCGGGCTCTTCCTCGATAGCGGCGTCATCGCGCTCAAGGACGAGGCGGATCGGGCGAAGGCCCATGAGGTTTCGTCGCCGCTCGTGGTGGAATGGCGGGCGCTGACCGTCGCGCTGCTTGATGAGGTTGGCGCGCTCATCCGCCAGCGGCTCGGTCGCTCGCGCGATGAGCTGCCGCTCGCCAAGGTGCTCGAAGGCGGCAGCTGGGCGGCCGGGCGCCGGATCGCGCGCGAAAAGCGTGTGGATGGCGGCCCGCCCTTGACCATCGTCAGCGATGGCACGGTATTTTGAGGGTAAGCCAAGTCCGAGAGATAGAGGGGTAACCGGCGTATGACTTCGAGCCAGGACGGCGTCACCGTCGTCGACCATCCGCTGGTCCAGCACAAGCTCACGCTGATGCGCGAGAAGGATCGCTCCACCAAGAGCTTCCGCCAGCTCCTCAACGAGATCGGCATGCTGCTCTGCTACGAGGTGACGCGCGATCTGCCGACCGAATTGATCGAGATCGAGACGCCGCTGCAGAAGTCGATGCAGCCGGTCATCTCCGGCAAGAAGCTGGTTTTCGCCCCGATCCTGCGCGCCGGCGTCGGCTTTCTCGACGGCATGCTGGAGCTCGTCCCGGCGGCCCGCGTCGCCCATATCGGCCTCTACCGCGATCCCGATACGCTCCAGGCCGTCGAGTACTATTTCAAGGCTCCGTCCGACATCGCCGATCGCATGATCGTGGTGATGGACCCGATGCTGGCCACGGCGAACTCCGCCGTGGCGGCGGTGGAGCGCCTGAAGGAGCGTGGCGCCAGGGACCTGCGCTTCATGTGCCTGCTGGCGGCGCCGGAGGGCATCGCTCGTCTGCGCGGCGCCCATCCCGATATCCGGATCTGGACGGCGGCGATCGACGAGCGATTGAACGACCACGGCTATATCGTTCCGGGCCTCGGCGATGCCGGCGACCGCATGTTCGGCACGCGCTGAACTCCCCCCGACGCAAAGCAGCCCGCCCCGTTTCTGGAGCGGGCTGACCTGAAAGACGGGCGTGTCTGGAGTTGAAACCGCCCGTCCTTCGGATCGTGGCGGCGTTATTCGATGATCTGCACGATGCGGCGCGTCTGCGGCTCGACGATGACCGTGCGGTCATTCACCACGGTATAGCTGTAGTTCGAAGCCGACGGGCCGTACTCGGCCGGCAGGCGCTGATAGACGACGCCCTGCTGCGGTAAGACCGTGCCGACCGCGACCGGCTCGGCATAGCTATAGGACGGCACGCGCTGCTCGACGACATAGGTACGGAAGCGCGGCGAGGCCGCATCGCCGACGATCGCGCCGACCACGGCGCCGCCGACGCCGCCGACAACCGCACCGACCGGGCCGCCGACGATGGCGCCACCGACCGCACCGGTCGCGGCACCGCTGGTCGCGCCGCCGACCGCGCCACCCGAAGGCTGGTTCTGCGCAAAGGCGACCGCCGGGGTGATGGTCAGGGCGGCGACAAGAGCAAGCTTCTTGAACATGATATGTCTCCTTTCGAAGCGAACCTTCGAGGAGACAACCAAGGCGTGCGGGGGGGCGTTCCCGGAAATCGGGTCACGAGATGTTAACGCTCGATAACGGAGCAAAGAAAGCCCATTTTTGACAATGGCTTGCTCGGTTACGTCAAAAGACCGCTTGCCGTCAGCCGAACCGAATCGGAGCCCGGAAATGAAAACGGCGGGCCCATGAGGCCCGCCGTTCTGCATGTCGATGATGAGACGGATTACTGCTTCGGCGCGGCCGAGAGCGCGGGCGTGAGCTTGTCGGCGTCGCGCTTGATCAGGGCGGCGAAGCCGGCGGGCGTCCGCTCCTCGGCCGTCGGCAACACGGTGCCGAGATCGAGCAGGCGCTTCTTGGTGCCTTCGTCGTTGAGCGCCTTGCCGAGCGCGTCGACCAGCTTGTCTACGGCCTCCTTCGGCATGCCCTTCGGGCCGGCGATGCCGTTCCAGGCTTCGATCTGGTATTCGGGCAGGCCGGCTTCCTTGGTGGTCGGAACGTCGGGCAGCGCCGGCGAGCGCTGGGCCGAGGCGATGGCATAGGCCTTGATGGTGTTGGCGCGGACCTGCTCGGCGACCGAGACAATCTGGTCGCACATGAAGTCGACCTGGCCGGAGACGAGGTCGTTCAGGGCCGGACCGGTGCCGCGATAGGCGACGGCGTTGATCTTCGGCGTGCCGAGGATACCCTTCAGCAGCGTACAGGTCGTCCAGGAGACCGAGCCGAGGCCGGCATGGGCTTCGTTGAACTTGTCCGGGTTGGCCTTCACGGCGGCGACGAAGGCCTTGAGGTCGGGCGCCTCGAGGTTCTTGCGGGCGACGATCAGGATCGGCGTGCCGCCGGCCATGCCGATCGTCTGCATGCCGTTGATCGGGTCATACTTGAGGCCGGGATAGGTCGCTGGCGCCGCCGAGAAGGTGCCGAGATGCCCCATCGCGATCGTGTAGCCGTCGGGCGCGGCCGTCACGGCGCGGGCGATGCCGGTCGTGCCGCCGGCGCCGGCGACGTTCTCGATCACGATTTGCTGGCCGAGCGTCTTCGACATGTTGTCGGCGACGATGCGGGCGATGATGTCGGTCGGGCCGCCGGCCGCGAAGGGCACGATCATGGTGATGGGCTTCGTCGGATAGCCCTGCGCCTGCGCGGCGCCGGCGACGGCCAGCGCGGCAGCCGCGGCAAGGCCAAGAACGAGCTTCTTCATCCGTATTTCTCCCTGGACGTTGCGTGAATCGAGACTGGGCGCCGCCGCAGCGGCAACCCCGTCATTCGGTGAAGACTTCGTCGCGCTTCTTCGAAATCGAGGGCAGCAGCGCGATCGCGAGCACGACCACGGCAACCACCAGCAGCCCCGCGGAGATCGGCCGCTCGACGAAGGTCATGAACGAGCCGCGCGAGATGATCAGCGCCTGCCGAAGCTTTTCCTCCATGAGTTTGCCCAGCACGAAGCCGAGCAGCATCGGCGCCGGCTCGAAGCCGAGCTTGATCAGCAGGTAGCCGAACAGGCCGAACAGCGCCGTGAAGGCGACGTCGAGCGGCTGGTTGTTCACCGAGTAGATGCCGATGCAGCAGAAGATCAGGATCGCCGGGAACATCAGCCGGTAGGGCACCTGCAGCAGCTTCACCCACATGCCGACCAGCGGCAGGTTGATGATCAGCAGCATCAGGTTGCCGATCCACATCGAGGCGACCATGCCCCAGAACAGCTCCGGATTGCGGGTCATGACTTGCGGACCGGGGATGATGCCGTGGATCGTCATCGCGCCGACCATCAGCGCCATCACCGCATTCGGCGGGATGCCGAGCGTGAGCAGCGGGATGAAGGCGGTCTGTGCGCCGGCATTGTTGGCCGATTCCGGCCCCGCCACGCCCTCGATCGCCCCCTTGCCGAAGCGCGAGGGATCCTTGGCGATCTTCTTCTCGACGGTATAGCTGGCGAAGGGGCCGAGCACGGCGCCGTTGCCGGGCAGGATGCCGAGGATGCCGCCGATGAAGGTGCCGCGCAGCACCGGGGCGGCGGATTGCTTGATGTCGTCCCAGCCCGGCAGCAATCGGCCGATCTTGTTCTTGACGACGTCACGCGCCTCCGGGCTCTCGAGATTGCGCAGCACTTCGGCGAAACCGAATACGCCCATCGCAAGCACCGAGAAGTCGATGCCGTCCGAGAGCGAGGCGATGCCGAAGGTCAGGCGTTCCTGCCCGGTTTCGAGGTCGGTGCCGACGGTCGAGAACAGCAGGCCCAGCATGATCATGCAGAAGGCCTTGAGGATCGAGCCGCGCGCCAGCACCACCGCGAAGCACAGGCCCATCACCATCAGCGAGAAATACTCGGCCGGGCCGAAGAGCAGCGCCATCTTGGTCAGGGGCGCGCCGAGCGCGGCGATGAACACGGTGGCGACGCAGCCGGCGAAGAAGGAGCCGATCGCGGCCGTGCCGAGCGCCACGCCGGCGCGGCCCTGCTTGGCCATCTGGTGGCCGTCCAGCGTGGTCACGACCGAGGTCGCCTCGCCGGGGATGTTGACCAGGATCGCGGTGGTCGAGCCGCCATATTGCGCGCCGTAATAAATGCCGGCGAGCATGATCAGCGCGCCGGTCGGGTCGAGGCCGAAGGTGATCGGCAGCAGGATCGAGATCGTGGCGATTGGCCCGACGCCGGGCAGCACGCCGATCAGCGTGCCGACGAGGCAGCCGGCGAAACAGAGCGCGATGTTCTTCAGCGTCAGCGCGACGCCGAAGCCCAGTGCGAGATTGGAGAACATGTCCATCGGTCAGATACCCAGCAGCCAGGGCGCAAGCGGGATGGGCAGGCTCAGCGCGTATTTGAACAGCAGGATGCAGCCGAGCGACATGGCCACGGCGAAGATCAGTAGTTCCTTCGGCTTGCGGTCATCGGCGGCAAGTCCGGAGAAGAAGATCAGCAGCGGGCCGGAGACCAGCAGCCCCAGCGCCGGGACGCTGATCGTGGTTACGGGGTAGAGAATGAGCGCGATCAGGAACAGCAACGCAAATATCGACGTTGCGGCATTGCGGTGGCCGAGCTTCAGCGACAGCGGATTATTCAAGGGAGATAGGTAGCTGAGGATGATCGTCGCGGCGGCGCCCATCAACCCGGCGGCGATGACGCGGGCCAGAAAGCCGTTAACTTCGAAGCCGCGGATGGTCAGCCCGAATAGCAAGGCCCCGCCGAGCGCGAAGAAGATGCCCTTCCAGGACCAGCCCGAGAGTTGCTCGCCGTGATAGCGCAGCGAGGCCAGCGCCAGCATCAGGCCGAGCGCGCCGCAGATCACCGCGAAGGCCTTGGGCAGCATGCCGGGCCCGAGCTGGCGCAGCGTGCCGGCAGGCAGGTCCCAGGAAAAGACGAAGGCACCGACCGCGAGCAGGATCATGAACAGGCCGCCGGCCAGATCCTGCGTCGATCGCACGCGCAGGCCCTGGGCCTGTTCTATCTGGTTCAAACTCATCAGGCTCCTCCGACTGACGACCCGGTGCGGGCTGTTCGTTTCAGTGGTTTGGGCGGGCTCAAGGGCAGGACGTGGCGCTCGTCGAGCAGCGTCACGCTTTTCCTGAGGATCGCGAGGAAGTCGTCACGCGAGGGCAGCTTCTGCTGCGGCCGCCAGGAAACGCCGACGAGCGCGCCGGGCGGCGGGGGATCGAGCATCGCGCCGCGCAGGCGCCGCATCGTCACGCCGGGGAAGGACAGGCGCGAAACCCAGTCCGGAGCCAGCGCCATGCCGAGCCCCGCGGCGACCGCCGACATCATCGCCGGCTTCTCTGTCGCCTCGATCGTGACGTTCGGGACCGCGCCGACGCTCTCGAAATAGGCCATGACCAGATCGTAGGCATAGGGCCGGATGCGCTTGGAGGGCACGACGAAAGGCTCGCCGACGAGGTCGAGCATCGTCAGGTGCTCGCGCGCCGCGAGCGGGTGATTCTCGTGCAGCACCACGATCGGGCGCTCGACCCGCAGGATCTCGAAGGCGCAGTCGGTCGGCTTGCGTGGTGGGCGGGTCAATGCCAGATCGAGCTTGCCGGCCTCCAGCATCTGGACGAGCGCCGCCGTCATCGCCTCGACGAACTTGATCTCGACGCCGGGGAAGCGGGCGCGGAAAGCCATCAGCGCTTCCGGCACGAAACTGGACGAGGCTGCATCGATGGCCCCGACGCGCAAGACCTTGCCGGAGGCGAGCGAGGCTTCGCGCACGGCCCGCGAGGCATGCTCCATCTTGACGAGGATGCCCTTGGCCTCCTCGAGCATGATCAGCCCGGCACGGGTCATCGCGACCTGCCGGGTGGTGCGGGTCAGCAGGGCGACGCCAAGTTCATCTTCGAGGGCGCTGATCTGGCGCGACAGCGCAGGGGGCGCCACACCGAGGCGTTCGGCCGCGCGACCAAAATGCAGCTCTTCCGCCACCGCGATGAAACATCGCAGTTGCCGCACATCCATAAGCCGTCCCCTGTCCCGTGTATCGCTTGCCGCGATATCTCTATCGGTGGCCGTGGCCAATAGCGGTTCCGGCCAAGGTGTCGACCCTACAGAAATTCATAATCTTTTGGCAACAAAGCCTTTCGGCTGAGGGGTGGATCGGGGCGTCCGGCTGGGGATGGTTCCGGAAGACGATGTGGTTCAGGAGATCGGAGCCGGTTTCGCCTGGGCGATGCGCAGGATGCGCCCGTCAATGAGCGCGAGGCCGACGAAGATTGCCGCCATGCCAGCGAAATGGCGCGGCAGCAGATCCTCGCCCAACAGACCGGAACCGAGCAGGATCGCGCTGACGGGGATCAGGAACGTGACGAGCATGACGTTGCTCGGCCCGGCCGTGCGCATGATCCGGAAGAACAGCAGATAGGCCAGCGCCGTCGAGATCAGCGCTAGGCCGACGAGCGCGAGAAACGCCGTCTGCGAGGGCACCGGCAGTGTCCAGGGCGGATGCATGACGAAGACGATCGGGATCATCATCAAGGTCGAGGCCGTGAGCTGGCCCGTGGCGGCGACCAGCGGCGACACACCGCGGAAGCGCCGGCCGAGCAGGCCGGAGAAGGCGTAGGAGACAGCAGCGAGGATGCAGGCGATCTGCGCCGCGAGATTGGAGCCGAGCCCGCTGATCGCGTCGGGGCCCATCAGGATGGCGACCCCGATGAGCCCGGCCAGCACGCCGCCGAGCTTTAAGCCCGTCGCCTTCTCGTTGCCGAAGCAATGCATCACCAGGACCGCGAAGATCGGCGTGGTTGCGTTCAGGATCGAGGCGAGGCCGCTGGCAATCTGCTGCTGGCCCCAGAGAAACAAGCTGAACGGGATCAGGTTGTTGAGGATGCCCATTCCGAAGAAGGCAATCCACAACTCGCGTCCGACCGCCATCGACTGCCCGGCGATTCGCACGACGAGCAGCAACGCCAGCGCCCCGAGGCCGACGCGCACCTGCACCACCGCGAAGGGCGGCCATTCTGCCACGGTCAGCTTGTTGAAGAAGAACGAGCCGCCCCACAGGATCGACAGGGCGATCAGCATGAGCCATTCGATCGGGCCCATGCGCAGCGCGGAGGGAGAGGTCGGCTGTGTCATGGCGGAAGCTCTGCTCTTGGGCCGGGTCATTCCGCGTCAGTAGGTGGCCGAGCGAAGCCCGGCCACCCGTATTCTGCGTGTGTCTGCCCGCTCAGGCGGCTTCGGCGTCGCGCGCCTGCCACATGGCCTGGAAGGCCGGCCGTGCCTGGCAGGCATCGAGCCAGGTTTTCACGTTCGGATTGGCGTCGAAGAGCTGCGTCGCTGGCTTCGCGTAGCGGATCACCTCCGCGACGTTGATGTCGGCTACGGTGAAGCGTCCGCCCACGAGATAGCCCTTGCCCTCGGCCAGCGCGCGGTCGAGCACGGCAAAGGGAGCCTTCAGGGCTGCGAGCGAGGCCTCGGCCACGTCCGGCTTGCGCTTCTCCGGCGGGAAAGCGGCAAGGTGCTGCTGCAGGTTGAGGGCGTTCGTCTCGCATTCCGTCGCGGCCCAGAGCGACCACATGATGGCGAGCCCTTCCTCCTGCGCGTCCTTGGGCGCGAGCGGGCCGCCATGCTTGCGGGCGAGATAGAGGTTGATCGCCAGCGACTCGTGCAGCTTGAAGCCGTTGTCGTCGATGCTCGGGATATGGCCGTTCGGGTTGACCTTCAGGAAATCGGCGCTGCGGGTATGCAGCGGCACGCCGGGCGCGTTCGGATCGGGCAGGCGATAGACCTGGATCACCGGCACATGATTGAAGGGCAGGCCGAGCTCGTTGGCGAGCCAGATGTTGCGCGAGGCGCGCGAGCGGTAACAGCCATAGATGGTCAGGGACATCGGCGGGATCCGGCGAGAGAGTGCGAACGGCGACGGAGGCCGGCTCATGCTGCCGGTTCGTCACCCGCGACCATAGGCCGGACAAGTGGCGTCAGCCAATGCCGATGATTGCTCTCCACGCGCAGCAAAAACCGTTTGACGCGGGCGCCTTACAGGTGCATTGGCCTCCTGCTTCCGGCCTCTGCGGCCGGCTGCTCACAGGAAACCCCGACCCGATGCCAAGCGACAGTCCCAGCCGACAGTCGAAGCCGTCTGCCGCCGTCTCGCGCGCCTGACCGGGTCCCCCGGCTCGCCTGCGGTCCGGCCACGACGGCCCGATCGCAAGGAACAGAGCCATGAATGATACCGCCGCCACCACGGATCTCCTTGCCGTGACGCTGGCCCAGACGCTGGCGCAGGAACACGTCGCCGATATCGTCGAGACGCTGAACGATCAGGATGATGCGACCATCGCGCATGTCCTGGGCGAACTGCCGTTCGAGCGCGCCGTCGAGGTGCTCGACCAGCCCGAACTCACCGCCGCCGCCGAGGCGCTGGCGCTGCTGCCGGATCGGCGCGCCGGCTCGCTGCTCTCCGCCATGTCGGCGGACCGGGCGGCCGACGTCTTCCAGGAGTTCGACGAGGAGACGCAGGCGCGCCTGAGCGGTCGCATCGACCGCCAGACCCGCTCCGATCTGAAGAAGCTGCTGGCCTATCCCGAGCACAGCGCCGGCTCGATCATGACGACCGAGTTCGTCAGCGTGCCCTCGAACTGGACGGTGCAGCAGACGCTCGACCATATCCGCCGCGTCGAGCGCTCGCGCGAGACGGTCTACGCGATCTACGTGCTCGATTCGGTGACCCGCAAGCTGGTGCGCGCCGTCTCGCTGCGCCGCCTGATCAGCGGCGACCCGGAGGCTCCGGTCGAGTCGGTCGTGCCGGCGCACAAGCCGATCTGCGTCACCGCCGAGATCGATCGCGAGGAGGTCGCTCGCCTCATCACCAAATACGACCTGCTCTCCGTGCCCGTCGTCGATGCGGATGAACAGGTCATCGGCATCGTGACCTTCGACGACGTCATCGACGCGATGATCGCCGAGACGACCGAGGACGTGCAGAAGCTCGGCGGCATGGAGGCGCTGGACGAGCCCTATAACGAGATCGGCTTCGTCGCGATGATCCGCAAGCGCGCCGGCTGGCTCTCGATCCTGCTGGTCGGCGAGATGCTGACGGCCTCCGTCATGCAGTTCTTCGAGGGCGAGCTGGAGAAGGCGCTCGTGCTGACGCTGTTCATCCCGCTGATCATGAGTTCGGGCGGCAATTCCGGCTCGCAGGCGACCTCGCTGATCATCCGGGCGCTGGCGCTGCGCGAAGTCACGCTGAAGGACTGGTGGCGGATCGCGTTGCGCGAATTGCCGACCGGCCTGACGCTCGGCAGCATTCTCGGCGTGATCGGCGTGGTCCGGATCATCGCGTGGCAGTGGCTCGGCTTTTACGATTACGGGCCGCACTGGATCCTGATTGCCGCGACGGTCGGCGGCGCGCTCGTCGGCATCGTCACCTTCGGCTCGCTCGCGGGCTCGATGCTGCCCTTTGCGCTGAAGCGGCTTGGCTTCGACCCGGCCAGCGCCTCGGCGCCCTTCGTCGCGACGCTGGTCGATGTCACCGGCCTGGTGATCTATTTCGGCGTCGCTGCCGCGATCCTGACCGGGACGCTGCTGTAAGGCAGAGGGCCGCCATTCTCGGGCGAAGCAGCTTCGACCCGAGACACTCTGGGAGGTCGAGGCGCGTTCTCGGCCGCCATGCAGGCTAGGCGACTGCTTTCGCCACCATCTCCGGATGCTGGCCGATCACGCGCACATAGGCGATGGCGAAATCCGGCGCCGTCGCCCGTGCCTGCTCCCAATCGCGCAGCGTGCCAACCGGAACCCGGAAACGGGTAGCGAACTCGGATTGCGACAGGCCGAGCCCGGTCCGCGTCTGGCGGATCAGGCGTGCGCGCTGGCCGCGGTCCAGCGCCTTGGCTGATGCGCTGAAATCTTCGGCATCGGCGGCATCAGCAGGAAGAGCGGTAGGCTCGTTCTTCACCTTTATTGCTCCTTCTCACCGAGATGAAGCGAGGCCAATCGCCCCGCCAGACGAAAATGCCGGTGAACAGCTTGCCCCCAACGATCCCGACGACCTTGAAGCGTTCTTCGCCATCGATCTCGCGGATGGAGGGGATGATCAGGTGATTGCCATCCTCGAAAACCCGATCGCCGAAAGCCAGCGGCAGCCCGTGCTTCTCACGGTTGATCACGTCCTTGGCGGGATCAAATCTGTCTTCCGACATATCTAGGGATGGTACGGGATTTCGGTATAGGGCGCAACCCCGATACTCCCTGGGGCAGTCGCCATTCTCGGGCGACGCACAGTTTCGACCCGGGAAGTCCCGGCAGGATGGGGCGCCCTCTCGTCACGAGATGCTCGGGTCAAGCCCGAGCATGACGGCGACTTGGAGTTGCTTCAGCTCGCCAGCACGCGCTGCGGCGGGAAGGTGATCTCGACCAGCGTGCCCTCTTTCTTGACGCTGGTGATCGCCATGGCCGCGCGGTTTGCTTCAACCAGTGCCTTGGTCAGCGGCAGGCCGAGGCCCGTGCCGCCGGCGCGGCGCGTCGTCGGCACCTGGCGGAACGGTTCGAGCGCAAGCCGGAGTTCGTCGTCGTCCATGCCGATGCCGGTGTCGCGCACCCGAAGGATCGCCTCGCCCTGGTCGCCGAGCGCGGTCGAGATGATGACCTGCCCGCCGGCATCGGTGAACTTCACTGCATTCGAGAGCAGGTTGATCGCGATCTGGCGGATCGAGCGCTCGTCGGCGACGACCGGCGGCAGCTTCGGCGACAACCCCGAGCGCAGGACGACACGGCCGCGCTGCGCCTCCGGCTGGAGCAGCGACACTGTGGAGAGCGCGATCTCGTTCAGGTTGACGCTGACGAAGTCGAGATCGAGCTTGCCGGCCTCGATCTTGGCGAGATCGAGCAGGTCGTTGACGAGGCTGATGACGTAGCCGCCCGACTGGTGGATGTCGCGCAGGTATTCCTTGTAGCGCTCGTTGGCGATCGGCCCGAAGCGCTCCTCCGCCATCACCTCGGCGAAGCCGATGATCGCGTTGAGCGGGGTGCGGATCTCGTGGCTGATCTTGGCAAGCACGTCCGATTTCTGGGCGCTGGCCATCTCCGCCGCCTTGCGGGCATCGACCAGCTCGCCCTCGGTCTTCTTCCAGGCGGTGATGTCGCGCAGCACGGCGCAGAAGCGCGGCTCGTTGCCATGAGCGATCTGGCCCATCGTCATGAACAGCGGGATCTTGCCGCCCTGGCGCACCCGGCCTTGCACCTCACGCCCGTCATTGAGCACGGAAGCAACACCGCCACCCTTCAGCCCTTCGAGATAGTCGAGCGCGGGAGCATGACTCTCGCTGGCGAAGAGCAGGGTGAACAACTCGCCGGTGACTTCGCGCTGGTCGTAGCCGAACAGGGCTTCGGCCGCCTTGTTCAGCGACAGGATGCGCCCGCGATCGTCGACGGTGACGACGCCGTCGGTCGCGGTATCGAGCATGGCGGTGAGCTCGCCGATGCGGGCATCGCGGGCATCGGCATCAAGTCGCAGCGCCTCGACCCGTGCCGCCGATTCGGCTTCCTCCGCCGCGAATTCGGCCGCGAGCTCGGCTTCTTCCGCCTCTTCCGGCGTCAGCACCGGTACTTCGCTGCCATCCCCGGTCGGATGGCGGAAGGCCATCAGCGTCGCCGGCTCGTCCTGCCAACTCACGCTCGACAGCACGGCATCGACATGGACGAGATGGCCGAGCCGGTCGATCAGCGTCATCGTGCCGCCGTCGGTGCGGGTGGCCTCCTTGATCAGGCGGCTGACCTTGCCGCCGGCCTTGAGGTCGGCAAGGTCGGCATAATCCAGCAGTTCGAGCAGCGTGCGGTTGGCATAGAGCGCCTCGTCGCCGCGATTGACGAGAACGGCGATCGGCAGCCGGTCGAGCACATCGGCATGGGAGTTGCGCTGCCGGGCAGGGGCGAGGGCCTCAGTCTCCGCTGCGAGTTTCGCGGCAGTGATCTCTTCCTTGTCCTTGACCTGCAATGGCGCCACCGGGGGAAGGCGCGGCGCGCTCGGCTCGTCGTCGCCGGCAAGCCTCGCGCCCAGCGCCTTGGCGATCTCGCGGAAGGCATTGCGCTCGGCCGAGCTCAGATGCGACTTCGACGGTTCGAGAACCGGCCGGATCGCGGTCAGGTGGCCATTGCGCAGCGGCACGATCTTGCCGGGCAGCGAATCGGGTTCGGGCGCAGCAGGTGCTGCGGGAGCGGGCACCTGTGCCGCTTCTTCCTCCGGCTCGCCGGGCGCGGGCGAGGTGGCGGTTGCTTCTGCCTCCTCCTCGTCATCCTCGGACAAATCCGGGAGTTCGTCGGTCTGACGTTCGCCGATGGCTGGAGCGTCCTCATCTGCAGCGCTGGGTACGGCAGGGGCGATCACGTTGTCGATGTGAGATGAAGTTGCGGGAGGCGTTTCGTCCATGGCCGAGAGATCGGCCGCCGCTTGCGGAGCATCGTCGGGCGCGGCCTCGGCCACCGGGAAGGGGCAGCGCTCGTTGAGGCGGGCGATACCGAAGCCACGGAAGCCGGCTAGCTGGCGCGCGGCGTCGAGCACCGGCACGCCGGAGAGCTCGACCGGCGCGGCCTCGCCAGGCGAAACGGTGCGCCAGAGCACGCCATGGCCGCTCCAGGTCGCAGGCTTGGCGAAGCGCTCGATCAGCCCGCCATCGCTGTCGGCGAAGGCTGAGCCGAGCAGGTCCTGCCAGCGCCGGCCGATCAGCCCGGCCGCTGCCGGTTGCCCGGTCAGGATGGCGATATTGTCGGAGAGCTTGGTCAGTCTGCCCTCGCGATCGCTTTGCCAGAGGAAACGGACCGTCGCCGGCTTGGCGGGGGAGGGCGCTGCGTTGCGGGGCGCGTCCTCCGCGGGAGCCGGAGCGGCAACGGGCGCCGGTTCGGCAGCCTTGGGAACGATGATGCCGAGGCGGCGCAGTTCGGATGCCTGCACCGCGATGGCCAGGGCGGAGCGCCCGTCAGCCAGCGAAACCAGCTTGCTGCCGCAGGTGACGGGCACCGCGGCGAAACTCGCGGTCAGGCGCAGGCGCTCCAGGCGGATGCCGCTGGCGGAGGCCAGGCCGCCGGCCAGGAGGTTCAAGCGTTGCCGCGTCGGTGCCGGCAGGCTCGCCTGTCCGCCGAGCAGCGCTTGCGCCGCGGCATTGACGAGATGCGGCTGCTCCGAAGCCGGGTCCCACAGCAGCAGGGCGCCGCCGGCGGCAAAGGATGCAAGGGCGGCGTCTTCAGCCGCCGCCACGCTCCACTTCGCCCAGTCCTCTCCGGCCTTGCTCATGCCTGCCCGCTCGTTCGATCCGCGCCCGTTATGCCTAACAAAGCCTTAATAGACCCCAAACGGCAGCAAATCCATGGAACCGAAGATCGCTCTCCCGCTTCTCATCGAAACAGCGTTAACATGGCTGGCGTCGCCAATTGTCACGCTGTTGTCACTGCGGTGCAACAATGATATTGCAGTGCACAATGACCTCGGGATGGATCGTCACTCGACAGGAGGATTCGATGAACGGCAAGCTGCCTTATGAAGTGCCCACCGAAATGCGCGAGTTCGCCGAGCGCAGCGTAGAGCAGGCCCGCAAGGCGTTCGACGGCTTCATGGGCGCTGCCCATAAGGCTGTGGATAATGCCCACGGCTCCGCCGAGAGCGCCCGCGCCAATACTCAGGACGCGACCCGCAAGGCCATCGCCTATGCCGAGAACAATGTCGCGGCCGCGTTCGATCTCGCCCAGAAGCTGGTGAAGTCGAAGGATTTGACCGAGGTGATGCAGCACCAGTCCGACTTCCTGAAGTCGCAGGTTGCCGCGCTCCAGAACCAGCTCAAGGACCTCGGCACCGCCGCGCAGGATGCCGCGACCAAGGCTGCCGAGACTGTCAGCAAGGCGACCAAGGGCCGCTGAGGCGCCGCTGATTCGGCGCCGCATGGCGCCGTTCATCGCTATTCTGGCCGGACCGCGCGGTCCGGCCTTCGCTGTTTGCCGCTGAAGGAGAGCTGTCATGGTCAAGCCTGCTCCGACCCGGACCAAGTCCAAGGTTCCGGTCAGCCTGTCCCCGGTGAAGGCGCTGACGCCCGCGCCGGTCGAGACACCACCATCCACGGCGAAGCCGCTGGAGGCCGCTCCTGCGAAGCCCGCGCCCGTCGCAGTGGCTGCCTCTGTCGCGCCGCCGAAGGTCGTCCAGGCCGCGCCGGCTGCCGCCAAGCCCGCCCCTGCCGTCAAGCCGCCGGTCGCGAGCGCCCCGAAAAAGACGGCCCCGGTCAAGGTCAGGGTCGAGAAGCCCGTGACGAAGGTCGCAGGGCCGAAGCTTGCGGCGAAGGCTGCCAAGCCCGCAGCCGCGGTCTCACGGCCCGTCGTCGCCGAGGCGAAGCCGACGCCCGTCAAGCCCGTTGCCGCCGAAACGGCGCCTGCCAGGCCTGCGCCCGTCCAGGCCGCGCCGGTGGCCCCGGTTGCCAAGCCCGCGGAGCCCGTTCCCGCTCCGGCTGCCAAGGTGGCTCCGCCGCAGCAGCCTGCCTCCCTTGATTCGCTGCCCCTGCCGCGCCCGCCCGAGGCGGCGGCCGTCGCGACCGCCACGGTGATGAGCCAGGCGCTCACCATGGCGCGGGCCTTCGGTGCCTTGCAGGCCCGCATGCTCGACCATGCCTGCGCCGAGCTGGAGGCGACGCTGGGCGACGCGCAGACGCTGGCGCGCAGCAACAGCGCCTCCGAAGCGATCGCGTTGCAGGCCAAGGCCGTGCGTCGCAGCTACGAATCCTATGCCGAGCATCTCAAGGAGCTGGCGCGCACCGCCAACGCGGCCCTGCGCAAGGACTGATCGAACGGCCGGATTCGGCGCGTGCGAAGGCCGCGCCGAAATTCCGTAGCCGGAGTTGAATTACGCGGTTGCAAAAGCGGAGAGTCGGCACTAGGGTCCGCGCCGCTGACGACCCCCGCCACGGCGGCCGGTCGCGTAGCCTGTGTTTGGGCAGCCATAGCTCAGTTGGTTAGAGCGCTAGATTGTGGATCTAGAGGTCCCCCGTTCAAGCCGGGGTGGCTGTACCATTCTTCTTCCGGACATCGTCTCGAAGGCCGCCGTCATGCTCGGGCTTGACCCGAGCATCTCGGAAACCAGTGCCTTCTCGTCATGAGGTTCTCGGGTCGAAGCGTCGCTCCGCCCGAGAATGACGGCATAGGGGACCGCTCCGATACCGGCCAAGGGTGGCTCCTCTTGAAGCCACCTCCGCGCTTCGCCATATCTTGCTCAAGCGGGAGGGTTCGCCTTTCGCCTGCGGAATGCTGCCAGCGGCGGGTTCCGATGTTTGTGAGGCGCCTTTCGAGGGCCTGGAAGATGACGCGTACGCCTAGCCTGTCACATCCGTTCCTGCTCGGCTTCGACGATATCGAGCGTGCGCTTGATCGCGTCGCCAAGGGCGCGAGCGAGGGTTACCCGCCCTACAATATCGAGCGGATGCCCCGGACGGAGGACGAGCCCGATCGCCTGCGCATCACGCTGGCCGTCGCGGGCTTTGCTCGGGAGCAGCTCGAGATCACGCTGGAAGAAAACCAGCTGACGATCCGGGGGCGCCAGGGCGACGACAAGAATCGCCAGTTTCTGCACCGCGGCATTGCCGCCCGTCAGTTCCAGCGCAGCTTCCTGCTGGCCGACGGAATGCAGGTGCTCGGCGCCGATCTGTCGAACGGCCTGCTCGCGATTGATCTGGTCAGGCCGGAACCGGAACGGCTCATCCGGCGTATCGATATCATGAGCCGGGAGTAGAGGACGGAGACCCGTCCAGCTTTGAAGGATGCGGCAAGCGGTTTTCGCATCTGTTCATAATTGAAGGCGCAGTATCAGAACCGCATTCGCACTGCTCTGAAGGAGGGCGCGATGAAACAGGACAGAATCCTTATTCAGGCCAACCCGCTGACCCCTGCGGAATTCGCCGCGCTCGGCGCCGGCGAAGTGGCCTATGTCAAGTCGATGACCTCGGACGAGCTGATGCGGATTTTCCCGCAGGCTCCGAAGATCGAGTCCGGCTTGCAGCTCTTCACCCTGCTCTCGGCCGACGGCGCGCCGATCCTCGTCACGGATTCGCGCGAGGCCGCCACGGCCAATGCCTGGGAGCATGACCTGAAGATGGTCAGCGTCCACTGACGCCGGCCACGCTCAAGGTCGGGGCGCGGTCGCCATCCCGGCGACCGCCGCTTGCAGCCTCACGATATCCTCTGGCGTGGACAGGCGGTGATCGCCGTCCTTGATCAAGGTCAGGACGACGGGATCGCCGCTGAGATGCTCGACGAGCTTCAGCGCCTGGCGCCAGGGCACGTCGGGGTCGCGCATGCCCTGCAGGATATGAACGGGGCAGCCGGCCTTGATCTCGCCGCCGAACAGCAGGTGCCGGCGTCCGTCCTCGATCAGGGCACGGGTGATCGGCGTCGGCTCGGGCGCGTATTCCGAAGGCCGCAGCCAGACGCCCTCGTCAAGGATCATCCGGCGGATCGAATCGGGCATCTGCGCCCACATCAGCTCCTCGGAGAAATCCACCGCAGGCGCGATCAGGACGAGCCCGGCCGGCTGCAGCGGTGTTCCAAACAGCTTGCGCGCCGCGAGCAGTGCGATCCAGCCGCCCATTGATGACCCCACCAGGATCGGTGGCTGGCGGCACAGGCTTTCGACCGCCGCAAGCGCATCGCCGAGCCAGTCCGACAGGGTGAAGCTGCCGAAATCGCCATCGCTCTCGCCATGGCCACCATAGTCGAAGCGCAGGCAGGCCCGGCCGTTGGCGCGCGCCCAGTCGGCCAGCGCCTCGGCCTTGGTCGCGCGCATGTCGGAGCGGAAGCCGCCGAGCCAGACCACCGGTGCAGCCGTTCCCTCCTGCAGGAGATAGGCGAGGCGGCGCTTCGCGGGACCTTTCCCGACTTCGAGCCATTGCGGCGGCTGGCGCTCCAAGGCAAATCTCCTGTGACGAATCACCTGGCCGCGGCGATTAGAGGCTGCGGCTATCGACCGATAGGGGCATATTCGCCCCGCCGAACGAAAGTCCAGACCGAGAACGAATGTCCTTCAAGCCGGGTGCCCATCTTTCGCTGCCTTCGACCGAAACGCATCCGCTGGCGGGGCGGACGATCCTGCAGATCATTCCCGAGCTGGAAGCTGGAGGGGCAGAGCGCACCGCCGTCGACATCGCCAAGGGTTTGACCGATGTCGGCGCGCGTGCGCTGGTCGCGACCGAAGGCGGGCGCCTCGTCGCGGAGTTGCAGGCCAAGGGCGGGGTCTGGCTGCCATTCCCGGCGGCCTCGAAGAACCCGGTCGCGATGCTCTTCAACATCCGCAAGCTCGCGCGGCTCTGCCAGCAGGAGGGGGTGGAGCTGATCCATGCCCGCTCGCGCGCGCCGGCCTGGGTCGCGCTCGGGGCGGCGCGACTGCTGAAGCTGCCTTTCGTCACCACCTATCACGGCTCCTACAACAGCCGTTCGGCGGTGAAGACACTCTATAATTCGGTGATGGCGCGCGGCGATGTGGTCATTGCCAACTCCGTCTATACGGCCGGCCTGATCCAGGCGAAGCACCCGGTGGCTGGCGACCGCGTCAGGGTCGTCAATCGCGGCACCAATTTCTCGGCCTTCGCGCCGGCTGCCGTCGGTGCCGAGCGCGTGCAGGCGTTGCGCAAGGCCTGGGGCGTCGAGCCTCACCAGCGCATCGTGCTGCTGCCCGGCCGCCTGACCAACTGGAAGGGCCAGCGCGTGCTGATCGAGGCGGCGCGCCTGATGCGCGACGGCGGCGATACCGACACGGCCTTCATCCTTGCCGGCGACGCGCAGGGCAGGGACGGTTACGTCAAGGAACTCGACGCGCTGATCGCCAAGGCCGGGCTGGAGGGGCGCGTGAAGCGTGTCGGCCACTGCACGGACATGCCGGCGGCGATGCTCTCGGCAGCGGTGGTCGCGGTGCCCTCGACCGATCCGGAGGCCTTCGGCCGCGTCGCGGTCGAGGCGCAGGCGATGGGCACGCCGGTCGTGGTCTCGGATCTCGGCGCCGTGCCGGAGACGGTGCTGGCGCCACCGCAGGTCGCGCCGGCAGAACGCACCGGCTGGCGCGTGCCTCCAGGCGATGCCGCGGCGCTCGCAGAGGGCCTGAACGAGGCGTTGAGTCTGCGTCCATCCGCCAGAGATGCGCTGGCGCGAAGGGCGCGCGCCCATGTCGAGCGGCATTTCTCGCTGGAAGCGATGGTCGCGGAAACCCTCGACGTCTATTGCGCGTTGCTGGGTCGCTGACCGGCCTCTCCGGTGGGAGATGCCTGCCATCGCTGTGTCATGCATTGACATCGCCCATCTTTGTGCAATGTGTCTGCAACAACGGCGCGACGCGCGCCAAGTACAGGAGAATACCCCCATTCGTCGTCCCTACCGCGCTGCCCCGACCCCGACCAAGGAAGGTCCCCGCTCGAACCGCGATATCCGCGGAGTTCGCGAAGTCCAGCTCATCGACGATACCGGCGCCAACCGTGGCGTGGTCTCGTTCTTCGATGCGTTGAAGCTCGCCGAGGACGCCGGTCTCGACCTCGTCGAGATCGCCCCGAACTCCGTTCCGCCGGTCTGCAAGATCCTCGATTACGGTCGCTTCCGCTTTCTCGAGCAGAAGAAGGCCTCGGAGGCGCGCAAGAAGCAGCGCACCATCGAGATCAAGGAAATCAAGCTGCGCCCCGGCATCGACAAGCACGACTACGACGTGAAGATGAAGGCCATGCACGGCTTCTTCGAGGAAGGCGACAAGGTGAAGGTCACCCTGCGCTTCCGCGGCCGCGAAATGGCGCATCAGGACCTCGGCGTGAAGGTGCTGGAGCGCGTCAAGGTCGATACCGCCGAGATCGCCAAGGTCGAGAGCGACTGGCAGCTCGAAGGCCGCCAGATGGTCATGGTGCTCGCGCCGCGCTGAGGCGCGCGTCACCCACGATCATGTTGGATCGAGAAAAAGGGCGCCGCTGGCGCCCTTTTTCATGCCGGCAGGAGCATTGTCGATCTGACTGAGCCGTCATTGCGAGGAGCGAAGCGACGAAGCAATCCAGGGGGACTGGGTTGAATGCCTTACCCAGTCCCCCTGGATTGCTTCGCTGCGCTCGCAATGACGATTCAGTCAGATCGAAAACAGCTTTAACGCAGCAATCCATTCAGCATCGCGTCGAAGGCATCGGTCGCGCCCTTGAGCGCTGCCTCCGGATCCGGTGCATGCGCGATCCATTGCGCCGCATGCTGGGTCGCGCCGAAGATCAGTGTCGCCACCGCTTCCGGGTCGAGCGGCGCCAGAACGCCCTCAGCGACAAGCGCGTCGAGGCTTCGGGCCATCATCCGGATGCAGTCGTTCTGGATCGGCCAGCTCCAGGGATCGCCGAGCACGGCTGGGCCGTCGCGCAGCATGATGCGCTGGATTTCCGGCTCCAGCGCCATGGCGAGATAGGCGGCACACTCGTCGCGGAAACCGGTCCAGCGGTCGCTAGCCCGGGCCGAGACGGCGCGCAGCCTGACCGTCATTTCCGCATCGATCTGGTCGATGACGGCGGCGAAAAGGCCCTTCTTGTCGCCGAAATGGTGATAGAGCGCGCCGCGCGTCAGCCCGGCCGCAGCCGTCATCTCGTCCATCGAGGCGCCGGCATAGCCGACTGACCCGAAGGCCTCGCGAGCGGCAGCGATCAGGCTGGCGCGGGTTTCCGCGATCATGTCGGCACGAAGTCTGCGGGCCATCACATCCTCTTCACATGCGCTCCGTATGTTAATTGACATACGGAGCGTATGCAATTACGCCTTCATTCACATACGCGGCGTATGTCTGCAATCACGGTTCAGATCATGCCTAACCCCTATCGCGAGATCTTCCAGGCGCCGGGCGCCTTCGCCTTTTCCGGTGCCGGTTTCATCGCCCGCCTGCCGGCCTCGATGGTCGGGCTCGGCATCGTCACCATGCTGTCCGAGCGTCGCGGGGAATATGCGATCGCGGGCGTGGTGGCCGCGACCTTCGCGCTCGCCAGCGCGTTGATCACGCCGCAGGTCTCGCGCCTCGTCGATCGCTATGGCCAGCGCCGCGTGCTGATGCCGGTCGCGGCGGCTGGTGCGCTCGCACTCGGCGGCTTGATGTTTGCGACTTGGGCAGGCGCGCCGAGCTGGCTGCTCTTCGTCTTCGCGTTGCTCGCCGGCCTGATGCCGAGCATCGGCGCGATGGTCAGGGCGCGCTGGACCGAGTTCTACCGCGACACCCCGCAATTGCGTACGGCCTTCGCCTTCGAATCGGTGGTTGACGAGGTCATCTTCATCGTCGGGCCGATCGTCGCGATCGGGTTGAGCGTCAGCCTGTTTCCCGAAGCCGGGCCGCTCGCCGCCCTGATCTTCCTCGTCGTCGGCGTGCCCTTGCTCTGCGCCCAGCGGCGGACAGAGCCGCCAGTCCGCGCCCGCACTGCGGGGGGCGACATCTCGGTCATTCGCGTCGGTGGCGTCCAGGTCGTCGTGCTCGCCATGATCGCGATCGGCGCGATCTTCGGCACGGCCGAGATCACCGCCGTCGCCTTCGCGGAGGCGCAAGGACAGAAGGCCGCCGCCAGCTTCGTGCTCGCCATCTATGCGGCGGGCTCGCTGATCGTCGGCCTCGTCTTCGGAACGCTCCGGCTCAAGGCCTCGCTCGCGACGCAGTTCCTCGCGGCGATCACGCTGGCGGCAGCGACGACCTTGCCGCTTCTGGCCGTGACGGGGCTCGCCTCGCTGGCGCTGGTCTTCTTCATGGCCGGCGCTGCGGTCTCGCCGACGATCATCATCGCCATGGGCCTGATCGAGCGCCTGGTGCCGCCGCACCAGCTCACCGAGGGCATGACCTGGGGCATCACCGGCATCGGTATCGGCATGGCGGCCGGCGCCTCGGTGGCCGGCGTGTTGATCGACGCCTTCGGCGCGCAGAGCGGCTTCTGGATTTCGGTCGGGGCGGGGACTGCCGCGTTGCTGATCGTGCTCGCGGGCTACAACCGCCTGCCCGGCGCACGGAGCGAAACGCTGGTCTGCGAAGCTGCCTGAAGGCGCGCAGCTCAAGAGTTCGCCGACCGATCAGAAAATGGGCCGTCATCCCGGACAAGCCGCGAAGCGGCGCCGATCCGGGATCCATCGTAGAGCTTTGGCGCCTTTCGATGGATCCCGGGGCAAGCCCGGGATGACAGCGTGTTTCCGAGCACAAATTATCCCTATCAAAAAAGGCCGCCCGACCGGGGCGGCCTTCTTGCTCGAAGCGTCTTGCTCTCGCCTCAGCGGATCGGCGGGCCGTATTGCAGGCCGCCCTTGGTCCAGAGGTTGTTGACGCCGCGCGGCAGCGGATTGCTGGTCTTCGCGCCGAAATGGCGCTCGAAGCTCTCGCCGTAATTGCCGACCGCCTTGATGATGCGCACGATCCAGTCATTGGTTAGGCCGAGGCCTTCGCCGAACTTGCCCTCGGCGCCCAGCATGCGGCGAACTTCAGGGTTCTGCGAGGTCTTGGCCAGTTCCTCGACATTGGCCTGGGTCACGCCGAGCTCCTCGGCATTGATCGTGGCGATGACGGTCCAGCGGACGAGGTCGAACCAGGTCGGGTCGTTCTTGCGCACCCAGGGGCCGAGCGGTTCCTTGGAGATGACCTCCTGCAGCAGCATGTGCTCTTCCGGGTCCTTCAGGCGGCCGCGCGTGCCGGCGAGCGCCGAGAGGTCGGTGGTGTAGGCGTCGCAGCGGCCGGCCTCATAGGCCTGCACCGTGTCCTCCAGCGTCGCGAAGGCGACGGTCTCGAACTTGATGTTGTTGGTGCGGCCGTAATCCGCGAGGTTGAGCTCGGTCGTCGTGCCCTGCGAAACGCAGACCGAGGCGCCGTTGAGATCCTTGACGCCCTTCACGCCGAGCTTCTTGCGGACGATGAAGCCCTGGCCGTCATAGTAGTTGACGGTGGTGAAGGCGACGCCCTGACCGATATCGCGTCCGAGCGACCAGGTGGTGGTGCGGGCGAGCACGTCGATCTCACCGGACTGCAGCGCGACCAGGCGGTTCTTGCTCGACAGCGAGAGATAGGTCGCCTTGGTCGGGTCGTTGAAGATCGCAGCCGCGAGCGCACGGCAGACATCGGTGTCGAAGCCTTGCCAGACGCCGTTCTTGTCCTGCAGCGAGAAGCCGGGAACGCCCTCGCTGGCCCCGCAGATGATGTGGCCGCGCGCCTTGATCTTGTCGAGCGTCGATTGGGCAAGCGCCGGGGCCGAGGCGGCGGCCGTCAGGACCAAGCCTGCGGCGAGGGTGAGAAGCTTCTTCACGGGGTATTCTCCAGTCGCGGAACGCGCCTGTTGACCATACGGCGTCACAAGGGTTTGAAGGAAGGGGATAAGCGGCTGCTGCTTTTTTCAGTCCGTCTCATAGCGGATTGCCGGCTTCGCACTTGCAATAGCGGTCGTTTTCTGCGATAGGCCCGGCCTTCGATCGCCCGGCTGATAAGGGCTGCCGTGGCGATCGTGCTTTGCTTCCTGAAAGCAAGACATTGGCAACGCGTTCAAAAGACGTGGAGCCTCGACCATTGAGGAGCTGAAATGCCCAAGATCAAGACCAAATCGGCCGCTAAAAAGCGGTTCAAGATCACCGGTACCGGCAAGGTGCTCTACGCCCAGGCCGGCAAGCGTCACGGGATGATCAAGCGGACCAACAAGCAGATCCGCAATCACCGCGGCACCACGACCCTCTTCGAGGGCGATGCTGCCAACGTGAAGAAGTTCTTCCTCCCCAACGGCTGACGCCACCTGATATTCCGGAGATCATGACATGGCTCGCGTGAAACGGGGCGTTACCGCCCACGCCAAGCACAAGAAGACGTTCAAGGCCGCCAAGGGCTTCTATGGCCGCCGCAAGAATACGATCCGCGCCGCCAAGGCGGCCGTCGATCGCTCGATGCAGTACGCCTATCGCGACCGCAAGAACAAGAAGCGCTCGTTCCGCGCGCTCTGGATCCAGCGTCTCAACGCTGCGGTGCGCGAACACGGCCTGACCTATTCGGTCTTCATCGGCGGCCTGATCAAGTCGGGCATCGAGCTCGACCGCAAGACCCTGTCGGCCATGGCCATCGACGATGCAGCCTCGTTCGCTGCGGTTGTCGAGACGGTCAAGGGCGTGCTGGGCGCCGAGGCCAAGGCTGCCTGAGCGGCCTTGCCATGCTGAATTGGAAAAGGCCGGCGGTGACGCCGGCCTTTTTCTTTGGGTCGATGCCTCAGGCCGTCATTCTCGGGCCGCGCTGGCGCGGACCCGGGAATCTCGTGCCAGACGAGGCGCCCATTCTGAGAGAGATGCTCGGGTCAAGCCCGAGCATGACGGCCCTGAACTACGTCTGCACGCTGCCGTTCTTTGGCGGATCCCAGTGCGCACCGGCACCTTCGACGATCCGGTCATAGGCCTCTTCCGGCGAATCCGCGTAAGCGAACAGCTTGAGGTCATCAGGCCGGATAAACCCCGCCTCCGCCATGCGGTCGAGATTGAGCAGGCCCTTCCAGTAGGCGGAATCGTAGAGCACGATCGGCACCGGCCCCATCTTGCCGGTCTGGACCAGCGTCATGATCTCGAAGAGTTCATCGAGCGTGCCGAAACCGCCGGGGAAGACCACGAGCGCCGCCGCGCGCATCGCCAGATGCATCTTCCGCATCGCGAAATAGTGGAACAGGAAGGTCAGGTCCGGCGTCGACCAGGCATTCGGCTCCTGCTCGTGCGGCAGGGTGATGTTGAAGCCGATCGAGATCGCGCCGGCTTCGGTCGCGCCGCGATTGGCGGCTTCCATGATGCCGGGGCCGCCACCCGTGGCGATGACATGGTGGCGTCCGGCCTCACCGTCGCGCAGCGCGCCGCCGCGTTCGGAGGCGATGCGGCCGAAGGCGCGGGCAGCCTCGTACCAGGGATTGCCCTCGCGCACCCGCGCCGAGCCGAAGACGACGATGGTCGAGACGACGCCGCGCGCCCTGAGCTGGTCCTCCGCCTTCTGGTATTCCAGCATGAAGCGCGCGCCGCGCATCGAATCGCCGAGGATGAAATCCGGGTCGAGCGCGGCCATCCGGTAAGAGGGCGATTCCTTCTGGCGGATATTGTCGGGCAAGGCATCCTCCTGCATCGGCGCCGGCCATGTCGGGCGGGTTCGGCAAAGCGTCGCTTCGCTCTGGCATAACCCGGCCGTTCCCGCTAGAACGCGCCCGTTCCCACGCCTTCAAACGCTTGCGACTGAATCCATGACCAATATCGCCACCCTGGAACGCGACGTCCTCGCCGCGATCGATTCTGCCGCCGACGAAACCGCTGTCGAGGATGTGCGCATCGGCGCCCTCGGCAAGTCCGGCTCGATCTCGGCGCTGCTCAAGACGCTCGGCGGCATGACGCCGGACGAGCGCAAGGAGAAGGGCCCGCAGATCAACGGCCTGCGCGACCGCGTGCAGGGCGCGATCGCGGCTCGCAAGGAGGCGCTGGGCGAGGCGGCTCTCGAAGCCCGGCTCGCCTCCGAGCGCGTCGACGTGTCGCTGCCGGTGCAGGACGGCCCGGAGGCGCGCGGCCGCATTCACCCGATCAGCCAGGTCATCGACGAGATCACCGCGATCTTCGGCGATATGGGCTTCGCCATCGCCGAAGGTCCGGATGTCGAGACCGACGATCTCAACTTCACCAAGCTGAACTTCCCGGTCGGCCATCCCGCCCGCGAGATGCACGACACCTTCTTCTTCGAACCGGATGCCAATGGCGAGCGCAAGCTGCTGCGCACCCATACCTCGCCGGTCCAGGTCCGCACCATGCTGGCGCAGCAGCCGCCGATCCGCGTGATCTGTCCGGGCCGGACCTATCGCAACGATTCCGACCAGACCCACACCCCGATGTTCCATCAGGTCGAGGGGCTCGTCATCGACAAGTCCGCCAATCTCGGCCACCTCAAGTGGATCCTCGAGGAGTTCTGCAAGTCGTTCTTCGAGATCGACGATGTGAAGATGCGCTTCCGCCCGTCCTTCTTCCCCTTCACCGAGCCCTCGATGGAGGTCGACATCCAGTGCTCGCGCAAGGGCGGCGAAATCCGCTTCGGCGAGGGCGACGACTGGCTGGAGATTCTCGGCTGCGGCATGGTCCACCCGAACGTGCTCAGGAATTGCGGGCTCGACCCGGAGGTCTATCAGGGCTTCGCCTGGGGCATGGGCATCGACCGCATCGCCATGTTGAAATACGGCATGCCGGACTTGCGCCCCTTTTTCGAGGCCGACGTGCGCTGGCTCGCCCATTACGGCTTCCGCCCGCTCGACCTGCCGACGCTGACGGGCGGCCTCTCCTCATGACGGCGCGGGCCGGGCAGGGGAGAGCGCGATGACGCTTGCGGGCTGGGCGGCGGTGATCGCCGTGCTGCTGGTCGTGATGAACCTGGCGAGCCAGGTCATCGCGCTCTGGCGGCTGCGCCGGCCCCTGCAGCGCTCGGCCCTGCTCGACGCCTTGCCGCCGGTCACGATCGTCCGTCCGGTCCGTGGCATCGAAGCCTTCAGCCGCGAGACGGCGGTCTCTGGCCTCGAACTCGACTATCCCCGCTACAGCACGATCTTCTGCGTCGCCGACGCGCATGACCCGATCATCCCGCTGATCGAGGAACTGATCGGCATCTACGGCGCCGAGAAGGCACGCCTGATCGTCGGCGACGTGCCGGTCAGCGCCAATCCCAAGCTCAACAACTGCGTGCGCGGCTGGGAGGCGGCGGCGACCGACTGGGTCATCCTCGCCGATTCCAACGTGCTGATGCCCCGTGACTATATCCAGCGCATGCTGGCTGCGTGGCAGCCCGCGACCGGCCTTGTCTGCTCGACCCCGGCCGGTTCCCGGCCTCTGTGCATTGGCGCAGAAATCGAATGCGCCTTCCTCAATGCCTTCCAGGCGCGCTGGCAATATGTCGGCGAGGCGCTGGGCCTCGGCTTCGCGCAGGGCAAGTCGATGCTCTGGAACAAGCCCTTCCTCGACGCCAATGGCGGCATCGCCGCACTCGGCACCGAGATCGCCGAGGATGCGGCCTCGACCAAGCTGGTGCGCAATACCGGCCGCCAAGTCCATCTCGTCGGCCAGCCCTTCGAGCAGCCGCTTGGCCGGCGCCGACTGAGAGACGTCGTGCAGCGCCAGTTCCGCTGGGCGCGGCTCCGGCGCGTGACCTTCCTGCCCTTCTTCGCGCTGGAAATCCTCTCCACGCCTTTCCTTGCCGCCGTTCTGGCCGCCTTCGGCGCCTCTGCGCTGGGCCTGCCGGCCTGGTTGGCGCCGCTCCTCGTGCTGCTCCTCTGGTATGCCGGCGACATCCTGTTGTCCGCCAGCGTCGGCTGGTTCCTGAATTGGCGCGCCCCTTTGGCGATGCTGGCGCGCGACATCGCCTTCCCCGGCATCTGGGCCTATGCCTTCGTCGGCGGCGAGGTGAGCTGGCGCGGCAATGCCATGAAGATCCGCACCGACGGCGCCAACCAGCTCAACGATGCGGCCCCGACCTTGTCGGCGGCCAATGCCAAGCTTCCCGATTGATCCGAAGATACTGACCCGATAGCCCGATGAAATTCACGATCTCCTGGCTCAAAGAGCACCTCGACACCGACGCCTCCGTTGCGGAGATCGCCGAGACCTTGACCCGCGTCGGCCTTGAGGTCGAGGCGATCGAGGATCGCGCCGCCGCGTTGTCGGCCTTCACCATCGCCTATGTCATCGAGGCGAAGCCGCATCCCAACGCCGACCGCCTGCGCGTCTGCATGGTCGATACCGGCGCGGGCGAGCCCGTGCAGGTGGTCTGCGGGGCGCCGAACGCCCGCACCGGCATGAAGGGCGTGTTCTCGCCGCCCGGCAGCTACATCCCCGGCAAGAAGGTCACGCTCGGCAAGGGCGTGATCCGTGGCATCGAATCGAACGGTATGCTGGTCTCGGAGGCCGAGCTCGAGCTTTCCGACGATCATGACGGCATCATCGAACTGCCTGCCGATGCGCCGGTCGGCCAGCCCTACGCTCCCTATGCCGGGCTCGACGACGCCGTGATCGAGATCGCGGTGACGCCGAACCGGGCCGATGCGCTCGGCGTAGCCGGCATCGCCCGCGACCTCGCCGCTGCCGGCCTCGGCAAGCTGAAGAACGCGCCGGTCCAGCCGATCAGCGGCTCCTTCCCGTGCCCGGTCAAGGTGAAGCTGGACTTCGCCCAAGACGACAAGAAGCTATGCCCGGCCTTCGCGCTGCGCCTCGTGCGCGGCGTCAAGAATGGCCCCTCACCGGACTGGTTGCAGGCCCGCTTGCGCGCCGTCGGCTTGCGCCCCATCAATGCGCTGGTCGACATCACCAATTTCATGACGCTCGACCGCAATCGGCCGCTGCACGTCTTCGATGCCGCCAAGGTGAAGGGCAATCTCACCGTCCGTCGCGCCAGGGCAGGCGAGACCATCCTCGCGCTCGACGGCAAGACCTATACGCTGACCGAAGAGCAGGTCGTGATCGCAGACGAGCATGGCGTCGAGTCGCTCGCCGGCATCATGGGCGGCGAGGCCTCGGGCAGCAGCGAGACCACCACCGACGTCCTGATCGAGAGCGCGCTCTGGGACCCGCTGAACGTCGCTCGCTCGGGCCGCGCGCTCGGCATCAATTCCGATGCGCGCTATCGCTTCGAGCGCGGCGTCGATCCCGATTTCGCGCGCCCCGGCCTCGATCTCGCCACCGCGCTGGTGATCGAACTCTGCGGCGGCGAAGCCTCCGAGATGGAATTCGTCGGCGAACTGCCCGCCAGCCCCGCCGCGATCGACTTCCCCTGGTCCGAGGTCAAGCGCCTGACCGGGCTCGACCTGCCGCAGGCGGAGATGAAGCAGGCGCTGACCTCGCTGGGCTTTGACGTCTCGGGCGCGGGCGACCGCGTCACGGTTGCAGTCCCGTCCTGGCGCGCCGATGTCGGCGGCAAGGCCGATCTCGTCGAGGAGATCGTCCGCATCGCCGGGCTCGACCGCGTCGCCTCGACGCCGTTGCCGCGCATCAAGGGCGAGGTCGTGAAGCCGGTCCTCACCGTGCTGCAGAAGCGCACCCGCACCGCCAAGCGCACGCTCGCCGCGCGCGGCCTCGTCGAGGCCGTGACCTGGTCCTTCATCTCGCATGATCAGGCCAAGCTCTTCGGCGGCGGCTCGCCCAAGCTCGCGCTCGCCAACCCGATCGCCGCCGATCTCTCGGACATGCGTCCCTCGCTGCTGCCCGGCCTGATCCGCGCCGCGCAGAGCAACGCCGATCGCGGTTTCCCCGATGTCGCGCTGTTCGAGGTCGGCCAGGTCTTCAAGAGCGACGAGCCGGAAGGCCAGCTCATCGCCGCGACCGGCCTGCGCCGCGGCACGGCGCGTCTCGACGGCACCGGCCGTCACTGGGATGGCGGCGCGAAGAATGTCGATGTCTTCGATGCCAAGGCCGACGTGCTCGGCCTGCTCTCAGGGCTCGGCATCCCGACCGGCGGCCTCCAGATCGTCGCGGGCGGCCCGGCCTGGGCCCATCCCGGCCGCTCGGCCACGCTGCAGTTCGGCCCCAAGGGCGTGATCGGAGCCTTCGGCGAGGTGCATCCGAAGATTCTCAAGGCGCTCGACGTGAAGGGCCCGCTGGTCGCCTTCGAGATCCATCTCGACGCGCTGCCCCCGCCCAAGGCCAAGCCGACCAAGGTCAAGCCGAAGCTCGCGCTTTCCGACTTCCAGCCGGTGACGCGCGACTTCGCCTTCATCGTCGACAAGGCGGTGGCGGCCGGTGACATGGTCAAGACGGCGCAGGGCACCGACCGCGCGCTGATCGCCAATGTCGGCGTCTTCGATCTCTATGAGGGCGCGGGCGTCGAGGCCGGCAAGAAGTCGGTTGCGCTGGCGGTCACGCTCCAGCCGACCGAGAAAACGCTGACCGAAGCCGAGATCGAGGCCGTCGGCAGCAAGATCGTCGCCGAGATCGGCAAGCGCTACGGCGCGACCCTGCGCGGCTGAGGCAGCCATCAGAAGCGCGTCATGCTCGGGCTTGACCCGAGCATCACGTGCAGGATGAGGCGCGTGAACCGCGACCCAACCCTCTTCCCCCGGGGGGAGAGGGTTGGGGTGAGGGGTCGCGCTGCCCTGAAGCGTTTGCGCCTGCCTGGCGGCTGGAATGGAGAGGTTGCGAGACTCCTCATCCGTCAGCGCTGACGCGCTGCCACCTTCTCCCGCAAGGGGAGAAGGAAACGGCGGAGCCCTTCCCGACCATTGATCGATATTATGTAATAATCCGTGCGCGAAATCCCTGAGCTTTCGGGGTAAGCGCTGACGCATTCTTGCATCTCCGCGGTCCTATGGTTCTCACCGAACGTCCCGTCACGGACAATCTGTTCCCTGGCTTTCGCCTGCTCGATGTCCAGACGTCGGGCGCGCGGATTCGCGTGCGGACGAGCGGCAAAGGGCCGGCGCTACTCCTGCTGCATGGCTATCCGCAGACGCACGCGATGTGGCGCCGGGTCGCCCCGCGGCTGGCTGAGCGTTTTACCCTGATCTGTCCGGACCTGCGCGGCTACGGCGATTCCGAGAAGCCGCCGAGCGCGTCCGATCACGCGCCTTACTCGAAACGCGCAATGGCGCAGGATATGGCCGAGGTCATGAGCGCGCTCGGTCATGAGCGCTTCTTTGTCGGCTCGCATGATCGCGGTGCCCGCGTCGCGCACCGGCTGGCGCTGGATCATGGCGAGCGCGTGCTGAAGCTCGCGACCCTCGACATAGCACCGACGCGCGAGATGTATCGCGACACGACCGATGCCTTCGCTCGTAGCTATTGGCATTGGTTCTTCCTGATCCAGCCGGCTCCGATGCCGGAGCGCATGATCGAGAGCGATCCCGACTTCTACTGGGCGAGCCGGCGCGCCTCGGACATGCGCCTGTTCGAGCCGGAGGCGTTGCAGGAATATCTGCGCTGCTTCCGCGACCCCGCGATGATCCATGCGAGCTGCGAGGATTATCGCGCCGCTGCGACGATCGACATCGCGCATGACGATGCCGATGGCGGCCGGAAGCTCTCCTGTCCGCTGCTGGCGCTCTGGGGCGAGCGCGGCATCATCGGCAAGTGTTTCGATCCTCTGGCCTTGTGGCGCGAGCGTGCGCAGGATGTGCGCGGCCACGCCCTGCCGGGCGGTCATTATCTCGCGGAGGAGGTCCCCGATCTCGTTGCCGCGGAGTTCGAAGCCTTTTTCGGAGAAGCCGCATGAGCGGAACAACGACCAGCGGGACCAATCGCGTTTATCGTATCGCCGTCATCCCCGGCGACGGTATCGGCAAGGAAGTCATGCCCGAGGGGCTGCGCGTGCTCGCGGCCGCCTCGAAGAAATATGGCTTCGAACTGCGCCTCGACGAGTTCGATTTCTCCTCCTGCGACTACTACGCCAGGCACGGCAAGATGCTGCCGGACGACTGGAAGGAGAAGATCGGCGGCCATGACGCGATCTATTTCGGCGCCGTCGGCATGCCCCAGCAGGTGCCGGACCATATCTCGCTCTGGGGCTCGCTGCTGCTGTTCCGGCGCGAGTTCGACCAATACGTCAACCTGCGTCCCGTGCGTCTGATGCCGGGCGTGCCCGGCCCCCTCGCCAACCGCAAGCCCGGCGATATCGACTTCTTCGTCGTGCGCGAGAACACCGAGGGCGAATATTCCTCGGTCGGCGGGCGCATGTATGCCGGCACCGAGCGCGAGATCGTCATCCAGGAGACGGTGATGAGCCGCGTCGGCGTCGACCGCGTGCTGAAATACGCTTTCGAACTGGCTCAGCGCCGTCCGCGCAAGAAGCTGACCTCGGCCACCAAGTCCAACGGCATCTCGATCACCATGCCTTACTGGGACGAGCGGGTGAAGGAGATGGCCAAGAACTATCCGGGCGTCGCCGTCGACCAGTACCATATCGACATCCTGACCGCGCATTTCGTGCTGAATCCCGACCGCTTCGACGTGGTCGTCGCCTCAAATCTCTTCGGCGACATCCTCTCCGATCTCGGCCCGGCCTGCACCGGCACGATCGGCATCGCACCTTCCGGCAACATCAACCCGACCGGCGACCATCCCTCGCTGTTCGAACCGGTCCACGGCTCGGCGCCGGATATCGCGGGCCAGGGCATCGCCAATCCCGTCGGCATGATCTGGTCCGGCGCGATGATGCTCGACCATCTCGGCGAGCACGAGGCCGCCAAGGGGATCGAGGCCGCGATCGAGCGGGCGCTCGGCGATGCCCGCACCCGCACGCGCGACCTCGGCGGCGCGCTCGGCACGGAAGCCGCCGGCAAGGCGGTCGAGCAGGCGCTTTGAGCAGGACTTTGAACGCAAGGATTTGAGGAATGGATTTGTCGTCGGTTTCGTTCGTCGACCCGCTTGTCTGGGGCAAGCTGGCTGAGATCATCCTGCTCAATATCGTGCTCTCGGGTGACAACGCCGTCGTCATCGCGCTGGCTTGCCGTGCACTGGCACCGGCTCAACGGACCAAAGGCATCGCGCTGGGCGCCGGCGTCGCGGTGGTGCTGCGCGTGGTCTTCACCGTGCTGATCGCCTCGCTCCTGAACACGCCCTTCCTGCGCATCGTCGGTGCGGGCTTGCTGATCTGGATCGCCGTGAAGCTGATCGTCGAGGACGAGGGCCAGGACGAGGATTCGATCACCGCCAGCAGCAAGCTCTGGAGGGCGGTGCAGACGGTCGCGATCGCCGACATCGTCATGAGCCTCGACAACGTGCTGGCCATTGCCGCCGTCGCCAAGGATTCGATCCCCCTGCTGGTCGCCGGCCTCGTCATCTCGATTCCGCTGATCGTGCTTGGGGCCTCGCTGATCACCAGCTTGCTGGCGCGCTTCTCTATCCTGGTCTGGGCCGGCGCGGCATTGCTGGGCTGGGTCGCCGGCGAGATGTTCGAAAGCGACCCGTGGCTGATCGCCCGCTTCGGCGAGGAAGTGCTGCACAAGCTGGAATACCCGGCCGCGATCCTGGGCGCCCTGCTCGTGGTCGGCCTCGGCTACTTCATCAAGGCGCGTCGGCCCGATCCGGCGCACTGACCACCCGACAAGAGGGCAAGAATAACGATGGATTTTTCCTCCTCCACCTTCTGGATCTCGCTGCTGCAGATCGTCTGGATCGACCTGCTGCTGTCCGGCGACAATGCGGTGGTGATCGCGTTGGCCTGCCGCTCCCTGCCGGAGAACCGCCGGAGGCTCGGAATCTGGCTGGGGGCCGGCGCGGCTGTCGGCCTGCGTATCATCTTCGCGCTGGTCGTCAGCTACCTGCTCGGCGTGCCCTATCTGAAGGTGATCGGCGGCGTCCTGCTGTTCTGGATCGCGATCAAGCTTGCGGTCGGCGAGGAGGAGTCGCATGGCGAGATCGAGGCGTCCGAGAATCTGTGGAAGGCCGTGCGCACCATCGCCATCGCCGATGCGGTGATGAGCCTCGACAACGTCATTGCCATCGCCGGCGCGGCCAAGGGCCATCCGGAGCTCTTCATCTTCGGCCTGCTGCTTTCGATCCCGCTGATCATCATGGGGGCGCAGCTGCTCACCACGATCATCGAGCGCTATCCGATCCTGGTCTGGCTTGGCGCGGCTCTGCTCGGCTGGATCGCTGCCGAAATGATCCTCGGCGACGCCGCTGTGCTGCGTTGGCTGACCACGGTCATGCCGAGCTGGGTCGTCACCGTGCCGATCGACATCAACCCCGTCGGCCTGGTTCCGGCCAACCTGCCGCATTATGCGGCGGCGGTGATCGGTGCGGTCTTTGTCTGCGTCGTCGGCTACGTCCTGAAAAACAAGCCGGCCAACCAGCCGGGCTGAAGACCAGTCTCAGCCGAGAACGATTGCTGCGGCGGCCAGGGTATCCTGGCCGCCGTTTTTCATGAGGCGCAGCTCGCCGTCCGACTTCGCTGAGCGCAACGGATCGAGGACGCCGAACCGCGTCTCGGACAGCAGCGATACGCAAAAGCTCTCGGGCGGCCGGGCGAAGCCGGTGCCGAGCGCCTTCACATAGGCTTCCTTCGCGGCCCAGAGGCGGGCGAAGGCGAGAGGGCGAGCAGTCAATGCGACAGCCTCCAGAAGCCGGCGCTCGTCCGGATGCAGCAGGTCGAGCGGCGCAGCCGCCTGCGCATCGACGCGCTCGACATCCACACCGACCGGGTATCGAGCCAGGCCGACGGCGACGACGCCTGATCGCGTTGCCAGCGACAGATGGAGATGGGGCGTGCCGGGCAGAGTGAGCAGCGGCTGCCCGGCCGGGTCATGGTCGATGACGATCTCGTCTTCCTGACGGCCGAGCTGTCGCGCCAGAATCCGACGCGCGATGCTGCGCCGTAACGCCGACCGTTCCGTCAGGTTGCGCGGATTAGCGTCCGTCCGGACGACCCAGATTGCGGGCAGGGCGGGAGCGATGGCATCGGCGTCGTCAAACCAGTGCATGGCTCATCTGTAAGCGGTTTTTCGATCGCGCTGAAACGCGAGCCGTCATTGCGAGGAGCGAAGCGACGAAGCAATCCAGGGGGACTGGGCCGAAGCGCTCACCCAGTCCTCCTGGATTGCTTCGTCGCTTCGCTCGCAATGACGATTGCGGGAGGCTGGAGGCCTTTCATGGCTCCTGCCGAAGGCTGTCGCGCCCTGCGCGGAATTCATGCAGGCGCGCCGTTCGCGCGCGTTGACCTTCGCGCAGGCTTTCCCGCTTTTGGAAGGATCATGTCACCCGATCCGAATACACCGCCGGCCGTCCAGGAAGCACCGATCACCGCCGCCGGTATGATGCTCGGCTTGCGCAAGGTCTCGGTGCTGATGCCAGGCATCGTGGTCTTTGCCGTGGCCTTCGGCGCGGCGGCCGCCGCCAAGGGGCTGTCCTTCTTCGAAGCCATGTTGATGAGCGGCTTCGTCTATGCCGGCGTCGCGCAGCTCGTCTCGCTGGAGCTCTGGCGTCCGGAATGGAGCTGGGGCGCCATAGCCGGCATCGCCGTCGTCACCGCCACCGTGAACGCGCGCATGGTGCTGCAAGGCGCCTCGCTGCAACCCTGGTTCGCGAAATATCCGAAGACGCTCAACGCTTTCCATCTCTTCTTCTTCACCGATGCCAGCTGGCTGATCGGCACGCGCTATCAGGCAGAGGGCGGGCGCGATCTCGGCGTGCTCGTCGGCGCCGGGCTCGGGCTTTGGTTGGTCTGGGTGATCGCAACGGGGGGCGGCTACACGCTGGGCGCACTCGTCAGCGATCCGCGCCGCTACGGCATCGATCTGGTCATGCCGATCTTCTTCGCCGCGATGATCGTGCCGCTCTGGCGCGGGAAGCGCGGCATGGTGCCCTGGGTCGTCGCCGGCCTCGTCGCGCTAGTCACGGCCCGGTTGGTCGATGGCTATGCCTTCATCATCGTCGGCTCGCTCGCCGGCGCGATCACGGGAGCGTTCCGCGATGACGCTGCCTGATCCGTCGGACGTTATGCTGATCGTCCAATTGGGGCGCCTGTTGGCAAAGCTGCCCGCACCGAATCTAGCCATCTGGGGCCCAATCATCGCCATCACGGCGATGGCGGCCGCGACCTATCTCTGCCGCATCTCCGGCGTGGCGCTGATGAGCATCATCCCGCTGACGCCACATGTCCGGCGCGGGCTTGCGGCCCTGCCGGGGTCGATCGTCGTGGCAACGGTGCTGCCCCTGATCGAGCGGCTGGGCTGGGCTGCGGCGATCGCGCTGCTGGCTGCTGTGGGCACCATGATCCTGCGGCGCAGCGAGCTCCTGGCGCTGCTCGTCGGCATGGCCGCGATCTCGGGCCTGCGCGCGCTCGGCTTCTAGGAAGATTGTGAACGAAGCCCTCATCCTGAGGAGCCGCGTCAGCGGCGTCTCGAAGGATGTTTCAGGAGGCCCCGGAACCATCTGGAGCATCCTTCGAGACGCAGCCTGTGGCTGCTCCTCAGGATGAGGGCTGAGTTTCAGAAAGCCCTTGATCCATCACGCGGGGCGATTGCTTCCATCACATCCCGTCATCGCGATATGCGTCGCGGCATGTTGACGGCGGGCGAGCGTGGGAGGACGGTGCGGGCACAGCAAATCCGCCTACAATGGAGCGCCGTCATGGCATGGTATTCTCAGACGTGGACCTGGTTCGATGGGGCCTGGCATGAGGGCAACCCCGGCATCGTCGGTCCGCGCAGCCATGTGCTCTGGCAGGCCTCTTCGGTCTTCGACGGCGGCCGCTATTTCGACGGCGTCGCGCCGGACATCGACCTGCATGCCGCCCGCGTCAATCGTTCGGCGACGGCGCTCGGCCTGAAGCCGACCGTCGAGGCGGATTTCATCGTCGGGAAGATGTTCGAGGGCGTCAAGAAATTCGCCCCCGGTACGGCGATTTACGTCAAGCCGATGTACTGGGGCGAGGCGGACGGCCCGTCCACCATCATGCCCGATCCGGAATCGACCCAGTTCGCGCTCTGCCTGTTCGAGGCGGCGATGCCGCAGCCGACGGCCGGCTTCTCTGTGACCAAGGGCGCCTTCCGCCGTCCGAGCTACGAGACCGCTCCGACGGACGCCAAGGCAGGCTGCCTCTACCCGAACAATGCCCGCGTGCTGAAGGTGGCGAAGGCTGCCGGCTTCGACAACGCGCTGGTGCTCGACATGCAGGGCAATGTCGCGGAGACCGCGACCTCGAACATCTTCCTCGCCAAGGACGGCGTCGTGAAGACCCCCGTTCCGAACGGCACCTTCCTGAACGGCATCACCCGCCAGCGCGTCATCAAGCTGATGCGCGAGAGCGGCGTGCCGGTCGAGGAATGCAGCCTGCGCTACGAGGATTTCGAGCAGGCCGACGAGATCTTCATGTCCGGCAACTACTCCAAGTGCATGCCGGTGACCCGCATCGACAACCGCACGCTCCAGCCCGGCCCGCTCTTCCGCCGCGCCCGCGAGCTCTACATGGACTACGCCCACAGCAAGCCGAAGGCGGCCTGAGCCGGAAGGCCCGCTCCATGGCGCGCCTCGCCACGCGATTGACCGAGCGCCTCGGTATCGCTCACCCCATCCTGTCGGCGCCGATGGCGCTGGCAGGCGGCGGGGCGCTGGCTGCGGCGGTCACCCGCGCCGGCGGCCTCGGCCTCATCGGCGGAGGCTATGGCGATGCCGGCTGGATCGAGCAGCAATTCACCGCAGCCGGCAACACGCAGGTCGGCTGCGGCTTCATCACCTGGTCGATGGCCAGGAAGCCCGAGCTTCTGACGCAGGCGCTATCGCACAAGCCGGCCGCGCTGATGCTCTCCTTCGGCGACCCGCGCCCCTTTGCCGACGAGATCGCGGCGGCGGGCGTGCCCTTGATTTGCCAGTGCCAGTCGCTCGCCCATGTCCGGCAGGCGCTCGAGGCCGGTGCCACAATCGTTGTCGCGCAGGGTTCTGAAGCCGGCGGGCATGGCGCCAGCCGCGCGACGCTGCCCTTCGTGCCCGAGGCGGCTGATCTGATCGCCCGCGAAAGCCCCGATACCCTGCTCGTCGCTGCCGGCGGCATTGCCGATGGCCGGGGGCTCGCCGCGGCCCTGATGCTCGGCGCCGATGGCGTGCTTGCCGGAACACGCTTCTGGGCGAGCCGAGAGGCGATGGTCCACGAGCGCCACCACGCCGCTGCCGTCGCCGCGACCGGCGACCAGACCGTGCGCTCTTCGCTGCCGGATATCGCTCGCCAGCTCGACTGGCCCAAGCCCTTCGATATCCGCGTCTCCGACAACGCCTTCATCGCCAACTGGACCGGCCGCGATACCGAACTCAAGGACGCCATCGCCGTCGAGGGCTCCGCCTATCGCGAGGCGTTCATGGCCGGTGATCCCGACAAGGCCGCCGTCATTTTCGGCGAGGCTGCCGGCTTGATCTCCGATATTCCCAGCGCCGGCGAGATCGTCGAGCGCATGGTTGCGGAGGCTGCGGCCTTGCTCGGCGGGGCAGGGCGCTTCGTCGTCTGAAGAACATTCTCCGTCATGCTCGGGCTTGACCCGAGCATCTCTTGCCGGGGAGGCTCAAGAGCCTCTTTCGGCCTGAGATTCTCGGGTCTGCGCTTTGCTGCGCCGAGAATGACGGCTAGATTCCAGTCCTCTATCGCAGCAGCCGGAGCAGCCCCGTCGCCTTGAGCAGGCCGCCGGCAAGCACGGCGTAGGCGATGGCAGCGACGCCCGACACCAGCAGCACCGTCATCAGCAGCGGCTCGAAGGGCAGGCCGGCGGTGAGCTTGAGCGCCAATGGCTTGCCCCACCAGGCCAGCGCACCGCAGATCGCCGCCGCGCCGCAGACGATGGCCGCGAAACCCGGCAGGCGCCTGTCCGGTTCGGTCCAGCCGCGTCGCTTGGCCAGCACGAACAGCGTCGTGAGGTTGATCCAGGCGCCGGCGGCGGTCGCCAGCGCCAGGCCCGGCGCACCCCAGTCACGCCAGAGCAGCAGCTTCACCGCGAGATTGCAGGCGATCGCCGCAAGCGCGACCAGCATCGGTGTCTTGGTGTCGCCGCGCGCCTGGAAGGCCGAGACCTGCGCGCGGATCATCACGATCGCCGGCAGGCCGAGCGCATAGGCGAAGAGCACGGCGCCCGCCGCCGCGCTCGCCTGCGCATCGAAGGCGCCACGCTGGAACAGGCCGGCGACCATCAGTTCCGGCACGGCCACGAAGGCTGCGACGAAAGGCGCGCTGGCGATCAGCGAGATCGCGATGGCGCGGTTCTGTGCGCGGTTGGCGGCGGCCTCGTCGCCTCGCGCGATGGCGCGACTCATCGCCGAAAGCGCGACGGTGCCGACCGCGATCGCGATCAGCCCGAGCGGCAACTGGTAGAGCCGTTCGGCATAATAGAGCGCCGCATAGCCGCCGCGCGGGAGCAGCGAGGCGATGATCGTGTCGGCGAAAATCGCGATCTGCACGCCGGCCGATCCGATCACGGCCGGGCCGAACATCTTGAGGAAGCGCCGGACGCCGGCATCCGCCCGCGGGCGCACCAGCTTGCTTGAAACGCCAGCCCGCTTGGCCGCGACATAGAGCAGGCCCCATTGCGCGACGCCCGAGATCGCGACGCCCCAGGCGGCGGCATGGGCGGCGCTCGGGAACAGGAAGGGCACGGCCAGCGCCGCGACGATGAAGACGTTGAGCAGGATCGGCGCGGCCGCGAAGGCAGCATAGCGCTCGACGGCATTGAGCGTCGCGCCGAGGAACGTGACCATGGTCACGAACAGCAGATAGGGGAAGGTGATCCGCGTCAGCGCGACTGCGAGCTCGAAGACCGCCGGATCGGCGCTGAAGCCCGGCGCCAGCAGCTTCACCAGCCACGGCATCAAGGGCAAGGCCAGCGCCAGCAGCACGACCTGCACGATCAGTTGGACGGTGAAGAGCCGGTCGGCGAAGAGATTGGCCGCCTCCTGCCCGTCCTTCTCGGCGATCTGGGCATAGGTCGGCACATAGGCCTGGTTGACGGCGCCCTCGCCGAAAATGGCGCGGAAATGATTGGGCAGGCGCAGCGCGACCGAGAAGGCGTCCATCGTCGCGCCGGCGCCGAGCACGGCCGCGAGCGCGATATCGCGCACGAACCCGGTGATGCGCGAGATCAGCGTGTAGCCGCCGACCGACAGGATGTTCTTGAGCATCTCCAACCTCGTCATGCTCGGGCTTGACCCGAGCATCTCGGGACGCTGAGGCGCCTGAGCCTCTTCCTGAACGAGATTCCCGGGTCAAGCCCGGGAATGACGCCCTGTCATGGTCTTCAGCGGATCAGCGGCGGCAAGGCGTCGCCATGCGGGTGGTCGACTGTGCGGGCGTCGAAGCCGACGCGCTCGCCGATCAGGTAGAGCGGCCGGCGCTTCACCTCGGCGAAGATGCGCCCGACATATTCCCCGATCATCCCGAGCGACAAGAGCTGGATGCCCGAGAAGAACATGATCGAGACGATCAGCGACGGGAAGCCGGGCAGGTCGGTCCCGAACAGCAGCGTCCGCAGCAGGAAGTAGACCGCCGAGAAGGCCGCGATCACCGCGATGACGGCACCCGACCAGGTCGCGATCTTCAACGGCACGGTCGAAAACGACGAGAGGCCGTCGAAGGCGAAGGAGAACAGCTTGCCGTATCTGAACTTCGACTGCCCGTGCTCGCGATCGGCGACGTGGAAGGGCACGCCGATCGAGCGGAAGCCGACCCAGGCATAAAGCCCCTTCGAGAAGCGCGCGCGTTCAGGCAGCGCCCGCAGCGCATCGACGGCCTTGCGATCGAGCAGGCGGAAATCGCCGGCTCCTTCCGGCAGCGGCGTTTCGCCGAAATAGCCGAAGAGCCGGTAGAACAGCTTGGCGAAGCCGCGCTTCATCCGGGTTTCGCCTGCGCGGTCGGTCCGTTGGCCGTAGACGTTGAGGTAGCCCTCGTGCCATTTCGCGAGAAACGCGGGAATTGTCTCCGGCGGGTGCTGGAGGTCGGCGTCCATGATGACGACGGCGTCGCCCAGCGCATGGTCGAGCCCGGCCGCGATCGCGATCTCCTTGCCGAAATTGCGGCTCAGCGAGACGGCGCTGATTCGCGGGTCGGCCGCGTTGAGATTGCGGATCACGGCCAATGTCTCGTCGCGGCTGCCGTCGTCGACGAAGACGATCTCCCAGGAGGCGACCTGCCCCTGGAGCGCGGCCTGCAGCCTTTCGACGAGCAGGGGCAGATTGGCGGCCTCATTGTGTACGGGCACGACGATGGAGAGCTCGGGCCAGCGGGAAGCCCGAGGCGCACGTTGAACCGGCTGGGACCCGATATCCGACACGAACGACCTTTCATCGAGGATGCGTCGCTTCGGGGGCGGCGCGCGACGCACAGAACCGCAAAGCTCGCCGGCCGACAAGCCCACAGCCTCACAGCGTGGTGTGCGTTCCATCGAAAATCGCTCATGAGCAAGGTGATTTTACGGGGAAGCTCAGCCGGAGATGCGCCACAAAAGGGTTGCCACGATCGCGGAAACGGGCGACGGCGGCTTTGGCGCGAATGGAGGCTGAGGAACGCAATGGCGAAGGGGTTCATCCTGTGCGCCGATGATTTCGCCATGACGGGAGGCGTCAGCCGTGCGATCCTCGACCTCCTCGGACGCGGCAAGCTGACCGCGACGGGCGCCATGACCAATCGCCCGCATTGGCGGCGTCTGGCGCCGGAGCTTGCGGCCTTCGCGGGCCAGGCCGATCTCGGGCTGCATCTGAACCTGACCTGCGCGGCTCCGATCTCGGTGATGCCGCGACTGGCCCCTGGCGGCATCTTGCCGGGTCTGAAGGATGTTGCGCGTGCCGCCGCTCTCTCTCCCGGCGTGCGAGCCGAGATTTCGGCGGAGATCGCCCGCCAGCTCGATGCCTTCGAGGATGCGCTCGGGCGCCCCCCGGATTTCGTCGACGGGCACCAGCATGTGCATGTGCTGCCGGGCGTGCGGCGCGCGCTGCTCGACACGCTCGCCCGACGCTACCGGGCGGGCACGCTTTACGTGCGCGACCCGGCGGACCGCCTCTCTGCCATTCGCGCGCGGGGCGTGGCGGTCGGCAAGGCGCTCGTCATCGCAGGCCTGGCGACCGGCTTCCGCGCCGCGGCGCTCAAGCGGGGCCTGCGCGTCAATCGCGGCTTTTCCGGCGTGGCTCCCTTCGATCCCAGCCGGGACTTCACGGAGGATCTCGCGCGTTTCCTGATCGAGCCTGGCCCGTGCCATCTCGTGATGTGCCACCCGGGCTTCATCGACGACGAGTTGGCGAGCCTCGACCCGGTCGTCGCGGCGCGGCCTGTCGAGCATGCCGCCATCGCTGCTTTCGCGCCGCCGCCGGACCTGCCGCTGCGCCGTTTCAGCGCGCTGGAAGGCTGATCGAGGGGCGGCACGCCGCAAGCGATTTGTTTACCGGGATAGGCCATTCTGGCAGCGAGTTGGAGGCGCCGCTCTTCGCAGCAGCATGCGCCGGTTTCGGAGATGATCGGCTCGATGAAGGTGTTCAGGCGCGCAGCCGGCGCGAAAGAGGCGGCGCAGCCGGGCGGGCAGGGCCTGGGCTCCCTCAGCCGGCAGATCGCAGCGGCGGCCGTGGCGATCGTCGCCGTCGCCGTTGTTTTCGTCGTGATGGCTATCGCCCGCTACAATGATGCGCGCACGCGCGCCGATCTCGACCAGAAGGTCACGGCGCTGACCCTGATGGTGGTCAATGCCGCGCCGTCGCTGATCCTGTCGCGGGACAACAGCACATTGGGATACATCCTCACCTCGTTGCAGCGCGATCCCGATTTCGATGCCGGCATCGTCGCCGACGATGTCGCAGGGTTGGCGTCCTCCGGGCGTACTGTCGAAGCGCGGTTGTCGCTGACGCCGCGATGGCTCGCCGAACAGATCGGCGAAGAGCCCTGGAAGGCGCTGCAGACGCGCAACCAGATCGACATCGAGGACGATGTCTATGTGACGAAGATCCACGCAGTCCGCGTCGGCAGCCAGCAGAAGCAGATCGGCTACGTCGCGCTGCGCTTCGACAAGACGCGCCTTGTGGCGCGTGCCGCCTGGGAGCAGTTCGTGACCATGGGGCTCGGCCTGCTCATCCTGCTGGTGCTTGGCCCGCTGCTCTGGTTCTCGCTGTCGCGGGCGATGCGGCCGCTGCGCAGCATGACCAAGGCAATCGTCAGCATCTCCGACGGCAACCTTTCGACGCGGATCGACGCGATCGGCCGGCGCGACGAGATCGGCGCGATCGCGCGCGCGCTCAGCGTCCTCAAGATCCGCCTCGCCGAGCGGGCGACCCTCGAGGAGAGGCAGAGCGCAGCCGAAATCGAGCGGCGTTCGCGCCAGCAGGGCGTCGACCACGCGATCACCTCGTTCCGTACTGAGGTCAGTCTGGCGCTCGAAGCCTTCAAGAACAACGCCGAGCGCATGCGCGAGGCTTCGGACGGCCTCGCCCGCGTTGCGGCCGAATCCTCCGAGCGCGCCGCACGCGCCGCCGACAATGCCCATGGCGCCTCGGGCAATGTCGAGAATGCCGCGCAGGCGGCCGAGGAGATGGGCGCGGCCATCCGCGAGGTCGAGTTCCAGGTGCGCCGTGTCCGCACCGAGATCGTCGAGGCGGCTTCCGTTTCGCGCGATACCGCCGGCTCCGTGCAGGCGCTCGACGAGACCGCCCGCGCCATCGGCGAGGTCGTCAACCTGATCCGCGATATCGCCTCTCAGACCAACCTGCTCGCTCTCAACGCGACGATCGAGGCAGCGCGTGCCGGCGAGGCGGGGCGCGGTTTCGCGGTCGTGGCCAACGAGGTCAAGTCGCTGGCGGCGCAGACGGCCGATGCGACGGACCGCATCGTGGCGCAGGTCGCCGCGATCCAGGGCGCGACCGGCCAGGTGGTCGGGGCGATCCAGAACATCGCCGAGCGCATGAACGCCATCGAGAAATTCGCGAATTCGGTCGCGACCTCGATCGAGCAGCAGGCTATCGCCACCGGCGAGATCGCCAGCGGCGTCGCCATGGCCAGCACCTCGGCGCTTTCGGTGTCGAGCGATCTCAGCGTGCTCGCCGACAGCGTCGAGGAAACCGGCCGCTCGGCCGAGCAGGTGCGTGGCGCGGCCGGCGAGGTTGCCGATCAGGCGCAGCGCCTCGATTCGACCGTGGACCAGTTCCTGCGCAACGTCGCGGCCTGAGCGCGGCGCAAATCAAGGGCATAAAAAAAACGGGGCCGCGAGGCCCCGTTTTCATATCCGGCAATCTGCCGATTACTTGGCGGCGTCGAAGCGCTCGGCCACGTATTCCCAGTTCACTAGGCTCTCGAGGAAAGCCTTGAGATAGTCGGGGCGACGGTTGCGGTAGTCGATGTAGTAGGAGTGCTCCCAGACGTCGACGCCGAGGATCGGGGTCGCGCCATGGACGAGCGGGCTCTCGCCGTTCGGGGTCTTGCTGACGGCGAGCTTGCCGCCCTTGACCTCGAGCCAGGCCCAGCCCGAGCCGAACTGGCCGACGCCGGCGGCGACGAAGTCTTCCTTGAACTTGTCGACCGAGCCGAATGAGTCGACAATCGCCTTCTCCAGCGCGCCCGGGATCTTGCCGCCGCCATTCGGCTCCATCCACTTCCAGAAATGGAGGTGGTTGTAGTGCTGGCCGGCATTGTTGAAGACGGCGGGGTTCTTGCCATAGGAGCCCTTGACGATCTCCTCCAGCGACTTGCCCTCGAACTCCGTGCCCTTGATGGCATTGTTGCCGTTGGTCACATAGGCGAGGTGGTGCTTGTCGTGATGGTACTCGAGCGTCTCCTTCGACATGAAGGGCTGGAGCGCATCATGGGCGTAGGGAAGATCGGGAAGGGTAAAGGACATGAGGCCTCTCCTCGGGCTGTGAAATCGCTTGAAATGAGAATGGCCTGCCCAGGGCAGGCGGAGCCGTGGAGGCCCTGCCATTCCCCGCGATAGTTAAGCGCCTCCGCGTCGGTCGACAACCGCTCCGGCTGCGAAAAGCATATGTCTTCTCGACAGGCCGCCACAATCGCGCCAGATTTCTCGCTCTAAGCGGTCCGGATTGGAAACTCTCCCTTATTCAATACGTTAGATAGTGACGCAAACGCCGGCCTCGGACCGGCGCCGATGCGGCCCTGCCAAGGATACCGAATTGATCGCGATTTTTACCATCCTGGGTGTGCTCCTGTTCGGCGGTGGCGCCTACGCCATCCTCGACGGCTGGCCCTATCTGGTGCTGGAACGCGGCTTCACGCAGGTCATCATCGGCTCGATCGCGAGCGGCGCAGGCCTGATCATGCTGTCGCTCGCCTGGGTGCTCAGGGAAGTCCGGGCGACCCGCCGCGCTTTGACCGAGGCGCTGGGCCTTCGGTCCGAAGTGCAGGTTCCGGCAGCCGCGGTGGCGGAGCCCCCGCCGGTCATGCCTTCGCGCCCCGATCTCCCGTCCTTCCCAGGCTCTGCGGCTCCCGCGGTGCTCGGCGCGGTTGTCGGCGCTGCGGCAGCCGGCGCCGTGGCTCATGCTCTGACAGCTTCCGAAGGCGAAAGCTCCCAGGCTTCGGCCGAGGAACCGCATGCATCCGGGGACAGGGACTTGTTCGGCGCGCTCGTCACGCAGCATCTCGATAAGCCGGAACCTGCCGCCGAGGACAAGCCCGAGGAGGCGCAGGAGCACGAACCGAGTTCGCCCGAGGAAGCCGAGCCGCTGCCCGACATGTTCGACGAGGCGTTATCGGCGGCGCCGTCGTTCGACGACAACAAATCCTCGGTCGAACTGGAAGCGGAGGGCGATAAGCCCGCCGAGCTGGTCGCCGCCAAGGTGCAGGACGCTGAACGGGAATGGACCTTCCCGCGGCATGACGAACCGGCGCATCCCGGCGAGTGGGCCGCGGAGGAGCCGCCGGCGACGCCTGACGAGACGGTGGAAGCCCCCGCTGCGGCCGCAGACGAGCCCGAACTCGACGAGTTCAGCGCCCTGCGCGCGAGCCTCGCCGGCCACCTGAACGAACCGGAACGCGAGACCGGCCGCATCGAGCCGTCCTTCTCGCAGGAGCCGGACCCCTTCGCCGCGGCCGAGTCCTGGATGGATCGCGCCTCGCCGCGTGTCGAGCCCTGGCTCGATACGCCGCCCGTTGCGGAGCCGGAGCCTGCCGCGGAAACGGCACTCCACTGGCCGCCGCGGACGGAAGCCCATGCTTTCGACGAGCCGGCCGAGCCTGCGAGCGACGATGTCGAGACGGCTTCAGTTCCCGAGGCCGTCGAGCCGGTGCACCATGACGAGGGAATGGGCGCCTCCAGCGGCGAGCCGGAACAGGCGGCTGCACATGTCGAGGCAAGCGAAGCGCAGGCCGAAGAAGCGCCGGCGGCGCCTGAAGCCCGCCCTGCCTCCGATGAGGGCATCGTCGGCGCCTATCAGGTCGGCGACGCGCATTTCACCATCTATGCCGATGGCTCGATCCGTGCCCGCACGCCCGATGGCGAATACAGCTTCGCCTCGATGGACGAGCTGAAGGTCTATCTCGCCAGCGAGAAGAGCCGGCTGGGGGGCTGATCAGGCGGACGATGTCGTCATTCTCGGGCTTGACCCGAGAATCTCATGACATGGAGGCTCCGTCGCCTCTTTCGGCCCAAGATGCTCGGGTCAAGCCCGGGCATGACGTGGGGGCTCAGCCCCAGCCTTCGCTGACTGTATGGATGGCGAAGGCATAGGCCAGCGCCGTTTCCTTCAGCGAGTCGAAGCGCCCGGCCGAACCGGCATGACCGGCATCCATGTTGGTGTGCAGCAGGACCGGGCCGCCGCCGGTCATGGTGGCGCGTAAGCGTGCGACCCATTTCGCCGGCTCCCAATAGGTCACGCGCGGATCAGTCAACCCGCCCATGGCGAGAATCGGCGGGTAATCCTGCGCCGCGACATTGTCATAGGGCGAATAGCTGCGGATCGTCTCGAAGGCCTTCACGTCGCGGATCGGGTCGCCCCATTCCGGCCATTCGGGCGGAGTCAGCGGCAGGGTGTCGTCGAGGATCGTGTTGAGCACATCGACGAAGGGAACCTCCGCGACGATGCCCGCGAAGAGTTCCGGCGCCATGTTGGCGACCGCGCCCATCAGCATGCCGCCGGCGCTGCCGCCCTCGGCGACGATGCGCCCGCGCCGGGTGAAGCCGGCGTCAGTCAGCGCCCCGGCGGCAGCGATGAAATCGGTGAAGGTATTGCGCTTGTTCTCGCGCTTGCCGTCGAGATACCAGCGCCAGCCCTTCTCGGTGCCCCCGCGCACATGGGCGATCGCATAGACGAAGCCGCGATCGACCAGGCTGAGCGGCCGCGTCCGGAACGAGGCCGACATCGCCGAGCCGTAGGAGCCGTAGCCGTAGAGCAGGCAGGGTGCGCTGCCGTCGAGCGCGAGATCGGCACGGTGCAGGATCGAGATCGGCACGCGTGCGCCGTCGGCGGCCGTGGCGAAAATCCGGCGGACCTTATACTTCGCCGGATCATGGCCTGATGGCACCTCCTGCCGCTTCAACAGGGTCCGCCCGCTGGTGGCGAGGTCGTAATCATAGGTTTCGGCAGGGCGCGCCATCGAGGCATAGATGAAGCGCAGCGTATTCGTCTCGAATTCGTAGCCGGCATCCATGCCGAGTCCATAGGCCTCCTCGTCGAAGGCGATGCTGCTCTCGGAACCGTCGGCAAGGCTGCGGATGACGATGCGCGGCAGCCCGTCCTCGCGCTCCAGCCGGATCAGGCGCCCCTTCAGGCAGAGATGATCGAGGATCAGGCGTCCGGGCTTGTGCGCGATCAGGTCGTGCCAATTCGCCGGCACGGGCGCGTCGATGGGGGCGGTGACGATCTTGAAGTCTTCGGCGCCGTCCGCATTGGTGAGGATTGCGAAGATGTCGCCGTGATGTTCGAGACTATACTGGCGTCCGGGCTCACGAGCTGCGACGAGCACGGGCTTCGCCTCTGGCCGGTCGAGGTCGAGTATGTGCGTCTCCGAGGTCTCGTGATCACCGATCGAGATCAGCAGGAAACGGCCGGACTGGGTCTTGTCGATATCGACGAACATGCCGGCATCGGCTTCGTCGTGGAGCAATTCGTCAGCCTCGGCGGGTGTGCCGAGGCGGTGGCGCTTCACCCGCGACGGGCGATGGTCTGCATCGAGCGCGACGTAGAAGAACGAGCGGGAATCGCGGGCCCAGATGATCTCGCCGGTGGTATCCTCGACGCGATCGGGCAGGTCGCTGCCGCTTTCCAGATCCTTGACGCGGATCGCATGCAATTCCGAGCCGGCTTCGTCCGAACTCCAGGCCAGGAGGCGATGGTCGGGGCTGTGTTCCGCATCGCCGAGATCGAAGAAATCCTTGTCCTCCGCCAGGGCATCAGCATCCAACATGATTTGTTCGCCCGCCCGGCCGGCCTTGCCTGCCATGCCGCGCGGCTTGCGGCAGATCAGCGGATGTTCGGCGCCTTTGCGATAGCGGGAATAGTATAGGAACGGCCCGTCCGGCTGCGGAACACTGGAATCGTCTTCCTTGATCCGGCCGCGCATTTCCTTGACCAGCTCCTTCTGCAAGGCCCGGGTCGGCGCCATCAATGCCTTGCAATAGGCATTCTCTGCTTCGAGATAGCTGCGGATATCGGCTGGCAAGACGTCCGGCTCGCGCAGCACCTCCTTCCAGTTGTTGGCGCGCAGCCAACCGTAATCGTCGCGCAACGTGACGCCGTGGACCTGCGTTTCCGTGGTCCTGATTTCGGCATGCGGCGGCTTTGGCACACGGCTGCGCCCGAGCGGCGTCGTGCTCGGGGAGGGGCTATCCTGAACCTTGGGCATGGCGATCTCCGGCGAGGGAGGCCGACAGGTAGAGGCCGCGGGATGAGCTTGCAAGACATCGACGCGGCTGCGGCTTTGATTTTCCCGGTCAGTGCAATGCAGCATCCCGCTGGTGAATTCTTGAGCTTTGAACGGCTCAATTGTTTGGGATTGCTGGCTTGCGGAACTAAACAGTATCGAATAAACGCTTATCCCGATCAGTCCGCGTTGTCCGATTCTGAGCCGATGGTGCTTGACCCACTATTGGTAGTATTATTCAGGCTATCGGATACGAGGCGATGGACGATCAGCGCAGAACGCTACCAAGAACGATAAGGAAGAGACATCGCCATGACCGAGAACGACGGAGCTGACTTCATTGAGCTGACGGCGGATATCGTTTCCGCCTACGTCTCCAACAATTCCGTGCCTGCCTCCGATCTGCCGGCCCTGATCAGCGAAGTTCACTCGGCCCTGAGCCGCGTGATCGGCGGCGCCGCGCCGGTGGTGCAGGTCGAAGCGCCCAAGCCCGCTATTCCCGTGAAGAAGTCGATCACGGCCGATTACCTGATCTGCTTGGAAGACGGGAAGAAGTTCAAGTCGCTGAAGCGGCACCTGCGCACGCAGTACAACATGTCGCCGGAGCAGTATCGCGAGAAGTGGGGCCTGCCGCCCGACTATCCGATGGTCGCGCCGAACTATGCCGAAGCGCGCTCTCAGCTTGCGAAGAAGATGGGCCTCGGCCAGCAGCGCCGCAAGCGCCGCTGAACGGTCCATCCGGCGCTGGGCCAGCGCATTCAGGCGAGGCGGAGTCCGGTTCGCGTGAAGACTATGCGATAGGCCACGGAAGAGTGTTTCCGCGCTTCGAAGAATTGCGGAAGCGCTTTGGGGGGCCGGGCTCTGAAGAAAAAGCCGCCGATGACCTCGGCGGCTTTTTCGTGCGTGCGTGCTTGCCGCGGAGGCGGGGATAAAGCCGGCTTCGGGCTTGCCAGTCGAGAAATAAGAATATAATCCTATATCCACCACGCCTCGCTAGGGGCGGGCTAATTGTGAATAGGAACATATCATGAACATGAAAGGCAGCCAACCTGAAGCCGCTCTGCACGCGACAGCCGGCGCGCGCCTGGCGGAAGTGGCCACGGCGGCCGCGGCCCGCATCCCACTGGCCGGTCTGCGTGCGGCGAACCGGGGCCGGAAGCCGGTCGCGCTCGCCCGCCAGACAGCGATGTATCTGGCCCATGTTGCCTTCGGCCTCAGCCTGACCCGCGTCGGCATCTGCTTCGGCCGGGACCGCACCACCGTCCGCCACGCCTGCGCACTGATCGAGGATCGTCGCGATGATCCAGGGCTGGAATTCGGTTTGACGGCCCTGGAGGCCGCCCTTCTCGCCACGATGGCGAAGCTGGGCACGCAGCCTGCGGAGGCCGGCCGATGACCGCCGAGATCGAACGCAATGAACGTGGGCGCCTGCTGAAGCACCTTGCCGAAGCCGGATGCTATGGTTTGGTCTCACCGCTGGGCTGCGGTCGGATAGCGCTCTTCCGCACGGTGAACGGCACGAGCCTGGGCGCCGGCTATGTCGCGGCCGAAACGGTGCAGGCGTTGGAGGCCGAGGGGCTCGTCGCCTGGTCGAAAGATGCGAAAGCCGGCCGTCTCGGCCTTGCTTCATCGGCGCTGAAAGCCTCGGTCGCGGGGAAGGCGCAGCCCAAGGAGCGCGCGCCGCAGGTCCCTGCCATGGACGATCGCGAAAGCCCGCTGCTCTGGCTGTATCGCCGCCCAGGCAAGGATGGCAGGCCTCAGATCAGCGATGAGGAATTCGCCGCGGGCGAGCGCTTTCGCGCCGATATCACGCTGGCCGGCATGCTTCCGCGCACGACCATGAACTGGGACGCCGCGCTGACGCCTGAACAGGCCGGGGCAGGGCCGCGCGACGTCGCCGGCTCGTCCGATGCCGCGCTTGCGGCGCGTCAGCGCGTCAGGCTCGCCTGCGACCGGCTGGGGCCGGAGCTCTCGGGCCTCGCGATCGATATCTGCGGCTTCCTCAAGGGTCTCGATCTCGTCGAGAAGGAGCGCCGCTGGCCGCCACGCTCGGCCAAGGTCGTGCTCCGCGTCGCACTCGCCGCGCTGGTGACGCATTACGGGCTGGATCGTCGCGGCCGGCCGGCAGGTATGCGGAGCTGGCAGGCGGATGGAGCCCGGCCGAGCGGGTTCCCGATCTCCGGCTGAGCCTGCTCAGGTGGTCGCGGCTGCGGCCTGGGCGTCGCGCTTGATCCGGTCGATCATGGCGCGCACGCCGTTCGAGCGCTGTGGCGTGAGATGAGCGGCGAGCCCGAGGCGCTCATAGATGGCGAAGGCGTCGGTCGCGAGGATTTCGGAGGCTTGCCGCCCGGAGAAGATCGCCAGGGCCAGCGCCACCAAACCGCGCACGATATGGGCGTCGCTGTCGCCGACGAAATGGAGCCGGGTCTGCGCCCCGCTGCCGCCTTCGCGATGCGCGACAAGCCAGACCTGGCTGGCGCAGCCGCGCACCTTGTTGACGTCAATATGGTCTTCCTCGGGCAGTGGCTCGAGGCTCTTGCCGAGTTCGATCAGGTAGCGATAGCGATCGTCCCACTCGTCGAGCAGTTCGAAATTCGCGACGATATCGTCGAGGCTTGTCGTCATGTCCGGCGTCTTCCCGCGATTGCGGGGAAGCGTCAAGCGATTAGAGGCTCCTAGCGCTGCGGCGGCTGTTTCCCGGTCATGGCGGTCGCCGCCGCGTGCAGGATGCGCTCGCGCAGGACAGGGTCCATGCCCGCGAGGATCTCTGCCGCTTCGCGCGCCGCCGTCAGGCTGCCTGCAACGTTGCGCGTCTCGGTCCGGACGGTTTCGGCGGCTTGCCGCACGGCCTGCGGCAAGTCCGTGTCGGCCGGCTTGCCGCTGTGCACCGGCGAATTCACGGCGATCAGGCCGATGATCGCGATCTTGCGCAGCAGATAGGCCATGTCGGTCTCCGTCGCAGGCGCCTTCCATGCGCCGCGAGATCAATCTAGGCCGGGATCCGAAAAAATCGCGTCATTCCAAACGCTCAAATACGAGTTGAATACGGTGGGTGATCTTCAGGTTCCGTTCACCTTGCCGCGAACATCGGGGAGACCCTGAAAAGATCGGAGATTTGATCTAACTCTATGAAAAATAGCATAAAATTTTGCCATTGCGGCGGCCGGGCCAGCTCTCGGGGGCGTTCGCCTTAAGCCCCGCTTAAACCGGCCATGGCGAGATTGCGTCGAGCGGATGGGGGTTATCCGCGAAAGTAAGGCGTTGCGTTCCGTATGGCGATGACAGCACTGAGGATACAGGCGGCGGCACTGGTGCATGCATCGGTGCAGTCGGACCCGACGGAAAGGCAGCGTCACGAACGTTTCGTTCTGTCGCGCCTGCTCGTCGGCGGCGGCGTGCTTGGTCTCGCCCCTGCCTACCTGGCCTGGCGCGGCGCGCCCGGCGCCTTCGAGGCGGCCATGGTCGTCGCTGCCGCCTTGGCTGTTCTGTCCGTGGCGCTGGTCTCCCGCACGGGGCGCCTCGACGCGGCGCATGCACTCTCCTCCGCCGCGCTTTCCCTTTTCATCGTGGCTTTGGCCGGCGCGACCGGCGGCCTGTCCTCGCCCTTGCTGCTCTGGCTGGCGGTCGTGCCGGTCGAGGCGGCCGTCTTCGGCTCGCGTGGTTTCATGCTGCGGGCCGGGTGGATCGCGGTGGGGGCGCTCTTCGCCGCCATCGGGCTGCAGTGGCTAGGCCTGTTCACTCAAGCGGCGCTCTGGACGGGCGAGTCGATGCCGCTTCTGGCGATGTCCGCGCTGGCCCAGGCCCTGGTCGTGACGGCGGTGCTGCTGCGTCGGCGCCATGCCGAGGAGCGCGAGCAGCGCGTCTCCGAGGCGCGCTCGCAGCTCCTGCTCGATCATGTCGGCGATCTCGTCACCTGGCACGATGCCAGCGGCGCGGTCGTCTTCGCCAATGCGGCGGCGCGCACGCTGGCCGGCGCCGATCCCCGCGAGTTGCTAGGGCGCGGCTTGTTCGAGCGCGTCCATATCGCCGACCGGCCGGTCTTTCTGAAGGCGCTGAGCGACGCCGCCCATGGCGAGGAGGGTGTGACGGTCTCGTTCCGCACGCTCTTCGTGCCGCACGAAGGCGCGGGCGAAGCCCGCTTGCCGGTTTCGCTCTGGCTGGAGATGCAGGCCTGCCGCGTCGCGGGCACTGCTGCCGCGGATGGCGCGGCCGTCGTCTGCGTGATGCGCGACGTGACCGAGCGTCGAGCCGTCGAGGAAACCCGTGACCGCGGCCATGCCGAGGCGCTGCGCGCGAACGACATCAAGGGCCAGTTCCTGGCGACGGTGAGCCACGAGCTGCGCACGCCGCTGAACGCGATCATCGGCTTTTCCGAGATGCTGAGCGCCGAGGACAACGGCTGGCTCGATGCAGGGAAGCGCCTGGAATATGCGCGCATCATCCATGCGTCCGGCCATCATCTGCTCGATGTCGTGAACACGCTGCTCGACATCTCCAAGATCGAAAGCGGCGCGATGACCATCGAGCGCGAACCGCTCGACCTGGCCGCGATGGCTCAGGATTGCTGCGCGCTGATGGCGCTGCGGGCCGAGACCGGCGGCATCGCGCTGGAGCGCGTGGTCGGTCCGGCCCTGCCGGCGCTGGAAGGCGACCGGCGCGCGCTGAAACAGGTCGTGCTCAATCTCCTGTCCAACGCCATCAAGTTCACCCCGGCCGGCGGACGGGTGACGCTCGCCGTCGTGCGCGACGGCGACACGATCGACCTCTCCGTCTCCGATACCGGCATCGGCATCGCCGCTGCCGACCTGCCGCGGCTGGGCGATCCTTTCTTCCAGGCCAAGGGTGCCTATGATCGTACCCATGAGGGCACCGGCCTCGGCCTGTCCGTGGTGCGCGGGCTCGTCGGCCTGCATGGCGGCCGCCTGACGATCGAGAGCGCGCCGGGCATCGGCACGCGCGTTTCCGTCCGGTTGCCGTCCGGCGGTGCCGACAGCGCCGAGCAGCCTGCCAAGATCGTGACTTTCGCCCGGGCGCCGCGCCGGGGCCTCGATACCAAAGAACCTCTCCGCCTGACCGCCTGAAGACGAGCTGACCGATGTCCGTGACCATGGCCGCCCGCGCCCATTCCGGCGCTTCCCTCTCCGCACCGGTGCGCCGCGCTCAAGCCACGCGTCGCAAGACCTCATGGTTCGGGCGGATCGCCCGCGTCGCCGGCAAGCGGCCGGGCCGGGCGCTCGTGCTGCTGGCTTTCGGCCTCGTTTCGGTCGCCATCGTCGCCAATGCGCTGATGTTCCAGAAGGCGCGCCATCCGGCCCCGATGCTCTCGTCCTCCACGCCGGTCTCGCAGCCGCGGGCCACGGCGGAGCGCCGTGCCGAGCCCACGCCTGCACCTGTATCGGCTCCCGCCGTCGAGGCTCCCGCGCAGCCGGTCCGTCCGCCGGCGCGGCCGAGCGATCTCTCGCAGACGCAGCAGGCTCGGGAAGCACAGCCTCGCCCACCGGCGCCGGTCCCTGCCGCGCCGCGCGCTGCGGCGCCGGCCGCTCCGGCCCCCGCAGCCCGCGCTGCCGCGGCTCCCGCTCCCGCGCGCGATCCGATCGCCGATCTGATCAATGGCGACCTGCGCCCGCCGGCGGATGTCAAATCCGCCAACCGTTCCGGCTCGGCGCCGCGTACCTGATCCGCGGCGCGTGACATGGCGCGCCTGACCAGCGATTTCTGGGTTTCCGCCTATCTGCGGCAGGCGGCCTTCGATGGCCTCGTCGCCGTGTTGCGCCGCCGCGGGGCGCGCGAGGCCGGCGCCATCTTCATCAAGCTCGACCGCCTGGACGGCACGGCCGCACTCTATGGCCCAGCGCCACAGGCGCTGGCCGAGGACGATGGCGAGCGTCGCTTCCAGCTCCTGCTGGATTCCGATCCCCTCGCGATCGAGGATCGCGTCGACCGCGAATTGCGTTTCGACGGGGATCTCTGGCTGGTCGAGATCGAGAATCGGGCCGGTGATCCGCGGCTCACGCTGGTCGCAGGCTGACCGGAGCTGCTTAGAGCCCGTTTGGAACCTCAGTCCTCATCCTGAGGAGCCGCGTGAGCGGCGTCTCGAAGGATGCTCCAGCGGGCTTCCGAACCTCCCAGAGCATCCTCCGAGACGCCATTCCCAAGGGAATGCCCCTCAGGATGAGGGCTCAAGGAGTTGCCAAACAGGCGCTGAAGCGCGATGGCTCAGCCGCGCTCGCGCTTCGCCCCGATCTTTCCGAGAACCTCCGACATTGCCGGCTGCGCCTCCGGCCGGGTGTTGCCGGCGCGCGACGGCGTTCCGCTCGGGTCCATGGCGGGCTGATGCTGGCCACGCCGTTGCGGCGTCACGGCCACGATGCCGGCGATGTGCATCGCGAGGCGAAAGGCGATGGCGGGCTTTGCCGAACGCATCAGAGCGACGAGCGCGAAGATGCGCTCGACCGAATGGGCGGTCTCGTCGCCGAGCCGAATCAGGAAGCGCGTGGCTTCCTCGACCGTCGCGCCGCAGGCGGTGAGGACGAGAGCCGCGAGGTCCCGCGATGCGTCGGCCGCAATCGCGGCGGCAAGCGTCGCGCCGCCGCCGAGATGGTCGGCGATGGCCGCGAAGGCGGCGCCGCGATCCTCTGAGGCGAGGTCGAGCCAACGGCCGAAGGCGGTGGCGGACAGGGCCGGGCGTCTTTCGCTCGGATGCAGCGCTTCACGCGCCATCAGCGATTCGAGGATCGCGAGCCGCCGTTCCGCACCGGCATGCAGGAAGAGCGGCGCGAGCTCGAGATTGGACAGGTCGGGGCGCGCGAGCAAACCGGGGCGATAGGCCGGCTCGGCCCGGGCTCGCGCGATCAGGCTGTCGACGGCGGCGCGCGGCATCGGGGCGCTGTGATTGGTGATCAAGGCGAGATCGAGCTCCCGCCGCTCCTCGGCGATCAGCATGATGACGGCCTGGGCGGTGAGGTCGGGCCGGATGGCCAGCGCCGCGCGCATGGTCTCGCCACCGGTTTCGGCGAGGCGTTCGAGTTCGGCCTCGGTCAGGGGCATGCCGTGCCGCACCAAGTCCACCAGCACGGCGCCACCCTTCGCGGCGAGCCCGGCCATGATCGGTGCGGGTGTATGCGGCCAGCCGGCGAGCTTGCGTGCAAGCACGAGCGCCGTCGCCTCGTCGATGCCGGGTAGCAGCGCTTCCGCCATCTCGTTGAAGGCCGTGAGGTCGTCGAGTGGCGGATGCGCGGTTGAGAGCAACAGGTCCGCCTTGACCCGCAGCGAGATCAGGCTGAGGTCGAGCCCGCCCTCACGCGCCAGGCGTGCGAGATCGGCGAGTTCCTTGGAGACGGATGCAGGCATGACTGGCTCGGGCAGGGAAACCGAAGATGCAGCAGCATTAATCCCCGACCGTTAAGGCTGCGTTAACCATGTCCGGGCCTGATGGGCTAGCGGGACCTTGCGACTTGGTGCTGCCCGCACCTCGCCGATTCTCGCGTTGCAACTCTGGCGCTGGATAAGGAGGCGCATCTTGGCCATCGTCATCCCCTTTGCGCCGCAGCGGCGCCCGCGGCAGGGTTCGGCCTGCTCCCTTCCGCCGCGGACGGCGGAAATCCTGTTCTTCACCGGCGTCCGTTACGAGCGCGCGCCCGAGGCCCGGCCGCCGGCCGCCAAGCCTTCCGTCGGCGCGCGGGCCCGCAAGATCGCAACGCGCAAGAGCCCCCGCAGGCAGCCTGCGTGACGCGAGCCTTCGTCAAGCCGGCTCTGGCCGCCATGCTGGCGGCAGCCTTCCTTTCGGCCTGCACCGCCACGACGGGGGATCTCGGCCGGCCGCGGCCGACGGTCTGGTCGCAGCTGATCGCGCCCGAGGCGGGCTTCTGGTCCGCGACCTTCCGCGACGAGCAGGCCTCCTATTTCCGCCTGACCGACGACGAGGAGCAGATGCGCGACCGTGCCTGGCGCTTCGTCATGCCGTCGAGCCCGAACAGCGTCTTCCAGGGCGAGGTCTCCAATCTCGCCCATACGCGCATCCTGCCGGTCGCGGCGCAGTCGACCGACGTCTCCGACTATTTCCGCGGGCTGACCGCGATATCCTTCGCCTCGCAGGCCTCGCGCTACAACCGGCTGGCGGAGGATGCCAATGCCGATCGTCTGCTGATCGGCCCCTTCCGCGCCAATGCGGGGCGGGTGGTGAGCATGGACCGCGTCCGGATGCGGACCGTCGAAGGCTCCCCCGATGTGCCCGTCGACAAGCAGGCGCCGGCCTATGCGCGCGTCGTCGAGAACGAGGGTCTGGTCTTCTGGGTCTGCGAACGCATCGATTTCCGCATCCGCAGTTACCGCTACGCGCTGGCCAATCTCGTCGTCGAGATGCCTTCGCGCGAGGCTGTGAAGGCCGAGCGCGCGATCATGGCGCTGGAGATGGAGGCAAGACCTCTCTGCCAGATGCAGCTCAACGGCGCCTTCGGCGAAGGCAAGCGCCCGGTCGTCTACAAGGGCTAGAGTTTCGTTGCTTTCCGCGGAAACGCGCCGTCATCCCGGGCTTGACCCGGGATCCATCGAATGGCGCCGCACGCGACGATGGATCCCGGATCTCCGCTTCGCTGCCTCCGGGATGACATGTGTTTGAAAGCTGCTGGGCCGTCGAGCTCAGTTCGCTGCCCCGCAGGCGACACCCGTCGCGAGCGCCTCGGCATCGGCCCGGTCCGACGGCAGGCGGAGCGGGACGCGGGCCACGACCAGCCCCTGCACGGTGTCGGAGACGATGCGCAGCTCACGGCTGGTCTCGCCGTCTTCGTCCGCCGCTATGCGCTCGTCGCGCTGGGCCTCGGTCATCACCAGGAATTCGAGCGTGCCGCGGATCGCGGCCCGGTCGGTGATGGCATAGAGCACGCCGCCGCCCTGACGGTGCAGCGTCAGGGCGAGCGGCAAGGAGCCGGTGCGGGCGACGACCCGCATCGGGCCGGCCGAGAGATCGTAGCTGCAGATGGCGGTGACGGTATTGGGATCGGCCTCGCGCAGGGCCGGCACGCCGCGGGCATTGCCGGGGGCGGGAATCGTCTCGGCATGCCCCTCGGTGCCGAGCTCGCGATAGGCATGGGCGGCATCGCGGCCGGCGAGGGCGGGAATCGCCAGGATCGTGACGATATGGACGATGGCCGCGAGGATCAGCCCAGCCAGCGTCGTCATGACGAAGCGCGCGAAACCGGCGCGCAGGCGCGGCCGCCAGCCGGCGAAGAGCGAATTGCGCCTCTCCGGCGGATTGTGGCTGACGGTGCTCATCGGCAATCGATGCGCGCGATGCGCGGCAGGTTGGTGGCGCGCGTTTCGCCGGCCTGGCTCGATATCGGCGTATCGTAGAGCCGCAAGCGAATCTGGAAGCGCCCGCTCGCCGGCAAGGGCAGCCAGTTGCCGGCCTCGGGCGTGGCGGAAGCGACGATGGCGAGCCCGCCATCCTCAGGGCGGACGATCTCCGAATCGGTGAAGCTGGTGCGTTCCAGCGGCAGGCGGAAGGGCAGGCCGCCGCCATCGGTGATGCCGATGGTCCAGCCGCGCGTCGTCGGCACCGCGCCGGAGAGCCGGTAGCGGCAGCGCCCGTCCAGCGCTTGCCCTGAATCGTCGTGCTCTGCGATCAGCTCCAGCCCCTCGCCGGAACCGAGCGGCAGATGGACGCCGCGGGCGAGATAGGCCCGCATATAGGGATCGACCTCTCGGCTGCCGCTTCCGGGCCAGGCCGCCCAGGCGCCGACCTCGACCCGGCCGATCGCGGGGCGCCCGGCCACCGCCCAATGGGCGGTTCCCAGCCCGACGCCGGCTCCGAGCGCGAGGATATAGGCGAGGTCGAGAATCCGCACGTCGTCCTTCCGCTCGAAGGCTGCTGATTATCTACGGAAACACGCCGTCATCCCGGGCTTGGCCCGGGATCCATTCCGGAGCGCTTCCGGCCACGGTTCAGGCATGGATCCCGGCTCTTCGTTTCGCTCCGGCCGGGATGACCCGCGTGTCCATGACGAGGGGAGTTGATCCGGCGCAACGATGATCGTCAACAACCTCAGCGAACCCTGGGCTCGCTGCCCGAGATGTCGCGGATGCCGACCTGCACCGGGCGGCTGGCGATACGCCGCGGTTCCAGCGATTTGAACATCGAGGATACTGCCGAGAGCACCTCGAAGGATTGGCGCGGCATATGGCCGGCCGTGGCGCCGGGCGGTGTTGCGGCACTGCCGGCCTTGGCGACGGCCGCGCCCTTCGGGTCGGCCGCGGGCACGCCGGGAATGGCTTTCAGCTCCAGGCCCTGATGGGCGAACTGCATGACCTCCTTCCACGTCATCGCGGGAAGCGAGCCGCCGGTCATGTTCGCGGTCTCGGCGGAATTGTCGTTGCCGAACCAGACGGCCCCGACGAGATTGCCGGAATAGCCGACATACCAGGCGTCCTTGTAGCCGTTGGTCGTGCCGGTCTTGCCGGCGGTGACGACGCCGTCGAGTGCGGCGCGCCGGCCCGTGCCCTCGGTCGGCACCTTGGAGAGCATGAAGTTCATATCCTGCGCCACCTGCGGGCTCAGCACCTGCTTGGGCTCCGGCTCGTCGCGGTCATGGCGATAGATCACCTCGCCCTGCGAATTGGCGATCTCGATCGCGGCATAGGGTTTCGCCCGGCGCCCGCCATTGGCAAGCACGGAATAGCCGGCGGCCATGTCGATGACGGTGACCTCGCCGGCACCGATCGGCAGCGAGACCGTGTCGGTCAGCGGAGTGGTCAGGCCCATGGCGCGGGCGGTCTCGATGATCTTCTTGCGCCCGATCGCGGCTGCCCGCGCCTCGTGCGTCTCGCCGGTCGCCTTGCCGATCGCGATCGACATCTGCACCGGGATCGAATTGATCGACTTCGCCAGCGCGACGGTGAGCGGCATCGAGCCGGAGAACGAGCCGCCATAGTTCTTCGGGCACCAGTTGCCGATGCAGACCGGCCGGTCGGTGACGATCGTGGTCGGCTTGTAGAGCCCGGACGAGAGTGCGGTCGCGTAGACGAAGGGCTTGAACGAGGAGCCGGGTTGACGCTGGCCGGCGGTCGCCCGGTTGAACTGGCTCGCGCCGTAGTCCCGGCCGCCGACGATGGCGCGCACCGCCCCGTCCGGGTCCATGATGACGGTCGCCGCCTGCTTCACATGGTAGGCCGGGCCGTGCTGGCGCAGGATCGACTCGATCGCTTCGTCGGCGCGCTCCTGGATCGCGATGTCGTGCGGCGTCTTCACGGTCAGCACGCGGTCGTTGCCGAGCTTGCCTTCGGCTGCGAGCTCCTTCACCGCGTCGAAGGCCCAGTCGAGATAGTAGTCGGGGCTGGAATCGCGCTTGCGGTCGACCGGCGTCGCGGGGTTGCGCTTGGCGCTGTCGACCTGTCCTGCCGTCATGAAGCCGGCATCGACCATGGAGTTGAGCACGTCGTTGGCGCGTGCCCGCGCGGCGGGCAGGTTGACATGGGGGGCGTATTTCGTCGGCGCCTTGAACAGGCCGGCGAGCATGGCCGCTTCGGCCAGCGAGACGTCCCGCACCGACTTGCCGAAATAGTATTCCGCGGCAGCCGCCGCGCCGAAGGTGCCGCCGCCCATATAGGCGCGGTCGAGATAGAGCTTGAGGATCTCGTTCTTGGTCAGCCGCGTCTCCAGCCACAGGGCGAGGAAGGCTTCCTTGATCTTGCGGTCGAGCGAGCGCTCGTTGTTGAGGAAGAGGTTCTTGGCGAGTTGCTGGGTCAGCGAGGAACCGCCCTGCACGACGCCCGAGGCGCGCGCATTGACCGTGATCGCGCGAAATGTGCCGATCAGGTCGATGCCGAAATGGTCGTAGAAGCGCCGGTCTTCGGTGGCGAGCACGGCCTTGAGCAGGTGGTCCGGCATCTCCTCGAGCTTCAACGAATCGTCATGCCGGGCGCCGCGATGGCCGATCGACGCGCCATAGCGGTCGAGGAAGGTGACGGCGAAGACCTGGTTCTTGAGCGTCTCCTCATTGCCGATTCGAAAGGCCGGCAGCGCCAGCGCCAGCACGAAGATGGCGCCGACGATGCCGATATTCAGGCCCTCGCTGGCGAATTCGGTGGCGATGCGCTTGCCGCCGCTGACGGTCAGGCGGTCGGCGATGCTGCGGATGCGCTCGTGAATCTCGCCGGTCCGGCGCCCGGCGCCCCACAGGCCGGCATCCAGCCACGAATCCGCCGCGAGCGCGAAGCGCTTCAGCCGCGTCCTCCAGCCAGCCTTCCTGAACTCCATGGCGGTTCCAGGCTTCCGAATGGCCCCCAGCATAAGTCCTGCCGCGTGGTTGCCCACTTGGCAACAGCAGAGCGCCCCGAAAGGAAGACATGGGGATGCTCCGTCGTCGAATAAGAGGCGGGACGGTAAATTTCGGGAATAGATCCGGTCGATCTGGCGGTGCGGCGCGCCGGCTGTCCGGCCGGCTCTTCCATCTTGCCGCCGGCGGGCGCATAAGCCTGCCATGACGCAAACCCCGCCGAAAGAGCAGCCCTTCTGGCTGACGACGCCGCTGGAGGCGATGACGACGGAGCAATGGGAATCGCTCTGCGACGGCTGCGGCCGCTGTTGCCTGGTCAAGCTCGAGGACGAGGATAGCGGGCGCATCTTCGCGACGGATGTCGGCTGCCGGCTGTTCGAGGCCGGAACCTGCCGTTGCCGCGATTATCCGAACCGCTCGCAGAAGGTGCCGGATTGCGTGACGCTGACGCCCGAAGAGGTGCGGACGCTGCCCTGGTTGCCGCCGACCTGCGGCTATCGCCTCGTCGCCGAGGGCAAGGACCTGCCCTGGTGGCATCCGCTGGTCTCTGGCGATCCCGAGACGGTGGTCGCGGCCGGCGTCTCCGTGCGCGGCCGCGTCTTTGCCAATGAGGACGAGATGCCGGAGGATGAGGTCGCCGAGCGCATCGTCAACTGGCCGCTGCGCTGGCCCCGGGCCGCGCGCGGGAAGGGAGCCTGACGCAACCCTGCCGTGCTATTGCGCTGCATCAGCCGATGCTGCACACGCTCATTGATTGTTCATGTCGTTTTGGGCATGAGCGCCTCATCCCCGCTGCCGATGACTCATGGGCATCGACGGCACACGCACGAAACTTTCGCGCCGGCGCGGCGTTTGCCTCGTCCGGTTGAACAGAAGAGGCTATGTGATGGCAGGTGGGAAGTGGGTCTACACCTTCGGCGACGGCAAGGCCGAGGGTGAGGCGGGAATGAAGAACCTGCTCGGCGGCAAGGGCGCGAACCTCGCCGAGATGAGCAATCTGGGCTTGCCCGTTCCGCCCGGCTTCACCATCACCACCGAGGTCTGCACCGCCTATTACGACAACGGCAAGAGCTTCCCGGCCGAGCTCGACGGGCAGGTCAGGGCCGCGCTCGCCGGCATGGGCAAGCTCACTGGCAAGACCTTCGGCGATGCCGCCAATCCGCTCCTCGTCTCGGTCCGCTCCGGTGCGCGCGCCTCGATGCCGGGCATGATGGACACCGTCCTCAATCTCGGCCTCAACGACGAGACGGTCGAGGCGGTCGCCAAGGCCTCGGGCGACGAGCGCTTCGCCTGGGACAGCTACCGCCGCTTCATCACCATGTATTCCAACGTCGTGCTCGACGTGGACCACGGCCTCTTCGAGGAGGCGCTGGAGGACTACAAGGAGCGCAAGGGCCTTCATCTCGACACCGACCTTTCGGCCGCCGACTGGAAGCTGCTGGTCGGCAAGTACAAGGACATCGTGAAGAAGGAGCTCGGCTCCGACTTCCCGCAGGATCCCGAGAAGCAGCTCTGGGGCGCGGTCGGCGCCGTCTTCTCCTCCTGGATGAATAACCGCGCCATCAAATATCGCGAGCTCAACAGCATCCCGGCGAGCTGGGGCACGGCGGTGAACGTCCAGTCGATGGTGTTCGGCAACATGGGCGATACCTCCGCGACCGGCGTCGCCTTCACCCGCAACCCCTCCACCGGCGAGAACGCGCTCTATGGCGAGTTCCTGATCAACGCCCAGGGCGAGGACGTCGTCGCCGGCATCCGCACGCCGCAGGACATCACCGAGGCGGCAAAGAAGGAGGCCGGCTCCGACAAGCCCTCGATGGAAAGGGAGATGCCGGAGGCCTATGCCGAGCTTTGCCGCATCTACGGCATCCTCGAAAAGCACTATCGCGACATGCAGGACATGGAGTTCACCATCCAGGAGGGCAAGCTCTGGATGCTGCAGACCCGGTCCGGCAAGCGCACCGCCAAGGCGGCCTTGCGCATCGCGGTCGAGCTCGCGACCGAAGGGCTGATCACGCAGGAGGAGGCGGTCGGCCGCGTCGAGCCGGGCGCACTCGACCAGCTCCTGCACCCGACCATCGATCCGAAGGCTGAGCGCCGCGTGCTGACCGTGGGGCTGCCGGCCTCGCCCGGCGCCGCCGCCGGCGAGATCGTCTTCAATTCCGATGATGCGGAAGCCGCCAAGAAGGCCGGCAAGAAGGTCATCCTCGTCCGCGTCGAGACCTCGCCCGAAGACATCCACGGCATGCACGCTGCCGAGGGCATCCTGACCTCTCGCGGTGGCATGACCTCGCATGCGGCGGTCGTGGCGCGCGGCATGGGCAAGCCCTGCGTCTCCGGCGCCGGCCAGATCCGCATCGACTATGCCAAGGGCACGCTCTCGATCGGCCCGACCACGCTGAAGGCCGGCGATTTCGTCACCATCGACGGCGGCAACGGCCAGGTCCTGCTCGGTGAGATCAAGATGCAGAAGCCGGAGCTTTCCGGCGAGTTCGCGACGCTGATGGGCTGGGCCGACAAGGTCCGCCGCCTCAAGGTCCGCGCCAATGCAGAGACGCCGGAGGACGCCAGGACCGCCCGCGAGTTCGGCGCCGAGGGCATCGGCCTCTGCCGCACCGAGCACATGTTCTTCGACGAAGGCCGCATCCAGGCGGTCCGCGAGATGATCCTCGCCCAGGACGACAAGGGCCGGCGCGCTGCGCTTGCCAAGCTCCTGCCGGTGCAGCGTCAGGACTTCGTCCAGCTCTTCACCATCATGAGCGGCCTGCCGGTGACGATCCGCCTGCTCGATCCGCCGCTGCACGAGTTCCTGCCGCAGGGGGACAGGGAGATCGGGGAGGTCGCGGCCGCGCTCGGCGTCACGCCGGACGCGCTGCGCCAGCGCGCCGCCGAACTCCACGAGTTCAATCCGATGCTCGGCTTCCGCGGCTGCCGTCTCGCGGTCGCCTTCCCGGAGATCGCCGAGATGCAGGCCCGCGCCATCTTCGAGGCGGCGGTGATCGCCGCCAAGGAGACCGGCAAGTCGGTGATCCCGGAGGTGATGGTGCCGCTCGTCATGGGCAAGCCCGAGCTCGACCTCGTCAAATCCCGCATCGACGCCATGGCCAAGGCCGTGATCGAAGAGAGCGGCACCAAGATCGACTATCAGGTCGGCACGATGATCGAACTGCCGCGCGCCGCCTTGCGCGCTGCCGAGATCGCCGAAAGCGCCGAGTTCTTCTCCTTCGGCACCAACGACCTGACACAGACGACGCTCGGTATCTCGCGCGACGACGCCTCCTCCTTCCTCGGCTCCTACACCGCCAAGGGCCTGCTCGACGCCGATCCCTTCGTCACCATCGACCAGGATGGCGTCGGCGAACTGGTCAAGCTCGCCGCCGAGCGCGGCCGCAAGACCCGTTCCGGCATCAAGCTCGGCATCTGCGGCGAGCATGGCGGCGATCCGGCCTCGATCGGCTTCTGCGAGAGCGTCGGGCTCGATTACGTCTCCTGCTCGCCCTTCCGCGTGCCGATCGCGAGGCTTGCCGCCGCGCAGGCGGCGCTGGGCGCGATCAAGCCGAAGGACGGCTGAGCGCGGAGCCGGGCTCGCCGCTCAAACGCGCAGGATGGTTCCGGGGTAGCGCGCGACGGCTTCATCCGCCGTCGCCAATGTCATCCCTTCGACCATGGCTTGTGCGATCAGGATTCGATCAAACGGATCCTTATGCAAGGGCGGCAGATCGAGCGTTGCAACCGCATGCCGGCTGTCGATGGCCAGCTCTTCATAGCCGTTGTCGAGCAGACCCCGGCGCAGGAGGCGAGGATCGACCGTAAAGTCGTCACGATCGAGCCCGCGCTTGATCGCGACCTCCCAGATGCTCGCGGCGCTGAAGAAGAGGTTATTGCTGGCATCTTCGATGACGGAGCGTGCCCTTGTTGAAAGCTTGCCGGAGTCCAAGGCGAGCCAGAGCAGCAGATGCGTGTCGAGCAGCAGCTTCACGGACGGGCGCCGAACATGTTCGCAATCTCGTTCTCGCCCATGCGATCGAAATCGTCAGGCACCTCGAACGCGCCGCTCAGGAAGCCGATGCGGCGCATCTGGTTCTGATCGGGCGCATCGACGGGGACGACCTTGACCATCGCCTTGCCGGCCTTGGCGATGATAAAGCTCTCTCCCTTGGCCGCGCGCTCGACGAGACGGGAGAGGTGCGTCTTGGCCTCGTGAATGTTGACGATGTCCATGGCTGCCTCTCTGGACTTAGTTTAACAAACTTAGTTCAAATTTCGTGCGGCGCAAGCGATAGCTTGCGGGGAGGCGGTTTGATGGCGAAGAGGTCTCGGATATGCGGGAGCTGACCACCATCGGCTTCGATGCCGACGACACGCTCTGGCAGAACGAGCAGTTCTTCCGGATGACGGAGGAGCGTTTCGTCGCGCTGCTCGGCGAGCACGGCGAGGCGGCCGAGATTTCCGGGCGCCTCCTCGAAGCCGAGAAGCGCAATCTCGGCTTCTACGGCTTCGGCATCAAGGGCTTCGTCCTTTCGATGATCGAGACGGCGATCGAGATCACCCGGGGGCAGGTTCCGGCTGCCGTGATCGGCGAAATCCTCGCCGCCGGCCGCGAGATGGCCGCCCATCCTGTCGAGACCTTGCCGCATGTTCACGAAACGCTGGTTGCACTCTCAAGTGATTACCGGCTGGTGCTGATCACCAAGGGCGACCTATTCGACCAGGAGCGCAAGCTCGCCCAGTCCGGTCTCGGCGATTTCTTCCATGCGGTCGAGATCGTCAGCGACAAGAAGCCGGAGACCTATGGCCGTATCTTCTCGCGCCACGGCGACGGAGCAGGGCAGGCGATGATGGTCGGCAATTCCCTGAAGTCGGACATCCTGCCGGCATTGGAGGCCGGTTCCTGGGCCGTCCATGTCCCGCATCACCTGACCTGGGCACTGGAGCGCGCCGAGGAGCCGGTGGGGCACGGCCGCTATCACGCGATCCCGGATCTTGGGCCTTTGCGAGGTCTCATCGAGCAGCTCGTTCGCTAATCTGTTCGGAGCGGTGCGCTGGCGCTCGCGGTGGATCAGTCGACCCAAAGGCCGCGCTTGCGGTGCCAGTCCTCGATCGATTCCTCGGGATAGTTGTCAAAGCTCTGGTCGCTTGGCCCGATCGCTGGCTCGACCCAGCTGGCCTTGTATCGCAGCATGATATGGGTCTTTTCGGGCGCACGCGGCAGATGGCTGTCGATCGCGGAGGCGAAGGGATGCAACAGCTCCGGCCAGCGCGGATCGAACAGCCAGAGCGCGGTGCCGCAGGCCATGCAGAAGCGGCGCTGCGCCTGCGAGTGCTCGCAAGCCCCGTCATCGCCGCGGATCTCCGCGCTGAAGCTGCCGACCCCGTTCTCGCCTTCGACCTTGAGCGTCGTGGCCTCGGCCGAGAGGTTGATCGCGAAGCCGCCGCCACCTGCCGTCTTGCGGCAGATCGAGCAGTAGCAGAGCTGGTAGGGGACCGGGGCATGGCTCTCCACCGAGAAATGCACGGCCCCGCAGCGGCAGGAACCCTTGAGCGTGATCGGCATGATGCGGCCTCCCTTTCCAGCCAAACACGGGCCTGCCCGCTCGGTTCCAGGCGCCGATAGGCCCCTTGCTGGACCAATCTTGCATTTCGTGCTATCCGCACCGATGTATGACGAGATGCGGCCGGGTTCTGGCCAATCCTCCGCGCGGGTAATCCGGTCGGCGGGCACGATTCAGATCCACCACACATCGCTACATTGCCACGGCGAGGCGTCCGCGCGTCATGTCGTGTTCCAGGACAGCCGCGGATCTGAAACGTAAGGATTAAACCCATGAACAAGGGCACCGTGAAGTGGTTCAACGCCACCAAGGGCTACGGCTTCATCACCCCTGAGAACGGCGGCCAGGACGTGTTCGTCCACATCTCCGCCGTCGAGCGTGCCGGCCTGCGCGAGCTGCGCGACGGCCAGGTCGTCTCCTTCGAGCTGGTTGCCGATCGCAAGACCGGCAAGACCTCGGCCGGCAACCTCGTCGTCGCCTGAGCTGATACCCAATCGACCGGGAGTGCCTAGATCATCGCGCGTCCGACAGGACGTGGTGACGATGATCTATCTCTTTGTTATCGCGTCGGAGTTTTCCGAAAAGTGGATTCCACTTTTCGGTCCGATGCTATAACGGCCCCGGTCCACGACAAGCCTGCCGGCGCTGTGGCTAGCGGTTCGCCGGCAGGTCCGACTCTATTGAATTCAGGCCGGATGCGAGCCTGCGGCGCAGCCGAAACCCACATGCGCCCCTCGCATCGCGGCGTCCGGAAAGATCCTTCTTGACCAAGTTTACCGATCTCGGCCTCGCCGAGCCCCTTCTCAAGGCGCTCGCGGCCGAGGGCTATGAAACGCCGACGCCGATCCAGGCGCAGGCGATCCCCCATATTTTGCAGGGTCGCGACCTGCTCGGCGCCGCCCAGACCGGCACCGGCAAGACCGCTGCCTTCTCGCTGCCGATGCTGCATCGCCTGCTCGCCAAGCCGCGCCAGATGCCGGCCCGCAGCGTGCGTGCGCTCATCCTGTCGCCGACGCGTGAGCTTTCGGCCCAGATCGAGGCCAGCATCCGCAATTACGGCCGCTTTACTTCGCTGAAGTCGACGGTGATCTTCGGCGGCGTTCCCGTCGGCAAGCAGATCCGCGCGCTCGGTGAGAAGGTCGACATCCTCGTTGCCACGCCCGGCCGCCTGCTTGACCTCGTCGACCAGCGCGCCGTCTCGCTGCGCGAGATCGAGTTCCTCGTCCTCGACGAGGCCGATCAGATGCTCGATCTCGGCTTCATCCACGCGCTGCGCCGCATCGCGACCCTGATCCCGAAGGAGCGCCACACGCTGCTCTTCTCGGCGACCATGCCGAAGCCGATCCGTGAGATCGCTTCCGCCTACCTGACCGATCCGGTCGAGGTCGCGGTGACGCCGGTCGCGACCACCGCCGAGAAGATCGACCAGCGCGTCATCTTCACGGAAGCCCACGACAAGCCGGCGCTGCTGGCGAAGACGCTGAACGTGCCGGAGCTCGAGCGCGCCATCGTCTTCACCCGCACCAAGCATGGCGCCGACAAGGTCGTGCGCCAGCTCGGCCAGTCCGGTATCGAGGCGGCCGCGATCCACGGCAACAAGAGCCAGGGCCAGCGCGAGCGCGCGCTCGGCGCCTTTCGTGACGGGTCTCTGCGCATTCTCGTTGCCACCGACATCGCCGCGCGCGGCATCGATGTCGATGGCGTCAGCCATGTCGTGAATTTCGACTTGCCGAACGTGCCGGAGACCTATGTCCACCGCATCGGCCGCACGGCGCGCGCCGGCGCGGCGGGCCTTGCCATCGCCTTCTGTACGCCGGAAGAGCGTGGCGATCTCGCCGCCATCGAGAAGCTGACCAAGGTCGCGATCACACCGATCGGCGCCGTGCCCTATTGGGATGGTCGCACGCCCAAGAAGCCGCCGCAGAACCAGCGCGGCGGCGGACGTGGCCAGCAGCAGAATGGCGGCGGGCGCGGTCAAGGCCGCCCGCAGGGCCAGCAAGCCAACCGCCCGCAGGGCCAGCAGCAGGGGCGCCCGCAAGGGCAGCAGCCGCGCGGCGGCAAGCCCGAGCAGGGCGGCCAGCGCAACCAGCCTGCCCATGGCGTCCAGCGCCAGGAACGTCACGAACGCCCGCGTCATCCCGAGCGTGCTCCTCGCCCTGAGCAGGCGGCACAGCGAAAAGACGGCGTTTCCGCAAAAGAAGGGCTTGGCGGCGTCGCGTTCTTGCAGCAAAGAACACAGCAACCACGCACCAACGGCGCCCGGCGGCGCGCGCGCTGACGCGCGATCGACCAGAACAAAGGGCGAGCCTCTGAAACGACGGCTCGCCCACGCGCCCTAGGGCTCACGAAGGACGACAGATGGCGAAAGAAGAACTGCTTGAATTCGACGGCACCGTGGTCGAAGTGCTCCCTGACGGCAACTACCGGGTGAAGCTCGACAACGAGCATATCATCCTGGCCTACGCCGCCGGCAAGATGAAGAAGAACCGCATCCGCACGATCGCGGGCGACCGCGTCATCGTCGAGATGTCGCCTTACGATCTCGATCGCGGCCGCATCAATTTCCGCCAGAAGACGGCTGGCCCCGCTCCGGGCGGTCCGCCGCGCCAGAACTTCCGCCGGCGCTGATCGACGCGATGCGCCTGTCGCGAAACGAGCTCCTGTTCGTCGCGCTGGGCGCCGTCATTGGCGCCGTGGTCGCCTATGCGGTCAGGGCCGGCCTTGTTGCTCCCAATGGAGCCCTGCCGCCCTTCGCCATCGTGCTGATCGGGCTCGGCCTGGTCGAGTTGGTCGCCGGCTTCGCGACGGGCCGTTCGCCCGGCACCCTGGTCGGCATGCCCGCCCGTTTCCTCGCCTTCGTCGCCGGCGTCTGCATCGTCCTGCTCGGCGCCAAGTTCGCCTGAGCGGGCGCTCCACGGCACATTGCATTCCATTGTCATTCCGGGGCTTCGCGATAGCGAAGCGCCCGGAAGCCAGAACCGATGCCACCATTCGTCGTGGCGCCGCGCTTCCCATTCTTCTCGATCAGATGAGCGGTTCCGGATTCCGGGCTCGCGGCTTTGCCATGCCGCGAAACGGCACCCCTTTCCTGAAAAAACCGCCCAAGAAAAAACCCCGGCGCGAGGGCCGGGGTGAAAGTGGTCGTTCCGTGGGTATAAAAGGGTCTGCGTGAAACTCTGCCCGGCCCGCTCAGTAGCGGGCGCGGGACCAATACTGCGAACCGGGGCTGACCATCACCTGGCGCTGCCGGGTCTCGTAGACGGCGGGAATCTCGTCCCGCACGACCTGGGTCGGACGCACCATCACCTGGCGCTGCCGCTGCGTGTAGACGGCCGGGACCGTCTCGTAATCGACGGTGGCCGGGGAAACCTCGACGCGGCGGCTCTGGTAGCCGTAGCGGGCGGGCACATCGACCCAGCAGCCGACCGTGTTGCCCCAGGCGTCGCGGGTCACTTCCCAGCGGCGGCTGGCGGGCGCGACCAGCACCTTCTCGGTCACGGTCTCGTAGACGGCGGCACGATGATGCGGAATGCGGCGCTCCGGCGCGATCATCACGGTGTCGGTCACGCTCTCGTATTCGGCCGGGACGACGCGGCGCTGAACCTGGGCCGGGCGGACCTGATAGGTCTCGTCGATGGTGCCGTAGACCGGCGGCGTGTTGACGAGATTGTAGCAGGCGGAGCCGCGGCAGCCGCCGCCGGCCTGGGCGGCCGAGGCACCGAGCACAAGCGCGGCTGCGAGGCTGGAAGCGGTGATGATCCCTGACGAAAGCGAGCGCAGCATGGTGGGCCTGACCTGTCGGTGCCGGCGCCGGGCGCCGTTCGTTGGAGACAGGAAGCCTGCTTGAAGTGATGAACGCAAGGTAAACGCTAAAACAAGGTAAAATTAACCAGTTTGCCGCTGTTGGGCACATTCACGCAGATTGCGTTCAAGTAAAGGAAAACGCTCGCCTTTTAGCGATGGGCAAGTAGGCCCGGCGCGCGATTGGGCGCGAGTGGCTTCTTAACGGCCGGGGCGGATTCCGCAAGCGGACTCCCGCATTTTCGCTCAGTTCCGGTTCCGGTGCGGAATGATCTCTGCGGGCGCGCTCCGCGTCACGCACCGTTCGAATGCAGGACGCGGGCATCGGAATCGCTTTGCTATGAACCGTGCGGGCTCGAGCAGCCTCAGGCTGCAGTCCCGTGGGCTGGTTCGGTCACCCGGAGCGCAGGCTGAGCTCACCGGGGGGAGGTCTCATGAGCGATCTCAAGGATAACGCGTTCGTTTTTCTGTATCTGGGCCTTACCGCCGTCGTGACGCTGGGTTGGATCGGCGTGATCGGCTACGGCGCCTGGCATTTCCTGTTCGGATAGCGCGAGCACCCGCCTGCCGTCTCAGGGTAGCCGGTGTCGGCTGCTGGCCGCGATCAGGTCTGCCCCGGCCGCAACTGGTAGAAGACGTGCTGGCCGATCGTATCCATCTTCTTCAGCCGCTTCGCCCAATAAGGCCTGACGTAATTCGCGTGGTAGTGGGTCGAGGCGCCGACTTCCGGCAGATAGGTCGTGCCGTCATAGACCTCGCGCGCGATCCTGACCGCGTCGCGCCAGGAGGCGGGCTCGGTGATGCGCAGCGACTTGCCCTCGCAGGTGAAGGTGAACTGGCAGGCGAGATAGCGGTTGCTGTTCTGGTAGACCACGCCGCAGACGCTGCTCGGATAGAGCCCGCTCTTCACGCGGTTGAGCACGACCTGCGCCACGGCCGCCTGGCCCTGAAGCGACTCGGATCGAGCCTCGAAATAGACGGCTTCCGCGAGGCAGCGCTGTTCCTTCGCCATGTTCTCCGGCGCGATCAGGCTGGTATAGTCCTGCTTCACGCCGGGCTCGGCGAGGCGCAGGTCGCGATTGGCCGGTGCCGAGGCCAGCGCGATGCGCCCGCGCTGCTGCTGGGCGGAATGGGCGGGCAGGGCGGCTGGCGTCAGCGTGCCCATGACCGAGCCGACGAGCGGCGTCGACGACGAGGCCTGGCTGGCCTTCGGGACCGAGGGCGAAGAGCCGTCGATGCTTTCGAGATGGAGCTCCGCCTGGCGCGCCGAGTGAATCTTCGGCTTGAACGGCGAGACGGGTGAGGAATCGGACAGGGCCGGATCGGTCAGCCCCTCGTCATTGGCATAGGGCTCGAAGCCGGTCTGCGGGCCGTCGACGGCCTCGGCCGCGCGCATGGCGTCGATCGAGAAGCCGCCCGAGATCAGCTTGGGCTGGGTGTCGCCGAAGACCACGCGCTCCAGTTCGACGGAGGGGTGTTCGGAAAGGCCTGGCCGCAGGCTCGGCAGCATGTCGCCCTTGGCCGTGCGGTCGACCTCCGGGAAGGTGGCGGCGACGGAGCGCTTCATGTCCTCGCGCGGCGCGCGCGGATCGACGACGATGCGTCGCTCCGGATCCTCGAAGGAGAGCTTCGCCTGCGTGACGGCGGAGGTCAGGGCGAGGCCCGGCAAGCGGAAGGCGCTGGCCGCGACCAGCATCGAGGGGCCTTCGGCGAGTTCCGAGACGGGGGCGGGCGCAACCCGGGGAATGGCGCTGGAGGGCAGGCCGGTCGGTCCGAAATTCTGGCCGGCGGAGGCGGTGAAGGAAACCAGCAGGCCAACCGACAGGGCCCAGGGCGCAACGGTGTTCGCGGCCCATTTGATGCCGAGGGGGCGCGCCTTCCGCCCATGCCTGTGCACACGCCAGTGACTCAAAGCGACACACCCGTCCCGACCGCACGGAGCGAAAAGCGCCGCCGACTCGCGCGCCTTCGTTGGAATCCGTTATCGCCTCGGTAAGGTTGAGCGCCGGTTAACGGCGAGCCCGCCTTTTGCCTTCCATGTGTCGCCGTGATGCGAGATTTCACGAAATCGCGTTGGTTGCCCTCGGGGCAGGACGCTAACGTGTAGCCACACATTCGATGCTTCGGAGACATCCATGACGTCCACTCCAGCGCGCAGCTATGCTCCGGAGATCATCGTCGCGGCAGGCTGCCTGATCGCCCTGATCACCTTCGGCCCCCGCGCCAGCGCCGGCCTGTTCCAGATTCCGATGACCGTGCAGTTCCATTGGGGACGCGATACCTTCAGCCTGGCATTGGCGATCCAGAACCTGCTCTGGGGCCTCGGCGCGCCCTTTGCCGGCGCGATCGCGGACCGTTACGGCACCGTGCGCGTGCTCTGCGTCGGCGCGCTCCTCTATGCCGCCGGCCTCGTCACGATGGCCTATGCGACGACACCGCTGCAGCTCCATTTCGGCGCCGGCGTGCTGATCGGCTTCGGTCTCTCGGCATGCTCCTTCAACCTCGTGCTCGCGGCCTTCGGCAAGCTCCTGCCGGAACAGTGGCGGCCGATGGCCTTCGGCGCCGGCACGGCCGCCGGCTCCTTTGGCCAGTTCCTCTTCCCGCCGATCGGCAACATCCTGATCGAGACGCTGGGCTGGCAGCAGGCGCTGGTCGTCTTCGCCTTCACGCTGCTGCCGATCCTGCCGATCTCGATCGTGATGGCGACACGCAAGACCGGCGCCGGAGCGGGAGCGGCCGCAGCGAACCTGCCGAACCAGACGGTGAGGCAGGCGTTGACGGAGGCGTTCAGGCACCGCAGCTATGTCCTGCTGGTGCTCGGCTTCTTCACCTGCGGCTTCCAGCTCGCCTTCATCACCGTGCATATGCCGGCCTATCTCAAGGATGCCGGCCTGCCGGCCTGGGTCGGCGGCTGGACGCTCGCCGTCATCGGTCTCGCCAACGCCGTCGGCTCGCTCTCCTCGGGCTGGCTCTCGATGCGGATGCCGAAGCGGCATCTGCTCGCCTGGATCTATCTCGGCCGCGCGGTCGCCATCGCCGCCTTCATCCTGCTGCCGCCGAGCCCGACGACCGCGATCACCTTCGGCATCGTCATCGGCCTGTTCTGGCTCTCGACCGTGCCACCGACCTCCTCGCTGGTCATGCTGATGTTCGGCACCAAGTACATGGCGATGCTCTATGGCTTCGCCTTCTTCTCGCACCAGGTCGGCGGGTTCCTCGGCGTCTGGCTCGGCGGCGTGCTCTACGAATCGATGGGCAACTACCAGTTCGTCTGGTGGCTCTCGGTCGCGCTCGGCGTCGCCTCGGCCTTGATCAACCTGCCGATCATCGAACGGCCGGTGCAGCGGCCGGAAGCACAGCCCGCCTGATTGGGAAGACGAACCTTCGCACGGCCGATGGGGTTGCGGTGGCGCCACGCCGCTGCAACCTTGTCGGCCTTCGCGTTTGAGCGCTTGGGAGATGGTGATGACGACGTTCAAGGCCCTCGTGGCGACCAAGGGCGAGGCCGGGCCGAACCTTGCCTTCACCGATTTCGCCGAGAGCGACCTGATGGAGGGCGACGTCACCGTCCGCGTCACGCATTCGACGGTGAACTACAAGGATGGCCTCGCCGTCACCGGCAAGGCGCCGGTGGTGCGCCGCTGGCCGATGATCCCCGGCATCGACTTCGCCGGTCGGGTCGAGACCTCCGATCATCCCGAGTTCAAGCCGGGCGACCTTGTCGTTCTGAACGGCTGGGGCACCGGCGAAACCCATCTCGGTGCCTATGCCCAGAAGAGCCGGGTCAAGGGCGACTGGCTGGTGCCGCTGCCTGCGGGGCTGACGCCCGCCGAGGCGATGGCGATCGGCACGGCCGGCTACACCGCCATGCTCTGTGTGCTCGCGCTCGAGAAGCACGGTCTGAAACCTTCCGACGGCCCGGTCGTCGTCACGGGTGCGGCAGGCGGCGTCGGCTCGGTCGCGATCGCGCTGCTGGCCAAGGCCGGCTGGCACGTCATCGCCTCGACGGGCCGCGCCGAGGAGGCCGATTACCTCAAGAGCCTCGGGGCGGCCGAGATCATCGACCGCACCGAGCTGGCGGCGCCCGGCCGCCCGCTCGGCAAGGAGCGCTGGATCGCCGGCGTTGACGCGGTCGGCTCGCATACCCTCGCGAACCTGCTCTCGATGACGAAATATGGTGGTGCCATCGCCGCATGCGGCCTCGCGCAGGGCATGGACCTGCCGGCCTCGGTCGCGCCCTTCATCCTGCGCGGCGTCGCCCTGCTCGGTGTCGATTCGGTGATGTGCCCGAAACCGCGCCGGATCGAAGCCTGGCAGCGCCTTGCCAGTGATCTCGACCGCGACAAGCTCGCCCTGATCACCACGACGATCCCGCTGGACGCCGTGATCGAGACCGGCAGGGCCATCGTCGAGGGCAAGGTCAAGGGGCGGGTCGTCGTCGAGATCGGCTGAGGTTGCACGGAGCCACGCCGTTATTGTTCCCGTCATGGTCGGGCTTGTCCCGGCCATCCACGTCTTCTTCGATGCAGTGCGGTGTTCAAGACGTGGATGCTCGCCACAAGGGCGAGCATGACGAGCTTGAGCTACGTCGTGTTCATAGTCTCTGGGCTCAGGTCTGCGCCTGCCCTCTACCCCTCGAACAGCGCCCGCTGCCGTGCGAGCTCGTTGCTGCAGAAGTCCATGAAGGCGCGCACGCGCGGCACATGCCGGATATCGGGATGGGTCAGCACCCATAGCCCCGTGGCGAAATCCGGATTGGGCGGGAGGAGCCGGATCAGGTCCGACCGCTGGTCGGCGATGAAGCAGGGCAGCGGCCCGACGCCGAGGCCCTGCGCGACAGCCTCCGCGATGCCGAGAACGGCAGAGCTCTTCAGCGCGATCCGCTCCGGCGCGACATGCTCGCGCACGAAGCGGGCCGCCTTCACATGCGAGAGCTGGTCGCCGAGCGCGACCCAGTCGCGCTTGTAGAGCAGGGCGGGGTTGGCCTGCTCCTCCGGCGTGATGCCGTCCGCGGCGCGGCCATAGATCGCCCAGGCGATGGTGGCGATGCGCCGGCCGACCAGCGTCTCGCCCGGCGTGTCGCTGGCGCGGATCGCGATATCGGCGTCCCGCTTCGACAGGTTGAGCGCCTGGTTGCCGATCACGACATCGAGCCGGATCAGCGGATGGGCCTTGCGGAAGGCTGCGAAGATCGGCAGCAGCACGTTCTGGTAGAGCGTGTCGGTCGTTGTGATCCGCAATTCGCCGGAGGGGGCGACATCCCGCCCGGCCAGGCGCCGGGCAAAGGCCGTGACATCCTCGTCCATCCGGCTCGCCAGCGCCGCCATCTCGGCGCCTGCGACAGTCGCGACATAGCCGGTCTTGCGCCGCTCGAAGAGCGGCATGCCGACGAACTCCTCGATCTGGCCGAGACGCCGGAACACGGTCGAATGATTGACCGAGAGCGCTGCCGCCGCCCCGGTCAGCCCGTCATGATCGGCAATGGCCTTGATCAGCCGGAAATCGTCCCAGGCGAGCTTGGCATTCATCGGCAAGGCGTCCTCCTGCGCGCACGCAAGCCGATATCTTGCAGCGATGCAAGCTGGAGGAATTCAAATCCAGGAGAGCGGGGAATATCCGAGCCCTCATCCTGAGGAGCCGCGAAGCGGCGTCTCGAAGGATGCTTCACGAGGCTCCGGTGATATCTGGAGCATCCTTCGAGACGCGAGCCCCTGGCTCGCTCCTCAGGATGAGGGCTGCATAACCCTCAGCGCGGCGCCGCCGCGCGCCGCAGACGATCGTTGATCGCATCGCCCAGCCCGTGCTCGGGAATGCGGGCGACCGCGATGGTCTTCAACCCCATCTCGTCAAGCCGGCGCATATAGCCGAAAAGATGGGCGGCGGCCTCGCGCAGGTCGCCGGTCGGGCTGAGATTGAGCGAAGTCGGGTGCTGGTGGGCCTCGGGGCCGAAGCCGAGCCAGGCCTCGCCGTCTTCCGGAGCGTCGGCATCGAGCCTGACCCGCGCCGCCGGCGCATAATGCGAGGCAAGCATGCCGGGCGAGATCGGCGCGTGACCGGCATCGCCCGCGATGACGAGCGGTCGGCCGATGACATGCTCGATCGCCTCGCGTGGCACGCCGCCGGGTCTGAGCAGGCGCGGGGCGTCGTCGAGGCAGGCGACGATGGTCGATTCGACCCCGACTTCGGTCGGGCCAGCATCGAGGATGGCATCGATGCGCCCGTCGAGGTCGGCGAGGACATGGGCGGCGCTGGTGGCACTGATCCGGCCGGAACGGTTGGCGGAGGGCGCCGCGATCGGCCGCTCGGCCGCTTCCAGCACGGCATGCGCGACCGGATGCGCCGGGACGCGCAACGCGACGGAAGGAAGTCCCGCCCGCGCCAGATCGCTGACGGTGCAGCCGGGAGAGGCCGGCACGACCAGCGTCAGCGGGCCCGGCCAGAAGGCTTGCGCCAGCGCCAGCGCGTTCGCATCGAACAGTCCCTGACGGCGCGCGCTCGCGAGATCGTGCAGGTGTGAGATCAGCGGGTTGAAGCTCGGCCGCTCCTTGGCGGCGTAGATGCCGGCGACGGCCGTGCCCGATGTCGCATCGGCGGCAAGCCCGTAGACCGTCTCGGTCGGCATCGCGACGAGTCCGCCCGCGCGCAGCAGCGCCGCCGCCTCGGCGATGCCGGAGGCATCTGCGGCGAGGAGCTTCGTGGGGCGAGAGGCGGGCAGGATCTGGTTCACGACGCGATTGACCGATGATGGTTTATATATAAACTAACTGATGGGCGCGGCACGGGACGAAGGTCGCGCTCGCTTGCGCGTGGCTTAGGCGATAGTTCCTCGCTACCATCGCGGCAACGGCAAATGCAGGCTGCGGCTGCCTTCGCGGGCAAATGCCGGCCTCAGGGAGACGACCAATGAGCTATCGCGCCCCGGTTTCGGACATGCTCTCTACCATGCGCCATGTCGCAGGCCTCGACAGGCTGATCGCCGACGGGCTCGTGCCGGAACTCGAAGGCGGTGTCGCGGAAGCCGTGCTCGAAGAGGCCGCGAAATTCGCCGCCGACGTGATCGCGCCTTTGAACCGCGTCGGCGATCTCAACGGCTCCAAGCTGAAGGACGGCGCCGTCACCACGCCGCCGGGCTGGAAGGAGGCCTACAAGGCCTGGTCCGAGGCCGGCTGGAACGCGCTGCCGGCGCCGGAAGCCTATGGCGGGCAGGGCCTGCCGACGCTGCTGCAATCGGCCTGCATCGAGATGTGGAACTCGGCCGCCTTTGCCTTCGCGCTTGGCCCGTTGCTGACGGTCGGCGCGATCGAGGCGATCCATGCCCATGGCTCCGACCATCTCAAGGAGACCTATCTCGCCAAGCTCGTCTCCGGCGAGTGGATGGGCACGATGAACCTGACCGAGCCGCAGGCCGGCTCCGACCTCAATGCGCTGCGCAGCAAGGCCGAGCGCGTCGGGGACGGCACCTATCGCATCACCGGCCAGAAGATCTTCATCACCTATGGCGAGCACGACCTGACCGAGAACATCATCCACTTGGTGCTGGCGCGCCTGCCCGATGCCCCTCCCGGCACGCGCGGCATTTCGCTCTTCCTCGTGCCGAAATTCCTGGTCGATGCCGATGGTTCGCTGGGCGCGCATAACGACCTGCGCTGCTCCGGCATCGAGCACAAGCTCGGCATCCACGCCTCGCCGACCTGCTCGATGGCCTTCGGCGACAATGACGGCGCGATCGGCTGGCTGATCGGCGAGGAGAATCGCGGCCTCGCCTGCATGTTCACGATGATGAACAATGCCCGCCTCAACGTGGCATTGCAGGGCGTCGCCATCGCCGAGCGCGCCTATCAGCAGGCGGTGGCGTTCGCGCATGAGCGCAAGCAGGGCGCGGCGCTCGATGCGCCCAAGGGCGCCCCGATGAGTCCGATCATCGTCCATCCCGATGTGCGCCGCATGCTGATGGATATGCGTGCCAAGACCCAAGGCGCCCGCGCCATCTCCTATCAGGTCGCGGAAGCGCTCGACCGCTCGCATCGCGAGACGGACGAGGCCAGGCGCAAGGCCGCTTCCGAGCGCGCCGCTGTCCTCACGCCGATCGCCAAGGCCTATGCCACCGATATCGGCATCGACGTCGCCTCGACCGGCGTGCAGGTCCATGGCGGCATGGGCTTCGTCGAGGAGACCGGCGCCGCCCAGCATCTGCGCGATGCCCGCATCGCCGCGATCTACGAGGGCACCAACGGCATCCAGGCGATCGACCTCGTCACCCGCAAGCTGCCGCTGTCTGGCGGAGATGCGGTGCATGCTCTGATCAACGAGATGCGCGGCATTGTCGGCGAGGTCGAGCGCGCCAACAATCCGGGCTTCGGCCATGCCGCTGCGCGCCTCGGCGCTGCCGTCGATTCTCTGGAACGCGCGACGGAATGGATGCTCGGCGCGCTCGGCGGCAAGCCTGCCGACGCGCTGGCCGGCGCCACGCCCTATCTCAAGCTCTTCGCGCTGGCGCAGGGCGGCACGGGGCTGGCCAAGAAGGCGCTCGCCACGCGTTCCGACGCGGAGGGCACTGCCGATCTCGCCACCGCTCGATTCTATGCTGAATATCTCGCGACCGAGGCGCCGGGCCTCGAACTCGCGGTAACGGAGGGGGCCGGCGCCATCGCCGACGCGGCCGCGGTCTTCGCCGCGTGAGCGAAGCGCCGGGCTCTCTCTCCGGCCGCATCTGCCTCGTCGCTGGCGCGTCGCGAGGGCTCGGGCGCGGCATTGCGAAAGCGCTCGGCGAGGCCGGCGCGACGGTGATCGTCACCGGCCGCTCCAGCGAGGCGGGCCCGCGCACCGATCAGCGTCTCGAGACCTTCGAGGACACGGCCCGCGAGGTCGAGGCGGCCGGCGGCAAGGGCTATCCCTATCGCTGCGACCACACCAGCGAGCGCGATGTCGACGGGCTCGTCGCCTGGGCCTTGCGACGTTTCGGCCGGCTCGATTGCGTCGTTGACGCGGTCTGGGGCGGCCATGAAGGCTATGACGGCGAGCGCTATCCCGACGGATCCGGCTTCGGTACGCCGTTCTGGCGTCGCCCGGCGGCACGACTGGGTGAGAGCTTCGAAAGCGGCGTCTATGCCCAGTTGCTGCTGGCGCGGGCAGTCGCACCGGCCATGGTTCAGGCGCGCGCGGGCCTGATCGTCACGCTGAGCTTTGATATGGCCGGCGGCTATCTCGGCGATGTCTTCTATGACCTCGCCAAGGCCGCGATGAACCGCTTGAGCTTTGCGATGGCTGAGGAGCTGAAGCCTTTCGGCGTCACCGCACTGGGCCTGTCGCCCGGTCATGTCCTGACCGAGCGGGTCCGCGATGCCGGCCTCGGCGACCAGACCACCGAAACCCCGCTCTATGCCGGCCGTGCCGTCGCGGCGCTGGCCGCCGATCCGCAAGTCGCTGTTCATGCCGGGCAGGTGCTGCATGTCGCCGATCTGGCGCGTGCCTATGGCTTCACCGACCGGGACGGTTCGCAGCCGGCCCGCTACGTCATCGACAACCAGGAGGGAGGCGGCGATGTCGCTCAAGGGTAAGACGCTTTTCATCACCGGCGGCTCGCGCGGCATCGGCTTGGCCATCGCGCTGCGGGCGGCGAAGGACGGCGCCAATGTCACCATCGCCGCCAAGACGGCCGAGCCGCACCCCAAGCTCCCCGGCACGATCTACACCTCCGCCGCGGAGATCGAGGCGGCCGGCGGCAAGTGCCTGCCCTTGATGGTCGATGTCCGCGACGAGCAGAGCGTGGCCGAGGCGATCGCCAAGACCGCCGAGACCTTCGGCGGCATCGACATCGTCGTGAACAATGCCAGCGCGATCCAGCTGACCAACACGCAGATGACCGATATGAAGCGCTTCGATCTGATGCACCAGATCAACACGCGCGGCACCTTCATGGTTTCGAAGTACGCCATTCCGCATCTGGCGAAGGCCGAAAACCCGCATATCCTGATGCTCTCGCCGCCGCTCGACATGAAGACGCAGTGGTTCGCGCCGCATCTGGCCTATTCCATCGCGAAATACGGCATGAGCCTGTGTGTGCTCGGCCTCGCCGGCGAGCTGGCGCGCCAGGGCATCGCGGTCAATGCGCTCTGGCCGCGCACCACCATCGCGACCGCCGCCGTCCAGAACCTGCTCGGCGGCGACAAGATGGTGCAGGCCAGCCGCACGCCCGAGATCCTCGCCGACGCTGCACACATGATCTTCTCGAAGCCGTCCCGCGAATTCTCCGGCAATTTCCTGATCGACGACAGCTTCATGGCCGGCGAGGGCGTGACCGATTTCAGCCCGTACCGTGTCGACCCCTCCGTGCCGCTGATGCCGGATTTCTTCGTGCCGGCGGACAGCTTGCCGCCGCAGGGCGTGAAGGGCGGGGTGTGAGGCAGGATATGCTCCGTCATGCGCGGGCTTGACCCGAGCATCTCATGTCGGAGAGGGCATCGGAGCCTCTTTCTGAAAGAGTTTCTCGGGTCTGCGCTTCGCTTCGCCCGAGAATGACGCTCGGTCATGCTTCCGGGTTGCGAGCGCGAGCCTGAGCGCTTCCCATCGCGTCATCGGTTTGACATGCCGCGCGGATCGGAGTTCCTGCCGCTTTCCATCCCGACCGTGCAGCGAGATTCGCGCCATGCTGACGATCCACGGCACTTGCTCCGATACGCGCGACAAGCTCCGCCCCGGCGCGCTCGGCGCGGATGGCAACTTTCCCGACGACGTCGTCTGGATCGACCTGCTCAATCCGACGGCGGAGGAGGACAGGCGGGTCGAGAAGCATTTGGGCATCTCGATTCCGACGCGCGAGGAGATGCACGATCTCGAGCCCTCCGAGATCATCTATACCGAGAATGGCGCGCGCTATATGACCGCGCGGATCATCTGCCAATCCGATACCGTCGTTCCCAAGCTGGCGGATGTCACCTTCATCCTGACCGACAAGGCGCTGGTGACGGTGCGCTATGACGAGCCGGGCGCCTTCAACATCTTCCTCAATCGCGCCTCAAAGCCGGGCGGCTGCGGCCAGCAGCCGGAGGCCGTGCTGGACGGGCTGATCGAGGCGATCGTCGACCGCGCCGCCGAGGTGCTGCGCGGCGTCGGCGACAAGATCGATATCGCCTCGCGCCGTGTTTTCGCCGGGCGCGGCCAGGATGTCGAGCGCGGCGGCGTCTATCAGGTCGTCATCCAGAAGATCGGCCAGTACGAGCACATCATCTCCAATGTCCGCGAGAGCATGATGACGGTCGAGCGCGTGCTGCTCTTTCTCTCGGCCAACTATACCCGGCCGAAGAAGGCGCAGACCGGCTTCTCGGCGGAATGGCGCTCCGCGGTGCGCGACGTGCAGGCCATCGAGGAGCACGCTGCCTTCCTGTCCAACAAGCTGCAGTTCATGATGGATGCCACGCTCGGCCTGGTCTCGATCGAGCAGAACAAGATCATCAAGCTCTTCTCGGTCGTCTCGGTCGCGCTGATGCCGCCGACGCTCATCGCCTCGATCTACGGCATGAACTTCAAGTCGATGCCGGAGTTGGACTGGCAATGGGGCTATCCCATGGCGATCGGCCTGATGATCCTCTTCGCCGTGCTGCCCTACCTGTTCTTTCGTTGGAAGAAGTGGCTGTGACGGTCTGCCTCTCGGGGGAAGCGCACCATCACTCCAATGAGCCGGAGCGGCTCTAAAGCCAGCCATTCCGCTTGAAGCGCCAGTAGAGGATGGCGCAGGACGTTACGATCACGCCGATCACCGTGTAATAGCCGTACTGCAGCTCCAGTTCCGGCATGTTCTTGAAATTCATGCCGTAGATGCCCGCGAGCGCCGTCGGTACCGCCAGGATCGCCGCCCAGGAGGCCAGGCGCTTGGTGATCGCGTTCTCCTGGCTCTGACCGACGAGCAGGCTCGCCTCGAAGGCGAAGGCCAGGACCTCGCGCAGGCTGTCGATCTTCTCCTGCACGGTGCGGACATGGTCGGTCACGTCGCGAAACATCGGGGCGAGCGTCGGCCGGACCTGCGGCACGGTGCCGTTCATCAGGCGCTGGCAGACATCGACCAGCGGCGCCACCGCATTGCGCAGGCGCAGCAGGTCGCGGCGCAGCATGTAGAGCCGCTCGATGTCGGAGCGCGCCATCGGCTTGGCGAGGACCTTGTCCTCGATCTTCTCGACCTCGTCATGGATCGCTTCCAGCACCGGCATGTAGTTGTCGACGATGAAATCGAGGATCGCATAGAGGATGAAATCCTCGCCCTTCGCCAGCGAGGTCGGGCATGTCTCCCAATGCTGCCGCACCGACTTGTACGAGGTCGAGGCGCCGTGCCGGACGCTGACGATATAGCCGCGCCCGACGAAGATATGGGTCTCGCCGAAAGCGATGCGCCCCTCGGTCAACTGCGCCGTGCGCGCGACGACGAAGAGCGCGTCGCCATATTGCTCAAGCTTGGGCCGCTGATGCGCGTTGGTGGCGTCTTCGACTGCGAGCGGGTGCAGGTTGAACTGCTGCTGCACGCAGCGCAGCAGCGCGGGCTCCGGTTCGAGCAGGCCGATCCAGACGACATGATCGTCCTTGCGCGCCCATTCTCCGGCTTCCGTGACCGGGATGTCCGCGACGCGCACGCCATGGACATAGACGCCCGATGCGATGACCCCGTCCTGATGCGGGTGATCCTGTTCGAGGGGAACGGCGGCGGGCGTCGTTTCCCGCGCGGCTGGGGACGTGAACCGGACTTCCGAGACTGACATGCGACCACCTCGTCGATCGCTGGATCATCGGGTGGCAGGCTAGAACTGTTCGATCTCCGTGGAAATCACTTTTCCGGCAAATGAGCAGCGTCGTTCAGGCCATGACCTGCGCGACGACCTGCTTCAGCGCCGAGCCGTCGCGCTCCAGCCAGCCGGGAACCGGCAGGTTCTTCGAACGCAGGAATTCGGGGTTGAAGAGCTTCGACTGGTAGCGCGTGCCGTAGTCGCACAACACCGTCACGATGGTGTGGCCCGGTCCCATCTGCTTGGCCAAACGGATCGCGCCGGCGACATTGATGCCCGACGAGCCGCCGAGACACAGACCCTCCCGCTCCAGCAGGTCGAAGACGATCTGCACCGCTTCCGCATCCGGAATCTGGAAGGCGATATCGATCGGCGCATCCACCAGATTGGCAGTGATCCGGCCCTGGCCGATGCCCTCGGTGATCGAGGAGCCCTCGGCCTTGAGCACGCCCGATGTGTAGTAGGAATAGAGCGCAGCGCCCATCGGATCGGCGAGCCCGATCGTCACCTTCGGATTGCGTGCCTTCAGCGCCATGCCGACGCCGGCCAGCGTCCCACCCGAGCCGACCGCACAGATAAAGCCGTCGACTTGGCCTGCAGTCTGGTCCCAGATTTCCGGACCGGTCGTTTCGAAATGGCCCTGTCGGTTGGCGACATTGTCGAACTGGTTGGCCCAGATCGCGCCGTTCGGCTCCGTCTTCGCCAGTTCCTCGGCGAGGCGGCCCGAGACCTTCACGTAGTTGTTCGGATTGGCATAAGGCGCAGCCGGCACCTCGACCAGCGTCGCGCCGGCGAGCCTCAGCATGTCCTTCTTTTCCTGGCTCTGTGTCTCCGGGATGACGATCACCGAGCGATAGCCGAGCGCATTGCCGACGAGCGCAATGCCGATGCCGGTATTGCCGGCCGTGCCCTCGACGATGACGCCGCCCGGCTTCAACTGCCCCTTCGCCTCGGCATCGCGGATGATCGCAAGCGCGGCCCGGTCCTTCACCGACTGGCCGGGATTCATGAATTCGGCCTTGCCGAGGATGGTGCAGCCGGTCTCGGTCGAGGCGCGTTCGAGCTTGATGAGCGGGGTGTTGCCGATGGCTTCGATGACGCCATTCTTCATGTCGATCTTCGCGCGGATAGTCATGGCGGGATTTCCCAATTTCTCTCCGACCTGATAGGCGAAAGCTTCTCAGCGGTCATCAGTGAGCGGGCCTTTCGCCCCGAGTTCGGAACAATGCCAGTCGCCAAGCCGCAAGCCGGAGAAGTTTCTTCTCCGAAGCTCGCCATGAATGAAGTTCTCACCGTCGATCGCCTCGGCCAGAAGGGCGACGGCATCGTGCAGGCCGCCTCCGGCAGCATCTTCATTCCCTATGCGTTGCCGGGCGAGACCGTGCGCGCCGTGGTCGATGGCGAGCGCGGCCAGCTTGTCGAGATCATCACGCCTTCCGAATCCCGCATCGCCGCCATCTGCCCGCTCTTCACCCGCTGCGGTGGCTGCGCCGCCCAGCACATGGCGCCCGGCCTCTATCGCGAATGGAAGCGCCAGCAGGTCGTGACCGCGCTCGGCCGCGCCGGCATCGAGGCGCCGGTCGCCGATCTCGTCGATGCCCATGGCACCGGGCGCCGCCGCGTCACCTTCCATGCCCGTCGTCAGGGCGAGGCGATGGTCGTCGGCTTCATGGCGGCGCGCAGCCACGATCTGATTTCGGTCGAAGCCTGCCCGGTTCTGGCGCCGGGGCTCGACCGCGCGCCAGCCGTCGCCCTGATGCTGGCGAACCGGATGGGCGGCGCGAGCAAGCCGCTCGATATCCAGGTCACGGCCTCGGAAGCCGGGCTCGATGTCGATATGCGTGGCCACGGCCCGCTCGGTGACAAGCTCCGGCTCGCCCTGACGCAGCTCGCAGAGCGGCTCGACCTCGCCCGGCTCTCGAACCGTGGCGAGATCGTTGTCGAGCGACGCCCGCCCTTGCAGCGCATGGGCAGGGCGCTGGTGGCGCCGGCCGCAGGCGGCTTCCTGCAGGCGACGGCGGCGGGCGAGGAGGCTTTGGCCGGGCTCGTCATGGCCGCCCTGCCCAAGGGCAAGCGCGCGGCCGATCTCTTTGCCGGCTGCGGCCCGTTCAGCTTCCGCATCGCGGAGCGTATGCAGGTACTCGCGATCGAGAGCGACAAGGCGGCAATGCTGGCGCTGGCCAAGGGCGCAGGCGCCACGCAGGGGTTGAAGCCAATCGCGACCGAAACGCGCGACCTGTTCCGCCGCCCGCTTTTAGAGCACGAGCTCAACGGTTTCGACGTCGTCGTGCTCGATCCCCCGCGTGCCGGCGCGGAGGCGCAGGTCAAGCGCTTGGCGGTCTCGAAGGTCAAGGACGTGATCTACGTCTCCTGCGATGCGGCGAGCTTCGCGCGCGACGCCGCGACCCTCGTTGCGGGCGGCTATGCGCTGGAGGCCGTGACGCCGGTCGACCAGTTCCGCTATTCCGCTCATGTCGAACTCGTCGGCGTGTTCCGGCGAGGTAAGAAGGGCTAGGGCTTCAGGATGAGCGTAATTCTCGATCGCATGGCCGGCATTGTCGGCGCGAAGAACATCATCACCGATGCCGACGCGATGGTGCCCTATCTCAAGGAATGGCGCGATCTCTTCCGCGGCAAGGCGCAAGGCATCGTCCGCCCCGGCTCGACCGCCGAGGTCGCGGAGTTGGTGAAGCTCGCGGCCGAGACCGGCACGGTGCTGGTGCCACAAGGCGGCAATACCGGCCTCGTCGGCGGCCAGATCCCGATCTCCGAGGGCAGGGAGGTCATCCTCTCGCTGCAGCGCCTCGACAAGATCCGCGCCGTCGACACCGATGGCGACACGATGATCGTCGAGGCCGGCGTCACTCTGAAGCGCGCGCAGGATGCGGCGGAAGCGGCCGGCCGGCTCTTCCCGCTCTCGCTCGCGTCGGAAGGCTCCTGCACCATCGGCGGCAACCTCTCGACCAATGCCGGCGGCACCGCCGTGCTGGCCTATGGCAATGCCCGCGATCTCTGCATGGGGCTCGAGGTCGTACTGCCGGACGGACGCATCTGGAATGGCCTGCGCCAGCTCCGCAAGGACAATACCGGCTACGACCTGAAGAACCTCTTCATCGGCGCCGAAGGCACGCTCGGCATCATCACCGCCGCCGTGCTGAAGCTCTTCCCCGCGCCGGCAGCGCGCGCCACCGCTTTCCTCGCGGTGCCCGATCCGGCGGCGGCGCTCGAACTGCTCAACGCCGCCAAGGCCGGCGCCGGCGGCACGCTCACCACCTTCGAACTGATGCCGCGCATCGGCATGGACTTCGTCCTGCGCCACGCCTCCGGCACGCGCGACCCGCTCTCCGAGCCGTCGCCCTGGTATGTGCTGATGGAGGTCTCCGCCCAGCAGGCCTCGGGGCTCGACGAGCATGTCGAGGCCTTCCTCGGCGAAGCCTTGGAGAAGGGCATCGTCACCGATGCGGCGCTGGCGGGCTCGCTGGCCCAGCGCGCCGATTTCTGGAAGCTGCGCGAGATGCTCTCGGAGGTGCAGACCTATGAGGGCGGCTCGATCAAGCACGACGTCTCCGTGCCGATCCATGCGACGCCCGAGTTCCTGGCGCGGGCCATCGCGGCGGTGGAGGCGATGGTGCCGGGCTGCCGGCCGGTGCCCTTCGGCCATCTCGGCGACGGCAATATCCATTTCAACGTCAGCCAGCCGGTCGGTGCTGACAAGGCGGGCTTCCTCGCACGCTGGAGCGAGATGAACGAGGCGGTCCACGCCATCGTCGCCGAGCTGCATGGCTCGATCTCGGCCGAGCACGGCATCGGCCGCCTGAAGCGCGATCTGCTGCCAGGCGTGAAGGACCCGGTCGAGCTCGACCTGATGCGGACGATCAAGCAGACGCTCGATCCGCAGGGGATTCTGAACCCGGGTTCGGTGCTCGCAGCAGAGTAACGTCAGATCACCAAGTAGGCTCAGATACCGCGGGAACCCTCTCCCGGAGGGAGAGGGCAGGGTGAGGGGTAGGCCGTTGGACGCCTTGGCCGTACCCCAACCACTGCTGCGGTAGACCAGAGCGAGCTGGTCCAGGGGCCTACACCTCACCCCTACCCCTCTCCTTACAGGAGAGGGGATCCCGCGCCATTTTCTGAACTCGGCCGTGACGCCTCACGGCGTCGCGACATAGCCATCGCGGCGCGGGTCGGCGGCGCCGGTGAACACGCCGGTCGCAGGATCGACCGCCACCGCCTGCATGCCGCCGCAACGCATCGTCCAGCCGACATCGAAGGCGCGTGCCTCGTGGCCGCGCTTGATCAGTTCGGCGATCGTCTCCGGCGTGATCCGGTTCTCGATCTCGACGAGGCGACCATCCCAGAGCCGGGCGCGGGGCGCCTCGATCGCCTCCTGCAGCGGCAAGCCGTAGACGAGATGCTGGACCATGGCTTGCGCCTGCGTCTGCATGATGCCGTAGCTGCCGGGCGTGCCGAGCGCGAGCACGGGCTTGCCGTCGCGAGTCGAGAGCGTCGGCGACATGCACATCGGCAGTTCGTCGCCGGGCTTCGAGCGGTTCGGGCTGCCGGGCTGGACATCGGCCCAGTACAGGAAGTTGTTGAAGCAGAGCCCCGTGCCGGGCACGACCACGCCGCTGCCGAAGGGGCTGCCGAGGCTCTGGGTGATGCAGATCAGGTTGCCCTCGCTGTCGGCGACCGAGAGCGAGGTGGTGTGCGCCGGGTCTTCCTTGTCCTGCGGCACCCATTGCTCGGTCGGCCCGGTCACCGGCTTGCCGTCGGTCAGGCGCTGCCGCAGGCGCGCGATCGAGGCCTCCGACATGATCTCGGCGAGCTTCTCCGGCGAGGGATTGTTATGGGCGATGCGCTCGCCCGCCGCGAGGCGGATCGCGCGATAGACGAGGTCGAGATGATCAGCCCCGTCCCGCGGCTTGGACGCAAGATCGATCCCGTCGAGCAGGCGCAAGGTCAGCAGGAACTGGAAGCCCTCGCAGGGCGGCGGCGGGACGTGCACTGACAATCCCTTGAAGCTCGCCGCCATCGGCTCGCGCCAGACCGTCTTGACCGCCGCGAGATCGGCCATGGTCAGCGAGCCGCCGAGCGCCTGCAGATGCGCGATGACCTTCTCGCCGAGCACGCCGCGATAGAAATGCTCCGGCCCCTTCTCGGCGATCTCGCTCAGCGTCTTCGCAAGATCGGACTGGACGAGAACCGAGCCGAGATGCATCGGGCCGTTGGGCTGGTAATTCTTCGACCAGGCCGGGTAAAGCGCCGGGATTTTTTCCAAGAGCGGATCGTTCTCCTCGAACTCCGCCGCGCCGAATTCGGCCAGCGCGGACCCGTCCCGTGCCAGCGCGATGGCCGGCGCGAAGACCTCGGCCAGCGACTTGCGGCCATAGGTCTTCACCAGCTCGCACCAGCCGGCGAGATTGCCGGGCGAGGCGACCGCGAGCGCGCCGCGCTCCAGATCGGTGCGCTTGCTGAAGCGGCCTGCCGGGAAGCTCGCCGGGATCGGCGGCACGAAATCGAGCACGCGCACCCGCTTCTCGGCGGCGACCCACATCGTCGACAAGCCCATGCCGGCGAGCCCCGACATGAACGGCTCGACCACGTTGAGCGCGGCGGCGGTGGCGGCGGCGGCGTCGAAGGCGTTGCCGCCCTGCGCCAGCAGTCTTGCGCCGGCCTGTGCCGCCAGAGGATGGGCCGCGGCAACCATGCCGTGGCGGGAGGTCATCGTGGGGCGGCGGCCGTGCATATCGCGTCTCCTCGTCGTCTTCTCACGACGATCAGAGCACGAATCCGGCGCTAGAACAGGCTGCCTTGCCCGTCATCTGCGGGAGACCGGGCCGCTTTGCGCGCATGGCGCTTTGGTTCCTCGGGGGCTTCCTCCGGCGGCAACTCGGCGCGTGGCAGCTGAAGCTCGGCCGAGTCATTCGCGACCTTGTTGACCGCATTGCCGATGGCGACCGCCTCCAGCAGATCGTCGGGCGGCGGTTTCAGCAGGCGCCCGGTCTGCTCCGGCGTGGCCTGCGGGTCGAGCCAGGCCTGGTAATCGCGGGGATCGAGGATGATCGGGCTGCGGTGATGGATCGGGGCCATCGTGCCGTTGGCCGGCCCGGTCATCATCGCGACCGTGTCGATCTCGGAGCCATCTGGCGAATGCCAGGTCTCCCAGAGTGCGGCGAAGGCGAAGAGGCCGCGATCCGGCTTCCGGAACAGGAAAGCTTCGTTGCGGGCCTGTTTGCCGGCGCCGCTGCGGCGCCATTCGTAGAACGCGTCGGCCGGCAGCAGGCAGCGCCGCCGTGTCAGGGCGTTGCGGAAGGAGGGCTTCTCGGCGGCGCTCTCGATGCGGATATTGATGACGAGCGGGAAATCCTTGGCGTCCTTGACCCAACCCGGAATGAAGCCCCAGCGCATCAGCATGAACTGCCGCGCCCCGTCATGCAGCCTGACGATCGGCACCGGCTGCGTCGGTGCGATATTGTAGCGCGGCGGGAAATTCGGCTGCTCGCGATAGCCGAAGGTCTCGCGCATCGCTTCGGGTGGCAGGGTGATCGCGTAGCGTCCGCACATGCCGCTGTTTAGGTCGAGACGAGCGTTCGGAAGCAACACTTTATTTGCGGTTGCACGAACATAGTCGCGCCGATTTGGGGTAGCGGATGAGCGTCATCGCGACGGACATGCTGGCTGGAACGGCGGCCGACCGGCTCGACGCCGGTGTTCATCCGCGTCTGTCGACCGATTTCCTCAATCGCTACAGTGAAGCCCTGATGCTGATCGAGATGGCGACGAGCGACGACAGCGTCATTGAAGACCTGCAATCCTGGCGAGGCCTCTGCTATCGCGGGCATTTCGAGATATCGCCGCTGCGTTGCGCAGCCGAGGCGCTGGCAGCCTATGACCGGATCGACCTGGCGCTGCGCGAGAGGTTCGAGGAGGTCTGCCGTTCCATGGCACGCCTTGTCACGACCGTGACGGCGCTGCTCGCGGAAACGTCACCTTCACCAGAGCTGCCGGAGATCATCGAGGTTGCCGGCGAGGCTCTGCGCCGCCAGATCGCCCGCGCGACCCAGTTCATCAACGCGAACGGCATGATCGATATCGGCGCGTTCGAGGATGCTGCCCTTCAGGCCCAGATCGACGCCTTGCTGGCGCGCTGATCAGGCAGGCCGCCGCGCGCCGACCAGAAATTCGCGATTGCCGTCGCCACCCTCGATCGGGGAGGGGATCGGCCCGTCGACCGTAAAGCCCAGCTCTTGCAACACTGCGACAATCTCGTCGCACACCTGCAACTGGATCGCCTCGTCCCGGACGATGCCCTTCTTGAGCGCGGCGCGGCCAGCTTCGAATTGCGGCTTGATCAATGCGGCGATGCCGGCGTCTGGCGTGAGCAGGGCAGCGACGGCCGGCAGCACCAGTTTCAGCGAGATGAAGCTGACGTCGATCGCGGCGAGGCTCGGTCGCTCCGGCAGGGCTTCGGTATCCAGCGTGCGGATGTCCTGCCCTTCGAAGCTGGTGACGCGCGGATCGGCTCGCAGCGAATGATGAAGCTGGTCGCGCCCGACATCGACTGCGACGACATGGCACGCGCCGCGTTGCAACAACAGATCGGTGAAACCGCCGGTCGAGGAGCCGACATCGAGGCAGGTGAGCCCCCGCGGATCGAAGCCGAAGGCATCGAGCGCGCCGGCGAGCTTGAGGCCACCACGCGAGACGTAAGGGTGCGGCGCCTGCGCGGTGACCTCCGCGTCATCGGCCACCATCTCCGAAGCTTTGCGCACCGGCGCGCCGTTGGCGGTAACTAGCCCGGCCGCGATCGCAGCTTGCGCCCGCGCGCGGCTTTCGAAGAAGCCGCGCTCGACGAGCAACTGGTCTGCACGGCTTTTCATGTCGAAGCCGTCAGGCCAGCTTCACGACGCTGGGCCGGCCCAGCGCGGCCTCGACGGCCTTGACAATGCCGGCGGCGTCGAGCCCGGCTGCGGCATACATCGCATCCGGCTTGTCATGATCCTGGAAGACGTCGGGCAGCGTCAGGCTCCTGATCTTCAGGCCGGCATCGAGCGCGCCGTTCAGCGCCAGCAGATGCAGCACATGGCTGCCGAAGCCGCCGACCGAACCTTCCTCGACGGTGACGAGAACTTCGTGCTCGCGGGCGAGCTTGAGGATCAGCGCCTCGTCGAGCGGCTTGGCGAAGCGGGCATCGGCGACCGTCGTCGACAGGCCGCGCTGCGCCAACAGCTCGGCCGCCTTGAGGCATTCGGCCAGCCGCGTGCCGAGCGAGAGCAGCGCGATCCGTGTGCCCTCGCGAACGATGCGGCCCTTGCCGATCGGGAGGGGCACGCCGACATCGGGAATCTCGACGCCGACGCCTTCGCCGCGCGGATAGCGGAAGGCAATCGGCCCCTCGTCATAGGCTGCGGCGGTCGCGACCATATGGGTGAGCTCGGCCTCGTCGGCGGCCGCCATCACCACCATGTCCGGCAGGCAGGCGAGATAGGCGATGTCGAAGGAGCCGGCATGGGTCGCGCCGTCTGCGCCGACGAGCCCGGCCCGGTCGAGTGCGAAGCGCACCGGCAGCTTCTGGATCGCCACGTCATGGACGATCTGGTCGTAGGCGCGCTGCATGAAGGTCGAGTAGATCGCCACGAAGGGCTTGTAGCCCTCGGTCGCGAGGCCGGCCGCGAAGGTCACCGCGTGCTGCTCGGCGATGCCGACATCGAAGGTGCGGCCCGGGAACTCCTTGCCGAAGGCGTCGAGCCCGGTGCCGGACGGCATCGCGGCGGTGACGGCGACGACCTTGTCATCCTCGCGCGCCTGCTTGATAAGGGCCTGGGCGAAGACATTGGTGTAGCTCGGCGCATTGGCCGGCGTCTTGGCCTGCTGGCCGGTGACGGGGTCGAACTTGACCACGCCGTGGTATTTGTCGGCGCTGGCCTCGGCCGGGGCATAGCCTTTGCCCTTCTGCGTGACGACATGGACGAGGATCGGCCCGCTCTCGGCGTCGCGGACATTGCGCAGCACCGGCAGCAGATGGTCGAGATTGTGCCCGTCGATCGGCCCGACATAGTAGAAGCCGAGCTCCTCGAACATCGTCCCGCCGGTCCAGAAACCGCGGGCATATTCCTCGGTGCGCCGCGCCTTGTCGTGGAAGAAGCGCGGCAGCTTCTCGGCGAGCTGCTTGGCGACCTCGCGGATCGAGCGGTAGGTCCGCCCCGAGACGAGCCGCGCCAGATAGGCCGACATCGCGCCGACGGGCGGGGCGATCGACATGTCGTTGTCGTTGAGGATGACGATGAGGCGCGAGCCGAGCGCGCCGGCATTGTTCATGGCCTCATAGGCCATGCCGGCGGACATAGCGCCATCGCCGATCACAGCGACGACATTGTTGCGCCCGCCGGAGAGATCGCGTCCGACCGCCATGCCGAGCCCCGCAGAGATCGAGGTCGAGGAATGCGCCGCGCCGAACGGGTCGTAGTCGCTCTCGGCGCGCTTGGTGAAGCCGGAAAGGCCGCCCGGCTGGCGCAGCGTGCGAATGCGCTCGCGCCGCCCGGTCAGGATCTTGTGCGGATAGGCCTGGTGGCCGACATCCCAGATCACTCGGTCGCGCGGCGTATCGAAGACATGATGCAGCGCGACGGTCAGCTCGACCACGCCTAAGCCCGCGCCGAGATGCCCGCCGGTGACGGAGACGGCGTCGATCGTCTCGAGCCGGAGCTCGTCGGCGAGCTGGCGCAGCTTGGCATCGTCGAGGGCCCGCAGGTCGGCGGGGTCGTGGATCGTGTCGAGGAGCGGCGTGGCGGGGCGGGGCACGAGGCTGTCTGATCCTTCGCTGGGATGCCCTCGAAATAGAGCCTGCGCGGCGCGCTTGCAAACCACAGTTGTGTTTTCGACCAAGTCGACGGCGCGCGTGTCGCCTTGCCACGAAACGGGTGGTTCCGACGCCTGCAACGGATTTCAGTGCGCCCATGACCGCTTCCGGGGACGCAAACACCATGCAACTGACTAATACCACGCCTTTGCCGACGGCATTTCGCCGCATCGGCTGGTCCAATCTCTTCGCGCAATTCTCGGAGCAGATCGCGCTTGCCGCCGCGCCGTTGGCCGCGGTCCTCCTGCTCGCGGCCGGACCGGCCGAGACCGGCTGGTTGCAGACGGCGCAGACCTTGCCCTTCCTCCTGCTCTCGATTCCCGCAGGCCTGATGGTCGATCGCGCCTCGCGCCGCCGGCTGATGGTTGGCACTGAAGTGCTGCGCGCGGTTTCGCTGCTGGCGATCCCGCTTCTGCTTGCCGCGGGCACTCTCAACCTGAGCTGGCTCGCGCTGATGGGGGCGCTCGGGGCGATCGGTACGGTCTGCTACAGCGTCGCCGCTCCTGCTTTCGTTCCCTCGGTGGTGCCGCGCGCGCGGCTGGCGGATGCCAATCGCTGGCTGGAACTGGCCCGCAGCTTCGCCTATGCCGGCGGCCCGGCGTTGGGCGGTGCGCTCGTCGGCTGGATCGGCGTCTCGACGGCCTATGGGCTGGCGGCCGGGCTTTCCATCCTCGCGGCGATGCTGCTGGCTGGCCTGCCGAAGGACGAGGCACCGTCAGGCCCGCGCCGCGATCTGCTTGACGATCTCAAGGAAGGCGCGCGCTTCGTCGCCGGCCACGACCTGCTCCGGCCGATCCTGATGACGGCGGTGTTCTTCAACGTCTCCTGGTTCATCTTCCAGGCCGTCTATGTCGCCTATGCCGTCCAGAACCTGGGCTTGAGCGCCACGCAGGTCGGCATCACCTTGGGCATCTACGGCGCCGGCATGATCGTCGGCGCCATCCTCGCGCCGGCCATCGCGAAGCAGGTCACCTTCGGGACGCTGATCCTGCTCGGACCCTTCGCAGGGCTTTGCGCGGCCGGCGTGATGTTCGCGACGCTCTGGCTGCCCTCGGTCTATCTGGTTGCCGCGAGCTTCTTCCTGTTCGGCGTCGGCCCGATCATCTGGACGATCTCGACCATGACACTGCGACAGGCGGTGACGCCGAACGCCATGCTTGGCCGTGTTTCCGCCCTGATCATGACCGCGACCTTCGGGGCGCGGCCGATCGGCGCCGCGATCGGCGCCTCCGTCGCGGCGCATCTCGGCATCGCCGCCTGCCTGGCGCTGGCGACCGCGGGCTTCCTGATCCAGCTGCTGCTGATCGGCTTCTCGCGGGTGCCACGGCTGCGGGATATTTCTGAAGCCGCCTGAGCCTCTACCGTCTTTCCGGGGCAGGCCGCAGGCCTGAGCCCGGAATCCAGAACCGATGCGACTATGCGTTCGAGCGATGGCCCGACAGCGTCCGTCCCGGAAACGGCATCGGTTCTGGGTTCCGGGCTCGATCCTTCGGATCGCCCCGGAAAGACGGCGAAACGCGAGCCGCGAATGAATAGTTGAAACCCTCGCCTCAGCCTTCGGGCAGCGGGATGAACTCGCTCTCGTCGCCGGGCACGGTGTCGAAGCGACCGGTCTTCCACTCGTGCTTGGCCTGCTCGATGCGCTCCTTCGAGGAGGAGACGAAGTTCCACCAGATGTTGCGCGGGCCGTCCATCGGCTCGCCGCCGACGATCATGACCCGGCTCTGGTCGATGGCGAGGATCGAGATGCGGTCGCCCGGCTTGAAGACGAGGAGCTGGCCCGCGCCGAACTCCTCCCCGGCGATGTCGACCTTGCCCGAGACGATATAGATCGCGCGCTCGTCATAATCGGGATCGAGCGGCAGGATCGAACCGGGCGAGAGCACGGCTTCGGCATAGAGCGCGTCCCAGGGGAATTGCACCGGCGAGGTCTGGCCATAGGCCGAGCCCATGATCAGGCTGATGCGCTTGCCGCCCTCGACGATGCGCGGCAGGTCCTGGGCGCCGTGATGCTTGAACTCGGGCGCGACCTCTTCATGCGTCTTCGGCAGCGCGAGCCAGGCCTGGATGCCGTAGAGCTTCGGGCCGGTGGCGCGCGCTTCTAGGCCGGTGCGTTCGGAATGGACGATGCCGCGCCCGGCCGTCATCAGGTTCACCGCGCCCGGCTTGATCGCGAGCGCCGTGCCGAGCGAGTCGCGATGCATGATCTCGCCGTCGAAGAGATAGGTCACGGTCGAGAGCCCGATATGCGGGTGCGGACGCACATCGAGACCTTCGCCGAGATGGAATTCGGCCGGGCCCATCTGGTCGAAGAAGATGAAGGGGCCGACCATGCGCTGGCCGATGGCCGGCAGCGCCCGGCGGACCTGAAAGCCGCCGAGATCATGGGAGCGGGGCACGATCACCTTCTCGATCGCCTCGCAGGAGCGGGCATCGCCCAGGATCGGATCGTCGGCGGGGAGTTGCGACATGAGGGCCTCCTTGGTCGGGTCGGAACGTGAACCCGATTGCACTGGCCGGCAAGATTCCAGCCGCCATCGCCCGATTGCATGAGCGCAAGATCCGCCGATCGATCATGCGCATGCGAGCGCGGTGCCAATGGGCGCGTATCGCCAGGCCTGAATGCAGGAACAGGCCTTTTCCGTCATGGTCGGGCTTGTCCCGACCATCCACGTCTTCCTTCATCGAGGCTGGTGCCCAAGACGTGGATGCTCGCCACAAGGGTGAGCATGACGAGCTGGAGCGGCGTCGGGCGCGTGGGGGCCGGCTCAGTTCTCGACGTCGAGCGGGGTTGCGCCCGTCGGCTTGCCGTCGGCACCGAGTGTGATGCGCTCGATGCGAGCTTCCGCCTGCTTCAACAGCGCGTCGCAGCGGGCCTTCAGCGCCTCGCCGCGCGTGTAGATCGCAATCGATTCCTCGAGCGGCACGTCGCCGCGTTCCAGCCGCGCGACGATGGCTTCGAGTTCCTTCATCGCTGCCTCGAAGGGCAGGGCGGCGACATCGGCGTTGGTCTTCTCTTCGCTCACGGCCTGATTCCTCTTTGCGGGTGAGCTTATCCGCCGGAGTGCGCCCGGCCGCAACCCGCTTCGCGCCGCTGCTGATTCAGACCGGCAGGGCCGAGGTCTTCTTGATCGTGCGCAGCGTCAGCGTCGACTGCACGCGGGTGACGCCAGGCAGTTGCGTGATGATGTCGGTATGGATGCGCTCGAAATCGGCGCTGTCGCGATAGATCACCCGCATCAGATAGTCATGCGCGCCAGCCAGCAGATGGCATTCGAGGATCTCGGGCAGGCTCTGCACCGCCTGCTCGAAGCTCTCCAGCGAGGCGCGGCCCTGCTGGTCCAGCGTGACGAAGACGAAGGCCGTGCCGGGAAAGCCCGCGGTCTTGTCGTCGAGCATCATCGCATAGCCGCGGATCAGGCCGCTGTCCTCGAGCTGTCGGACGCGGCGCAGGCAGGCCGAAGGCGAGAGATGCACCTTCTCGGCAAGGTCCGAATTGGTGATGCGCCCGTCCTGCTGGAGAATCCGCAGGATGGAGCGGTCGCGCGAATCGAGCTCGATCGTCGTGGTCACGGTGAAGAGCCTCTAACAAAATCCGGTGGGGTCTCGACGCCGGCAATTCGTCCGCTCCGCCAGGAGCGAGGTGAAGCCGATACCCTTGGCATCGGCAAGCGCCGCGACGCCGCGGGCGGTCGAATTCCCGGCGCCGGAGGTGGGCTTTGGAGGGCCGCCTGCGGCGTCGGACCGACTTGCCGATATCGACAGATATCGGCTGCGCGCTCCTCCTGGCATGCGGCTCCTCCAAAGCCCATCGAGATCCCTCCGGATTTTATTAGAGGCTCTCAGGCCTCCCGCGCGATGCATCGTCGCAAATTTCGCCCGATGCAAGCAATCTTCTGCAGCGATCCGGCGCGAGTGCCGTAGCATTGGCAGCGCTGGCGGAGAATGCGCGCAGGAAGCTGCGTCGCCGGAAGCGGGAATTCAGGCGAGCGGCATGGCGAAGGGCGTACCCTCGAAGGCATCGGCGCCGCGCCCGATTCGCTCGATCGCGCGGATCATCCGGCCGCGTCGTCCGAGCGCCGTATCGGCCAGCGCCACGAGCCGGGCATTCGGCGTCGCGGAAGGGGCAGCGGCACGCAGCGCGTCCGCGACCTCGTCCTCGTCTTGCTCAGGTCCGAGGGTGCAGGCAGCGATATAGGCAGCGGCCGTCGAGCGGCTGATCCCGGCCCAGCAATGGATCACCATCGGCTCTGCCCGGTCCCAGTCGCGCAGGAAGGCGAGCAGGCGCGCCATATGCTCCTGCCCGGCGAGAACATGGCCGTCGAGCGCCTGGTTGATGTCGGACATGCCGAGGAAGAGATGCCGCTCGGGCGCGATCCCCGCAGGCCGCGCGACCGGCGTGCCGAGATTGATCAGCGTCACCAGATGCCGGGCGCGGACCGCCGCGACGGTCTCGTCCAGCCGCGACAGCGGGGAAACGTGAAGGGTGGGCAAGGGCTGGCTCCGAAGCGATGGGCAGACGATAGCATGATCGACAGTGCCGGCATCTCCATGACATGGAGGCGCGCACGCGATCGATCCGGTGCGGAAAAGCTCCCCATGAATCTCTGGTTCCGCCTGATCTGGCTTCTGCTGACGACGCGCTTCCGCCCGCGGCTCGACTTGCCGGCAGATGCGTCCGTCCTGCCTTTCCGGGTCTGGTTCCACGATCTCGACACCAGCCTGCACATGAACAATGGCCGCTACTGGACGCTGATGGATCTCGGCCGGCTCGACCTGATGCTGCGCAGCGGCTTGTGGCGGGCGGTGCTGCGCCATCGCTGGCTGCCGGTGGTCAATGCCGGCACGATCCGCTTCCGCCGCGAGATGCGTCTGTTTCGCCCGTTCCGGGTCGAGACGACCATCCTGTGCTGGAGCGAGAACTGGTTGGTGATGCAGCATCGCATGCTGATGCAGGGCCGGGACGGCACCGAGATCGTCGCTGCGGTCGCGCTGGTCCGGGCCGCGCTCTACGACAAGAAGGTTCGCGCCTATGTCCCGGTCGCGCGTCTGCTCGGCGAGATCGGCGTTATCGCGCAGAGCCCGGAGCCGAGCCCGGAGGTCGCGGCCTTCCTCGCCTCCGAGGACGCCATGCGCAGCGCCGCCTCGACCGCTGCCTGAGAGAGCGCTCGAACCTCTACCGTCATCCCGGATGGAGCGAAGCGGAACTCCGGAATCCATCGTAGGGCTCTGCGCTTTACGATGGATCCCGGGGCAAGCCCGGGATGACGGTCGTGGTTCCGAGCACGTAGAGCGGTGCTTACTCCGCCGCCAGCCGCGTCGCGCGCCACTGCGCCAGCAGCGCCCGTAAGGCGGCCGGCTTGAGCGGCTTGTTGAGCAGGTGCACGTCGAGCGCGTTCGCGGCCTCGCGCACATGCGGCGTCCGGTCGGCGGTGAGCAGGATCGCCGGCATCGGCGTGCGGGCGCGGGCACGGAGCGTGCTGATCGCAGTCAGCCCGTTCCCGTGGTCGAGATGGTAGTCGGCGATCAGCACATCCGCCTCGCCCTTGCTGCCGACATGTGGGAGCGCCTCTTCGAGGCTGGCGGCGATCGTGACCCGGCAGCCCCAGCCTTCAAGCAGGCGCTTCATGCCGTCGAGGATGGCGGGCTCGTTGTCGACGACAAGGAGCCGCATGCCCGCGAGCTGCCCGGCCGGCGCATTGCGTGGCGCGGCCGCGGTCGTCATGGCCGGGAGCGGCGCGGCGCGCGGGACTCGAATCGAGAAGCGCGTGCCGCGTCCCGGCGCCGAGTCGAGCGTCAGCCCATGGTCGAGCGCACGCGCGATGCGCTGCACGATCGAGAGACCGAGGCCGAGGCCACGCGCCACCTTCGCGCCCTGGTCGAGCCGCTGGAATTCGCGGAACACGGTCTTCTGCTTGCTCTGGGGGATGCCGAGCCCGGTATCGATGACCTCGACCGCGACCTGATTGCCGCGACGCCGGCAGCCGATCAGCACCTTGCCGTTCGGCGTGTACTTGATCGCGTTGGAGATCAGGTTCTGCAGCAGACGGCGCAGCAGGCGCCGGTCCGAGCGCAAGGTCAGGCTGGTCGGCATGAAGACGAGCTTCAAGCCCTTCTCCTGGGCGCTGGGCTCGAATTCGCGCTGGAGCTGGCGCATCAGTTCGTCCAGCCGGAAGGAGGAGAGCTCCGGCTTGAGCGCCCCGCCGTCGAGCCGCGAGATCTCCAGAAGCGCCGTCAGGATTTCCTCGACCGCGTCGAGCGACGCATCGATATTCTCGGCGAGCTCGGGCTGGCCGCCGCTGCGGTCGCGCTCGACCAGCGAGGTCGCGTAGAGCCGCGCGGCATTGAGTGGTTGCAGGATGTCGTGGCTGGCGGCGGCGAGGAAGCGCGTCTTCGAGGCGTTGGCGGCCTCGGCCTCGGCCTTGGCTCGTTGCAGCTCGGCATTGACGTGGAGGAGTTCCTCGGTGCGCTCGGCGACGCGACGCTCAAGGCTTTCGTTGGCGCGTTCGAGCTCCTCTTCGCCGGCGACGGTGTCGGTGATGTCGGTATAGGTCGTGACGAAGCCGCCATCGGGAAGGGCGTTGGTACGGACCTCGATGACCTTCTTCGAGGGGTAGAGCTTGAGACGGACCGGCTCGCGGTCGTTGATGAAGCTTTCCAGCCGCGCCGCCATCAACTCGTCGCGCGCACCGGTGCCATAGGCGCCGCGCCCGGCGTTGAAGCGCACGATCTCGTCGAGCCCGGTGCCGAACCGGACCAGCGAGGCCGGCAGGTCGTAGAGCTGGATGAAGGCCTGGTTCCAGGCGAGCAGGCGCAGGTCCCGGTCGAGCACGGTGATGCCCTGGCCGGCATGGTCGAGCCCGTGCTGGAGGATGTCGCGATTGTACTGGAGCGCGGCCGAGGCATCGTCGAGCAGCTTGAAGGCGGCCTCGGTCGAGAGGTTGCGTCGCTTCAGCAGCAACGACAGGACGAGGCGCGAGGAGGCCGCGCCGATCGCCGAGGAGAGCAGGTGCTCGCCGAAGCGCAGCAGATGGATATCGGCCTGGCGCCCGCTTTCCGAGGCCTCGCCGCGGCCGCTGTTGAAGCCCTCGAAGGCGCGCTGCGTGCGCTCCGCCCCGAGATAGCGCGCGATCGTCGATTGCAGCTCGCCCTCGGTGATCGTGGTGCGCCAGAGCGAGAAGGACTGCGCCATCGTCGCCGGCTGGGAAGCGACGAAGGCATTGGCCTGCAAGCGTTCCATCGCATTGGCCGGGCGGAGCAGCGAGAAGCCGATATAGGCGAGGATGTTGAGGCCGAGGCTCCAGAACACGCCATGCGGCAGCGCCGGCCATTCCAGCCCGAACATCGCTTCAGGCCTGAAGATGCCGGCTCCGAACGGGCCTTCGGTGACGATGCTGCTCCACCAGCCACCGGGCAGCGCGAGGCTCGGCATCAAGAGCGTATAGGCCCAGACTAGCGTGCCGATCGTCAGTCCCGCCGCGGCGCCCAGCGAGGTGCCGCGCCGCCAGATCAGCCCGCCGAAAAAGGCCGGCGCGATCTGCGCCGTCGCGGCGAAGGAGAGCAGGCCGATCGAGACCAGCGCCGCCTCGCCCGAGGCGCGGTAATAGAGATAACCGAGCAGGATCACGAGGAAGATGCTCAATCGCCGGATGATCACCACCTGCGAGCCGAGATCGCCGCCGAGATTGCTGTCGCCGTCATCGCGCCCGCCGAACCGTCTGAAGGCGCGGCCGGGGTCGCTCAGGCTGCGGCGGCCGCGCAGCAGCAGCGGCATGACGAGATGGTTGGAGATCATGATCGCCAGCGCGACCGAGGCGACGATCACCATCGCGGTCGCGGCGGAGAGTCCGCCAACGAAGACGAGGAGGGCGATCACCCCGGCCTCGCGCTGCAAGGGCAGCAGCAGCACGGTCATGTCGCGGTCGACGCCGCTGCCGGGGATCAGGATCTCGCCGGCGGCCGCGAGCGGCAGCACGAACAGGTTGATCAGCACGAGATAGAGCGGAAACATCCAGGCCGCGCGGCGCACGTCGCGCACGTCGCGGTTCTCGACGATGGTCATGTGGAACTGCCGCGCCAGCAGCAATGCGGCGCAGCTCGATAGCAGCGTCAGCGTCAGGAAGTTCGGCCAGCTCGAGGTGCGCTCCCAGATCGGCAGGGCGCCGTCGACCGGTTTTGCAGCTTGTGCCAGCAGGTCGCCGGGGCCGCCGAACAGCCCGTAGACGATGAAGAAGCCGAGCACGAGGAAGGCGACGAGCTTGATCAGGGATTCGACAGCGATCGCCAGCACCAGGCCGTCCTGGTGCTCGGTGGCGTCGATGTGGCGGGTGCCGAAGGCGCAGGCGAAGCCGGCGAGCACGACGGCGACCAGGAAGGGCAGGTCACTCAGCACCGGCACGTCCGACGGAGGCGCATGGCCGCCGGCCGCGGCCAGGAAGACCGAGAGCGAGTTGGCGACGGCCTTCAGTTGCAGCGAGATATAGGGCAGCGCCCCGATCACCGCGACGATGCAGACCAGCGCGGCGACGCGCTCGCTCTTGCCGTAGCGCGCCCCGACGAAATCGGCGATCGAGGTGATGTTCTGAGACTTCGCGATCCCGACGATGCGGGCGACGAAGCGGTGGCCCAGCCCGATCACGAGGATCGGTCCGACATAGATGCCGAGGAAGTCGAAGCCGGCGCGATTGGCGAAGCCGACCGAGCCGTAGAACGTCCAGGAGGTGCAGTAGACGCCGAGCGCCAGCGCATAGACCGTGGTTCGCGCCCGGCCGGTCATCAGCTTGCGCCCGGAGGTATCGGCGACATGGGCGACGGCAAAGAGCCCACAGAGATAAGCGAGCGCGACCAGCACCACGGACCAGGCGGGGATCATGCCGCCCTCGTGGATATCGTGTGCGAGCGAGGCCGGGTTGCAGGCGCCATCGTGTTCCGTTTCCGGGTTTGCGGCAGGGTACAATAGCCCGTTCGAAAAATGCAGCCCTCATCCCGAGAGCCTGGCCGCCCAGGCACGCAATGACTTTGATCAGTGTCTGCTCGAAACTGCACAGGTCATCCCGGGCGACCGCAGGGAGACCCGGGATCCATGCCGGAACCCTGATCTGAAAGGCTTCGGAATGGATCCCGGATCTCCGCTTCGCTCCGGCCGGGATGACCCGCGCATTTGGGGGGGCAAGGTCAGCTTCTCGAGGACGGGAGCGCCTTTGGCGGCTGCCCTCTCAGGGTAAGGGTTGCGTTTCCGAGCCGGATTCATCCCCAACTCTTTGCATTCTCCGTGGAATAGGGCCGGCATCGGCGCGTTTTCGGGCTTTCCCTGCTCTGCGAGGCTGGTCTAGCGTCGGGATCAGGCTGTTGGGGTAGCCTTGTCGATTCTCAAGGGGTGCACCATGTTGGAAGAATTCAAGAAATTCGCCCTCAAGGGCAATGTCGTCGACCTCGCCATCGGCGTCATCATCGGCGCCGCGTTCAGCCGGATCGTCGACTCGCTCGTCTCCGATATCATCATGCCCTTCATCGGCGCGCTCGGCGGCGTCGACTACTCGAACTATTTCATCGGTCTCAACAAGGCGGTGACCTCGCCGATCCTCTCGGAAGCCAGGAAGCAGGGCGCGGTGCTAGCCTATGGCAACTTCGTCACCGTTGCGATCAATTTCCTGATCATCGCCTTCGTCTTGTTCCTCGTGGTCAAGGGCATCAACCAGCTGCAGAAGAAGGAGCCGCCGAAGGCAGAGGCTCCCGCCGCGAAGCCCGACGATGTCGTTCTGCTCGGTGAGATCCGCGACCTGCTCAAGCAGAAGCAGGCCTGACCCCAACCGTCGCGCGGCCGTGATTCATCACGGCCGCCGATCGACCCGATCTCGCGATTTCATGCCTCGCCTTGCTGCAATCGGCTAAAGGTGAGGCATCGTATTTTCGTGAGGCCGATCCCGATGAACACCGCCATCCTGCCGGGCAGCACCCTGATCGCCGAGCTTCGCCCCGAAGCCCGGAACGCGCCGGAGAGCGGGATCGTCGAAGTGGTCAATCACGGCCGGCTCAAGCCCGGCCTGATCCCGCTCTGGGTCGGGGAGGGCGATCTCTCGACTCCGGCCTTCATCGCCGATGCCGCGGCGCGCTCGCTCGCGGCGGGCGAGACCTTCTACACCTGGCAGCGCGGCATTCCGGAATTGCGCGAGGCGCTCGCCCGCTATCACCAGCGCGTCTATGGCCGCAAATTCTCGCCCGAGAGCTTCTTCGTCACCGGCTCGGGCATGCAGTCGGTCCAGATCGCCGTGCGGATGATCGCCGGCCCCGGCGACGAGATCCTCATCCCGACCCCGGCCTGGCCGAATTTCGGCGCCGCCGTCGGCGTCAGCGGTGCGGCGACCGTCTGCGTCCCGATGGATTACGCGCAGGGCCGCTTCACCCTCGATCTCGACAGGCTCGCCGCCGCGATCACGCCGCGCACACGCGGCATCCTCGTGAACTCGCCGTCGAACCCTACCGGCTGGACTGCGACCAGGGCCGAGCAGGAGGCGCTGCTCGCACTCTCGCGCAAGCACGGCATCTGGCTCATCGCCGACGAGATTTATGGCCGCTTCGTCTATGACGGCTCGGAGCGCGCGCCCTCCTTCCACGACATCATGGAGGCCGAGGACCGCGTCATCTTCGTCCAGACCTTCTCGAAGAACTGGGCGATGACCGGCTGGCGTATCGGCTGGATCGAGGTGCCCGTCGCCTTCGGGCAGATCGTCGAGAACCTCATCCAGTACTCGACTTCCGGTTCGCCGGTCTTCGTCCAGCGCGGCGCCATCGCCGCCCTCGACGAGGGCGAAGGCTTCGTCGCCGAGCAGATCGCGCGCGCGGCCGAGGGACGCCGCATCGTGTTCGAGGGGCTGAAGGCGACGAACCGCGTCACGCTCTCGGCGCCGGTCGGGGCGTTCTACCAGTTCTTCTCGGTCGATGGCCGCGAGGATTCACGCAAGCTCGCGCTCGATCTGGTCGACAGCGCCAATGTCGGCCTCGCCCCCGGCACGGCTTTCGGCCCCGGCGGCGAGACCGGCCTTCGCCTCTGCTTCGCCCGCAAATCCTCCGATCTGGTCGAGGCCGTGGCGCGCCTGCAGAAGGCCCTGGCCATCCTCTGATCCTAGAGCGGGCGGCGCAACGCCGCCCTGCATCCAGCAGGGAACCGGCCGGTTGACCCGTCGCCGGCCCGTCGCCATGAACGCCCGGCGCCGCCTGTCCCCGGCGCGACGGGAAGGCGATGAAGGCGTTCGGCTACCCCAAGACCCGGCTGACGATCCTCTGGCGGGAGATTCTGGTCATCGCGCTGGCGGCTGTCGGGGGCGGCGCCTTTGCGCTGCTCGGCATGCCCGCGGCCTGGCTTTCCGGCTCGATGCTGATCAGCACGATCGTTGCGCTCATCCGCCCGCTGCCGACGCTGCGCCGGCCCTGGTTCGATTCCACCATGGTTCTGTCGGGCACGATCCTCGGTTCGGCGGCGACGCCCGAAGCACTGGCAGCAGCGGCCCGCTATCCCGCTTCCCTCGTCATCCTTCTCGTCGGCGTCACCGCGATCATGCTCGCGACGGGCGCCTATCTGCGCCATGTCGCGCGCTGGCCCTGGATCGACGCCTTGCTCGCCGCCGCCCCCGGCGCCTTGTCGACCGTGCTCGCGGTGGCGCAGGCGAAGGGCGCCAATATCGGCCGGATCTCCGTCGTCCAGCTGTTTCGCCTGCTCGTCCTGGTCGCGCTTCTGCCGAGCGTCATGCAACTGAGCGGCGCCTCCGCCGGCATGCCGGTGCCCGTCGCCCAATCGGTCGGGGCCGACACGATGTTCGGCCTGACGATGGCGGGGCTGGCGCTCGGGCTCGTCTTCGAGCGGCTGGGCCTCTCCGCGCCGTTGATGTTCGGCGCCACCTTCGCGAGCGCCGCGCTCCACGGCAGCGGTCTCATCGAGGGCGCGCTGCCCATGCCGATCCAGATCGCCGTGCAGATCCTGCTGGGTACCACCATGGGCGGGCGCATTGCGCATATTCCGCGGGGCGAGCTGAAGGGGCTGTTCCCGCTCGCCATCGGCGGCTTTGCCGTCTCGATCGTCGTGGCTTTCGTCTTCGCCTGGCCGGCAGCCTGGCTCGCCAATGTCTCCTATGCCAGCGGCATGGCGGCCTTCGTGCCGGGAGGCCTGGAGGCGATGGCGATGCTCGCCTTCGCCATGGGGCTCGACACGCTCTATGTCGGCGCGCACCACCTCGTGCGCTTCGTCGTGATCGGGCTCGCCATGCCGCTCGTCCTGGCCCGCGTGAAGAACGTGCCGCCGGGCTCCTGACCGGGGCCGATCCTGATCTGCTCGGCTTTGATGGAGCCCTTCGTCATGCCCGGGCTTGACCCGGGCATCTCTTAAACCAGTGCCTTCTTGTCCTGAGATTCTCGGGTCTGCGCTTCGCTTCGCCCGAGAATGACGTCCCTCGTGTTCATCGGTTCCGGGCTCGGACCTGCCGCCCACCTCGGGATGACGGTGAGGCGCCGAAAAAAGCCCTTACGGTCGCCGCGCCCCGTTCGTGTGCGTCATCACCGCATAGAGCGAGGTCGTGCCGCAGATGAACAGGCGGTTGAGCTTCGGGCCGCCCCAGCAGACATTGGCGACGATTTCGGGGATCGCGACCCTGCCGATCAGCGTGCCGTCCGGGTGGTAGATATGGACGCCGTCGGCTGCGCTGGTCCATATCCGGCCCTCGACATCGAGGCGGAAGCCGTCGAACAGCCCTGCGGTGCAGGTGGCGAACACTTCCGACGCGCCGAGCGTGATGCCGTCCGCGCCCATCTGGAAGCTGCGGATATGCCGCGGCCCGTTTTCGGGATCGTGGCTGGCGCCGGTATCGGCGATGTAGAGGATGCTTTCGTCAGGCGAGAAGGCGAGGCCGTTGGGCTTGACGAAATCGTCGGCGACGATCGCGATCTCGCCGCTCTGCCCATCGATCCGGTAAACGTTGCAGGCGCCGATCTCACTTGGGGACTTGTCGCCCTCATAGTCGCTGAGGATGCCGTAATCGGGGTCGGTGAACCAGATCGAGCCGTCCGACTTCACCACCACATCGTTGGGCGAATTCAGGCGTTTTCCGCCGAAATGGCTCGCCAGCACGGTGACCGAGCCGTCATGCTCGGTGCGAGTCACTTGCCGCCCGCCATGCTCGCAGGTGACGAGCCGGCCCTGCGCATCGACCGTGTTGCCGTTGGCGTTGCGCGCCGGTTGGCGGAAAGTCCCGACCTGGCCGGTCAGCGCGTCGTAGCGCAGCATGCGGTCGTTCGGGATATCCGACCAGACCAGCGTGTTATGGGCCGGGAACCAGGCCGGTCCTTCCGACCAGCGCGCGCCGGTCCAGAGCCGCTCGACGCGGGCCGAGCCCGGAATGACGCGATGGAACCGCGGATCGTGAACCGTAACCCCAGTGCCTTCGAGCACGCCGAACATGCCAGTTCTCCCTGAATGCCCGATCGTCATTCTCGGGCGAAGCGCAGCGTAGACCCGAGAAACTCAGGCAGAAGGAGGAGCCTTCTTGTCTTGAGATGCTCGGGTCAAGCCCGAGCATGACGGCGCGACGCGGCGCTCGGCAATGGCCTAGAGCGCAAGCCCCGCATCCCAATAGGGCGTGGCGCCGTAGAGCTCGCCGAGATAGTCGACGAAGGCGCGCACCTTCTGCTCCATATGCCGGCGGCTCGGATAGACCGCATAGATCGCGACGCGCGAGCCGACTGCGTAGGCCGGCAGGACCCGCTGCAGCGCCCCGGATTTCAGCTCCGGCCCGACATCCCAGGTCGAGCGCAGGGCGATACCGACGCCGCCCAGCAGCGCCTCGCGAACGACCTCGCTGGAATTGGTCCGGAGCGGGCCGTTGACCCGCACCGAGACCGGGCCTTCCGGTCCGTCCAGCCGCCAATGGTCGGCGTTATGCGCGATCAGGGTATGGCGCGACAGCTCGGCGATATCGGCCGGCGTGCCGTGTTCGGCGAGATAGCCCGGCGTCGCGCAGAGCACCCGGTGATTGCGGGCCAGGCGCTTGGCCACGAGGCTCGAATCCTGCAGGTCGGCGATTCGGATCGCCAGATCGAAACCCTCGCCGACGACATCGACGAAGGCGTCGCTCAGCACGAGCTCGACCGTCACCAGCGGGTTGGCGTCGAGAAAGCGCTTGAGATGCGGCGCGACATGCATCCGGCCGAAGGAGGTCGGCGCCGAGACCCTGAGCGTGCCGCGCACTTGGCCCGCGCCGCTCGACACCCAGGACTCGGCTTCCTCGATCGAGGACAGGATCGAGACGACGCGCTCGTAGAAGCCCTGTCCGGCCTCTGTGAGGGCAAGCTGCCGCGTCGTGCGCTGGAGCAGGCGCACGCCGAGCCGCTCCTCCAGCCGGCGGATGCGCTTCGAGATGACCGCCGGCGACAGATTGAGCTGCCGCCCGGCCGCCGACATGCTCTTGGTCGTCACCACATGTGCGAACACGTCGAGATCGCCGAACCGGTCCATCGCCACGCCACCTTTTCCAATCTGGAAATAATGGCTGGCTTTGGCCGCGCTGCAAGTGCCATTGAATTGATCTAATCTGCCGCGCAGAGAATGCCGTGCGTGGCGTGCCGCGAGTCGTGGAGATCGGAGGGGAGAGATGAGTGCGATAGCTTTTCCGGTGCCGGATGCCGGCATCCTCGCCCGCCGCGAATCGATCATCGCCGGCCTCGCGCGCCTCGTCCCGTCGCAGGCGCTGATCACCAGCGACGACGAGCGCCGCCCCTACGAGACCGATGCGCTGACGGCCTATCGCCGCATGCCGCTCGCCGTCGTGCTGCCCTCGACGACGCAGGAGGTCGCGGCCGTCCTGCGCTATTGCCGGGAGCAGGGCGTGCCGGTGGTGCCGCGCGGCGCGGGCACCTCGCTCGCCGGCGGTGCGATCCCGCAGGAGGACGCGGTCGTGATCGGCGTCTCCAAGATGAACCGCATCCTCGAGATCGACTATGCCAACCGCGTCGCGCGGGTCGAGGCCGGCGTGACCAATCTCGCGGTCACCGGCGCGGTCTCGGCCGAGGGCTTCTTCTATGCGCCCGACCCCTCATCGCAGCTCGCCTGCTCGATCGGCGGCAATATCGGCATGAACTCGGGCGGGGCGCACTGCCTGAAATATGGCGTCACCACCAACAACGTGCTCGGCGTCACGATGGTCATGCTCGACGGCAGCATTGTTGAGATCGGCGGCGCCCACCTCGACTCACCCGGCTACGACCTTCTCGGCCTGATCAACGGCTCGGAAGGCCAACTCGGCATCGTCACCGAGGCGACGGTGCGCATCCTGCGCTCGGCCGAGGGCGCGCGGCCGGTGCTGTTCGGCTTCCCGACCAGCGAGCAGGCGGGCGCGGCGGTCGCCGCCATCATCGGCGCCGGCATCATCCCGGTCGCGATGGAGTTCATGGACAAGCCGGCCATCGAGATCTGCGAGGCTTTCGCCAAGGCCGGCTATCCCATGGATGTCGAGGCGCTGCTGATCATCGAGGTCGAGGGCTCGGACGAGGAGATGGACGCCCAGCTCGCCCGCATCGTGGCGATCGCCAGGGGGCACGGCGTCAGCACGGTCAAGGAATCGAAATCGGCGATGGAGGCGGCTGCGATCTGGAAGGGCCGCAAGTCCGCCTTCGGCGCCACCGGCCGCATCGCCGACTATATCTGCATGGACGGCACCATCCCGACCGGGCAATTGCCCTATGTGCTCCGGCGCATGGATGAGATCGTGAAGGGCCATGGCCTGCGCGTCGCCAATGTCTTCCATGCCGGCGACGGCAATCTCCATCCGCTGATCCTCTACAACTGCAACGATCCTGTCGAGGCGCAGAAGGCGGAGGATGCCGGCATGGACATCCTCAAGCTCTGCGTCGAGGTTGGCGGTTGCCTCACCGGCGAGCACGGCGTCGGCATCGAGAAGCGCGACCTGATGACCTTCCAGTTCAACCCGGAAGACCTCGCCCAGCAGATGCGGGTGAGGGCGGTGTTCGACGAGCGCTGGCTGCTCAACCCGGCGAAGGTCTTCCCGCTGGAAGGCAGGGTGGCGGCGTAATGAACCTCTCCGTCATTCCGGGGCTTCGCGTAGCGAAGAGCCCGGAACCCAGAACCGATGCGGGATATCGTTGTCTTGATCAGATCGATGCGCTTCATTTGCGGGCGGCATCGGTTCTGGGTTCCGGGCTCGCCGCTTTGCGGCGCCCCGGAATGACGGCGGAGGATGTTGTTGCCGTTCCACGTTTATCTGCTGGCAAGTGGTCAGCATGGAACCCTGTATCTAGGGGTGACACGAGACCTTGCCCGACGCGTCTACGAGCACAAAAGCAAAGTAACGCCTGGGTTTTCCCGGAGATACGGGGTGGATCGGCTGGTCTGGTACGAGGCGCATCAGACTGCGCAGGAAGCGATCGACCGCGAGAAAGACATCAAGAAGTGGCGGCGGGACTGGAAAATCCGATTGATCGAGGAGGGCAATCCACTTTGGAACGACCTCTATCCGCTTTTGGCGCAATGACAGGCGGCAGAGCATGATCGTCCACACGCCCACCACCGAGGCGCAAGCCTGCGCCGTCGTGAAATCGGTCGTCGACAATGGCGTGCCGCTCATTTTGCGCGGCGGCGGCACGCGCGCCGGGCTCGGCCGCCCCGCCCAGGCCGCGAGCACGCTCTCCAGCGCCGGCCTGACCGGCGTCACGCTCTACGAGCCGGCCGAGATGGTCATCGCAGCCCGCGCCGGCACTCCGCTCGCGCTGGTGCGGGAAACCCTCGCCGAGCGCGGCCAGATGCTGCCCTTCGAACCGATGGACCACCGCGCCCTCTACGGCAGCGAAGGCGAGCCGACGATTGGCGCCATCGCCGCCTGCAACATTTCCGGCCCACGCCGGATCAATGCCGGCGCCGCCCGAGATTCCCTGATCGGCGTCAGGCTGGTCAATGGCCGGGGCGAGATGATCAAGTCCGGCGGGCGCGTGATGAAGAACGTCACAGGCCTCGATCTCGTGAAGCTCCTCAGCGGCAGCCACGGCACGCTCGGCTTCCTCACAGAGGTCGCCTTCCGCGTGCTGCCGCAGCCGGAACGTATCGTCACGCTGCAATGGAGCGGCCTGTCGGACAGCGACGGCGTCGCGCTCTTGTCGAAAGCGCTGGGTTCGCCCTTCGAACCGATGGCGGCCGCGCATCTTCCCGCCGGGCTTGCCGGCGATCAGGCGCGGACCCTGCTGCGGCTGGAGCATTTTTCGGATTCGATCGAATACCGTTCCGGTGAGCTCGCCTTGCTGCTCGGCGAATATGGCGTTCCCGAGCGTCTTGAAGGAACGGCGCCGACTGAACTCTGGACCGATATCCGCGACGCGACATTCTTCGCCGGAACCAATGAGGCGGTCTGGCGGCTTTCGCTCGCCCCGACCAACGGCCCTAAGGCCACCGCCGCGATCGCCCGCATGGTCCCGGGCGCCCGCTGGTTCTACGATTGGGGCGGCGGGCTGGTCTGGCTCGCGGTTCCAGCCGATGGCGATGCCGGCGCCGCTGCGATCCGCGCCGCGCTGAAGCCGCTCGGCGGCCATGCGACGCTGGTGCGGGCGCCCGATGCGATCCGTGCCGCCGTGGACGTGTTCCAGCCCCTGGCCGAACCACTGATGCGGGTGACGGCCGGCATCAAGAAAAGCTTCGATCCCGCCGGCATCTTCGAGCCCGGCCGGATCTATGCGGGGATCTGATGCAGACGAACTTCACCCCCGAACGCCTCGCTTCCGATCCGCGCATGCCGGCCTCGGAGAAGATCCTGCGCACCTGCGTGCATTGCGGCTTCTGCACCGCGACCTGCCCGACCTATCTGCTGCTGGGCGACGAGCTCGATTCCCCGCGCGGACGCATCTACCTGATCAAGGACATGCTGGAGAACGGCAAGCCCGCCACACCGGAGGTCGTGACCCATATCGACCGCTGCCTCTCCTGCCTCTCCTGCATGTCGACCTGCCCTTCGGGCGTGCATTACATGCACCTCGTCGACCACGCCCGCGCCCATATCGAGGAGACCTACACGCGTTCCTGGCATGACCGTCTGCTGCGCAAGGTGCTGGCGGCGATCCTGCCCTATCCCGGCCGCTTCCGCGCGGCGATGCTGGTGGCCCTTGTCGGCAAGCCCCTGGCGCCTGTCCTCGGCATCATCCCGGTCGTCGGCTCGCGCCTGAAGGCGATGCTGGCGCTGGCGCCTGCCCGCCTGCCCACGCGTTCCGCTATGGAAGGCCCGCAAAGCTTCCCGCCGCCGGTCGAACGGAAGCGTCGCGTCGCGTTGCTGTCGGGCTGTGCCCAGCCGGTGCTCGACCCCGCCATCAACGAGGCGACGATCCGCCTGCTCAACCGCCACGGCGTCGAGGTGGTGCTGCCGAAAGGGGAGGGCTGCTGCGGCGCGCTCGTCCACCATATGGGGCAGGAGCACGATGCGCTTACCTTCGCCCGCGCCAATATCGATGCCTGGATGGCGGAGATCGACGGCGACGGGCTCGACGCGATCCTGATCACGGCCTCCGGCTGCGGCACGACGATCAAGGATTACGGCTTCATGTTCCGCAACGAGCCCGCCTATGCCGAAAAGGCGGCGAAGGTCTCCGCACTGGCCAAGGACGTCACCGAGTTCCTGGAGACGCTGGAGCTTGCTCACGTCCGCGATGTCGCGATGCCGATCGCCTATCACTCGGCCTGCTCCATGCAGCATGGCCAGCAGCTCAAGGACGGACCGAAGCGTCTGTTGTCGGGAGCTGGCTTCAAGGTGAAGGAGGTGCCGGAGGGCCATATCTGCTGCGGCTCGGCCGGCGTCTACAACATCCTCCAGCCCGAGATCGCGGGGCAATTGCGCGAGCGCAAGATCGGCAATATCGAGCGCACCAGACCGATGCTGGTCGCGACCGGCAATATCGGCTGCATGACCCAGCTCGCGAAAGGCTTTGCCGACAAGGGAGCGACGACGCCGGTGGTCCATACCGCCGAGCTGCTGGACTGGGCGACCGGCGGGCCGCTGCCGGAGAAGCTGGCGCGGGCGGGGATCGCGGATCGGCCGTTGCGGGAGGCGAGGCTGGCGGCGGAGTAGCTCAGACGCGCGTCATGCTCGGGCTTGACCCGAGCATCTCATGACCCGTTTCGTCATTCCGGGCGACCGAAGGGAGACCCGGAATCCATCATAGAGCACCGAGGCCTCCGATGGATTCCGGATCGGCACCGCTTCGCGGTTTGTCCGGAATGACGAGCTTTCTCGTCATGAGATTCTCGGGTCTGCGCTTCGCTTCGCCCGAGAATGACGCCCCGTGACTTGCCCCCTGCGTCGCGGCGGTCTAACCCGCCTCGTACGTTTTGTACCGCACGCCCCCAATTCGAGTTCCGCACGCCATGTCCGCCGACAAGACCGCCCCTGCTAAGCTGAAGGCCCGCCAGCCGCGCGGCTTCGTCGATCGCGGCCCGGCCGATGTCGCCGCGACCGAGCGCATGCTCTCCGTCATCCGCGAGAGCTTCTCGGTCTATGGCTTCGATCCCGTCGAGACGCCCTTCGTCGAGTACACCGACGCGCTCGGCAAGTTCCTGCCGGATCAGGACCGGCCGAACGAGGGCGTCTTTTCCTTCCAGGACGATGACGAGCAGTGGCTCTCGCTGCGCTATGACCTGACGGCGCCGCTCGCCCGCTATGTCGCCGAGAATTTCGATGCGCTGCCGAAGCCCTATCGCAGCTATCGCGTCGGCTACGTCTTCCGCAACGAGAAGCCGGGGCCAGGGCGCTTCCGCCAGTTCATGCAGTTCGATGCCGATATCGTCGGCAGCGGCACCGTCGCGGGCGATGCCGAGATCTGCATGCTCGCCGCTGACACGATGGAGAAGCTCGGCATCAAGCGCGGCGACTACGTCGTGAAGGTCAACAACCGCAAGGTGCTCGACGGCGTGATGGATGCGGCCGGGATCGACCCCGCCGCGCGCCTCACCGTGCTCAGGGCGATCGACAAGGCCGACAAGTTCCCGCTGGAGGAAGTCCGCAAGCTCCTCGGTGAAGGCCGCAAGGACGAGAGCGGCGATTTCACCAAGGGCGCTGGGTTGTCCGATGCTCAATCCGACCGCATCCTGCGCTATCTCGAACTCGGCCAGAAGCTCGCAGAGCTGGGCAAGACGAATGCTCAGGACAGCGAAGGTTCCGCCAGGCTCTCGGCCGTGGCACTTGCCGATCTGCGCGGCCTTGTCGAAGGCGCCGAGAATGGTCAGGCCGGCATCGCGGAACTGGAGCAGATCCGCGAGCTGATCACGGCGGCCGGCTATCTCGGTCGCATCATCATCGACCCCTCGATCGTCCGCGGCCTCGAATACTATACCGGCCCGGTCTACGAGGTGGAATTGACCTTCCCGGTCACCAATGATGATGGGCAGGTCGTGCGCTTCGGCTCGGTCGCGGGCGGCGGGCGCTATGACGGCCTCGTCGGTCGCTTCCGGCCCGAGCCGGTGCCGGCGACTGGCTTCTCCATCGGTGTCTCGCGGCTCTTTTCGGCGCTGAAGGCAGTGAAATCGCCGATCGTCGACAGCCGGAACGAATTGCCCCTCGTCGTCGTCACCGCGATGGATAACAAGTCGCCTGAGTTCATGCCGGGCTATCAGGCAATGGTCTCGGCGCTGCGTCAGGCCAAGGATGTGGACGGCAAGCCGCTGCTGCGGGCGGACCTCTATCTCGGCGCCTCCGGCTTCAACGCCCAGATGAAATATGCCGACCGACGCGGTGCGATCTGCGCGATCATTCAGGGCTCGTCCGAGCGCGAAGCCGGCACGGTCGTGATCAAGGACCTGATCCTCGGCGCCGAGCTCGCCGCCGCCAGCCGCGACGTCAAGGATTCCGCCGAGCACAAGGCCAAGCAGGCCGAGGCCCAGTTCGCCGTGCCGGTCGCGGACCTGGTTGAGGGCGTGAAGCGGGTGCTGGCGCGACATTCGTAAAGGGCGCTTCCGTCATGCTCGCCCCTGTGGCGAGCATCCACGTCTTGAGTGTGGCCTCTGCCCGGTGAAGACGTGGATGGTCGAGACAGGCTCGACCATGACGATAGCGGCGCCCTTCGATTCCCGTTCACCCATTTCCCTCAAATCCCTCGAAAATTCGCGGCGTCGCTGCTAGAGCATCGGACCGAAAAGTGGCGTTCCCTTTTCGGAGCAATCCGATGCTGATATCCGGCGCGGCGCTCGCAACAGGACAGGACGAGCCGTGCCCGCAAGCCGTGCCAGCATCGAGACCGTGATCGCGCTCTTCGCCGGCGAGGGGTATGCCCATGCCGAGCCGGCGATCCTGCAGCCGGCCGATGTCTTTCTCGATCTTTCCGGCGAGGATATCCGCCGCCGCATCTTCATGACGCAGGATGCCGATGGCCGCGACTGGTGCCTGCGCCCCGAATACACCATCCCCGTCGCGCTCGATCACATCGCCTCAGGCTCGACCGAACCGGCGGCCTATGCCTATGCCGGCCCGGTCTTCCGCATGCGGGCCAGTGAGCCCGGCGAGTTCCTGCAAGCGGGTATTGAATCCTTCGGTCGCGACGATTTCACCGCCGCCGATGCCGAGGTCATGGCGCTGACCATCGAGGCCGCGGCCATGCTCGGCCTGGCCGAGCCGCGCATCGTTATGGGCGATGTCGCCGTTCTCGGCGCGCTGCTTGATGGGCTTGCCGTGCCGCAGGGCGCGCGCCGCCGCCTGGTCCGCGCCGTGGTGCAAGGCAAGGGGACAGACGCTGTCGACGCGCTCGATCCCCCAGCTGCCGATGGCGAAGCCGCTCATGCCGGCTTGCTCAAGGCGCTCGAGGGGCAGGACCCCAAGGCCGCCCGGGCTTTCGTCGAGGACGTGCTCTCGATCGCCGGCATCTCGACCGTCGGCGGGCGCTCCGCCGCCGATATCGCCGAGCGCTTCCTGGCGCGCGCCGCCGAACGCGAGAACCCGGTCAATAGCGACGTCAAGGCGCTGCTGGCGCAGGTGCTCGCCGTCTCCGGCGATCCCGATGCGGCTTCGGCCTCGCTGCGCGCGCTTGCCGACCAGGCTTCGCTCGATATCGGCCGCCAGCTCGACGCCTTCGACGAGCGCACCGGCTTCCTCGCGGCGCGCGGCGTCGATATCGGCGCCATCCGCTTCGCGGCCGGCTTCGCCCGCAATCTCGACTACTATACCGGCTTCATCTTCGAGCTTCACGACAAGGCCCGCGGCGACGGCAAGCCCGTTGCCGGCGGCGGGCGCTACGACAACGTGCTCGGACGTCTCGGCGCGAGCCGGCCGATCCCTGCTGTCGGCGCCTCGCTCTGGCTCGACCGCCTGACGGGAGACGCCGCATGAGCCAGATGCCGGATAACGACGCTCCGCTCGTCCTCGCCGTCCCCTCCAAGGGCCGCCTCCAGGAGAACGCCACCGCCTTCTTCGGTCGGGCGGGCCTGAAATTCGTCAAGTCGCGCGGCGAGCGCGACTATCGCGGCGCCATCGCCGGCGTCGACGGGGCGGAAGTCGCCTTCCTCTCGGCCTCCGAGATCGTGGCGCAGCTTTCGTCCGGCGCCGCCCATATCGGCATCACCGGCGAGGACCTGGTTCGTGAGCAGCTCTCGGATGCCGATGCGGCGGTCGAGATGCTGACCCCGCTTGGCTTCGGCCACGCCAATGTCGTCGTCGCCGTGCCGCAGGCCTGGATCGACGTGCGTAGCATGGCCGATCTCGACGACGTCGCCTCGGCGATGCGGGCGCGCCACGGCAAGAAGCTGCGCGTCGCCACCAAATACGTAAACCTGACCCGCCGCTTCTTCGCGCAGCACGGCCTTGCCGATTACCGCATCGTCGAAAGCCTCGGCGCGACCGAGGGGGCTCCTGCCGCCGGCACGGCCGAGATCGTGGTCGACATTACCACGACCGGCGCGACGCTATCCGCCAACGCGCTGAAGGTGCTCGACGACGGCGTGATGCTGGCCTCCGAGGCCAATCTCGTTGCCTCGATGCGGGCGCCCTGGGGCGAGCGGGCGAAGGCGGCGGCCAAGACCATCCTGTCGCGCATCGCGGCGGAGGAAGAAGGGCGCACGATCCGTGAGGTCCGGGCCCGGCTCGATCTCGCGGCGGACGCGCTGGCGGTGCTGGAAAAGCGCTTCGGCGCGCGCATGCCGTTCGGCCTGCCGGCTGCTGGCGCGCCATTGACGCTGCATTGCCCGGACAAGGCCGTCTTCGCGCTGGTCGAGCATCTCGACGGGCTCGGCGCCGATGATGTCACCGTCAGCGCCCCGGCTTATGTCTTCCGCCGCGCGAACCGCTTGCTGGAGCGCTTGAACGCACGCATCTGATGTTGCATGGCAGCATCGGAATGACGGGACCAGTTGCGGTTCAGCCTTGATCCTGAACGAATTGGATTCTAGGCGTTAACCGGTTTGGCAGCCCGGCGCGCTGCCGTGCGAGTGAATGCAGGTAAGACGATCATGATCCGACGCCTTGGCCTTGCGGCCGTTCTTGCGAGCCTGGCCGTGCCGATGCTGGCTTCGAGCGAAGCCGTTGCCCAGCGCCGCGGCGGCAAGGAAGGCCAGCCGACGCGCGAGCAGTATCAGGCGATGGGCACGCCGATCTCGCAGCAGGAAAAAACTTTCCCGCTCGGTGCGAGCTGGAGCGTCGTGGCGCTGAACGGCAAGCCCGTCCAGGATCGTCGCGCGACCCTCATGGTCGATATGAATCTGCGCGGCACAGGCTTCGGCGGCTGCAATACGTTTTCGGCCGCGGCCTATCCGCTGCGCCAGCAGGGCTTCGCGGTCGGCCCGATCGCGCTGACCAAGCGCAGCTGCGACAAGGGCATGCTCGAGTTCGAGAAGGCATTCCTGTTGGCGCTGCGCGCGACGAGCAAATGGGATCTCGTCAGCGGCCGTCTCGTCCTGAAGGGCGGGGCTGGCGAAGTGACGCTCAGCCGCTCGCTCTGACGGACGCCAGTCCTTCCCTTCGAGGGGAGGATGTCATGCAAGAGACGAATGAGAAAAGGGTCGCGCGAGCGACCCTTTTCATTTTGGCGGCGATGTCCTTCGTATCCGCGATGCCTGATGCACCAGCTCCCCCGAACGGAGAAGCTGGTGCGGGCCGTCTCAGGCGGCCCGCACTTTCGCCGTCGGCGTCGGCGTGAAGGTACCGTCGGCATTCGGCTCCATGGTGACGATGGCGTCGTGCATCGTGCGCAACGTCGCGCGATGGCCGATCGAGACGATGTGGGCCTGCGGCAGCTCGCGATCGATCGTCGCGTAGAGTTCGCCCTCCAGCTTCTCGTCGAGCGAGGCGGTCGCCTCGTCCAGGAAGAGCCAGTCCGGCTTGCTCAGGAGGGCGCGTGCGACGGCGAGCCGCTGCTGCTCGCCGCCCGAGAGCCGCTGCCCCCACAGGTCGACCTCGTCGAGCCTGTCGGCGAGATGGCCGAGCTTGACCTTGTCCATCGCGGCGCGGGTCTCGGCGTCGTCATAGGCGCCTTCCTCGGCCGGGTAGGCCAGCGCCGCCCTGAGCGTGCCCTGTGGCAGATAGGGGCGCTGCGGCAGCAGCATGATCTCGGCGCCGGCCGGAATCCCGACCCTGCCATCGCCGAAGGGCCAGATGCCGGCGATGGCGCGGAACAGTGTCGACTTGCCCGAACCGGAAGGGCCGATCAGCAGCGTCGAGCGCGTCCTGCCGAGATCGAGCGCGCCGAGCTTCACGATCGGCTTGCCGTTGGGCAGGAGGAGCGTGGCGTCGCGGATATGCAGGCTCTCGTCGCGCGAGGTCTCGCGGCCGAGGGCCTCCTCGCTGATCGCGCCGTGCTGCGCATCGGCGATCGCGGCTTCGAAGGAGGTCAGGCGGTTGATCGAGGCGAGATAGGAGGCGATCGAGGAGTAGCTGTTGATGATGAAGGACAGGGCCGTCTGCACCCGGTCGAAGGCGCCCGATACCTGCTGCAGGACGCCGAGCGTGATCGTGCCGGCGAAGAAATACGGTGCCAGGATGATGGTCGGGACGACCACGCTGGCCTGGTTGTAGGAAAAGGTGAAGGCCGTGAGCTTCAGCCGGCGCCAGACCAGGCGGTAGAAGTTCTCGACGATGTCGCCGAAGCGCCGGGCGAGATGGGCGCGCTCCGTCGGTTCGCCGACCATCAGCGCGATCTGCTCGGAATATTCGCGCAGGCGCGCCAGGGCAAAGCGGAAATTCGCCTCCCGCTTCTCCTGCTCGAACTCGAGGCGGATCAGGGGCCGGCCGATCAGGTGGGTCAGCCAGGTGGCCGCCGCCGCATAGAAGAACGCCACCCAGAAGATGTAGCCGGGCACGGCGAAGGAGGTGCCCGGCAGGGTGAAGGCGACCGGGATGTTCCAGAGGATGATCGAGAACGAGACCAGCGTGGAGATCTGCGAGAGCAGGGGCAGCGCGAAGTTATAGGTCTGGTTGACGAAGGAGCGGGTGTCTTCGGCGATACGCTGGTCGGGGTTGTCGACACTGCCGGCGAGCGCGATCCGGTAATGCGTCGCATGGTCGAGCCACGTCTTCGTGTAGGCGTTCGCCATGAACTGCCGCCAGCGGATCAGGATCGTGTAGTTGGCAAACAGCTCGATCAGGTTCGAGACGACCCAGATCGTCGCCCAGGGCACGAACACCCAGAAGATCTGGTACCAGAAGGTCGGCGCATCCTTGTTCTGCAGCGAATCGAACATGTCGCGGCTGAAGAACGAGATCCTGAGCGAGATGCCGACCTGAAGCTGGTTGATGACGATCAGGAAGACGAAGAGTGCAACCGCCAGGACGCCGAGCCGGATCTTGAACGGACCGATCGGCCAGAGATTAGCTGTCGTGACCTCGTCGGATTCGAAATAGGGCGAGGCCAGCCGCGCGATGCGCGCGATCACCGGCACGAAGGAGATCGCGTAGATCAGGATCGCGAAGACGCCGACCGTGGTCGGCAGGCTCGTCGGGATTGGCGGGATGCCGAGCGTCTCAGGCCACCAGCCGAGCTGCGCCGCGATCGCAGACGCGCCGAACAGCAGGTATTCGATCGCGAAGACGCCGGAGAAGATCCGCAGGAAGAAGGGCAGGCTCGGCGAGCGGAAGGTGACCGCCGCCAGCAGCAGGCCGACGACGCCCATGCCGATCAAATTGGCCGATCCGGCCTGCTGGCCAAAGACCAGCGTGGCAGCCGCCAGCACGGCGACGAGAATGCTCAACAGGCGCATAGACGGGAATCCTGGCGGGAGACGATGAAAGCCACGATTCGGACCATGTCGCAGCGGGAGTGGCCTTTCAATGGCGCCGCGCCAGGATGAGCAAATTGTCATCCGGCGGAGAGGCCTTGGAAAACGCTCCGCCCTCTCGGAAATCGCGTGTCATTCCGGACAAGCCGCGAAGCGGCGCCGATCCGGAATCCATCATAGGGCGGTGCGTTCTACGATGGATCCCGGGTCAAGCCCGGGATGACGGCGTGGTTCCGTGAAAGATCAAAAGGGCACATCGGAAACGAAACGCCCCGGACGAGCGGGGCTCGTCCGGGGCGCAAAGCTGGAAGGGTCGGCTTTAGCCGATCACTGGGCGGCGACGATCTTGCCGGCGTCCCATTTGTACATTGAGAAGCTCGGCGAGCTCAGGTCGCCGGTCTTGCCATAGGTCAGCGTGCCGATCGCGGTCTTGACCGGCATGCCGGACTGCAGGGCCTTGCCGGCGCCATTGGCATCGCCCGGCTTGCCGGCCTTCTCGATCGCGGCCTTGAGCACCTCGACGGCGGCATAGGCGTTGAGCGTGAAGGCTTCCGGCGGAATGCCCTTCTCCTTCAGCGCCGCGACGGCCTGGGCCGAGTCGGGGTTCTTCAGCGCGTCGGTCGCGTTGGTGAACAGCGTGCCGGTGGCATGGTCGCCGCCGATCGCCGCGAACTCGGTGTTGGACAGGCCCTCGCCGCCGATGATCGTCGCCTTGACGCCGGCATCCGCGAGTTGGCGCGCGAGCAGGCCGCCCTCGGGGTGATAGCCGCCGAAATAGATCACTTCGACATTGGCGGCCTTGAGCCGTGTCACCACGGCCGAGAGGTCCTTGTCGCCGGGATTGACGGTCAGCGCCGTCACTTCTTTCAGCCCGCCGGCATTGATGCCCTTCTGGAAGGCGTCGGCGAGGCCCTTGCCGTAGGTGCCCTTGTCATGGACGATCGCGATCTTCTTGTCCTTCAGGTTCTTCAGGACATAAGCAGCGGCGATGTCCGCCTGCTGGTCGTCGCGGCCGCAGGTGCGGAAGACATTGGTGAGGCCGCGCGTCGTCAGCGCCGGCGAGGTCGCGGTCGGCGTCACCATCAGCACGCCGCTCTCGGCGAACACGTCGGAGACCGCCATGGCGACGCCGGAGGTCACCGGCCCGACCACGAACTTGACCTTCTCTCCGACCAGGAGATTGGCGGAGGAGACGCCTTGCTTCGGGTCGCCGGCATCGTCGGCGAGCTTCAGCACGAGCTTCTCGCCGAGCACGCCGCCATTCTTGTTGATCACGTCGACGGCGGTCTGAGCGCCGTTCTTGACCTGGTCGCCATAGGCGGCGACGGGGCCGGTCAGCGGCGCGACAAGGCCGATGGTGATATCGGCGCGAGCGATCTGTGAGGCGAGCAGCGTGGCCGCGAAAGCGACGCCGGTGAGGAATTTGGAGGTTGTCATGGGCCTCTCCCGATGATTGCCATTGGGCGCGTCAGAAGTCGGCGCGCTTGCCACTTTTATAGGCGAGAAGACATGGCGGTGGCATGGCAATGGCAGCCCAGCGGGGTGCCGCGAGCGCATGGCGCGACCATGCCATCCAATGCATTGCGCCGCCGTCGAAACGAAAAAGGCCCGGCTTGCGCCGGGCCTTCTCTGGAAATTGCCTGAGAGGCTGGATCAGAAGTCCATGCCGCCCCCGAAACCGGGCTTGCCCGGTTTCGGAATTCAGACGCTTTGGGCGTCTGGACTTCCTCAGAAGTCCATGCCGCCCATGCCGCCGCCGCCCATCGGGGGCATCGGGGCGTCCTTCTTCGGCAGGTCGGCGACCATCGCCTCGGTGGTGATCAGCAGGCCCGCGATCGAAGCCGCGTCCTGGATCGCCGTGCGGACGACCTTGGTCGGGTCGATGATGCCGGACTTGACCAGATCGCCGTACTCGCCGGTCTGGGCGTTGTAGCCGTAGGTGTAGTCCTTCGACTCGAGCAGCTTGCCGACCACGACCGCGCCGTCATCGCCAGCGTTCTCGACGATCTGGCGAGCCGGGGCGGTGATCGCCTTGCGGACGATCTCGACACCGGTCTTCTGGTCGTCGTTCTGGGTCTTGATCGACTTGACCGAGGACAGCGCGCGCAGGAGCGCAACGCCACCGCCAGGAAGAATGCCTTCTTCCACCGCAGCGCGGGTGGCGTTCAGGGCATCGTCGACGCGGTCCTTCTTCTCCTTGACCTCGACCTCGGTCGCGCCGCCGACGCGGATCACCGCGACGCCGCCGGCGAGCTTGGCCAGACGCTCCTGGAGCTTCTCACGGTCGTAGTCCGAGGTGGTCTCCTCGATCTGGGCCTTGATCTGGCCGACGCGAGCCTCGATGTCCTTCTTCTTGCCGGCGCCGTCGATGATCGTGGTGTTCTCCTTCTCGATGCGCACGCGCTTGGCGCGGCCGAGCATGTTGAGCGTCACGGTCTCGAGCTTGATGCCGAGGTCTTCCGAGATCATCTGGCCGGCGGTCAGGATCGAGATGTCCTCGAGCATGGCCTTGCGGCGATCACCGAAGCCCGGAGCCTTGACGGCCGCGACCTTCAGGCCGCCACGGAGCTTGTTGACGACGAGCGTGGCCAGGGCCTCGCCCTCGACGTCCTCGGCGATGATGAGCAGCGGCTTGCCGGTCTGCACGACGGCCTCGAGGATCGGCAGCATCGCCTGGAGCGACGACAGCTTCTTCTCGAAGACGAGGATGTAGGGGTCGTCGAGCTCGGCGACCATCTTCTCGGAGTTGGTGATGAAGTACGGCGACAGGTAGCCGCGGTCGAACTGCATGCCCTCGACGACGTCGAGCTCGGTCTCGGCGGTCTTGGCTTCCTCGACGGTGATGACACCCTCGTTGCCGACCTTCTGCATGGCCTTCGAGATCATCTCGCCGACCGACGAGTCGCCGTTGGCCGAGATGGTGCCGACCTGCGCGACTTCCGCGTTCGAGGTGACCTTCTTCGAGTTCTTCTTGAGGTCCGAAACGATCGCCTCGACCGCCAGGTCGATGCCGCGCTTCAGGTCCATCGGGTTCATGCCGGCCGCAACCGACTTGGCGCCTTCACGGACGATCGCCTGGGCGAGAACGGTGGCGGTGGTGGTGCCGTCGCCGGCATGGTCGTTCTGGCGCGAAGCGACTTCGCGGACCATCTGGGCGCCCATGTTCTCGAACTTGTCGGAAAGCTCGATCTCCTTGGCGACGGTGACGCCGTCCTTGGTGATGCGCGGAGCGCCGAACGACTTCTCGATCACGACGTTGCGGCCCTTCGGACCGAGCGTGACCTTCACGGCATTGGCGAGGACATCCACGCCGCGCAGCATCTTGTCGCGGGCTTCAGTGCCGAATTTGACGTCTTTGGCAGCCATGAGAGCTACTCCTTGGACTGGAACTGGAAAATTGCTGGAGAGGTCAGGCGGCTATCAGCCGACGACGCCCATGATGTCGGATTCCTTCATGATCAGGAGGTCCTGACCATCGATCTTGACCTCGGTGCCCGACCACTTGCCGAACAGGACGCGGTCGCCCTTCTTGACGTCGAGGGCGACGAGCTTGCCGGCCTCGTCACGCGCGCCGGAGCCGACGGCGATGACCTCGCCCTCCTGGGGCTTTTCCTTGGCGGTCTCGGGGATGATGATGCCGCCCTTGGTCTTCTCTTCGCTGTCAAGGCGGCGGACCACGACGCGGTCATGCAACGGACGGAACTTCATGGTTCTGTCTTCCTCTCGGTCTTATTCGGTTCGGGCGCCGCTGATGGGCTCCCGGGGGAGGCTGTTAGCAGTCACCAAGTGAGAGTGCTAACAGATGCCAGCGGAGATAGGCGTGGGGGTACGGAGAGTCAAGGAAGCACCCCGCGATAAAGTGAACGTCGGCGGATGCGGTGTCGCAGGCCGCTTCAAGCCTGCTGGCAGCAGCGCTTGAACACGCTAACATGGCGGAATGACGACGCCCGCTCCCGACCCGTGCCTCGACGCCATCGCCCGCTCCTGCGTCGCGCTGCATGTGCGCATGACGGCGCGGGCGGTGACGCGGGCCTATGACGAGGCGATGCGCCCGAGCGGCCTCAAGATCACGCAGTTCGTGCTGCTCTCTGCGCTCAGCACCGGCCAGTGGAAATCGGTCACGGAACTGGCCGAACGCTTTGCGCTGGAGCGGACCTCGCTGACGCGCAATCTCCAGCTTCTGGCGGCTGAAGGATTGGTGGAGCCGGTCGAGTGCCGTGGCCGCGCCTCGGTCTATGCGGTGACCGAGAAGGGCAGGGCCGCGATCGAGGCCGCGATCCCCTACTGGCGCGCGGCGCAGGACAAGATCGAGGGTGGTTTCGGCGAGGAGCGCTGGCGCGAAACCCGCGACGACCTCAGGGCTTTGCGCCGGGCCGCGCGCGGCGAGCGCTGACGGATTCGAAACTCAGCCCTCATCCTGAGGAGCCGCGAAGCGGCGTCTCGAAGGATGCTCCAGATCGCTCCCGAGCCTCCTGAAGCATCCTTCGAGACGCAGCCTTCGGCTGCTCCTCAGGATGAGGGCTCGCATGCTTCAAGGGCCCTGAAGCATCTATTGCCATTCTACCCGTTGACGCCTTCACTGTCTCATCCATATCGTGCAGTTACACGAATGGAGATCGGCATGAAGCGCGCGGTTGGGGTGGTGTCTCGCGAGGAGCTGGTCGCGGGCGATGGCTTGAGCTTCCTGCGCGGGATCATCGCCGGCACCAATCCGGCGCCGCCCTTCGCCGATGCGATGGATTTCGAGCTGGTCGAGGCCGATGAGGGCAGGGTGGTCTTCGTCGGCCAGCCTTCCGCCCGCTTCTTCAATCCGCTCGGCACGATCCATGGCGGCTGGACCGCGACGATCCTCGATTCCGCCATGGCTTGCGCCGCCCACGCCACGCTGAAGCCGGGCGAGGGCTACACCACGCTGGAGATGAAGCTGAACTATGTCCGTCCGGTCATGCCGGACAACGGCCCGGTGCGCTGCGAGGGCAAGCTGATCCATCGCGGCAGCTCGGTGATCACGACGGAAGGCAAGCTGGTCGATGCGCGCGGCAAATTGCTCGCGCACGGCACCGAGACCTGCATGGTCTTCCCGGCGAAATCTAACGCCGGCTGACTGCGACAGCGCCCGCGACGATCAGCAGCGCGCCGAGATAGGTCGTATAGAGCGGCACTTCGCCGAAGACGAAGAAGCCGAGCAGGCTCGCCCAGATCAGCGCCGTGTACTCGATGGGAGCCAGCTGCGAGGCGGCGGCGCGCGCATAGGCCGAGGTCAGCGTGAGATGCCCGGCAACACCGAGCGCGCCCGCGAACAGATAGGCCGCGAGGTCCGTCAGCGTCATCGGCACGAAGGCGAGAGCCGCCGGAATGGCGAGGCACACCGCCGGCCCGACATTCTGGAAGGCGACGATGACGGTCGGGTGCTCGCGGACCGCGATGCGCCTGAGCAGGATCAGGTTGAAGGCGTAACTCACCGCCGAGAACAGCGCGGCGGCGACGCCGAGGCTGGCGCCGCTGACATGGCCCTGCAGGCGTGGCCAGACCATCACCAGCATGCCGGCGAGTCCGAAGCCGAGCGCCTGCAGGATGCGCCTGTCGATCTTCTCCTTGAGCAGGAGCCCGCCGAGCAGCGCGACGAAGACCGGCGCCAGGAAGGACAGCGTCAGCGCCTCCGCCAGCGGCAGAACCGAGACCGAATAGAAGAAGCTGCCGGCCGTCAGCACGACGAGCGGTACGCGCGCGACATTGCCGATGAGGCTGGCGCGGGTCGGCCGGTTGGGACGGGCGATGGCGAGCACGATGAGCGCGCAGATGCCGCCCATCAGGAAGCGCATGAACAGCGCCACGATGAACGGATGCTGCTGCATCTGGCCCTTGATCACACCGTCCATGGCGGTGAGCAGGGCGATGCCGAGTGCGGCCCGGAAGGCGACGGCCGCAGTCACGACGCGCGGCGCAGCGGCTTGCGGAAGTGATATTCCCAGCTTTCCGAGAGGTCGCCGAGATAGCGTTCGCCTGGCCAGCGCACGAAGCCGAGCTTCTCGTAGAAGCGATGGCCGCGGGTGAAACGCGTGTCGGACCACAGCGTCATCTCGGCGAAGCCGCCCTGTTCCGCGAAGTCGACCGCCCTGGCGAAGAGGGTCTGTGCCAGCCCGGCGCCCCGGAAAGTGGGGTCGACATAGACCTTGGCCAGCTCGACGGCGTTCTGCTCCGGCACAGGTACGACGCCGAGCGAGCCGGCGACACGTCCGTCCGGCCCGTCCGCGATCCAGAGGACGCCGCCCTTGGCCGCGAAATAGGACGCAGGCCGGCGCAGTTCGGGAAGCTCTTCCTCGACGAAGACGCAGCCCGGATATTCCGCGAAGCTCGCCGCGATGAGGGCGGAGAGCGGGCCGGAATCGTCGTCGCGGGCAAGCCGGATAGGCGGGGTCATTTGCCTGCCTTAGGGGCAAATCCTGCCGTCGTGAAGATGCGGGAACGGGATCGCCCAATGCCGTGGCGACAGGGCGTGGGCAGGCGGCTCGTCGGGCTTCGCAACGCCCCCTTGGAAAACCCGGTCCGTCCGGTTACCCCCGATTCTGGGAGGCACACCGTCGGTGAGTCGGGCCTTCCATCCCACAGTCCCTAACAGCCTCTGGGGCACGATGACTGTTCTTCTGCCCTTCATCATCAATGCCGGGCTGAATTTCGTCCTCGGGCTGCTCGTCGCCCTGTTCCTCGGCCCGGAGGCCTTCGGGCTCTATGCCATCGGCGCCGCCACCGTCGTGCTGGTCAACACGGCGCTGCTCGACTGGCTGAAGCTCTCCGTCGTCCGCTTCTATTCGCTGCAAAGCCGGGAGAGCGACCCCGGTATCCGGGCGACGCTCGATCTGCTCTTCGCCGGTGTGAGCCTGTCGCTCTGTGCGCTGCTGGCCGCTGCGTTGCTGGCGGGCGTCGATGCCGGACTCCCTGCCGCGCTGCTGATGATCTCGGTCGCGGGCGGTATCGCCGCCGGCTGGTTCGACTATCACGCAGCCATCGCCCGCGCCCGCTTCCTCGATGCGGCCTATGCCCGGCTCGTGCTCGTCAGGAGCGTGGCGGCCTTGTTGCTGATGGTCGGTGGTGCCTGGCTGGCCCGTGATCCGGCTGTCGTGCTCCTCGGCGGCGTGCTCAGCGCAGTTGCTGCCGCTCTGGCCGTTCGCCGGCGCCTGGCCGATGCGAAGCCGGCACCGGGCGCGCTTCGGACGGACCTGATGCGCGGTTTTGCGCGCTATGCCCTGCCGCTGGTCGCGGGCAACGCCGTCTATGCCGCGATTCCGCTTATCAACCGCGCCATCCTGGCCGAGAGCCACGGTTTCGCCGAGGCCGGCTATTTCTCGCTGGCCTCCGATATCGGCCTCAGGCTCTTCCCGGTGCTGGCCTCGATGCTCGAGATCGTGCTGCTGCGCGAGGTCATCCGCCTCGATGAGACGCGCGGGCGTGTCGCCGCGCAGAAGCGCATCGCCCGGAATATGGTTCCTGTACTTGCCTGCGTGCTCCCGGTGGCACTCGGCTTCTGGCTGGTCCTGCCGGCCTTCGAACGGCTCTTCGTACCCGCAAGCTTCCGCGGCCATTTCGCCGGTCATATGGCGTCGCTCCTGCCGGGTTTTGCGGCGATCGCGCTGTTCCAGGCGGCGCTGGCCCCCGTATTCCTGCTGGCGAAACGCACGCTCGTCGCCATCCTCGCCGCGCTCATCGGGCTCGCCGTCAACCTCGCCATCATCTTCGCCTCGCCGGGAGCGCTGGCGCCGATGACGGTTTCGATCGCACAGAGCGCCGCCTATCTGACCGCGCTGCTGGTCATGGCCGTGATCGCTTTGCGTGCGCTGTCGATCCTGCCGCCGCTGCGCGAGATCGGTTGCATTCTCGCTGCCGGTGCCGCCATGGGGCTCGCGCTCTGGCCGCTGCGCGGTGCGCTTCCGGCCGGGCTCGAACTGCCGCTTCAGATCGGCCTGGGTGGGGTGGTCTATGCGGCGGTGATTCTGGCCTGCGATGTCGGCCGCTGGCGCACCGGCCTGACGCTGCGCTGGCTCGCCCGGCGCGCGGCCCGGCGGTGAGGCCGACAAGCTTTCCTTCACCCTGTCGCTTGACGGCTCGCTAAGGTTAATTCCGAGAATTGAGCGGTTTAAGGCCGGTTTCCGCCTTTGAGAGTCAACGATTCACCATTCCTTTGAGGGCGCGTCGCAGGCTTCCGGCGATCGATGTCGAGAGTACCTGCGTCATGCGTCGAAAGATCCTTCTCCCGCTCCTGACCGCCGCCGGGGCTCTGGCTATGGCCGGGCCGGCTTCCGCGCAGGGCTATCGCCAGAATTACGGTTATGCCGCGCCGAACGACCCGATGGCTTCCGGAGGGCGCGGCAATTATGGCGGCGGCTTCATCGAGATGCTGATGACGGGCCGCGATCCGACACCGGCGGGACGGAGCGGCGCTGTTTATAACCGACCGGGCGGCTATGCCTATGGCCAGCGCATGCAGCCGCAGGGCGGCTACGAGGTCGATCCCTTCGAGGCGGCTCGCCAGCCGCAGGTCAGCCGCCGCATGGCCGCGCTCGGCCAGCCGGTCGAGCCGCAGCAGGGCATCCAGCAGATCGTCGACCCGCGCTTCCGCAAGCAGGAAGTCGCCTATGACGGCCCGCACAAGCCCGGCACGATCATCATCGATACGCCGCAGCGTTTCCTCTTCCTGGTGCAACCGGGCGGCCGGGCCATGCGCTACGGCATCGGTGTCGGTCGGCCGGGCTTCTCCTGGGCCGGCATGAAGACGATCACCCGCAAGGCGGAATGGCCGAGCTGGACGCCGCCCGGCGAGATGCTGAAGCGCCGGCCCGACCTGCCGCGCTTCATGGCCGGCGGCCCCGAGAACCCGATGGGCGCGCGCGCCATGTATCTGGGTTCGACGCTCTACCGCATCCACGGCACGAACGAGCCCAACACGATCGGGCAGGCGGTCTCCTCGGGCTGCATCCGCATGACCAATGACGACGTGACGGACCTTTACGAGCGCGTGCGTGTCGGCGCGAAGGTACTGGTGATCTGAGGTCGGGTGCTGCCTGATCCTGGAATGACAAACGGCGGTCGCGCATCGCGGCCGCCGTTTGCATTCTATCGGTGAGGCGGGACGGGCAGTCCGTCCTCAGACCCAGCTGTCGTCGTCCCCGCCGCCATCGTCGAAACCGGGGTCGCTGTCGTCCTGGCTCGCGTTCTGGTAGTTGGCCTCGCCGTCATAGCCCTGGCCGTAGCCACGGTCCTGCTGCGCCTGATCGGACGAGCCTCTGTCATAGGCCGCCTGATCGCTGGCGCCCTGATCATAAGCGGCCTGCTGGGAGGTGGCCCCCGACGTGCTGCCTGAGCTCGTGTCGCTCGCCGCCTGGGCCGCGGGCTTGCTGCCGCCGCCGAAGGCATTGCTCAGCACGTTGCCGAGCATCATGCCGCCGGCAACGCCGGCCGCGGTGGTCAGCGCGCTCGCCATGAAGCCGCCGCCGCGGGACGGCTGCTGCGGCTGGTTGCTCCACGGGCCGGGTTGCGGTGCTTGCGGCTGCATCGGCATGGCCTGCGCCGGGGCGGCGGCCTGCGGCTGCGTGTTCCAGGCGGCAGAGGGAGCGGCGGCGTCGGTGCGCAGCGGCACGGGCGGGACCGAGCCGGTGCGGGGTACGGACGCACCGCCGAAGATGCCGGACAGGAAGCCACCGGCCTGCGGTTGCGCGGCCTCGCTGGCGCGGCTTTGGGCCTCGCGCAGCTGCGCCTGCAGGCTCTCGACCTGCTGATGCAGATTGGTCACCGCCTGCTCCTGCACATAGACCGCCTGGGCCATGGCATAGGGCGCATAGGGCTGCTCGCGCAGGCGCTCTGCGATGAAGCTCTCAGCCTCGGGGTCGCGGGGCTGATTGGCCGCCTGTTTCAGGCGGTCGAAAATCCCGGCGATCACGTCGCGTTCCTGCGGCGTCATCGTCATCTCCTCTCGTTGGGCGGCACGGTTGCGCCGCGCTCAAGAGGTGGGATCGCCCTGTGACGGTATCAAGGCGTCGGCGTGACGCAGCTTGCGTCAGATGTTGCCGAAATCGTCGTCCGGCGGCGGCATCTCGTCGACATCGGACGGCGCCTGCAGCGTGCCGCGGTTCAGAACCACGACCGTCGTGCCCGACGGAACGCGGCTGTAGAGGTCGATGATGTCCTGGTTGAACAGGCGGATGCAGCCCGACGATACCGACTTGCCGATCGACCACGGCTCCGAGGTGCCGTGGATGCGGTACAGCGTGTCGCGGTTGCCCTGATAGAGATAGAGCGCGCGGGCGCCGAGCGGGTTCTCGAGGCCGCCGGCCATGCCGCCGGCCCAGGGGCGGTTGCGCTCCGGCTCGCGGGCGATCATCGCCGCCGTCGGGGTCCAGCGCGGCCACTGGGCCTTGCGCGCGACCGTCGCGCGGCCGCGCCAGGACATGCCCTGTTTGCCGACGCCGATGCCGTAGCGGATCGCCTTGCCGCCCTCCTGGACGAGATAGAGGAAGCGGTTGTCGGTATCGACGACGATGGTGCCGGGCCGTTCGGGGGTCGGGTAGGTGACGATGCGGCGCAGGAACTGCGGATCGACCTCGGTGAGATCCGTCGCTGGTAGCGGGTGCTGCTCATCCGGCCGCTCGCCATACATCGACAGATATTCGGCGCTGATCTGCGGCCCCCGATTCGGCACCTCGAACGGCTCCTGGCGCCTGGTCGCGACGCAGGCGGCGAGGAAGAGCGGACTCAGGGCCGCGAAGACGCGGCGGGTCGGCCGGGCGAGGGGAGAGGCGGACGGACGGACGGGGGACATCGACGGACAACTCGGCGTTACAGGCAGGAATGAACGGCGGAACGGCGCCGTGGTTCCATGCGCCGTTGACGACCCCCGTTCAAGGTTGCCGAGATGGCCGTGGGGTGAACAGGAGATGGCCAAATTGTGTCTGTGCAACGCTGTTGCCATTCGGCAACAGCGTTGAGCGCTGCCTCGTCAGGTCAGGCCGCCTCGTGCAGCCCCCATTTCAGCAATCCCAGGCTTTCTCGGGCCCACCAGCGCCAGAGCATCATCACGGCGACGACCGAGAGCCCGGTCACCAGCCCGATCCAGATGCCGCTGCCGGCGAGCGGCGTCAGGAAGCCGAGCGCGGCCGAGAGCGGCAGGCCGATGCCCCAGTAGCCGATGCCGGCGAGGATCATCGGCAGGCGCGTGTCGCCGAGGCCGCGCAGGATCGACGAGCCGATGACCTGCGCCCCGTCCGCGATCTGGAAGACGGCGGCATAGAACAGGAAGATCGTGGCGATCTGAGCGACCGCCTCCGCGCCGGGCTTCGAGCGGTCGAGGAAGGGCGCGATCAGCGAGTGCGGCACCGTCGCCATCAGCAGCGCCGTGAAGCTCATGAAGCTCAGCGCCAGGATCAGCGCCATCATGCCGGCGCGCCGGATGCCCTCCTTGTCGCCCGAGCCGAAGGCGCGCCCGACGCGCACGGTCCCGGCCTGGCCGATGCCGAGCGGCACCATGAAGGCGAGCGAGGCGATCTGGATCGCGATGGCATGGGCTGCGAGAGCGGTCGAGCCGATCAGGCCCATCATGAAGGCGGCGCCGTAGAAGATCAGCGATTCGAAGGAGAGCGTCAGCGAGATCGGCAGGCCCATGCGCCAGAAGGCGCGGTAGCGCGGCCAGTCCGGCACCCAGAAGCGGCCGAACACCTGATAGCGCCGGAAGCGCCGGTCCAGCATGACGACGAGCGCCAGGCCGAGGAACATCAGGGTCGACGATAGCGCGGTCGCCATGCCGGAGCCGGGCAGGCCGAGTGCCGGGAAACCGAGCCGCCCGAACATCAGGCACCAGTTGGCGAAGGCGTTGAACGCCACGGCGAAGAGCACGACGATGAAGGCCCAGCGCGGCCGCTGCAGCGCGGCGACGAAGCCGCGCAGGCACAGATAGAGGAAGAAGGGCAGCAGGCCCCATTGCAGCGTGTGGATATAGGACGCCGCTGCCCTCGACAGGGCTGGGTCCTGTCCCATCGCCCTGAGGATGAACTCGGCCTGCCAGAGGAAGAGCCACATCGGCCCGACCATGGTCGCAGCGGCCCAGAAGCCCTGTCGGACCGTGCGGCGCAGGTCGCGCACCGCGTGCTTGTTGCGGCCGAGCTCGATCGCGATCATCGGCGAGACCGCGCCCATCGCACCGATGCCAAAGATCAGCGCGGCATTGTAGAGATTGGTGCCAAGCGCGCCGGCGGCCAGCGAATCAGGGCTCAGATGGCCCATCATGATGACGTCGGTCGCCGTCATCGCGTTCTGCGCGACATTGGTCAGCACCATCGGCCAGCTCAGGGCCAGCATGGCGCGGGCCTCCGCGAGCCAGGAATGATGCGTGCGGGATTCGGCGATTGCAGACATGGGGCGCCGCTTCTACCGCCGATCGGAGAGCCGAAACAGCCGGTGTCACGCGCGCCGCTGTCCGGAGCCGATGCGTTGGACGCGGGTCGACAAGTCCGGCCGTGGTCTGCATCTTGCCTTGCCGACGACGGAGGGCCTGAACCGATGAGCACCAATCTGAGGATCGATGGAGCGAGGCTGACCTCGCGCCTGGCAGAACTCTCGAAGATCGGTGCGACGCCCGAAGGCGGTTGTCGCCGTCTCGCCCTGACCGATGAGGACAGGCAGGGCCGCGACTGGCTGGTCGGCCAGATGCAGGCGCTCGGCCTCGATACCCGGGTCGATGCGATCGGCAACATCGTCGGCGTCCTGAAGGGGCTTGAGGACGGCCCGGCCGTCATCATGGGCTCGCATATCGATACGGTCGGCACCGGCGGGCGCTTCGACGGCGCGCTTGGCGTCATCGCCGGCGTCGAGGTTCTCGCAGCCTTGCGCGATGCCGGCCTGACCCCGAAGCGCGATATGGCGGTGATCGCCTTCACCAACGAGGAGGGCGCGCGCTTCCATCCCGACATGCTCGGCTCCTATGTCTGGGCCGGCGGCATGAGCGTCGAAGCGGCGCACAGGGAGGTCGATTCCGACGGCATCGGGCTGGGCGCCGAACTGAAGCGGATCGGCTACGAGGGCGCGGAGAAGCCGGGCTTCCTGCCGGCTCATGCCTATCTCGAGATGCATATCGAGCAGGGGCCGGTGCTGGAGAACGAGGGTGGCGGGCTCGGCGCCGTCACCGGCATCCAGGGCATCTGCTGGCTCGAGCTCACCCTCAAGGGCCGCCCGAGCCATGCCGGCACGACGCCGATGGCCTATCGCAAGGACCCCGGCCTCGCCGCCGCGCGCATCAACATCTTCGCCAACGAATTGACCAAGACCATCCCCAATCAGCTCGCCAATAGCGGTGTCATCCGCGTCCAGCCCGGTAACGTCAATGTCGTGCCCGAGACCGTGGTGATGACGCTCGACCTGCGCAATCCGCTCGACGCGCCGCTAGCCCAGGCCGAGGAAGCGGTGCGTGCCTTCTGTGCCGAACTCGCCGCGCGCGACGGCATCGAGATCTCCTTCCGCGATCTCGCGCGCTTCCCGGCGACGCCTTTTGCCGAGGAACTGATCGCCGAGGTCGAGCGCAGCGCCGGCGAGTTCGGATTGCCGATCCGCCGCATGATCTCCGGCGCCGGTCATGATGCTCAGATGATGGCGCGGCTTTGCCCGACGGCGATGGTCTTCATCCCCTCGATCGGCGGGCTCTCGCACAACCCGGCCGAGTTCAGCACCGATGACGATATGGTCGCCGGTGCCAATATCCTGCTCACCACCGCCTGGCGCGTCGCCAACGCCTGAGAGGTTTCCGCATGACGACGATCGCCTCGCTTTCCGCCGCCGAGCTCGGCCCGCTCTATGCGAGCAAGCAGCTCTCTCCCGTCGAGGTCGCGAAGGATACGCTCGCCCGCATCGAGCGCTTCGAGCCTGAGGTCAACGCCTTCGCCGTCCGCGACGAGGCCGTGACGCTCGCCATGGCCGAGGCCTCGCAGGCGCGCTGGCTGAGAGGCGAGGCGATCGGCCCGCTCGACGGCGTGCCCGTCACCATCAAGGATAACCTCGGCGTCGCCGGCTGGTCGATGCAGCGTGGCTCGGCCATCGCCTCGGACGCGCCCCTCGCCGAGGATTCCCCGATCACGGCGCGGCTGCGCGAGGCCGGCACGGTCTTTCTCGGCAAGACCACCATGCCGGAATATGGCTGGAAGGGCGTCGGCGACTCGCCGCTCACTGGCATTACCCGCAATCCCTGGAACACCGGCACCGGGCCGGGCGGTTCCTCCTCGGGCGCCGCGGTCTGCGCCGCGCTCAATCTCGGCTGTCTCCATATGGGCACGGACGGAGCCGGCTCCATCCGCATTCCCGCGGCCTTCACCGGGGTCGTCGGCCTGAAACCGAGCTATGGCCGGGTCCCCGCCTGGCCGATCTCGGTGATGGGCTTCCTCGCCCATCTCGGGCCGCTGACCCGCACCGTCACCGATACGGCGCTCGCCATGAAGGTGATCGGCCAGCCCGACGCGCGCGACATGACGGCGCTCACGGATCGTCCGCCGGATTATGTCGACGGGCTCAAGGGTGGGTTGAGGGGCTTGCGCGTCGCCTGGTCGCCGCGCCTCGGCCAGAACGTCACCGTCGATCCGGAGATTGCGGCGTTGACGGCTGCCGCCGCGCAGGTCTTCGCCGAGCTTGGCGCGACGGTGGAGGAGGTCGATCCGGGATTCGACGATCCGATCGAGATCCTGATGACGCTCTGGTCCTCCGGCGCGGCACTGGCGTTGAAGAGCATCGATGCGGCAGGCCGCAAGCAGATGGACCCCGGCCTCGTCGCGGTGGCTGAACAGGGCGAGCGCATCCCGGCCTCGGCCTATGTCGATGCGTTGCTGAACCGGCGCAATGCGCTGGCCTATCGGATGGCGCAGTTCCGCCAGCAATACGACCTGCTGCTGACGCCGACTTTGCCGCTGCCGGCTTTCGCGGTCGGACGCGACACGCCCGAGGATGGCGCCTATGGCGAGGACTGGACGCGCTGGACGCCCTTCACCTACCCCTTCAACATCACCGAGCAGCCGGCTGTCTCGGTGCCTTGCGGCCTGACCAGGGCGGGCCTGCCCGCCGGGCTCCAGATCGTCGGCGCCTTCGGCAAGGATGCGCTCGTTTTGCGGGCTGCAGCGGCCTTCGAGCAGGCGCGTCCCTTCGCGCGTGTGGATGAACCGGTCAAACCGATTTAGTCCGCGATTTTTTCATTTCCTCCAGAACCGGATCGAAATCGAACGTCTGGAAGCTGAAACATCGTGATCACCCACAGAAGTTCCGTTTGGCACGAACCGTGCAGGCGGCGAGAGGGCCTCGATTGGGGATGTCTGCGTGTTGTCAGGTGGAATTTTTCTGCCCAAACTCGCGCCAAGGCAGCCCGCACAGAGGCGCCGCTTCAGGGGAGAGCAGGATGGATCGCAGGACGTTTCTGAAATCCGCGACGGGCGCCAGTGTGGCCGCCGCGACGGGAGGGCTGGCGATGCCGGCCCTCGCGCAAAGCCCAGCCAAGACGCTACGCTTCGTACCGCAGGCCAATCTCGCGAATTTCGACCCGATCTGGGGGACGCAATACGTCGTCCGCAACGCCGCAGCGCTGGTCTGGGACACGCTCTATGGCATCGATTCGAAGTTCCAGCCGCAGCGCCAGATGGTCGAGGCCGAGGAGGTTTCCTCCGACGGCCTGACCTGGACCTTCAAGCTGCGCTCCGGCCTCAAGTTCCATGACGGCACGCCCGTCACCTCGAAGGACGTGGTGGCGAGCCTCGTGCGCTGGTCGGCGCGCGATCCGATGGGCCTGATGCTCCGCGCCATCCAGGTCGAGCTCGCACCCGTCGACGAGCTGACCTGGAAATGGTCGCTCAAGCAGCCCTTCCCGAAGATGCTGCTGGCGCTGGCCAAGAACAACGCGCCCTGCTCCTTCGTGATGCCCGAGCGCATCGCCAAGACCGACCCGTTCACGCAGATCACCGAATATATCGGCTCCGGCCCGATGAAGTTCCTGCGCAGCGACTGGGTGCCGGGCGCCAAGGCGGTGTTCGAGAAATTCGCCGACTACAAGCCGCGCTCCGAGAAGGCGGACTGGCTGGCCGGCGGCAAGAACATCCTCGTCGACCGCGTCGAATGGGTGATCATGCCCGATCCGGCGACCGCCGCCGCCGCGCTCCAGAACGGCGAGGTCGACTGGTGGGAGACCCCGCTCGCCGACCTCGTGCCGGTGCTGAAGGGCCACAAGGACATCAATGTCGACATCGGCGATCCCTTGGGCAATGTCGGCGCCTTCCGCATGAATCACCTGTTCCCGCCCTTCAACAACCTGAAGGTGCGTCAGGCCGTGCTGACGGCGTTGAACCAGGAAGACTACATGCGCGCCGTCGTCGGCGACGACGACAAGCTCTGGAAGCCGCTGCCGGGCTTCTTCACGCCGGGCACGCCGCTCTACACAGAGGAGGGCGGCGACATCCTCAAGAAGCGCAATGTCGCCGAGGCCAAGAAGCTCCTGGCGGAGTCCGGCTACAAGGGCGAGCCGGTGGTCTGCGTCGTCGCGCAGGACATGGCGGCGACCAAGTCGATGGGCGACGTGACCGCCTCGCTGCTCAAGAGCATCGGCATGAACGTCGATTTCGTCGCCACGGACTGGGGCACGGTCGGCTCCCGTCGCGCCCAGAAGACGCCTCCGGGCCAGGGCGGCTGGAGCATGTTCCACACCTGGCATGCCGGCGCCGACTGCATCAATCCGGCCGCCTACACCGCGATCCGTGCCAATGGCGACAAGGCCTGGTTCGGCTGGCCGGACGTGCCGTCGGTCGAGGCCGAGGTCACCAACTGGTTCAACGCTAAGGACCTCGCCGAGGAGAAGGCGGCGATGGGCCGCCTCAACAAGGCCGCCGTCGAGAACGTCGTCTTCGCGCCGACAGGCTTCTATCTCAGCTACCAGGCTTGGCGGAAGAACGTCACCGGCGTGGTCAGCGGCCCGCTGCCCTTCTTCTGGGACGTCAAGAAGGGCTGATCACTCTCTCGCGGAGCAGCAAGGCGCTCCGCGTTTCCGGAGCTGCTCAGGCTCCGCTGCCTCGCTTCGTCGCGACCCGGAAGAAGTCCGGGCCGCGATTCCTGGTACCGCTTTGAACGAGGTCCGACGGCCCCATGCTCGCTTTCGTCGTCAGACGCATCGTCACGACCATCCCCGTGATGGCCTTCGTGGCGTTGTTCGTCTTTTCGTTGCTCTATGTCGCGCCGGGCGATCCCGCCGCCATCATCGCCGGCGACCAGGCGTCTCCGGCCGATGTCGAGCGCATCCGCGCCAGCCTCGGCCTGGACCGGCCCTATCTGGTCCGTTTCGCCGAATGGTCGTTCCGCGTGATCCAGGGCGATCTCGGCACCTCGATCTTCACCAACCTGCCCGTGACGCAACTCATCGCGCAGCGCATCGAGCCGACGCTCTCCCTGATGGTGCTGACGCTGATCTTCGCCGTCGTGGTCGCCGTGCCGATGGGCGTGGTCGCGGCCTGGAAGGCCGGCAGCTGGGTCGACAAGGCGGCGATGGGATTCGCCGTGCTCGGCTTCTCCGTCCCGGTCTTCGTCGTCGGCTACCTGCTCGCCTATTTCTTCGCGCTCAAGCTCGACTGGCTGCCGGTGCAGGGCTACACGCCGATCTCGCAGGGCTTCTGGCCCTGGCTCAGGAACCTGATCTTGCCGGCCGTCACGCTGGGCCTCGTCTATATCGCGCTGATCGCCCGCATTACCCGTGCCACCATGCTCGAAGTGCTGCAGCAGGACTATGTCCGCACGGCCCAGGCCAAGGGCGTGGCGCAGAAGGACGTGCTCTTCCTGCACTCGCTGAAGAACGCGGCGGTGCCGATTGTCACCATCATCGGCATCGGCATCGCGCTGCTGATCGGCGGTGCCGTCGTCACCGAGAGCGTCTTCGCCATTCCCGGCCTCGGCCGGCTCACCGTCGATGCGATCCTGCGTCGTGACTATCCCGTCATCCAGGGCGTCGTGCTCATGTTCAGCCTGGTCTACGTGCTGGTGAACCTGCTGATCGACCTGACCTATACCCTCGTCGACCCGAGGATCCGCTATTGACCGCGCCATCGACCCTTGCGACCTCCGCGGCTCCTGCCGCTGAACCGGTGAAGGCCGAACTCGGCCGCGCCGCCCGCTTCCGCCGCTATCTGCGCCGGCACCCCTCCGTCGCGATCGGTGGCGGACTCCTCATTCTGATGGCGCTGATCGGCATCTTCGCGCCGCTGCTCTGGACCACCGACCCGACGGCGATCTCGCCGGCAAGGCGCACGCGCGTACCGTCCGAACTTTACTGGTTCGGCACCGACATGCTCGGCCGCGATGTCTATTCGCGCGTGATCTACGGTGCTCGCGTCTCGCTGCTCGTCGGCTTCAGCGTGGCGGTCCTGTCCTCGGCCATCGGCTTGGCGATCGGCCTCTTCGCCGGCTTTATCCGCTGGGCCGACGGCATCATCATGCGCGTCATCGACGGCATGATGTCGATCCCGCCGATCCTGCTCGCCATCGCCCTGATGGCGCTGACGCGCGGCTCGATCCAGAACGTCATCATCGCCATCACCATCGCCGAAATCCCGCGCGTCGCCCGTCTCGTGCGCGGCGTCGTGCTGTCTCTGCGCGAGCAGCCCTATGTCGAGGCGGCGGTGGCCAATGGTGCGCGGGTGCCGCGCATCATCTTCCGCCACATCCTGCCCAACACCTTCGCGCCGATGAGCGTGCAGGCGACCTATATCTGCGCCAGCGCGATGATCGTCGAGGCGATCCTGTCCTTCATCGGCGCCGGCGTGCCGCCGGCGACGCCATCCTGGGGCAACATCATGGCCGAGGGCAGGGCGCTCTGGCAGGTCCGGCCGCATATCATCCTGTTCCCGGCCGTGTTCCTCTCGATCACCGTGCTTGCGGTCAACCTGCTCGGCGACGGACTCAGAGACTCGCTCGATCCAAGGCTTGCCAAGACCCTCTGAGGGGTTGCCCCGCAGCTGGGGCAACCCACGCCCCGCATTGCCGGCGCTTGACGCGCCGGCTCAGTGCCTGAAAGCCTTGTCCGCAGGGTGATCTTCATCCGGAGCCATGACGTGACCCGCATCCTCACCGTCGCCGCCGCCCAGCTCGGTCCCATCCAGCGCGATGAAAGCCGGGCCTCGGCCGTCGCCCGCATGGTCGAATTGATGCGGCAGGCCAAGAGTCATGGCGCCGATCTCGTCGTCTATCCGGAAGCGGCGCTCACCGCCTTCTTCCCGCATTGGTGGATCGACGACGAAGCCGAGATCGACAGCTATTTCGAAAGCGCGATGCCTTCGAACGAGACCGCGCCGCTCTTCGAGGAGAGCAAGCGCCTCGGCGTCGGCTTTCATCTGGGCTATTGCGAGCTCGCCTTCGAGCAGGGCCGCAAGCGTCGCTTCAACACCGCGATCCTCGTCGACAAGCGCGGGGCGATCGTCGGCAAGTACCGCAAGATCCATCTGCCGGGTCATCCCGAGCACCGGCCGGCGGCGCCCTTCCAGAACCTGGAGAAACGCTATTTCGAGACGGGCGAGCTCGGCTGGCCGGTCTGGCGGACGATGGACGCCAATATCGGCATGATGATCTGCAACGATCGTCGCTGGCCGGAGAGCTATCGCTCGATGGGCCTGCAGGACGTCGAACTGATCGTGCTCGGCTACAATACGCCCAAGCACAACCCGCCGGCGCCGGACCATGACCGGCTCGGCAATTTCCATAACCAGCTCGTGATGCAGGCCGGGGCCTACCAGAACGCCACCTGGGTCGTCGGCGTCGCCAAGGCGGGGCTGGAGGCCGGCGTCGACCAGATCGGCGGCTCCTGCATCATCGCACCGACCGGCGAGGTCGTGGCGCAGGCCGTGACCGAGGGCGACGAACTCGTCGTCGCCCGCTGCGATATGGATCTCGGCAAGAGCTACAAGGCTTCCACCTTCAATTTCGCCAGGCATCGCGAGCCGCAGGCCTACGGCCTGATCGTCGAGCGCAAGGGCGCGGTTTCCCCGGTTTGATCACTCCCAGAGGACAAAAAAGTGACCCACGATCTCATCCTGAAGGGTGGCCGCGTCATCGACCCCTCCCAGAAGCATGACGGCATCCTCGATGTCGCCTTCACGGACGGCAAGGTGTCGGGCTTCGGCAAGGACCTGAAGGGCGCCAAGGAGATCCGGGATGTCTCCGGCTATATCGTCTCGCCCGGCCTGATCGACCTGCACACCCATGTCTATTGGGGCGGCACCTCGCTCGGCATCGACGCCGACGAGTTCTGCCGCGTTTCCGGGGTCACCACCTCGGTCGATACTGGCTCGGCCGGCCCCGGCAATTGGGCGGGCTTCCGCAAGCACGTCATCGAGCAGAGCCAGGCACGCATCCTTGCCTATCTCCATGTCTCGCATGCCGGCATCTACGGCTTCGACCATCGCGTCATGGTCGGCGAAAGCGGCGATCTGCGCCTGATGAACCCGATCGACTGCGTCGAGGTCGCCGACAAGAACCGCGACTACATCGTCGGCATCAAGGTTCGCGTCGGCCTGCATGCTTCGGGTACCTCTGGTACCGTGCCGCTCAACATCGCGCTGCAGGTCGCCAATGAGGTCGGCATGCCCTTGATGTGCCATATCGATCATCCGCCACCGTCCTACGAGGAGGTCATCGGCATGCTCCGTCCGGGCGACGTGCTGACCCATGCCTTCCGCCCCTTCCCGAATGCGCCCGCGACGGCGCAGGGCACGGTGAAGCCGGAAGTGCTGGCCGCCCGCAAGCGCGGCGTCATCTTCGACATCGGCCACGGCAAAGGCTCGTTCTCCTTCAAGACCACGCGCGCCATGCTCGCCAACGGCTTCGAGCCGGACGTGATCTCGTCCGACGTGCACAAGCTCTGCATCGACGGCCCGGCCTATGATCAGGTCACCACCATGTCGAAGTTCCTCTGCATGGGCATGAGCCTGAACAACGTCATCGCCGCCTCGACCGTGAATGCCGCCATGGCGCTGAAGCGGCCGGAATACGGCTCGCTCAAGGTCGGCTCGCTCGGCGATGCGACGATCCTGACCGTCAAGGAAGGCAAGTTCGACTATGTCGACGTCGTCGGCGAGCACCTGATCGGTGACCGCAAGATCGCCTCCGAGGGCGTCGTGCTCAAGGGCAAGTGGTGGCATCCGAAGCGGACCAGCAAGTTCCCGAAGGTCGTGGCGTAAGCGTCCATGTCTCATGAAACAGGCTGGCGCCGCATGGCGCCGGCCGACCTGCCGGCCGTGATGGCGATCGCGGCCGTGCTGCACCCGGACTATCCCGAGGACCAGGCGGTCTTTGCCGAGCGTTTGTGCTTGGCGCCCGAGGGCTGCCATGTGCTGGCCGGCGAAGACGGCGCGCTGCAAGGCTATCTCGTCAGCCATCCTTGGCCGGCGGGCGCCATTCCCGCCCTGAACTCCCTGCTCGGGGAGATCCCGCGCGGCGTCGCGAACTGGTATGTTCACGACCTCGCCCTGCTCCCTTCCGGGCGCGGCAGCGGTGCGGCCGGTGCGATCGTTGCCGAGATCGCACGCCATGCGGCTGAACGCGGCTATACGAGCCTGGCGCTGGTCGCGGTCAACGATTCGACCGGCTTCTGGCGGCGGCAGGGCTTTCGCGAGGTGCATGACCCCGCGCTTGATCGCAAGCTCGCGAGCTATGACGATGCGGCCCGCTATATGCGCCGCGATCTGAACGACTGACAGGACAAGCCGGCAGGGCAAGCGCCGGCAGGATTTGAGGAGAGAAACGTCATGAGCGCCGAAGACAGGCTGAAGGAGTTGGGGCTGACCCTGCCGGACGTGCCGACGCCGGTCGCGACCTATGTCAGCTTCAAGCAGGTCGGCGACATGGTCTATCTCTCCGGCCAGGGACCGAAGCGGGCAGACGGCACTTACCCGACCGGCAAGGTGGGCACCGATGTCACGGTCGAGCAGGCCTATGAGCACGCCAGGCAGACCGGCCTCGGTCTGCTCGCGGCAATGAAGAAGGCGGTCGGCTCGCTCGACAAGGTCGAGGTCGTCAAGCTGCTCGGCATGGTCAATGCCGCACCGGACTTCTCGGATCACCCCAAGGTCATCAACGGCTGCTCGGACCTCTTCGTCGCCGTGCTCGGCGACCGTGGCCGCCATGCCCGCTCGGCTGTCGGCATGGGCTCGCTGCCGAACCGCATGACCGTCGAGATCGAAGTTATCGTCAAGGTGCATCCATGAGCGTGACCGCGACCACCTCCAGAGCCGTCGACCAGCCGGCCGCCACCCCGCTCGCGGCCGAGATCGCCCGCGGCTACGGCACGCCGGCCGTGGTGATCGATCTCGACAAGGTCGAGGCCAATATCGCCCGTCTCCAGGCCACCTGCGATGCGGCCGGCCTCGCCAACCGCCCGCATATCAAGACGCACAAGTCGCCCGAACTGGCGCGGCTCCAGATCGAGGCCGGCGCGCGCGGCATTACCTGCCAGAAGCTCGGCGAGGCCGAGGTCATGGCCGATGGCGGCATCGACGACATCCTGATCAGCTACAACATCCTCGGCGAGGAGAAGCTGGGCCGCCTCGGCGCGCTCCAGCGCCGCGTCCGGATGATCGTCGCGGCCGACAACCCGGTGACGATCTCCGGCCTGCCGCGGGCCGGCGAGATCGCAGGCCGTGATCTTGAGGTGGTCATCGAATGCGATACCGGCCGCAAGCGCGCCGGCGTCGAGACGCCAGGCGAGGCGGTCGAACTGGCGAAGATGGTCGCGGCCTCGCCCGGCCTGCGCTTCGCCGGCTTCCTGATGTACCCGCCGGAGGATGGCTGGGAGCGGACGCAGGTCTTCCTTGACACCGCCAATGCCGGCCTGCGCGATGCCGGCCTCAAGGCCGACATCGTCTCGACCGGCGGTTCGCCCAATCTGCCCCATATCGGCAAGCTGAAGGGCTCGACCGAGCATCGTTCGGGCACCTCGATCTTCAACGACCGCATGCAGATCGCGGCCGGCGTCGCGACGCTGGAGGATTGCGCGCTCATGGTCTATGCGACCGTGGTGAGCCGGGCGGGGCCCGAGCGCGGCATCCTCGATTCAGGCTCGAAGACGCTGACCAGCGACAAGGGCAACCTCGACGGCCACGGCTACATCCTCGAGTACCCGGCGGCGCGGATCGCGCAATTCGCCGAGGAGCACGGCTTCCTCGACCTGTCGGCCTCGAACAAGCGCCCGCTCGTCGGCGAGGTCGTGCGCATCGTGCCGAACCATGTCTGCGTCGTCGTCAACATGGTCGATCGCCTGATCACCGTGCGCGGCGACAAGCTGATCGGGGAACTGCCGGTCGCGGCGCGTGGGCGTCTGACCTGAGCCGCCAGAACGGCCTCCGCCGTCATGGTCGGGCTTGTCCCGACCATCCACGTCTTCGTTGATGCCGCGCGGTGTCCAAGACGTGGATGCTCGCCACAAGGGCGAGCATGACGGACGCGTTTCAATTCTGCAGGATCTTTGATCCTTTGATCGTGACATTGCCGGACGCCTTGGCCTCAATGCGTCCGGTCGCCTTGAGCGTGATGTCGCGGCCCTGCAGCTCGACATTGCCGTCCTTCTTCAGGCTCAACCTGGCATCGCCGCTCTTCAGCGCTGCCGCGTCGGCGCTGTCGATTGAAAGCGTCTTGCCGACATGGACGGCCATGTCCTTCCCGACGCTCATCGCCATGTCCTTGCCGGCCCTGATCGCGAAATTCTGCCCGCTATCGATCTCGCAGCCCACAGCCGCGGTGACGTTGAAATTCCGTGTTTCGAACGAAGCTTCATGGCCGCTGCTGACGCGCAGCCGGCTGCCGACGACCACATTGGCATTGGCGCCTGCGGCCACGGCAAGAATGCCGCCTGCGGTCAGCGACATCACGCTGCCGGCCGTCAGCGCAATGCCCATCCCGCAATTGACGGTCAGCGAGCCCGGCGCGTTGATGACGACATTGCCGCCGCGATCCGCCGAAATCGCCTGCAGCAAGGCTGCGACCTGTGCTTCCAGCGAGGCAACGCGCCTCTGGAGAGCTTCGTGATCCGGGTCGGCCATCACATTCTCCACTCGCCGGAATGACAGGATGACGAAGCGTCAGCCTATCACGCGACGGGCGTCGCGAGAATGCGCCTGGCTGGTCAGGTCTCCGGGTGCCGGGCATTCCAGGCGGCGGCATATTCCGTGCAGAGGCGGTCGAGCTCGGTCCGGTCGGTGACCCCGGCCGGGCGCCCGCGCGAGGGGGAGGCCTGCTGGAACGGCACTGAGCGTTGATGGGCGACACGCCAAAGCCGCCGCAACTCCCTGAGCGGATCGGCATGATCGTCGACGCGGATGTCGATGCTCGGCACCGGCTCGCCGCTCCAGATGCGGATGGCGGCGGATTGCTTGCCGCGCTTGTCGCCGCCGGCCTTCTCGCCGGCTTCCAGCGCGACCAGCAAGCGCTCGTCGAAATCGAGCGCGGACGCGGCGATATAGGCCTTCAGCGTCTGTTGCACGACCTCCGGTCCGGAGAGCATGTTGCCGGCGACCGAGACCTGCGGCCCGTCGACGGCGCCGCACCAGTCGATGCAGGCCGCGCCGGTGTGCGAAGCGATCTTGCCGTCGCGGTCGATGACATGAAGCTGGCGATGGGCGCGGCCCTCGTCGGCGGCTGTCAGCGTCGCGATGATCTCGACCGCCGAGCGGCCCTCCTGCAGCAGCCTCAGCCCATCGATCCCGTAGAGCGGGTTGACGAAAGCCTGCGTCGCGATGGCGCCGATCCGCCCGCCGCCATAGGGCACGCGGGCGCCGACGGCGAAGGCGCAGGTCGAGACGGCGACGCCATAGGCGCCGGTCGCGGCGTCGCGGGCGACGATGGACCAGGTCATGTAGTCAGCTCCTGAAAGACGGTCTCGGGCCAATGAAAATTGAACGCTGTCATCCCGGACAAGCCGCGTGAGCGGCGCTGATCCGGGATCCATGCCCGAACGGTTCAGGCATGGATCCCGGGTCTTCGCTTCGCTCCGCCCGGGATGACCGCGGAGGGAGAACAGTGGAACAGAGCTCAGCGCCCCGCAGCATAGGCCTGCATCAGACGCGGCGTCGCGGCGGCGCGCAAGAGGCCGTCATCGCCGCGTTCTGCCGCCGTCAGGCGCCCGACTGTCCAGGCAGGGGCCTTCTCGACGGCATGGCCGCGGCGTTCCAGCTCGGCAAGGGCGGCTGCACCGATGCTCTCCTCGATCATCATGTGGCCCGGCCGCGACGAGCGCGGGTAGAACGAGGAGGGGAAATGCTGCGTGTGGAACAACGGTAGGTCGATCGCCTCCTGCAGGTTGAGGCCGTGATGGACCCGGCGCAGGAACAGGCCGAGCTGCCACTGCTCCTGCTGGTCGCCGCCCGGCGTGCCGAAGGCGAGGCGGGGCTTGCCGTTCTCGAAGGCGATCGAGGGCGTCAGCGTCGTGCGCGGCCGCTTGCCGGGCGCAAGCGAGGAGGGCAGGCCCTCTTCCAGCCAGAACATCTGGGCGCGCGAATTGAGCGGGAAGCCGAGTTCCGGGATCACCGGCGAGGATTGCAGCCAGCCGCCGGACGGCGTTGCCGCGATCATGTTGCCCCATTTGTCGATGACGTCGATATGGACGGTGTCGCCCTTGCGGCCGGCCGCGACCATCGAGGCCATGGTCGGCTCGCCGACGCTGGCGCTTCCCTGGGTCGGCTGGGCGATGGCGCCGAGCGCCTTCATCGCATGCGCGACCTGAGCCTCGTAGCCCGAGACGATACCGGGGCGCAGTTCCAGCGAGGCGCGCTCGCCGATCAGCCCGCGCCGCCCGGCGGCATAGTCCGCCGAGAGCAGGGTATTGAGCGGCACTTTCACGAAATCCGGGTCGCCGTAATAGGCCTCGCGATCGGCGAAGGCGAGCTTCATCGCCTCGACGACATGATGCACGAACTCAGGGCTCGCCGGCCCCATCCCGGCGAGGTCGACGCCCTCCAGGATCTTCAGCGTCTGCAGGAAGGCCGGACCCTGACCCCAGGGCCCGATCTTGAAGACCTCCCAATCGTGATAGGTCACCGAGGTCGGCGTCTCGTAGGTCGGCTGGTAATTCGCCATGTCCTGCGCGGTCAGCAGGCCCTTGTTGCGGCGGCCGGAGGAATCCATCACCTCCTGCGTGCGGCAGAAGCGGTCCATCGCCTCGGCGACGAAGCCCTTGTACCAGGCGTCATAGGCGCCCTGGATCTGCTCCTGGCGATCGCTGCCCTTGGCTTCCGCTTCGGCGAGGATGCGCTTGTAGGTTTCGGCCGCGGCCTTGTTGGCGAAGAGCTTGCGCGCCTCCGGCACATTGCCGCCGGGCAGGTAGACCGCGCCCGAGCTCGCCCACTCGTTGCTGAAGAGATCGGTCAGCTCCCGGATCGAATCGGAGACGCGCGGCAGCATCGGGTGGCCGTTCTCGAAATAGCCGATCGCGGGTTCGAGAACGTCGCGCAGCTTGAGCCGGCCATGGTCGCGCAACAGCCTCATCCAGCCGCCGAAGGCGCCGGGGATGACGGTGGCGAGCAGGCCGGAGCCGGGGATCAGGTCGAGGCCGAGCGCCTTGTAGGCGGCGATGGTGGCCGCCTGCGGGGCCGGTCCCTGCGCGCAGAGCGTCTCGACCTTCCCGGTCTCGGCCGAATAGAACACGGCGGGCATGTCACCGGCCGGGCCGACGAGATGCGGCTCCACCACCTGCAGCACGAAGGCGGCGGCGGCGCAGGCGTCGAAGGCGTTGCCGCCCTTTTCCAGCATCGCCATGCCCGACGCGGTGGCGAGCCAGTGCGTCGAGGTCACGACACCGAAGGTACCGAGGATTTCGGGGCGGGTGGTGAACATGGGTGGATCCAGTCAAACAGGAAGAAGGGAATTAGATCTCAGCTCAGCCCTCATCCTGAGGAGCCGCGCAGCGGCGTCTCGAAGGATGCTCCAGAAGGCTCGAAATCACGCGGCAAAGGAAAGCTCACTGCTGGCGCTTCGCAAGTTCGAGTAATTCGTCCCAGCGACCGTCGATCATGGCTTGTTTCTTTCGTCGGGACCAACCTTTGACGCGTCGCTCCATGGTGATTGCGTCGAGGATGTTGGGAAAATGCTCAGCGAACACGAGGCTAACTGGCCTTCGGGTGAAAGTGTAGCTGTCGGAATGAAGTCCTGCATTGTGCTGGCCGACGCGGGTTGCCACGTCCGCACGCGTGGTGCCGGTGTAGAAACTGCCGTCGCTGCATTTTACGATGTAGAGCCAGCATCCATCATGGTCTCGCACAAGGCGCCTCCTGAAGCATCCTTCGAGACGCCGCTTCGCGGCTCCTCAGGATGAGGGCTGAGGGTGGCAGGGGGCATCTTCTAGTTTTCTTTCGGGTCGAGCGCGTCGCGCAGGCCGTCGCCGAGCAGGTTGAAGCCGAGCACGGCGAGGAAGATGCAGACGCCCGGCGCCACCGACATCCACGGCGCCTGCTCCATGAAGTTCTTGGCGACGTTGAGCATCTGTCCCCAGGAGGGCGCCGGCGGCTGCTGGCCGAGGCCAAGGAAGGAGAGGGCGGCTTCGAGAATGATCGCCTGCGCCATGAATAATGTCGACTGCACCACGATGGGGGACAGGGTGTTGGGCAGGACATGGCGGAACATCAGCCTGAGATCGCGCGCGCCGACAGCCCGCGCGCCCTCGACGAAATCCTCCGCCTTCACGTTCATCACCTGGCCGCGGATCAGCCGGATGAAGATCGGCACGGCCGAGAGGCCGATCGCGATCATCGCATTGGTCAGCGACGGGCCGAGCACGGCGGCAAACGCGATGGCGAGGATCAGGAACGGACAGGCCAGCAAGGCTTCGGTGACGCGCGAGATCGCGATGTCGACCCAGCCGCCATACCAGCCCGCGAGGAGGCCGAAGGGCAGGCCGATCGCCACCGCGATCAGCACCGAGACGATGCCGGCGAGCAGCGAGGCCCGCGCCCCGAAGAACAGCCGCGTGACCTGATCGCGCCCGAGTTCGTCCGTGCCGAACCAGTAGAGCTCGGATGGCGGCTTGCGGATGGCCAGGAAGTTCGACTTGAACGGATCCGCCAGCAGCAGGACCGGCGCCAGCACCGCCATCAGAACGAAGATCAGCACGATGCTGCCGCCGATCAGCGCCGATTTGTTGCGGACGAGGCGGGAAAGCACGCCCGGGCGGGCCTTCACACCGTTGGCGGAACCAGTCGAGGAGATGGAATCGAGCGATGCCATCAGCCGGTCCTCAAGCGCGGATTGACGAGAACATAGAGAATGTCGGCGATCAGGTTCATCAGGATGAAGCCGATGGCCGTGCACAGCACCACGCCCTGCACCACGCCGTAATCGCGGTTGAACACGGCATCGACGATGAGTTTGCCGAAACCGGGGATGGTGAAGACCTGCTCGGTCAGCACCGCGCCGGCCAGCAACTCGCCGAAGAGCAGCGTCGTCAGCGTGATGATCGGCACCAGCGCGTTGCGCAGCGCATGGCGATGCACGACCGTGTCCTCGTCGAGCCCCTTGGCGCGGGCGGTGCGGACATAGTCGGAGCGCAGCACCTCCAGCATCGCCGAGCGGGTATGGCGCATCAGGAAGGCGGCGAGCCCGTTGCCGAGCACGAAGGCCGGCATGATCAGGCGTTTGATCGCTTCCCAGGGGTGGACGAAGATCGATTCGTAGCCCGAGGCCGGCAGCCATTTCAGGTGCACCGAGACCAGGAGGATCAGCATGATCCCGAACCAGAAATTCGGGATCGAGAGCCCTGACAGCGCGACTGCGCTGGCCGAATAGTCGACGAGCGTACCCTTGCGCCGCGCCGCGAGGATGCCGATCGGGATGCCGATCGAGATCGCGATCAGGATTGAAGCCGTGGCGAGCTGGATCGTCACCGGCAACTTCTGCAGGATCAGCCCCAGCACCGGTTCACCCGTGCGCAGCGAGCGGCCGAAATCGCCCTGCACGACCTGTCCGAGCCAGGCGAAGAACTGGACGAAGATCGGATCGTCCATGCGGTAGATCTCGCGCAGCCGCGCGATCACCTCGGGGTCGCGTTCCTCGCCGGCGATGACGAGGAAGGGGTCGCCCGGCAGCGCGCGCTGCAGGGCGAAGACGAAGAGCGATACCAGGAACAGCGTCGGTATCGCGATCAGGATGCGGCGGAGGATCAGCGTGGCCATCGGCTGCTCCCACCGTCATTGCGAGCGCAGCGAAGCAATCCAGGGGCGGCAGAGCTCTGTGTCCCCCTGGATTGCTTCGTCGCTACGCTCCTCGCAATGACGGCCATGGCGGAATCGCCATGGCCTGCCAACTCGCGGATCCTCACGAACGCTTCAACCCTGCGAGCCGGATCATTCCGTCCGGGTTGATCACGAAGCCCTGCATGTTCGCCCGCAGCGCGAAATAGCGCTTGTCGTTGTAGAGATAAATGATCGGCAACTCGTCCTGCAGGATCTTCTGCGCGGCATCGTAGTGCTTCTTGCGCGCGGCCGGCTCGTAGATCGTGCGTGCTTCGTCGAGCTCCTTGTCGACTTGCGGATTGGAATATTTGCCGTCGTTCTGGTTGCCCTTGGTGGTGACGAAGGCGTGGATGTTACCGTCCGGGTCGATCCGGCCGGACCAGCCGATCAAGCTGAGCTGGAACTTGCCCTGCTGCTGGTCGCGCAACTGGCTGGCGAATTCGGTCGAGCGGATCTGGACGTCGATGCCGGCCTCCTGCGCCATCGCCTGGATCACCTGGCCGACCTGCGCCTGGACCGGATTGTTGGTAACGAAAAGCTCGACCGAGATTTTTTCGGTGCCAGCGGCCTTCATCAGCGCCTTCGCCTTGGCGACGTCGCGGGGCGGCACCGGGAAATCGGCGCTGAGATAGGGATTGCCGGGGTTGAACGGCTGGAGCATCGGCTCATAGAGCCCGTCGAACACGGCGTCGTTCAGCACCTTGCGGTCGATCGAGAGCGAGAGTGCCTGGCGGATGCGCTTGTCCAGGCCGATCGGCTGCTTCGCCGCCTCGCCATTATTGGTGTTCACGGTGATGCCCTGGTAGCCGAGATTGGCGACGCTCATGACCTTGAGCGACTTGTCTCCCTGAGCCGATTTCACATCGGTCGGCGCCATCCGCTCCAGGATGTCGAGTTCGCCCGAACGCAGATTGGCGAGGCGCACCGTCGTATCGGGGATCGACCGGTAGATGATGCGGTCGAAGCTGTATTTGTCTGCTTCCCAGTGCTCCTTGAATTTATCCAGCACGATCCGGTCGTTCTGGACGCGCTCGACGAATTTGTAGGGGCCCGAGCAGATCGGCTTCGCCGTGACATCGCCGGAGAGGCTCTTGGGCGAGAGCATCATGCCGGCGCGGTCGGTGAGCTGGGCGAGCAGCGTCGCATCGGGCCGCTTCAGTTTCAGTACCAGCGTCGTCGCATCCGGGGCCTCGACCTTGTCGACCGAGGCGAGCTCCGATTTGCGCAGCGAATCCGGCAGGGTCATCGCGCGCTCGAGATTGGCTTTGGCGGCTTCGGCGTTGAAGCTCTCACCGTCATGGAACTTGGCGTCGCTGCGCAGCTTCATCGTCAGCGTCAGTCCGTCGGTGGAGAAACCCCACTCCGTCGCCAGCCGCGGCACCAGCTTCAGCTCCGGCGTGATGTCGAGCAGCCGGTCGCACAGGCCCATGAAGACGATGCGGCCGACGAAGGTGCGTGCCTTGTGCGGGTCGAGCATGTCGGGGTCTTCCTGCACGCCGATCCGCAGGGTCGACGGGGCCTGGGCCAGTGCCGGTATCGTCGCAAGCGCGAGCGCGGCAGCCGAAATCGCAACCTTCAACAGCTTCATGATGGTCCCCTCGTTCCGGACGGTGTCGGCGAACGTTCCCGCCGCTTGGCACGAGGGTCGTCCTGCTCAATTCGTTCCTTGTGGCACTAAACTGACTCAGATCGCGTGCGCCGTCGATGACGCGCCGCATCAATTCTGAGGCAGTCCTGCCCGCCGCGTGGGCAGAGGCAACGTTGCGGGAAGCCGGGGTTCCATGTCCGTGGCGGGCGTGCACGATGCGGCCATGGCGGTCGCCTCGTTGGGCGGCTGTGATTAGTGTGATTAAAGGACGTTCAGGAAACCCGACTGGGCTTGAGGGAGATTGGGTATGCTGCTGGGCGTGATCGCCGACGACATGACGGGCGCGACCGATGTCGCGTTGATGCTGAACCGCGCGGGCATGCGCACCGTCCAGGTCATCGGCGTGCCCCCGGCCGGCTCCGCCCTGCCGGAGGCCGATGCGATTGTCGTCGCGCTGAAGTCGCGGACCAATCCGGTTGTCGAGGCCGTGGCGGATTCGCTTGCTGCCTGCGAGGCGCTGCTCGCGGCCGGCGCGCGCCAGATCCTGTTCAAATACTGCTCGACCTTCGATTCGACGGCGGAGGGCAATATCGGGCCGGTGGCGAATGCGCTGGCCGAGCGCCTTGGTGCCGGGCTCGCCATCGTCTGCCCGGCTTTCCCGGCCAATGGCCGCTCGATCTATCAGGGCTATCTCTTCGTCGGCGCGGTGCCGCTGCACGAAAGTTCGATGAAGGACCACCCGCTGACGCCGATGCGGGATTCGAACCTGATGCGATTGATGTCCGCGCAGGCAAAGACCGAAACCGGCCTCGTCGACTACGCCACCGTGCTCGCCGGTCCCACCGCCGTGAAGGCGCGCCTCGCGAAGCTTGAGGCCGATGGCATCCGCTATGCCGTCACCGACGCGCTGACCAACGAGGATTTGATGACGCTCGGCCATGCCGTGTCCGAGCATGTCCTGCTGACCGGCGGCTCGGGCATTGCCATGGGCCTGCCACAGAATTTCCGCCGCGCCGGCCTGCTGCCGGAGCGACCTGGCCCGCAGGACCTGAAGGCGCCCGCCGGACGCGCCGGCATCATCTCCGGCAGCTGCTCGACTGCGACGCGCGGCCAGATCAAGGCGGCGTTGGAGGCGGGCTACCCCGCGTTGAAGGTCGATCCCTTCGCGCTGGCCGATGGCCGGCAGGATGCCGCCGGCCTCGCCGCCTGGGCGCTGGCGCAGCCGGCCGACAAGCCGTTCCTCGTCTATTCCAGCGACGACCCGTCCGAGGTCGCGTTGGTGCAGGACAAGCTTGGTCGCGAGAAGGCCGGCAGCATCGTGGAGCACGCCTTCGCCGAGCTGGCGCGCCGGTTGTCCGAAGGTGGCGTGACGCGGCTTCTGGTCGCTGGTGGCGAAACCTCCGGTGCGACCGTGCTCGGTCTTGGCATCCGCACGCTGGAAATCGGCCCTGAAATCGACCCCGGCGTGCCCTGGACGCGCGTCGTTGACGGGCCGGAGATGGTCGTCGCGCTGAAATCCGGCAATTTCGGCGCGCCGGATTTCTTCCTGAAAGCCTGGAACCTGCTGCGCTGATGCCCGATTTGCCTGCGCTGAATCTCGTATAGGATCAGCCTGCGAACTGGGAGCCGGCATGGACATGGCATTTCTCGGCGAACTTCTGACCAACGTGGCGGATCGCGGCCGCGCGCTGATCGGCTTCGAGCGTTTCCTGGGGAACCGCTCGCGCCCGATCGACAAGCTCTGCGAGGACCTGCTCTCCGGCCGCGGCGAGGCTTCGGGCATGGCGCTGGCGCAGGCCGTGCTGGAGGCCTGGCAGGGGCTCGACAAGCCCGGCCGGCTCGCCTTCTTCAATATGCTGCAGGAGCGCTTCGGCCCCGATCACGACCGACTCGATCAGGCGATCGAGGCCTATCGCGCCAAGCCAGCCCCGGCGACCGTCGCGGCCCTGCATCAGGCGTCCGAGCCGCGCCGGCAGGAACTGTTTCGTCGCCTGAACCTTGCGCCCGAGGGCACGCATGTGCTGGTGCGGATGCGCGAGGCCCTGTTCGAGGCGATGGCGGCGGAGCCCGAGCTGAAGGGCATCGACGACGATTTCCGCCATCTCTTCGGCTCCTGGTTCAACCGCGGCTTCCTCGTCCTGCGTCGCATCGACTGGCGCACGCCGGCCAACGTGCTGGAGAAGATCATCCGCTACGAGGCGGTGCACGAGATCCAGGGCTGGGACGATCTGAGGCGCCGGCTGGAGCCGGCTGACCGGCGCTGCTTCGCCTTCTTCCATCCCCAGCTTGTCGACGACCCCCTGATCTTCGTCGAGGTCGCGTTGACCGGCGATACCCCGCGCAGCATCGGAGAGGTGCTGGAGCCCGAGCGGGCGATCCTGCCGGCTCAGGCTGCGACGACGGCGGTGTTCTATTCGATCTCGAATTGCCAGGAGGGGCTGCGCGGCATTTCTTTCGGCAATTTCCTGATCAAGCAGGTGGCCGAGGACCTGAAGCGCGAATTGCCGGGGCTCGATACCTTCGTCACGCTCTCGCCGGTGCCGGGTTTCGCCCGCTGGCTGGTCGGCATCGCGGAAGAATCCGGCGATCTCGTCCTCACCAACGAGGAGCGCTCCGAGCTTGCCCGCCCGGCCGGCGAGACGATCTCGCTCGACGATGTGACGAAGGCGCGCCGCGACAAGCTGCTCGGCCAGATGATGGCGCAATACATGCTGCGGGCACGCACCGCGTCGGGCCGGGTCATCGACCCGGTCGCGCGCTTCCATCTCGGCAATGGCGCGCGGTTGGAGCGGATCAATGTCGGTGGCAATCTCTCGGCACGGGGCCTGCGCGAGTCGCATGGCGTGATGGTGAATTACCGCTACGACCTCGACGACATCGAGACAAACCACGAGGCCTTCGCCACCCGCAACACGGTGGTGGCCTCGTCGGGCGTGCGCAAGCTGCTGCGCCCTGCTACGAGTTGAGTGCGATGCAAATCCCCTCAGCCCTCATCCTGAGGAGCCGCGTCAGCGGCGTCTCGAAGGATGTTTCAGGAGGCTCCGGAGTAATCTGGAGCATCCTTCGAGACGGCCCTGCGGGCCTCCTCAGGATGAGGGCTGTAGTTTACCGAGACGGAAACGCCTGAAAGGACCCGAAATCATGGGCAATCATCTCTTCGACCTGATCCGCTCGCGCATGCCGGCGCCGGATGCGCCCTTCGCGCTGCTCGATGACGGCCGGCGTTTCTCCTATGGCGACATGGTCGCGGTTTCCGCGCGCTTCGCGGACGCTCTCGTCGGGCTTGGCGTCAAGCCGGGCGACCGCGTCGCCGTCCAGGTCGAGAAGAGCTTCGAGGCGCTGATGCTCTATCTCGGCACCGTCCGGGCCGGCGCGATCTTCCTGCCGCTCAACACCGCCTACACTCCGGCCGAGATCGAGTATTTCCTGGGCGATGCCGAGCCCGCCATCTTCGTCTGCGATCCCGCCAGGGCCGAAGCGCTGCGTCCCTATGCCGAGAAGGCCGGCGCCAAGCTGGAGACGCTCGGCATCGGAGCCGGCAGCCTGCTCGACAAGGCGAATGCCGCCTCGAGCGATTTCACCGATGTCGCGCGCGGGCCGGACGATCTTGCTGCCATCCTCTACACCTCCGGCACGACCGGCCGCTCCAAGGGCGCGATGCTGAGCCACGACAACCTGTCGTCCAACGCGCTGGCGCTGGTCGACTACTGGCGCTTCACGAAGGGCGATGTGCTGCTGCACGCCCTGCCGATCTTCCATACCCACGGTCTCTTCGTCGCGACCAACGTGATCCTGCTGTCCGGCGCCTCGATGATCCTGCTGCCTAAGTTCGATCCCGAGCAGGTCTTCAAATATCTGCCCCAAGTGACGAGCATGATGGGCGTGCCGACCTTCTACGTGCGGCTTTTGCAGGATGCCCACCTGACCAAGGAGGCGACGAAGCATATGCGCCTCTTCGTTTCCGGCTCGGCGCCGCTGCTGGCCGAGACGCATCGCGAGTGGAGCGCCCGCACCGGCCACGCCATCCTCGAGCGCTACGGCATGACCGAGACCAACATGAACACTTCGAATCCCTATGAGGGGGATCGGGTGGCCGGCACGGTCGGCTTCCCGCTGCCGGGCGTCTCGGCGCGTGTCGTCGACCCCGAGACCGGCAAGGAGATCGCCCGCGACGAGATTGGCATGATCGAGGTCAAGGGCCCGAACGTCTTCAAGGGTTACTGGCGCAATCCCGAGAAGACCAAGGCCGAGTTCAGGGCCGACGGCTTCTTCATCACCGGCGATCTCGGCAAGATCGATCCCGCCGGCTACGTCCATATCGTCGGGCGCGGCAAGGATCTGATCATCACCGGCGGCTACAATGTCTATCCGAAGGAAGTCGAAACCGAGATCGACGAGATGCCCGGCGTGATCGAGAGCGCCGTCATCGGCCTGCCGCATCCGGATTTCGGCGAGGGCGTCACCGCCGTCGTGGTCTGCAAGCCCGGCGCCGAGATCACCGCGAAGGGCATCGCCACGGCGCTGGAGCAGCGGCTTGCCAAGTTCAAGCAGCCCAAGCAGGTCTTCGTCGTCGCCGAATTGCCGCGCAACACCATGGGCAAGGTGCAGAAGAACCTGCTGCGCGAGCAGTACAAGGACATCTACGCCAAGCAGCTGAAGGCAGGGGAATAACGGCTCCGCGCGTCATTATCAGGCGAGGCAGGTGCCTCGCCTGATCAGACCCTGACGACAAAGGCGCGGGGAATCCTCTCCTGTAAGGAGAGGGGATCCCGCGTTTGATCTTGTCACTGAGCGCCTAAACCAGCGCGGGCACGCCGAGCTCGATCGTCTCGCCATCGGCGGGGATGCGCAGGCGCTGCATGTCGACGCCGCGCTCCTTGGCCGCTTTGCGCAAAGCCGCGCGGCTGACGGTGGCGTGATCAAGCGCTTCCATATGCGTGGCGATCACCGTCGCGCGCGGGAAGGCTTCGGCGAGATCGAGCGTCTGCGTGTCGTCCATCACGATCAGCGTGTCGTCCCATTTCGCCCCGCAGGAATGCGTGACGATGACGTCCGGCCCTGTTGCTGTCGCGGCGTCGCGCAGGGGCGGATAGAGCACGCTGTCGCCGCACCAGTAGAGCGTCGGTTCGCCCGGCGCCTCGAAGCTCAGGCCCATTACCGGCCCCATCTTGTCGACGACGGCACCGGTGCCGTGCTGCGCCGGGTGCCGCTTCAGGATGATTGGCCCCAGTCGGACATAGCAGTCGATCGCCGTGATCGAGGAGAAGCCCGCCTGCGCAATCGCAGCCTCGTCGCCCGGTCGGCAGATGATCGGCAGGCCCTTCGGCACGCGCTCCTTGGCGACCTCGTCGAAATGATCGGCATGGAGATGCGAGACGATGACGGTGTCGACGCCGGCGATGATGTCCTCGATCGGCTCGGGCAGCTCGACCATCGGGTTCTCCGAGCGCCCGGTGAAGGAGCGGCGGCTATGGCGCGGGCCGAAATCCGGATCGATCAGGAAGGTCCTGCCGCCGTATATGAGCTTCAGCGTCGCGTTGCGGAGAAGTTTGAGCTTCATATCCGTCGGCTCCTCCTGCATCGGACCGAAAAGTGGGGACCACTTTTCGGAAGAATCCGATGCGATGACAAAGAGCTAGATCGTCGCTTTGCATCCGCCAGGACGCACGACGATCTAGTCTCGGGACGGACATTGTTCCGCATCCCGCCACCAGGAGACCAGTTCGGATTTGTGAAGCTCTTTCCACGTTCGCGTGACGTATCAGGCTGCCGCGAACTGGCCGTAAGGCACCTCCTCGCGCGCCTTGCGCAGCGCGCTCGCCCACCAGTGCAATTGCGCCAGCATCGTTGCCATCGCCTGCTCGGCGCGGTCGGCATTGAGCAGGGCGCCTTCCGCGTCGAAGCGGCTCCAGATATCGGCGAAGGCGACGCCATCACGGATCGGCGCGGCATGCAGCTCCCCGAAGACGAGGCGCAATTGCTCGACGGCACGCAGGCCGCCCGAGATGCCGCCATAGGAGACGAAGCCGACCGGCTTGCCGCGCCATTCCGGCCCGACCGCGTCGATCAGGAACTTCAGGATCGCCGGATAGCCGCGATTGTATTCCGGCGTCACCACGACGAAGCCGTCGGCCCAGCCGATGACCTGCCGCAGTTCTTCGAGGGCAGGGTGCTTGCCGCTGACATGGCGCGGCGGCAGGTCGATCTCGCCGGGATCGACGATCGCAAGGTCGAACGGGCCGTCGCCCGCGATCTGCGAGATCGCCCAGCCAGCGACCTTGTCGCAGAAGCGGCCTTCGCGGTTGCTGCCGTAGATCAGGGCGAGCCTGATCCGTGTATCGACCTTCTGGTGCATGGAAACGCTCCGGTTTGCATCACGGGAGCGCGGCTTATAGAACCTCAAGTAAGGTTCAGGTCAAGAGGCGTTCCCAATGTCCCAGCAGGCGCGTTTGCCGGGCGAGCTCAGCGTCGGCGACGTCGCCCGCCGCAGCGGGCTCGCGGTCTCGGCATTGCATTTCTACGAGGCGGAAGGGCTGATCCGCAGCCATCGGACGCGGGGCAACCAGCGCCGCTATGCCCGCGAGGTGCTGCGCCGGGTCGCGATCATCAAGGTGGCGCAGCGCGCCGGCATCCCGCTGAAGACCATCCGCGAGGCCTTCAAGGCCTTGCCACAGGAACGCACCCCGACCGTCGCGGATTGGACGCGGCTTTCATCCGCCTGGAAGCAGGAACTGGAACGCCGCATCGACCGGCTGACGCGATTGCGCGATCATCTGAACGGCTGCATCGGCTGCGGTTGCCTCTCGGTACGGGATTGCCCGTTGCACAACCCGCTCGATCGCCTGGCCGAGGAGGGGCCGGGGCCGCGCCTCCTCGATCCCGAGTGAGGCTCAGCCCGCCTTGTAGAGCGTATCGAGCGGCATCCGCGCGACGTCGGCCATCAACTTGGCGAAGCCCCGCGCCTGCAACGCTGCCGTCGCCTTGCCCTTCGCGGCGGTCGCGAGACTGGCATTGCCCGCGGCACCCGCGCGGTTAACATCCTGCGCCATCCAGGCGAAGGCATGCGGGCCGGTCGGGCGCAGATGAGTGTAGCCTTCTTCGGCCATCGTCACGGTATGCGGCTTGAACAGTGCGGCTTTGCCCATGTCGACGAGGTCGGGCCGGAAATGCAGCATCAGCGAGGTCTCGACATCACCGCCATGGATGCCGTGGCGGATATCGAGCTCGCCAAAGAGCCCCTCTGGCAGGCCGAAGGACATCCAGGCCGTGCAGATGGCGAGCATGCCGTGATCGACGCGCAGCTCCCGCGCCACGATCTTCATCGGGTCGACATTGCCGCCATGCGAGGTGATCAGCACGAGCTTGCGCAGGCCCGCCCGCTTCACGCTCTCGCCGATCTCGATCCAGGAACGGATCGCGCTCTCCCAGCCGATGGTGACCGTGCCGGGCGAATGCAGGTGCTCGTTCGACTTGCAGACGGCCTGCGTCGGCAGGACGAGCACGTCGAGATCATCAGGCACCAGCGGCATCGCCTCGGCCAGCATCCCGTTCATCACGGTGGTATCGACCGAAACAGGCAGATGCGGGCCGTGCTGCTCGATGGCAGCTAGTGGCAGCACGGCGACGGTGCGGTCAGGTGAAAGTGTGGCGAAGTCGGAGCTCTTCAGGTCGCCCCAGAAACGTGCGGTCATGATCAGGCCTGTCAGGAGCCGATGCGATCGCCTTGTTTCTGTGCAGAAACCCGGCCGCACGGCGTTGCATTGTCCCGTCGTCCTATCGCATGGGATAAGGAGACGGGCCAGTGGCTTGGCCCGGCCGCAGCGTGAGGGGAGAGAGCAAGATGACGACGATGAAATATCGCGTGAACCGGCGTGCCGCGCTCGGGTTGATCGGCGGCTCCACCGCTTCCCTGCTGATCCCCGTGCCGGGCGCGCGGGTCAACGCACAGACGCTCGACAAGGTCAGCTACCAGACCAACTGGCGCGCCCAGACCGAGCATGGCGGCTTCTACCTCGCCGCCGCCAACGGCATCTACAAGAAATACGGGCTCGACGTGGATATCCGCCCCGGCGGCCCGCAGCAGAACCCGACCCAGCTCCTGCTCGGTGGCCGTGTCGACATGATCATGGGCAACTCGCTGGAGGCGCTGAGCTTCGCGCATGAGAACCTGCCCTTCCTCTGCATCGCCTCGATCTTCCAGAAGGACCCGCAGGTCCTGATCTCGCATCCCGGCCAGGGCAACGACACGCTCGCGGACCTCAAGGGCAAGCCGATCCTGATCGCGGCGCAGGCCCGCGTCGGCTTCTGGCCCTTCCTGAAGCTGAAGTTCGGCTTCCAGGACGAGCAGATTCGCCCCTACACCTTCAACATGGCGCCGTTCCTGGCCGACAAGAAGCTGACGCAGCAGGGTTTCCTCTCCTCCGAGCCCTTCGTCATCCGCAAGGCGGGTGTCGATCCGGTCGTGCATCTGCTCGCCGATGCCGGGTTCGAGAACTACAACACCACGATCACGCTCTCCCGGAAGATGGTCCAGGAGAAGAAGGAGCTGGTGCAGCGCTTCACCGATGCGACGCTGGAAGGCTGGGCCGAGTACATGAAGGGCGGCGCCGGCAACGAGGCCGCCAATGCCCGGATCCTGAAGGACAATCCCGACATGGATCAGGAGAAGATCGACTACGCGCTCAAGGTGATGAATGATCGCGGCATCGTCGTCTCCGGCGACGCCAAGACGCTCGGCATCGGCGCCATGACCGATGCGCGCTGGGCAAGCTTCTACAAGACGATGAGCGAGGCGGGCGTGGTTCCGGCCGGAGTCGACGTGAAGAAGGCCTACAGCCTCGACTTCGTCAACAAGGGCATCGGCAAGGGCTGAGAAGGAACGTCGTGCTCGGGTTTGAGCCCTGAGCATCTCGGAAACCAGTGCCTTCTCGTCATGAGGTTCTCGGGTCGAAGCTTCGCTTCGCCCGAGAATGACGGCATTTCGTAGATCGGATCATCAGGCTTTGGACACGGCCTATCTAAGCACACCTCCGGGCAACGAGAGCGCCAGCACGCCGCTGGTGGCGGTCCGGCACGTCTCGAAGCGCTTCGCCAACGGCACGCTCGCCGTTCGCGACGTCGATCTCGAACTGGGGGCAGGGCAGTTCATCAGTCTGCTCGGCCCGTCGGGCTGCGGGAAGTCGACGCTGCTGCGCATGATCGCGGGCCTCGGCGCGCCGACGGCCGGCACGATCACCTGGCCAGGCGAGACCGGCGAGGCGCAAGGCAGCACCGGTCATGGCGCCCGCGATCTCGGTTTCGTCTTCCAGGACCCGACGCTGATGCCCTGGGCCAACGCGCTGACCAACGTCATGCTGCCGCTCAAGCTCAGGGGCGTAGCCCGCGCCGAGGCCGAGGCACGCGCCGCCGAGATGCTCGCTCTGGTCGGCCTCAAGGGCTTCGAGAAGTCCTATCCGCGCGAATTGTCGGGCGGCATGAAGATGCGCGTCTCGATTGCACGCGCGCTGGTGATGCGGCCCAAGATCTTGCTAATGGACGAGCCCTTCGCGGCGTTGGACGAAATCACCCGTCATCGCCTCAACGATGACCTGCTCGCGCTGTGGGAGCGCGAGCGCTTCACCGCCGTCTTCGTCACCCACTCGGTCTTCGAATCCGTCTATCTTTCGCAGCGCATCGTGGTGATGGCGGCCCGGCCCGGCCGGGTCATGGCCGATCTTTCGGTCGACGCCGCCTATCCGCGCGACGAACTGTTCCGGACCTCCGGCGAATACGCCCATCTTTGCCGCGTCGCCTCCAATACGCTGAAGGAGGCGATCGGCCGATGAGCTCACCCGCCGAAACGCTCAGCTCCGATGGCACCGACGCGCAAGCGCTGCCCGTCGCGATGGCCGAGACCCGTATCCTCGGCGTGCCCGCCAGCGTCTGGCCGCGCATCCTCGCGCCGCTGGTGATCGGCGTCATCGTGCTGGCACTCTGGGAGTTCGCGGTCCGCTGGAACGATATCCCGCACTATGTGCTGCCCGGGCCGATCCTGGTCGGGCAGACGCTGGTCGCCGACTGGGGTACGCTCTCCGGCTCGCTCTGGGTCACCTTGAAGATCACCTTCATGGCGCTCGCTGCCGCGGTCGTCGTCGGCGTGACGCTCGCCGTGCTGTTCAGCCAGTCGAAATGGCTGGAGATGGCGCTCTTGCCTTATGCGGTCATCCTGCAGGTCACGCCGATCGTCGCGATCGCCCCGCTGATCATCATCTGGGCCAATGATATCGACCTCTCGCTCCTGATCTGCGCCTGGATCGTCGCCTTCTTCCCGATCCTGTCGAACACGATCCTCGGACTGAACTCGGCCGACCATAACCTCGTCAACCTGTTCGAGCTCTACGGCGCCTCGCGCTGGCAGACGATGCGCTATCTCAAATTGCCGGCGGCATTGCCCTATTTCCTGGCGGGGCTGAAGATTTCCGGTGGGCTTGCGCTGATCGGAGCCGTCGTCGCCGAGTTCGTCGCGGGCACCGGCGGCAGCGCCTCGGGTCTCGCCTATCGCATCCTGGAGGCAGGCTACCAGCTCAAGATCCCGCGCGTCTTCGCAGCGCTGGTGATGATCTCGCTCTCGGGTATCGCGATCTTCCTCGCGACCAGCCTGATCTCGTACCTGCTGCTGCACCGCTGGCACGAAAGCGCCATCCGCCGCGAGAACTGAGCGGCTGGCGAGGAAGCTAGAGCAATTTTAGAGCTGATTGAACCGTCAGGCCGTCATTGCTTCGCTGCGCTCCTGGCAATGACGCTTCAGTCAAGGCGAAAACCGATCTAGACGAAATAGGCGAGCTTGCGCTCGGCCGGCATCGCGTCGATCTCGCGCAGCGCGGTTTCCGACTGCGCCGCCGTCAGACGCGCGGCCGCCGGTGGCGTGTCGGCTTGATCGCTGAAGACGATGTCGTCGTCGAGCAACTGGACGGTGCTTAAGCGCGCTTCGTCCGCCGGGCGGTCGCTGCGCTCCAGCGGGACGGGCTCTTGGCCATCGGTCGCGATCTCGATATCGGCGTAGTGGCGCGGCGCGGCGGAGGGAGCGGGCACCGTCATCGCCTCTGCGGAGGCCGCCATCGCCTCGAAGCTCACGCTCGACTCGCGCGAGACTTCACCAAAGGCCCGCAAGCTGGAATCCAGCATCGCGATCGTGTCGGCGATCTTGTCGATGCGCTGGACCACGCTGTCGACGATGCCGATCGCCGTCGAGATTTCGGAGGCGTTCCGGTCGAGCGCGTCGCAGGCTTCCGCGTCCGCTCCGGTCTCGCGCAGGCTCCAGGCCGTCTCCTGGATGCTCTCGGCCGCGGCGAGCACGGAACCGGCGGCCTTCTCGATCTGCGCGGCAAGCCCGGATGAACGCGCCTCGGCCTTGCCGCTGATCCGCTCGAGATCGGTGCGCAGGTCGCTGATCAGCGCGGCTGCCTCAATCAGATTGGTTTCCCGGCTGGTCTCGTGCACGCCAAGGCCGACGACCCGTTCGATCCGCTGGATGGCGCCGAGCAATTGCAGCGTGTCCGCCTGCCGGTTGCGCTTGGCGTATTCCACCATGAACCAGCGGCCGCGCGCCGTCTCCATCACCGCGGCTTCGATCGCCTCGTAGTCGGCCTGGCTCAGCGGTGTCAGCGAGCGGACGTCGCCCATGACGGATCTGCCTTCGAAGGACCGGCCGAATCAGGAGGGCGGTCGTGACGTTACGTTTCCGAGCCTGCCTTGCGATTTCTTAAGGAATTGCTGCCTTCGCCCCGAATTGGAACAAACAGCCGGCAAAGCCGCGGTTCCCGCGTTCTCGGAAGGCTTCCCTGCCCGGCCGAGGGCCTCGGTCGGCTCGATGCTTGCCAAGCGCGCACGGCGCGGCAATACAGGGCAGGGGGTGGAGGTTGGTGTGGCCGGCACCGCGCGGCCGCGCGGCGCCTCACGGCCGTTCCGGCCAGGGGACAAGGACCTCACGGCAACATGGCGAGCCTCGATACCGCCGAACCGCAGGTGATCCTCCGCGATGATGCGGGCAGGCTGGCGGTGGCGCTTTCGGGCTCCTGGAGCGCCGACCGCGCCCCCCGCATCGAAGAACTGATCGGCGAGATCACCGAGCGCCTGCCTGCGGAGACGGGAGCCCGGATCGACCTTTCGGACGTGACCAGGCTCGACACGCTTGGTGCCTATGTCCTCAACCGCCTGAAGGCACGCGAGGAGAGAAAGGGCGTCGCGCTCGAGCTCGTCAGCAGCAAGCCCGAGCACGGCATCCTGCTCGCTGAGGTCCAGGTTCATGACGAGGATCCGCCGAAGTTGCACCGGCATGTCGGCGTCGTCGATATCCTCGTCGATATCGGCGAGGGCGTCGTGCGCTTCGGGCGCGACATGGTCGGCGGCGCCATGTTTCTTGGCGAGGTCGTGGTCGGCTCGGCCAGCGTCGTCCTCGGTCCGCGCAAGTTCCGGGGGCCGTCGCTGGTCAACCAGGTCGAGCTGATCGCCTTCAACGGCGCGCCGATCATCATGCTGATCTCGTTCCTCGTCGGCTGCATCGTCGCCCAGCAGGGCATCTTCCAGCTCCAGCAGTTCGGCGCTTCCGCCTTTGTCGTGAACCTCACCGGCATCCTGATCCTGCGCGAACTCGCGGTGCTGCTGACCTCGATCATGATCGCCGGCCGCTCGGGCTCGGCCTTCACCGCCGAGATCGGCTCGATGAAGATGCGCGAGGAGATCGATGCCTTGCGCGTCATGGGGCTGGACCCGATCGAGGTTCTGGTCGTGCCGCGCATCCTGGCGCTGATCATCTCGCTGCCGATCCTGACCTTCATCTCCGCGATGGCCGGCCTGGTCGGCGCCGGGCTGGTCTCCTGGCTCTATGGCGGCATCGGCGTCGACACCTTCCTCGCCCGCTTGCAATCGGTCATCACCTGGAAGCATTTCGCGGTCGGCCTGATCAAGGCGCCGTTCATGGCCTTCGTCATCGGCCTGATCGCTTCGATCGAAGGGTTCGCGGTCAAGGGCTCGGCGGAATCGCTCGGCCGTCAGGTCACGGCCTCGGTGGTGAAGGCGATCTTCATGGTCATCGTCGTCGACGGGCTCTTCGCCATGTTCTTCGCTTCGATCGAGTTCTGACGATGGCGCGGCAAGATGCTTCCCACCCCCATCCGACGCAGGCTCCTGGCGCGCCTGAAGCGGTGATCCGCGTCCGCGATCTCAAGGTTGCCTTCGGTGACAAGGTGATCATGGACGGGCTCAATCTCGACGTGTTGCGCGGCGAGATCCTCGGCTTCGTCGGCGGCTCTGGCCAGGGCAAGTCGGTGCTGACCCGCACCATCCTCGGCCTCGTCCGCAAGGCGCGCGGGACCATCGAGGTCTTCGGGGAGGATGTCGACGACCTCAACTTGCAACAGCGCCGCGTGCTCGAGCGGCGCTTCGGCGTGATGTTCCAGCAGGGCGCGCTGTTCTCGGCGCTCTCGGTCAAGCAGAACATCCAGGTGCCGATGCGCGAGTACCTTCAGCTCTCGCCCGATCTGCTCGACGAACTGGCGATGGTGAAGCTCGATCTCGTCGGCCTGCCGCGCGATGCCGCCGACAAGGCGCCTTCCGAACTCTCGGGCGGCATGATCAAGCGCGCGGCTTTGGCCCGGGCACTCGCGCTCGATCCCGAGATCGTCTTCCTGGACGAGCCGACATCGGGGCTGGACCCGATCGGCGCCGCCGAATTCGACGACCTGATCATGACCTTGAAGCAGACTCTGGGTCTCACCGTCTTCATGGTAACCCACGACCTCGACAGCCTGTATCATGCCTGCGACCGAATCGCCGCCCTGGCGGACAAGAAGGTGATCGCGGTTGGGCCGCTGGCGACGATGCTGGCGTCCGACCATCAATGGTTGAAGGCCTATTTCGGCGGGGAGCGCGCCATGGCCAGGCTGCCGGCGGGAGAGCAGGGACAGAGCCTCTAGACGATGGAATCGCGCGCCAATTACGCACTCGTCGGCCTGTTCACGCTCGCGGTCCTCGCGGCGGCTTTCGGCTTCGTCTACTGGTTCAACAGTGGCGGGGCCGGGCGCAAGGAGAGCATCCGCGTCATCTTCACTGGCACAGTGACCGGGCTCGGGCGCGGATCGAGCGTGCTCTTCAACGGCCTGCGCGTCGGCGAGGTCACCAATATCGAGCTCCAGCCGGACGATCCGCGACGCATCTATGCCGTGATCCAGGTCGCCAACACCACGCCTCTGCGCGAGGACACGCGTGCGCGCATCGAGGCGCAAGGGCTGGCCGGCGTGGTCGCGTTGCAGCTCATCGGCGGCGATCCCTCCGCGCCGGTCCTGAAGGCCAAGCCCGGCGAGCCGATGCCGACGATCATCGCCGAGCGTTCGGAGCTGCAGGACATCATCGAGACCGTGCGCAACGTCGCTCAGAAGGCCGATGGCATGCTGACCTCGCTCGACGGGCTGATCAAGCAGAACGCCACGCCGATCAACAACACCGTCCGCAATGTCGAGAAGTTCTCTCAGGCGCTCGGCAACAATGCCGACGGGCTCGACAAGCTGATGGCCGGCTTCGGCAACATCGCCGAGACGATCCAGCCGCTGTCGCAGAAGCTGCAATCGCTCAGCGAGGAACTGACGGCGGTGGTGCGCTCGGTCGATCGCAACCGGATCGCCAGCATCGTCGATAATGTCGACAAGTTCACTGGCGCGCTCGGCGGCTCCAGCGCCGATGTCGCCAAGGTCGTCAAGGACGCGGCCTCGCTCTCGGCCAAGCTCGACCGCGCGGCCGATCAGGTCGAGGGCGTGCTCAAGGCGGCGAAGGGCTTCCTTGAATCCGGGTCGGGGCCCGATGGCCGCAGCGCCTTCCAGGAGGTCGCGGATGCCGCCAAGTCGATCCGCACGCTCGCCGACAATCTCGACAAGCGCACCGCTGAGATCACCGCCGGCATCAGCCGCTTCACCGGGCCGGGTCTGCGCGATGTCGAGACGCTGGCCTCGGACGGCAAACGGACGCTCACGGAACTCAACCGCACCTTGCGGAATTTCGAACGCAACCCGCAGCAGTTCATATTCGGCGGCAAACCGCCGCTCCCCCAGTACAACGGATCCCGCTAGCCCCATGACGATCGAGGTTCAGCTTCCTGCGGCCCGCCGGGCTCATCGCCTCCTTCCGGCGCTGGTCGTGGCTGCGGCTGCACTGCTCGCAGGCTGCGGCGGCGGGGCGACGCCGACCACCTTCGACCTTTCGGCTCCCGGTGGTTTCGGCAAGGTCGGAGGCTCGCGGGCGATCATGGTCGTGGCCGAGCCGACGGCGGTGCAGGCGCTCGACTCCGATCGCGTCATCGTCAGGGATTCGAGCGGCGCGCTCTCCTTCGTCGGTGGGGCGCAATGGGCGGACCGGGTTCCCGCCCTGGTGCAGGCGCGCCTGATCCAGACCTTCGAGAATGCCGGCCGCGTCGGCTCGGTCTCGGGGCCGGGCCAGCGCATCTCGCCCGATGTCCAGCTCAACACCAATATCCGCAGCTTCAACATCGATGCCGCGACGGGCATGGCGGTGGTCGAGATCACCGCCCGCATCGTCGGTGACAGGACCGGGCAGATCCAGCGGGCGCGGCTCTTCGCGGCGCGCGTGCCGGCCGGCGCGGTCGACGGACCGGGCGCGGCCCAGGCGCTCGACAAGGCATTGTCGCAGGTTCTGGTCGAGATCGTGCGCTGGGCGCGCTGAGCGCGCCTTCGCAGCGCCCATAGTTTCCCAGGGCGATCGCAGCCGATTCCCTTCCGGGGCCGGCTGCGCTAGGCTGTGATTCCGGCTCGGCCCGAGCCTCCCCCCTCCAGCCGGGGAAGCATCGTCATGCAGGGCATTTCCGACGATCCGACCGTCTGTCCGGGCATCACGCATAAGGAGGGATTGCGCCAGCTGCTCGCGATAGGAGGTTCACGCCATGAATTTGTCGGCCCCGATCCATCAATTGAAGCGCAAGGCGAGGCTCCTGAGCCGGGCCGAGCGCATACCGCTCCACACCGCGCTCGACCGCATCGCGGGCGAGGAGGGCTATCGCAGCTGGAGCTTGCTTGCGGCGAAGCAGCCGGGAATGACTTCGGTTCGCGCGCTCTGGCCCCTGCTGGAGCCGGGCGATCTCGTCCTGATGGCGGGGCGGCCGAGGCAGGGCAAGACGCTGGCGAGCCTCGCTTTGCTCGCGGAAGCGATGCGGTCCGGGCGTCGCGGCCTGTTCCTCACGCTCGAATACACGCCGGCCGATGTGCTCTCCCGGTTGCGCGCGATCAAGATCGAGCCGGGTGAATTTGCCGGCCTGTTCGACTGCGACTGCTCCGATGCGATCAGCGCCGACTACATCGTTGCGAGACTGGCGGAAGCGCCGCGCGGCACGGTGGCGGTGATCGATTACCTGCAATTGCTCGACCAGCGCCGTGATACGCCGGAGCTGGCGCTTCAAGTGAGCATGCTGAAGGCATTCGCGCGGGAGAGGGGCCTGATCCTCGTCTTCCTCTCGCAGATCGACCGCTCCTATGAGGGCTCGAGCCGGCCATTCCCCGAGATCGTGGATGTCCGGCTGCCCAATCCGCTGGACCTCGCCCTGTTCGACAAGACCTGCTTCGTGAACCGAGGCGAGGCGCGTTTCCGCGCGGCGGCTTAAACCTGCCGATTTCACCCGGAAACACGCCGTCATCCCGGGCTTGACCCGGGATCCATTCCGGAACGCTTCCGATCAAGGTTCAGGCATGGATCCCGGCTCTTCGCATCGCTCCGGCCGGGATGACCCGCGTTTCCATTGAAGGTCTGTGCGTCCCAGGCGCGCGGCAGGCCTTTGCGGAACAGCCCAAAATGGAAAGGCCGCCCGTCAGGGCGGCCTTGCGCATTTCGGTTGCTGGAGCTGCGCGCTTACTCGAAGCGCCCGCTGGCATGGGCCAGCATCGTGTAGACCTTGCCGGTTTCCGAGGTCAGGTAGGTCTTGGCTACCATCGAGTCGCGGTCGTCCTTGGCGGCTTCGCCGAGCAGGCGCTCGAACTCGTCGATATAGCGGTCGACCGTGTCCTTGAACTCGGCGTCGCGGCGGTACTTGCGACGCATCTCGTCGAAGGTCTGCTGGCCCTGCAGCGTGTAGAGCCGGCGGGTGAAGACGTTGCGCTCGCCGCGCTTGTAGCGGTCCCACAACTCCACGGCCGCGTCATGGTCGATCATCCGCGCGATGTCGACGGAGAGCGAGTCGAGCTTCTCGATCGAATGCGACGTCGGCTTGCTTGGCTCCGGCTGCTTGTCCTCGCGCGAAGCGCGGGTCAGCAGGTCCGAGAGCCAGCCCGCCTTGGCCGGCTGCTGCTGAGCCGGCTCCGGCTGGCGGCGTGGCGCCTCCTGCACGGGGGTGGGACGAGTCGGCGCGGTCGCGGTCTCGATGCGGACGTTGGGACGCAGCGCGGCAGGCTGCGCGGGCTCGCTCGCCGCATCGATGGACGGCCGCAGCAGCGGCTCCTCCGCGGCGGGCGCGGGCTGCGGCGCAGGCGTGAACGCCTGGGCAGGCCGGGTGGGAGCGGCCGGGGCCGGAGCCGCCGGGGCAGGGGCGGCGGCAGCCGCGACCGGGCGCCGGCTGGCGACGTGGTCGATCGGCAGCGAGACGTCGCCACGGCGGCCGGCGCGCGTCACGATCTCGGTGAGATCGTTCAGCGCCTTGATCTGCTCGGCGACGACCCGGCGCATGGCCGAGGTCGATTCCTGGGCCTCGGCCGGCAGTTCGAGCACGCCGCGCTTCAGTTCGGCGCGGGTTGCTTCCAGCTCGCGCTGGATGTCGCCGGTGATGCCGCGCATGTCCTGCGCCGCCTTCTGGAAGCGCTCGGTCACCTTGGCGATCTCGCCACTGATCTCGGTCGAGACCTGAGCATAGGCCGCGCGCAGGGCTTCCGCCGTGCGCTCGCGCTCCTGGCCGGTGGCCGAGCGGATCGTCTCGAACTGCTGGGCGATCGCGTTCGTGGTCGATTCCGCCGAGTCGGACAGGACCGTGCCGATCTGGCGGGCGCGTGCCTCGGCCGTGCTGAGCGACTCGTCGATCAGCGAGGCGAAGGAACGGGTGATCGACTCGACATCGTCGGTCCGGTTGGCGATCAGCCCGTGCAGCTGCTCCAGCGCCTCGCGGCGCTCGGAGAGGGCCTTGCCGACGCGGCCCTCGATCTGCTCCAGCCGGCCGGCGACGGCGTTGAGCGCCGCGCTGCTGGCCTGCGTCACGTCGTTCAGCGAGGTGCCGCGGTCGTCGAGCTGGCCGATCAGTGCCGCAGTCTCGCGCAGCGTGCCTTCCGAGAAGCTCTTCAGCTCGGCGATCTGCGAGGTGACCTGCTGCGAGGCCGAGCCGGCCTCCGCCATCACCGTTCCGATCACGGTCTGCAATTCGCCGACGCGGGTCGACAGGCTGTTCTCGACGGCGGCGAGGTTCTTGTTCGCGCCGTTGACGATCTGCTGCATCAGCTTGTTGGCCTCGCCGAGGCGCCCCAGCATGCCGCCGAGCTCCTCGCGCAGCTGCTCGTTGGTGCCGACCAGCGCATCGATCGACTGGCGCGAGCCGGATTCGAGCGTCTCGCGGAGCGCGTTGGACGAGGCCTCGACGGCGTTGGCGATGGCCGCGCCACGATCGCGCAGGCCGGCGACGATGGCGTTGCCGCGGCTTTCCAGCGCACGCACCACCGTCTCGCCGACCGAGGCGAACTCGTTGGCAAGCGCTTCGCCGCGCTCGTTCAGGGCTTCGACGGCGCCGTTGCTCCTGGCGTCGAACACGGCGCGCAGAGCCTCGACACGTTCGTCGACCGACTGGGTGAAGGTCGCGCCCTGCTCGCCGAGAGCCGCGACGAGGCCGCTGCCCTTGGCGTCGAACACGGCGCGCAGCGCTTCCATGCGCTCGTCGAGCGACTGGGTGATCGTATCGCCCTGGCGGCCGAGCAATTCGACGAGCCCGTGGCCCTTGGCGTCGAAGGCGGCGCGCATGGCGTCCGTCCGCTCGTCCAGCGAGTTGGCGATCGCCGTGCCCTGGCGCTCCAGCGCGGTGACGATGCCGGCGCCCTGGCCCTCAAAGATCGCGCGCAATTGCTCGGCGCGCTGGTCGAGCGCGCCCGAGATGGCGTCGCCACGACGGCCGAGCGCGGCGACGATGCCGAGCCCGCGATCGTCGAACAGGGTGCGCAGCTGCTCCGCGCGCTCGGTGAGCGCAGCCGCGATCGCCTCGCTCTGGCCGGCGAGCGCCGAGACCATGCCGCCGCCCTGGTCGTCGAACAGCGCGCGCAGCTCCTGCGCCCGCTCGGCGAGAGCCGAGGCGATGGCGTCCGAACGGCCCTGCAGCGTGACGGCGATCTCGTCGCCGCGGGTGTCGAGCGTGTGCGAGACGGTGTCGAGCCGGCCGACGACGCGCTCCTCGAAGCGCGCGACGCTCTGGTCGAGCGTATCGGCGATCTGGAGGGCGCGGCCGCCCAGCGTCGCATTGATCGTGTCAGCCTTGTCGCTGAGCGTGCGGGTGAGCGACTCGCTCTTCGAGGTGACGACCTCGCCGATCTCGTCGGCCTTGGCCGCGAGCGCGCGGGTGACGTCGCGCCCGCCTTCGGCCAGCACGCGGGCGATATCGACCGTGCGCTCGACCAGCGCCTCGTTGAGGGCGGTGGCGCGCGAGCCGAGGCTGCCGTCGATGCGCGCGATCAGGCTGTCGAGCGTGCCGGCGATCTCGGCGCTCTTGGCGCCCGAGCGGTCCTCGAACAGCTTGATCTGGCTCTCCATCGCGTCGGCCGCCTCGCGGGTGCGGTTGGCGAGCATCTCGGCGGCTTCCAGTGCGCGGGCGCCGGCCTTGTCGGCCAGCACGACGCTGTCCTCGGAGATCAGCTTCTCGACCTGGGCGATGCCGGCATGGAGCGCGGCGGTGAGCTGCTGCGCGTCGCCGGAGATCTTGGCGGTCAGCGTGCCGCCCTGGTTGACGATGAGGTCCTCGAAGGCGCCGAGACGCGCGGCGAGCGCGTTCTCGACGTCGCGGCCCTGCGTATCGAACAGCGCCGAGAACGCGGCGAGGCGTCCGCCGAGCGCGGCCTCGATCTCATGCCCGCGCTCGTCGAAGAGCTTGGTCAAGGCGTCGTGGCGCAGCGCCAGCGCTTCGTTCAGCGCCTGGGCGCGGCCCTCGACCGAGCGCAGCATCGACTCGGCGTTGGCCGAGAGTGCCTCGTTGACGCGTCCGCCTTGCTGGGTCAGCGCCATGACGATCTCGCGGCCGGTGCCGGCGAGCATGGTGCGGGCGTCCTCGGCATGGACGGTGAAGGTGTCGCGCAACCCTTGCGTCGCCTCGGAGACGCGGTCGGCGACATGGCGGCCATCGACATTGATGGTCTCGGTGAGGGTGCGGGTCGCATCGGTCATGCGGCGCGCCAGATCCTCGCTCTGCTCGCCGAGCAGGGTGTGGACCTCACGGCCGGTGCTGACGAGATCGCGCACCATGGCCTCTCGCTGCTCGCCGAGCAGGGCGCCGACCTTCTCGCCGGTCTCACTGACGCTGGCGAGGAAGCCGGTCTGCTGCTGTTCGAGGGCGCTTCTCGCCGCTTCGATGCTGCCGGTGACGCGGGCGGCCAGCGTCTCGCCGCGCTCGTCGAGCTGCTGGTCGATGCTGGCGCCGGTCTCGGCGAGGCGAGTAATCAGCGCGTTCGAGCGCTCCGCCAGGATACCGTGCACCGAGCGGCCGACATCGGCGACGCGGCTGGCCAGCGCCTGGCTCTCGTTGCCGAGCAGGTCCTTGATCTCGAGCCCGGCCTGCGAAACCTTCACGGTCATCGCGCCGGCCTGCTCCTCGAGCAGGGCGCTGACGCGCATGCCGGTCTCGGAGAGACCGGTGATCAGGCGCTCGCTCTCGTTGCCGACGACGGCGCTGACGTCCTGGCCGGCCTGGGTCAGGCGGTTGACGAGCAGTTCGCTCTCGTCGCGCAGGCGCGTCTCGACGGAGTTGACGGCGCCCGAGACGCTGGAAACCAGCGCCTCGCTGCGCTCCGACAGCAGCTTGGCGACATCGGCGCCAGCATTCGAGACGCGCGCGACGGTGGCGTCGCTGTGCTCGCCCATCAGGCTGGCGAGGCTGCGGCCGGCTTCGGCAACGCGATTGACGACGCCGTCGCTCTGCTGGCCGACCAGATCGGCGAGTTCGCTGCCGGCGCTGGAGACGCGGCCGACAAGTCTTTCTGCCTGCTGGTCGAGCAGGGTATGGACAGTCTGGCCGGTTTCGTTCAGGCGGTCGACGAGCTTGCTGCCTTGATCGGTGAACAGGCCGTTCACCTGGCCCGCCACGTCGGAGATGCGGCCGGTGAGCGCGTCGCCATGCTGCGCGACGGATTCGCCGAGGGACTGGCTGACATCGCTGACGCGCAGGATGATCGCTTCGCTACGCTCGCGCAGCACGTCGTCGACGGTGCGGGCGGTCTCGTTGAGGCGGCTGACCAGCGTGTCGCCATGCGTGCCGATCAGGCCATGGACGCTCTCGCCGACTTCGGTGAGCCGGTTGGCGATGGCCTCGTTCTGGCGGACGAGCAGGCTGTTGACCCCGCGCCCGACCTCGGCGAGGCGCGTCGTGACGCTCTCGCCTTCGTCGGAAAGGATGTTGCGCAGCGCCTCGCCGGATTCCGCCAGTCGCGCCTGCAAGGCCTCGCTCTGGCTCTCGATCAGCGCGACCATGCTGCGGCTGCTGACCTCGAAGCGCTCGGCCGCTTCCGTGCCGCGCGCCGAGATGTCGCGGGCGAGGGTCTCGCCTGTATTTTTCAGCAGTTCGTTGACGGTCTCGACGCGGCCGGTGAGCGTCTCGGCGACCTGCGTGCCGGTTTCGCTGATGGCGCGGGTGACATCCTGGGCGCCTGCGGTCAGGCCCTCGGTGAGGACCGCGCCAGTGCGCTCCAGCGAACTCGCGATCTCCTTGGCGCGGCCGTCGAGCATGTCGGACAGGTTGCCGCTGGCGCCGGCCAGGCGCTCGGACACCTCGCCCGAGGTGATCTGCAGGCGCTCGACGAGGTCGTGGCTGCGGCCGCTGATCTCCTCGATCATCTTCTCGCCGGCGCGGCCGAGGGCCTGGGTGATCTGGTCGCCCTTGGCGCCGAGCGAGCCGGTGACGCGGTCGCCGGCCTGCGAGACGGCTTCCGCAATGGTGCGGCTGGCGCTGTCGAGGTCCTTGGCGAGCCCGTCATGGGCGCCGCTGATGGCGAGCTTGACGCGCTCGGCATTGCCGACCACGGCCTCGCGCTGGGTGACGAGCTCGTCGATCAGCGAGCGTAGGCGGATTTCGTTGTCGGCATAGGCGCGCTCCAGCGTCGAGATCTCGCCGCGGACGATGGTTTCAAGCTCGCCGGCGCGCGCCACGGCGCGCTCGATGCCGTCGCCCATGGCGGCGACCTCGCGGCGGATGGTCTGGCTGAGCGACAGCACGGAATCGGCGCCGGCGACCTCAGGCTCGGCGAGGCGCAGCGCGACCTCGGTCATGGCACGCGAGATCAGGCGCATTTCCTGCGTGCGGCGATAGAGTGCTGCCAGCACGAAGAAGAATACGACCGGCGCGCCAATCGAGAGCGCGAGCAGTGTCCATTCGCCGATGCCGAAGCTGGCGACGGGCTCAGGCAGGCCGTTGCTGAACGAACCGTAGCGGCCGAGCAGGACGAAGGCGGCGCCTCCGAGCCAGGCGAGCGAGGCCAACGCTGCGAACCAATAGGGCTTGCTGGACGGGCGCACGGCGAAGGCCTGGACCAGCGAGCTCGAATCCCGGCGATCGTCGTTGGCGACGCGGCTGGTATCAGGCGCGATCGCGGCGCGTGGCGGCGCCGGCTGCTGAGGGGCGGGGGCGGCAGGTGCTGACGCGGGTGAAGCCGGGGCCGGCTCGACGCGCGGCAGCTCGAGCTTCAGGTCGTTCTCGCTGGTCGTGGGCAGCCGCGGCTCCGTCTCGACCGGCGTCTCGGTGCTGTCCTTGGGCTGGTCAAGGCGAAGCGCCTCTTCGATCGCCGACATCGCAGCTTCAGTGGGGTCCTGGAGCTTCTTGGGCCGATTCATCGTTGCCGCCTCGCCACGCTACTGAACATGGGCGCGTACGGTGATCTCCGTCGCCCCATGCCGCCTCTGGCCGGGTGAACGGAGACACTGCGCCCATCATTTACCAATTGGAAGGGTAGTGGACCCCAGGACCCTTGGAAACCCATTTGACCGCACGATTCACAAACGTCGTTAACGCCTCGTTTACCATCAGGGCGCTTCCTGAAAGGGCATGAGGCTGGCCCATGCGGCCATTCGATGACGATTGCCCAAGAGTTCCCGACATGACTGAGAAGGTCATCGATTTCGCCTATCTCTCCCGCCAGACCGCCGGCGACCACGAGCTTTTGCGCGAATTGCTCGCGCTCTTCGCCCAGCAATGCGTCGTCCACCTGCGCGCGATCCACGGCAGCGCCGACCGGCAGGCGCGGATGGATGCGGCCCATACGCTGAAGGGCGCAGCCCGTGCTGTCGGCGCCTGGCAGGTCGCGGAGGCAGCCGACCGCATCGAGGAGAGTCTCGCCGGACCGGAGCAGCAGGCGAGCGAAACCGCGCTCGATGCGCTGGCCCTTGCTGCAGCCGAGGCGAGGGCGGTCATCGCCCGCTTCGATTGTGCCGCCTGAGCAGGCGGCTGCGGCACGAAATCCCGTTCCGTGCCGCTTTGAAATGCTCTAAGCGGTGCCGGAGATCGCGCCGCCGGAGTTCCCCATGCCGAACATCACCTTCATCGACGCTCATGGAGAGAGCCGCACCGTCGAGGCCGAAATCGGCTCGACCGTGATGGAGACGGCGATCCGCAATGCGGTGCCCGGCATTGAGGCGGAATGCGGCGGCGCCTGCGCCTGCGCCACCTGCCATGTCTATGTCGACGATGCCTGGACTGCCGCTGTCGGCCATGCCGAGCCGATGGAGGAGGACATGCTGGACTTCGCCTTCGACGTCCGTCCGAATTCGCGCCTCTCCTGCCAGATCCGCATCCGTGCCGATCTCGACGGCCTCGTCGTCCGCACACCCGAACGCCAGGGTTAGTCCCGCGCGCGGCGCTGCGCCGCATCCCGCATTTTGCGCTGGATCATGGCGCGGGTGCTGGCAAACTCCATGATGGTTGCACGACCGGCTGAGATCGCCGCGCCCTGCCGGGCGCCGCAACAGCGATCTAAGCATCATTTGTGATATCGTCGGGACATCCGAAAGACGGCATTCGTTTTTCGGCCCGATGCCATGGAGGATACGATGTACAGATCGATCATGGTCCCCGTAGATCTCGCCGAGGCCGAGCTGGCAAAGCCGGCGATCGCGGCAGCCGTATCCTTCGCCAAGATTTCGGGCGGGCGCGTGCGGCTGGTCTATGTCCGCTCGCTTATCCCGGTCACCTATATGGAATTCGTGCCGGCCGATTTCGATTCCGAACAGCAGGAGGATGCCGAGGCCAAGCTCGCCGAGATCGCGGCGAAGGTCGATCTCCCGGCCGAGCAGGTTTCCGCTAAGGTATTGATCGGCTCCGTCCATGGCGAGGTGCTGGCCGAGGCGGACGCGGGCGGGATCGACCTCATCGTCATCGGCTCGCATGAGCCGGGCATGCTCGCCTATGTCATCGGCTCGAACGCTTCGGCGATCGTACGCCGGGCGAAGTGCTCGGTGCTGGTGGTTCGCTGAACGTCAACCCGTCCCGCCCGGGACGAGGCTGTCAGGCACCTCTCCGGTCGCGAGTTCGCGCGGCCGGTTGAGCTTGACGAGCGGCCAGACCTGCCAGAACGAGGCGGCTGTCAGCAGGACGCCGAGCAGACCGGCGTTGGTCGCGCCCTGTTGGAAGGCACGCAGCGTGAAGGCCGCGAGCATCAGCAGCGACAATGCGCCGACGACGGTGACGCCGAGCCAGATCGGCTTCGGCCGCCCGGCGACGAAGCGGGCGCGCGGATTGGCCTTTGCAATGGCGGCCGCCAGCGCCGTGACGAAGCGGTGATAGCGTGGATCGTCGCGGTCGAGATCGGTCAGCGAGCGCCAGGACAGGTTGCCGAAGGTCACGGTCCGGCCGTCGCTGAGCCTGAGCTGCGTCTTGTAGCCCTTCGATGAGATATTGCCGGGCGCGTAGACGAAGCGCACCTGCTCGACCGCGCTCAAGCGGATGCTGTCGACCCGGCGCGTCCTGTCGACTTCCAGCGTGTCGCCGTCGAGCTTGTAGGCGATCTCGAAGCCGACAGGCTTGGGCCGTTGGCGCCAGCTTGGGGCAGGGGCGTCGTCGTCGTTATGCATCGCGGATTTCTAGGGCAATTTCGGTTGGTTTGATGTCATCTCGGGCGAAGCGAAACGTAGGCCCGGGATCCATGCCGGAGCATTTCCGATAGAGGTTCAGGCATGGATCCCGGCTCGGCGCTGCGACCCGGCTTGGCCGGGATGACCCATGGGAAAGAGGCCTCACCGCGCCAGAACCTTCATCGCGCCATCGAGCCCGTCGAGCGTCAGCGGGAACATGCGCCCGCCCATCAGGCCACCGATCTGGCGGATCGACTGGGTGTAGTTCCAGAGATTCTGCTGCACCGGATTGAGCCAGACCGATTTCGGGAACTTGGCCGCCAGTCGTTCCATCCAGACCTCGCCGGCCTCCTCGTTCCAGTGCTCGACCGAGCCGCCGGGCATGGCGATCTCATAGGGGCTCATCGAGGCGTCGCCGACGAAGACGAGGCGATAGTCGGACGGGTAGGTCCGAAGCACGTCCCAGGTCGCGATCTGCTGGTCGTGGCGCCGGCGGTTCTCCTTCCAGACCCGCTCATAGGGGCAGTTGTGGAAGTAGAAATGCTCGAAATGCTTGAACTCGGCCCGTGCCGCCGAGAACAGCTCCTCGGCCAGCTCGATATGCCAGTCCATCGAGCCGCCGACATCGAGGAAGAGTAACACCTTGACCGCGTTGCGGCGTTCGGGGCGCAGTTTCACGTCGAGGTAGCCGTGGCGGGCCGTTTCGGAGATCGTGTTGTCGAGATCGAGCTCCTCGGCCGCGCCGGTGCGGGCGAAGCGGCGCAGGCGCCGGAGCGCGATCCGCATGTTGCGCACCCCGAGCTCGCGCGTGTCGTCGAAATCCTTGAATTCGCGCTTGTCCCAGACCTTCACCGCCCGGAAATTGCGGTTCTTGTCCTGGCCGATGCGGATGCCTTCGGGATTGTAGCCATAGGCGCCATAGGGCGAGGTGCCGGCGGTGCCGATCCACTTGTTGCCGCCCTGATGGCGGCCCTTCTGCTCCTCGAGCCGCTGTTTCAGCGTCTCCCAGAGCTTCTCCCAGCCCATCGCATCGATCTGGGCCTTTTCCTCGTCGGTCAGGAATTTCTCGGCGAGCTTGCGCAGCCATTCCTCGGGAATGCCGGCTTCCTCGATCGCCTGCTGCAGTGTCTCCATGCCTTTGAAGACCTGGGCGAAGACGCGGTCGAACTTGTCGAGATGGCGCTCGTCCTTCACCAGCGTGGCGCGGGCGAGATAGTAGAACTCGTCGACGCGATGCTCGGCGAGATCGGCCTCCACCCCTTCGAGCAGCGTCAGGTATTCGCGCAGGGTCACAGGGACCTTGGCGGCGCGCAGATCGGTGAAGAGGCGAAGGAACATGCCGCTAATGTGAGGGCATGGTGCGCTGGGTCAAGCAGCGTCCGCGCTTCATGTGCAGACGCTGCTCGAACCCGAACGTTGGCTGTTACGCCACCGCGTCGGCGAGGTCCTTGGTGACCTTGAACTTCACGACGGTCTTGGCCGGAACCTTGATGGTCGCGCCGGTGGACGGGTTGCGGGCCTCGCGGGCCTCGCGCTTGGCAGCGGAGAGCTTACCGATGCCGCCGAGCGTGACGTCGTCGCCCTTCTTCAGGGTCTTGGCGACGGTCGTGCCGAGAGAGGCCAGGATGGCCGAGACGTCGGCCTTGGTCTTGCCGGTCTCTTCGGCGATGGCGGCGATCAGTTCGTTCTTGGTCATGAATTCCTCCTTGAGAAGGTGGTTCAGGCGTCGCGTGCTGGATGACGGCCGTTCATGCTCGTTTCCGACACGAGCGACCGCGACACATGGATGCCATTCGCGGCGCGCAACTCACGCAGTTGCCACGGTTACCGCGGAAAGACGATGCCCGCGGCGGTGGATACGCACAGGAAACGGCTTCGTTCCGTCCGTTTCGGGGCAGGAGCAAGCCCATTTAGAGCCAGAACGGGCTTTGGCGGCCGGATTGACCATTCGTCAGGCGCCGGAGCCGGCGAATCGCTGCGGCGGCGGTGCGAGCCGCTGCCGCAGTGAAGGTGTCAGGCTCAGGCCTGGATGCCGTCGACGTACCAGTCCATCTTCGAGAGCATCTCGTCGCTGGCCGTCTCGCCGGCCTTGAGGCGAACCTCGCCCTTCTGGTCCTTCAGTTCGCCGGTGAAGGGGTGGAGCGTGCCGGCCGTGATGCCCTTGATCACCTCGTCGGCGGCCGCGCGGGCTGCGGGCGTGACAGCGTCGTTATAGGGCGCGATCCTGACCATGCCGGCCTTGAGGCCGCCCCAGACGTCGCCGGTCTTCCAGGTGCCGTCCATGACGTCCTTGACGCGCTTGATGTAGTAGCCCGACCAGTCGTCGACGATGGCGGTGAGATGGGCCTTCGGCGCGAAGGCCTTCATGTCGGAGGCCTGGCCGAAGGCGAAGACGCCGCGCTGCTCTGCCGCCTGGAGCGGGGCGGCGGAATCGGTGTGCTGGGTGATCATGTCGGCGCCCTGGTCGATCAGCGCCTTGGCGGCGTCGGCTTCCTTGGCGGGGTCGTACCAGGTCGAGGCCCAGACGACCTTGGTCTTGAAGTTCGGGTTCACCTTGCGGGCGGCGAGGTGGAAGGCGTTGATGCCCATCACCACTTCCGGGATCGGGAAGGAGGCGACATAGCCCGCCTGGCCGGACTTCGACATGTGGCCGGCGATGGTGCCGAGCACCGCGCGGCCCTCGTAGAAGCGCGCATTGTAGGTGGCGACGTTCTCGGCGCGCATATAGCCGGTCGCGTGTTCGAAATGCAGCTTCGGGAACTGCTTGGCGACCTGGATCGTCGGGTTCATGAAGCCGAAGGAGGTTGCGAAGATCAGCTGGTTGCCGGCCTGGGCGAGCTGGCGGATGGCGCGGGCGGCGTCCGGCCCTTCCGCGACGTTCTCGATGAAGCTGGTCTTGATCTTCGCGCCGTATTCCTTCTCCAGCGCGAGCCGGCCCTGGTCATGCGTCCAGGTATAGCCGTGATCGCCGATCGGGCCGACATAGACGAAGCCGACGCCGAGCGGCGCCTGCGCCGAGGCGCCGCGGCCGAGGATCGGCAGGGTGGAGGCGGCGGCCGCGCCGAAGGTCAGCCGGCGGCGGGTGATGATGCTGGTCATATCCTAAAAACTCCCCGTTGTGAGTTGCGGCGTCACGACGCCGAGAAGGGTTTGCCGAGGCAGGCGGGCGCGTCGAGCCGGCCGGTCTTTCGTCCTAGCGACATCATGGTCAGAACTGCAATCGTCGCAAGGTAGGGGGCCATCGCCAGCACCTCTGGCGCGAGCCAGGTGACGCCGGCTGCCTTGAGCTGCAATTCCAGCGTCATCACGGCGCCGAAGAGATAGGCCCCGAGCAGCAGGCGCCCCGGCTTCCAGGCCGAGAACACGACGAGGGCGAGCGCGATCCAGCCGCGGCCGGCGGTCAGGCGGTCCGCCCACATCGGCGTCAGCGCCAGCGAGAAATAGGCGCCGCCGAGCCCGGCCAGCGCGCCACCGAAGGCGACGGCGGCATAGCGGATGGCAACGACCGGATAGCCGATGGCATGGGCCGAGGCATCGTTCTCGCCGACGGCGCGCAGGATCAGCCCCGGCCGCGTCCGGCGCAGGAACCAGCTGACACCTGCAACGAGCGCGAGCGAGAGATAGACGAGGATGTCGTGACCGAAGATCACCCGCAGCAGCGGGTGCTCGGAGAGCGCCGCCGGGAATACTGGCTGCAGCCGCGTCACGGTGCGCCCGACGAAGCCGGCGCCAATCAGCGAGGAGGCGCCGATGCCGAAGATCGTCAGCGCCAACCCCGTCGCGACCTGATTGGCCATCAGCGAGAGCGCGAGCACGGCGAAGATCATCGAAGCTGCGATTCCGGCCAGCATCGCCGCGATGAGGCCGACGCCGGTGCTGCCGGTCGAGAAGGCGACGGCGAAGCCCGCGACCGCGCCGCAGAGCATCATGCCCTCGACGCCGAGATTGAGCACGCCAGCCCTCTCTGCGACGAGCTCGCCCAGGGAAGCCAGCAACAACGGCGTCGAAGCCGCGATCAGCGTCATCAGGATGGAGACGAGCATGGCAGAGGTCATGCCGCCCTCCGCTTCAAGACGAGCCGCCACCTCACCAGCACGTCGGTCGCCAGCAGCATGAACAGCAGCGTCGCCTGGAACAGCCCGGTCGCGGCCTGCGGCAGCCGGACGGTCGATTGGGCGATCTCGCCGCCGACATAGGTTCCCGCCAGCACGATGCCGCCGAAGACGATGCCAAGCGGGTTCAGCCGGCCGAGAAAGGCGACGATGATCGCGGTGAAGCCGTAGCCGACCGGGAATTGCGGCGTGAGCTGTCCGAACGGGCCGGCCGCCTCGAACAGCCCGGCAAGCCCGGCGAGCGCGCCGCTGACCAGCATCGTCGCCCAGGTGGTGCGCGCGGCGCTGAACCCGCCATGGCGCGCTGCGGCCGGCGCGAGGCCGACGACCTTGATCGCATAGCCCGCCGTCGTCTTCTCCATCAGCAGCCAGGCGATGACCGCAAGCACGAGCGCGGCGGGAATGCCGAGATGGACGAGCGTCCCTTCGAGTACGGTCGGCAGCGTCTGGTCGGCGGTGAACATCCGTGTCTGTGGGAAGTTGAAGCCGCCCGGATCCTTCCATGGGCCGCGCACCAGGAAATACAGGACCTGCACCGCGACATAGGTCAGCATCAGGCTGGTCAGGATTTCGCTGACCTGCAATTTGACGCGCAGGAAGGCGGGGATCGCGGCCCAGGCCATGCCGCCGAGGATGCCGGCCAGGACCATGGCGGGCAGGATCCACCATCCCGTCATGTCGTAGGTCAGGAGCGCGACGCCGGTGCCGGCGATCGCGCCCATGATGTACTGCCCTTCGGCGCCGATATTCCAGACATTGGCCCGGAAACCGACGGCAAGGCCGAGCGCGATCATGACGAGTGGGGCGCCCTTGACCCCGATATCGCCCCAGCGCTGCGGCTCCAGGAAGGGCGTCAGGAAGATGCTCTCGACGGCGTGGAAGCCGTCATAGCCCATGGCGGTGAAGACGATCATGCCGATGAGCATGGTGAGCCCGATCGCGATCAGCGGGCTCGAGAGCAGCATCAGCGTGCTGGGTTCGCGGCGGCGGCGCCATTCAAGCATGGGCCGCCTCCGCGCCGTGGACACCGCCCATCATCAGGCCGATCTCGTCGATGCCGAGGCTGGCAACCGGGCGCGGCGCCGATAACCGCCCTTCGTTAATGACGCAGAGCCGGTCGGCAAGCTCGAGCAATTCGTCGAGATCCTGCGAGATCACGACCACCGCCGAGCCCTTGGCGGCGAGGTCAACGAGCTCCTGCCGGATCGCCGCCGCGGCGCCGGCATCGACGCCCCAGGTCGGTTGGGAGACGACGAGCACGGCCGGTTGCTGGCCGATCTCACGGCCCATGATGAATTTCTGCAGATTGCCGCCCGAGAGCGAGCGCGCGAGCGCGGCATTGCCGGTGGTGCGGACGTCGAAGAGCTTGATGACACCATCGGCGAAGCGCTTCACGCTGCCGCGGCTGATAAAGCCATGCGGCGCCAGCGGCAGGCGGTGGCGCGCCGTCAGGATGCCGTTGTCGGCGAGCGAGAAATCCGGCACGGCGGCATGCCCGTTGCGCTCCTCGGGTACGCAGGCGAGGCCGAGCGCCCGGCGGGCGCCTGCGCCTTCCAGGCCGACCGCCTTGCCGTCGAGTTTGATCGCCTCGGCGCCGGCGGCGAGCTGCTCGCCCGAGAGCGCGGTCAGGAGTTCGGCCTGCCCGTTGCCGGCGACACCGGCGATGCCGAGGATCTCGCCAGCTCGCGCCTCGAAGGAAACGCTCTCCAGATCGGTGCCGAAGGGCGGTTCGCCGGGGAGCGACAGGCCTTTGACCTCCAGCCGGACAGCACCAGTACTCGCCGTTTTGCCGTGCTCGATCTTGCGCAACTCGGCGCCGATCATCAGCTCGGCCATCCGCTTGGTCGTCTCGACCCGGGGATCGCAGGTCGCGACGACGCGGCCGCCGCGCAGGATGGTGGCACTGTCGCAGAGCGCTTTGATCTCGTGGAGCTTGTGCGAGATGTAGAGGATCGAGCAGCCGTCAGTCGCGATCTGGCGCAGCGTCGCGAACAGGCGTTCGACCTCCTGCGGCGTCAGTACGGAGGTTGGCTCGTCCATGATCAGGAGCTTCGGCTTCTGCAGCAGGCAGCGCACGATCTCGATGCGCTGCCGCTCGCCGACCGAGAGCGTATGCACCTCCCGTTCGGGATCGAGCGGCAGCGAATAGGATTGCAGGATGGCGGCGACTTGGCTCTTCAGCTCCTCGCGATCGACAGCCTCGTCGAGCCCGAGCGCGATGTTTTCGATCACCGTCATCGCGTCGAACAGCGAGAAATGCTGGAAGACCATGCCGATGCCGAGCCTGCGCGCGGCCTTGGGCGAGGGGACCGCGACCGCCTCGCCATTCCAGTGAATGGTGCCTTCGTCGGCCTGCTGCACGCCGTAGATGATCTTGACCAGCGTCGACTTGCCGGCGCCGTTCTCGCCAAGCAGAGCGTGAATCTCGCCGGGTTTGACGCTCAGGCTGATGTCGTCATTGGCTTTGACGCCGGGAAAGCTCTTCGAGATATGGGCGAGCGCCAGCCGCGGCGGCACTTCCTGCTCACGCGGCTGATTCATGTCGCGAACGTCTCCCTTTCGCCGGCTCCCGGCGGCCAAGCAAGCAACGCACCAGCTCGGCTGCCGTCAAGGCCGCGATCACCTCCGGGCGCTTGTCGTCCACATCCGAACCGCCGATCGGGCAGGTCAAACGCGTGAGCGCCTCGCGCCGCCCGCCGCTGCGCAGGAAGCTCGCCTCGAAACGGGCACGCTTGGTGGCCGAGCCGATCATGCCGATATAGGCGGCATCGCCGCGGGCCAGCGCCGCCTCCGCCAGTCGGTAGTCGAGGGCGTGGCTGTGCGAGAGCACAACGAAGGCGGCTCTTGCAGGCGCGTTCGCGACCGCATCGACGGGGTCGGCCATGCGGATGCAGGTCATGGTCGCTGGCAGCCCGCTCATGACATCGTCGCGGTCGTCGATCAGCGAGACGGAGAAGGGCAGTGGGGCGAGTGCATGGGCCAGTGCCCGGCCGGTATGGCCGGCGCCGAAGATCAGGACCGGTGGCCGCGCCGCGGCTTCCGCCTTCTCGCGGGCGCTGAACAGGGCGATCTCGGCCGCGCCGGCATGGCGCAGCGAGACACGCACCCGCCCGCCGCAGCACTGGCCCATCTGCGGGCCGAGCGGAATGTCGAGCAGCTGGTCCTCGGCGCCCTCGCTGAGCATGTGCCGGGCGATGTCGATGCAGTGGAATTCGAGCTGCCCGCCGCCGATGGTTCCCGCGATGGCATTCGGGCTGACCGCCATGCAGGCGCCGGCCTCGCGCGGCGTCGAGCCTTCTGCGGCTTCAATGCGGACGAGAACGATGCCGTCGCGTTGAAGGGCGGTGAGGAAGGCGGCGAGGATCATAGCGCCCTCCCGCGCCTGTTTCGGTGAAGGGTGTGGCGAAGCCTTCTCACCGCCCCATCTCCGCCCTGACCCGCTCGACCGCGTCCAGCACGCGCTCCGGCGTCGCCGGCGCATCGAGGCGTGGGCAGATGCGATGATCGCCGACGCTCGCCACCGCATCCGACAACGCGTGGAGCACTGAGATCGCGAGCATCAAGGGCGGCTCGCCCACCGCCTTGGAACGGTGGATCGTCGGCTCGCGGTTCGGCGCATTTTCCAGCAGGTACACGTTGAAGATGCGCGGCCGGTCGGAGGCGACGGGGATCTTGTAGGTCGAGGGCGCGTGGGTCCAGAGACGCCCCTTCCTGTCCCAGACCAGCTCTTCGGTCGTCAGCCAGCCCATGCCCTGCACGAAGCCGCCTTCGATCTGGCCCTTGTCGATCGCCGGGTTCAGCGACTGCCCGCAATCGTGGAGGATATCGACACGCTCGACCTTGTACTCGCCGGTCAGCGTATCGATCGCGACCTCTGCCGCCGCCGCACCATAGGCGAAATAATAGAACGGATGGCCGCGCCCGGCCTTGCGGTCCCAGTGAATTTTCGGCGTCGTATAGAAGCCGGTCGCCGAAAGCTGGATGCGGGCCATATAGGCTGCTGCGATCAACTCCTTGAAGGCGATCTCGCGAGCGCCGACCTTCACGCGTCCGGGCAGAAAGGTGATATCCTCCGCCTCGACCTGCCAATGTTTCGCGGCGAATTCGGTCAATCGCTTCGTGATCGTCTCGCAGGCATCGAGCGCCGCCATGCCGTTGAGATCGGAGCCGGAGGAGGCGGCGGTCGCCGAGGTGTTCGGCACCTTGCCGGTGGTCGTCGCGGTGATCTTGACCTGATCGAGCCCGATCCCGAAGGCATGGGCCACCACTTGCGCGACCTTGATGTAGAGCCCTTGCCCCATCTCGGTGCCGCCATGGTTCAGCGCGACCGTGCCGTCGGTATAGACATGCACCAGCGCACCCGCCTGATTGAACCATGTCGCGGTGAAGGAGATGCCGAACTTCACCGGCGTCAGTGCGATGCCGCGCTTGACGATCGGACTCCCCTTGTTGGCCTCGCGGATCGCCGCCTTGCGCGCCTGGTAGTCTGAGCGCCGCTCCAGCTCGGCGATGACGTCGGCCGCGATATTGTCCTCGACCGTCTGGTGATAGGGCGTGACGTCTCGGCCGGCGCCGCCATAGAGATTGCGTCGCCGCACCTCCAACGGGTCGAGCCCGGTCGCATAGGCGACCTCCTCGATGAAGCGCTCGGCCCCGACCATGCCTTGCGGCCCGCCGAAGCCGCGGAAGGCGGTGTTGGAGCAGGTATTGGTGAAGAGCGGCTCCGAGCGGGCGCGCACCGCCGGGTAGAAATAGCAATTGTCCATGTGGAACAGCGCGCGGTCCGTCACCGGCCCCGACAGATCGGCATTCCAACCGCAGCGCGCCGCATAGACCGCATCGAGCGCATGGATGCGGCCTTCGTCATCGAAGCCGATCTCGTAATCGCAGACGAAATCGTGGCGTTTTCCGGTGATCGCCATGTCGTCGTCGCGATCGGGCCTGAGCTTGACCGGCCGCTTCAGCTTGCGGGCTGCGATGGCCGCCACGCAGGCGAAGAGATTGGCCTGTGTCTCCTTGCCGCCGAAGCCGCCGCCCATGCGCCGGACTTCGACCGTGACCGCATGCGAGCCGACGCCGAGCACGGCCGCGACCATGTGCTGGACCTCGCTCGGGTGCTGGGTCGAGATCAGCACGGCCATGTCCTCGTCCTCGCCGGGGATTGCGAGCGCGATCTGGCTTTCGAGGTAGAAATGCTCTTGGCCCCCGATCGCCATCGAGCCTTTCAGCCGGCGCGGGCTCGCTGCCAATGTCGCCGCGACATCGCCGCGCTCCAGCTTGAGCGGCGCAGTGACCAGCTTGCCGCCGGCCTTGCGGGCGGCGGCGATGTCGATCAGCGGCGATTCTTCAAGATATTCGGCCTTAGCCAGCGCCGCGGCATGGCGCGCCTGCTCGCGCGTTTCGGCCACCACCGCAAACAGCGGCTGGCCGTGGAACAGGATGGCATCGGTCGCGAAGACCGGCTCGTCATGCAGATGCGTCGAGGAGATGTCGTTGGCGCCGGGGATATCCGCCGCCGTCAACAGGGCGACGACGCCCGGCGCGGCGCGGACCGCCGCGAGATCGAGCGACATCAGCTTGCCATGGGCGATTTGGCTCGTGCCGAGATAGGCGTGCAGCAGGCCTTCGGGCGCGGCGATGTCGTCGATATAGAGCGCCTCGCCTGCGACATGCTTGGGCGCGGAATCGTGGATGCGGGAGCTGCCGACCGGGCCGCTCTCCAGACCGATATCGAGCTTGCGACGTGCATCAGCCATGGCCGGCCTCCGCCAGCAGGCCGGCGACCCGCGTTTCCGTCGCGCCTTGCGTCGTCTCGATCAGGAAGCGCCGCAGCAGGTTGCCGGCGATCTTGAGCCGATAATGCGCCGAGGCGCGCATGTCGTCGAGCGGCGTGAAATCCTGCGGGAGGGCTGCAATCGCGGCCGTGACGGCCGTCTCGTTCCATATCTGGCCGACGAGGGCAGCTTCAGCCGCTGCTGCACGCTTGGGAATGCCGGCCATGCCGCCATAGGCGAGGCGGGCTTCGCTGATGCGCCCTTCGCTCCCGAGTGTCAGTCGGAAGGCACCGCAGACGGCGGAAATGTCTTCATCAAAGCGCTTCGAGACCTTGGAAGCGTGGAACAGCATGCTGCCAGCCAGCTTCGGCACCAGCACGGCCTCGACGAATTCGCCGTGGCGCCGGTCCTGCTTGCGGTATTCGATGAAGAAGCTTTCGAGCGGGATCGAGCGGCGCTCGATTGCGGTCTCGGAGCGCCGAGCCAGCACCAGCGTCGCATCGAGCGCGATCAGCGCCGGTGGCAGATCGCCGATCGGCGAGCCATTGGCTATGTTGCCGCCGATCGTGCCGGCATTGCGCACCTGCTCACCGCCGAAACGGCGCATCAGTTCGTCGAGCTGCGGCGAAAGAGCGGCCAGAGCGTTACGGACATCGATATGGCAGGCCATAGCGCCGACGCGCAGATGATCGCCATCGTCGCTAATGGTCCGCAGGGCTTCGATCCGCCCGAGATAGATCACCGGATCGAGCCGCTTCATTGCCTTGGTGACCCAGAGCCCAACGTCGGTTGCGCCAGCGACGAGTGTCGCTTGAGGGTGCGCAGCGACGAGCCCCGCCAGCGCTTCGGTGGTCGCGGGAGCGTAGAAACGCCCGCCTTCGCCTTGCAGGGCGAGCGTCTCGGTATCGTTCAGCGCTGCAAGCCGCGCCGCTACGGCCTCGCGCTCCCGCAGGAAGGGATCAGCCTCGCGCGGCGCGATCGCGTCCATGCGGCGGCCTGCGGCGATGATCGGCTCATAGCCGGTGCAGCGGCAGAGATTGCCAGCGAGTGCATCTTCGATGCGGCCGACGCTTGGCTCCGCCTCGTTCAGCCGGAGCGCCAGCAGCGACATCACGAAGCCCGGCGTGCAGAAGCCGCATTGCGCGCCGTGGCACTCGACCATCGCCTGCTGGACCGGATGCAGACTGCCATCCGCGCCCTTCAAATGCTCGACGGTGAGGAGCTGGCAGCCGTCCAGCGTCGGCAGGAAGCGGATGCAGGCGTTGATCGCTTCGTATCGCAGATTGCCACGGTCGAGCCGTCCGACGACGATCGTGCAGGCGCCGCAATCGCCTTCGGCGCAGCCTTCCTTGGTGCCGGTCATGCGCTGGTCGAGGCGCAACCAGTCGAGCACGGTGAGCGTCGGATCGCAGCGGTCGATCTCGACCAGCCTGTCGCCGAGCAGGAAGCGCAAGCTTTCACGCATCCTGCCCGCTCCATTCGCAAAGCCAAATCATGCCTGCAGATTAGGCATGATCCGCGCTTGGCCGGAAGCTTCGATTTGGTGCAGATGTGATGTGGAATTGTGCCGGAGCTGCCCGCCGTGATCGCATCCACCTCCTTGCGCGCTTTGCGTGGCCGCCTGCTCTGGTTCGTCGATGACCCGCAGAGCGCCGGCGAGACGGCGCATCGCTATGTCGCGGACGGTTTGCTCGTCATCGAGAACGGGCTGGTCAAGGCGGCGGGCGAGGCGGGGGAACTGCTGCGAATGCTGCCGGCCGAGGCGGAGATCGTCGATCACCGCCCGCATCTGATCATGCCGGGCTTCATCGACGCCCATATCCACATGCCGCAGACGCAGGTCATCGCTTCCTACGGTGCTCAGCTCATGGAGTGGCTGAACAAATATACTTTCGTCGAGGAGCAGAAGCTGGCGCAGCAGGGCCATGCCGAGAAGCTCTCGCGCTTTTTCCTTGATGAATTGCTGGCCAACGGCACCACCACGGCGGCGGTCTATGCTTCAGTCCATCCGCAATCGGCCGAGGCCTTCTTCACGGAATCGCAGCGCCGCAACACCCGCATGATCGCCGGCAAGGTGATGATGGATCGCAACGCGCCGGAAGCGCTGACCGACACCGCCGAGAGCAGCTATCGCGACACCAAAGCGCTGATCGCGCGCTGGCACGGCAAGGGCCGGCAGCTCTATGCGATCACGCCGCGCTTCGCGATCACCTCGACGCCGGAGCAGATGGCCGCAGCGGGCAAGCTGGCGGCCGAGCATCCCGACTGCCATGTCCAGACCCATATCGACGAGAACTGCGCCGAGATCGCCTTCGCCCGCGAGCTTTTCCCGGAAGCGACCGATTATGCGGACATCTATCGCCGCTACGGCCTGCTCGGCCCGAAAAGCCTGATGGGTCACTGCATCCACATGACCCATAACGAATGGCAGGCCTTTGCGGAGACAGAGGCGGTCGCGGTGTTCTGCCCGACCTCGAACCTGTTCCTCGGTTCAGGCCTCTTCGACTGGGCTCATGCAAGGCAGCGCGGCGTGAAGGTCGCCGTCGCCACCGATATCGGCGGCGGCACATCCTATTCGATGCTCAGGACCATGGCCGAGGCTTACAAGGTGCTGCAGCTTCAAGGGCAAAGCCTGTCGGCTTTGGAAGCCCTGCACGCGGTCACGCGCGGCAATGCGGTGGCGCTCGGTCTGGATCATCTCATCGGCTCGTTCGAGCTCGGCCGCGAGGCCGATGTCGTCGTGCTCGACACGAGTGCGACGCGGGCGATGGCGCACCGCATGGAGACGGCGCGCGATCTGGTGGAGGAGCTGTTCGTCCTCGTCACGCTCGGCGACGAGCGCAATGTCGCCGCGACCTATGTGATGGGGGAGCGGGTGGTCCTGTAGCGCCCTCTCCATCACCTGGAGTCATCCCGGGCGCAGCGAAGCGGAGACCCGGGATCCATTCCGGAACGGTTCAGGCATGGATCCCGGATCGGCGCGGCTGCGCCGCTTGTCCGGGATGACCCGCGTTGAGGCTCAGCCCAGCACGCCGCCCTTGCGGGCGTAGTCGATATAGATCTCGCGCAGGCGCAGCGCGGTCGGGCCAGGGGCGCCGTTATGGATCGTGTGGCCGTCGATCGTGGTCACCGGCATCACGAGGCTGGTCGCGGAGGTGATGAAGGCCTCCTCGGCGTCGAGCGCCTCTGCCAGCGTGAACTCGCGTTCCTCGAAGCTGAAGCCGGATTCCGCGAGATAGGCCAGAACGGCCTTGCGGGTGATGCCCGGCAGCACCTTGTTCGAGAGCGGGCGCGAGATCAGCGTCTTGCCCTTGACGATCCAGGCGGTGGAGGAGGCGCCCTCCGTCACCACACCGTCCTCGGTGAGCCAGGCCTCCTGCGCGCCGCTTTCCAGCGCGAACTGCTTGGCGAGCACGGGGGCGAGCAGGTTGACGCTCTTGATGTCGCGGCGGGCCCAGCGCAGGTCCGGGGTCGAGACGACCTTGATGCCGGTCTTCGCCGTCGGCGCATTCACGAAGTTGCGGGCCTGGGTGAACATCACCAGCGTGGGCGCGACATCCTTCGGGAAGGGGAAGTCGCGGTCGGAAGCGCCGCGCGAGACCTGCAGGTAGATGCCGCCCTCGTCGAGATTGTTGCGCTTGATCAGCTCCTGATGGATCGCGACGAGCTCGGCCTTGGACCAGGGGAGGCCGAGGCGGATTTCCCCGCAGGAGCGCTCGAGGCGAGCCAGATGCGCCTCGCAATCGACGAGCTTGCCGCCGATCACTGCCGAAACTTCGTAGATGCCGTCGCCGAAGATGAAGCCGCGGTCGAAAACGGAAATCTTGGCCTCTTCCTCGGGAAGATAGGCGCCATTGACGTAGACGATGCGGCTCATCGATGCGGACTCGCTGATTGGAAGGGAACGCCGGCCCTTCCTAGCGAAGCTTGGCGCCGGTTGCGAGCCTCAAGGCGGGGAAACAGCCCGGCGTCTGGCGCAGGGCCGGTTGTCGAGCCGACACGACGGCTTTCAATGGAAACACGCGGGTCATCCCGGGCGACCGGAGGGAGACCCGGGATCCATGCCGGAAGCTTGTTCGATAGAGGTCCAGGCATGGATCCCGGATCTGCGCTACGCTCCGTCCGGGATGATTCTGGAAGAGCGGCCCAGAAAACTACGCCTTCAAGCTTAGGAACCGTGTCGGGATCGCGCCGCGCAGGTTCGGCTCGAAGCCGGCGAGCTTGGGCGAGACCAGGTTCTTGGTCGAGTAGTGCAGCACCGGAATCCAGGGCTCCTCGCGGATGACGATGCTGTCGGCCTCGCGCAAGATCGCGGCACGCCGGGCGATGTCGAGTTCCTCGGTCGCGAGCTTCATCAGCGCGTCGAATTGCGGGTTCCGGTACTTGCCGATGTTGAAGCCGGCATTGTCGCTCTCGAACAGGAAGAGGAAGTTCTGCGGGTCGGAATAATCGCCGATCCAGCCATAGCGGGCGACGTCGAAATCGCCGCCATCGCGCAGATAGGCGAAATGCGTGCGGAAATCGGCCTCGACGAAGCGGGTCTCGACGCCGATGGCGCGCCACTGCTCGGCGATCGCCTCCGCCGTGTGGCGGTTGTTGTCGGTGGTGTTGAAGCGGAATTCGACCTGGAGCGGCACGCTGCCGAACCCGGCCGAGGCGAGCAGCCGTTTCGCCTCGTCCTCGCGCTCCAGCACGGAGGCATGGCGGAAATCGAGCTCGGCGCGCTCGCCGTAATTGCCGATACGCGGCGGTATCACACCATAGGCCGGCAGCATCGTGCCGCCCCAGACCCGGTCGGCGATGAACTCGCGGTCGATCTGCAACGAGAGTGCCCGCCTGACGCGCTCGTCGTCGAAGGGCGGCTTGGCGCTGTTGATGATCAGGAAATAGGTCGCGAGATAGGGGCCGATCCGGACCTGCTCTCCGAGCTTGTCCTTCAGGCTCTTGAATTGGTCGGCCGGTATGTCGGTGGTGAGATGCAGTTCGCCAATCTGGAAGCGCCGCGCCGCCGCCGCGAGGTCCGAGGCCGGGTAGAAGATCACGGTATCGATCTTCACCTCGCTGGCTGCGTGGAAGTGCGGGTTGCGGTCGAGCCGGATATGCGAGTTCGGCGCCAGCTCCTTGAGCATGTAGGGGCCGTTGGTGACCCAGTTCTCAGGTTTCGCGGGCTCCTGTGCTGCCTTGGCTACGCTGGCCGCATGCACGGGCAGGGCGCTCTGGTGGGTCAGGAGTTCGAGCAGATAGGGCGTCGGCTGCTCCAGCGCGATCTCCAGCGTGCTCTCGTCGGGAGCGGTGACGCCGAGCGCTTCGAGCGAGGTGCCGGCGGTCGCCTTGTGGATCGCCGCGGCATTGCGGATCGGAAAGAGCAGGTTGGCGTATTTCGCGCCGGTTTCCGGGTTGATGATGCGCCGGAAGGAATAGACGAAGTCCGAGGCCCTGACCGGATCGCCATTCGACCATTTTGCGTTGCCGCGCAGCTTGAAGCGCCAGCTCCTGCCGTCCGGACTCATCGTCCAGCTTTCGGCGACGCCGGGCACGACCTCGCCCTTCATATTGTGGATGACGAGGCCCTCGCGCAGGTCGCGCAGCAGATGCGCTTCCGCGACGGTGGAGGTCTTGTGTGGATCGAGCGTTTCGGGATCGCCGTCATTGCCGCGATGGAAGACGATCCGGCCCTGGGAGCCTGCGGTGCGGGTCGCGGCCAGGATGGCGGCGAACGCCAAGGGCGCGTGACGGCGCGTGACGTCGAGCATGGCAACCTCCCTCGAAGCGGGCGTCGTTGCGAGCGATGCCCGACTTCAGGGAAGTAGACCCTGTCGGATCGAGTCTGCCAAGCGCGAAAACGACGGCCGGGCCGTGGTTTTCGCGCTTTGGTTGTCAGGAGCTGGCTACAGGCTCAGCGCCCGGCCGCAGCGGCTGCGCTCTCCTGCGCCTCGACCACGGCGACAGCGGTCATGTTGACCACGCCGCGCGCCGTCACCGAGCCGGTGAGGATATGCGCGGGCTTGGCCGTGCCGATCAGGATCGGCCCGACCGGCAGCGCGTCGGCCATCACCTTGGCGAACTGGTAGGAGATGTTGGCGGCGTCGAGATTGGGGAAGATCAGGACGTTCGCCATCCCTTTCAGCGTCGAGGAGGGCAGGACGCGCTCCCGGATCAGCGGCACGAGGGCGGTATCGACCTCCATCTCGCCGTCGCATTCGAGATGCGGCGCCCGCTCGCGGATCAGCTTCAGCGCCTTGCGCATCTTGAGCGAGGAGGGCGTGTCGGCTGCGCCGAAATCGGAATGCGACAAGAGCGCGATCTTCGGATCGATGCCGAAGCGTTGGACATGGTCGGCGGCGAGCACGGTCATGTCGGCGATCTCCTCCGCCGTCGGATCGTGCTTCACATGGGTGTCCAACAGGAAGAAGGCGCCCTTGTTGGTGATGATCAGGGTCATCGCCGCGAGATCGCAGACGCCCGGCGCCATGCCGATGATGTCCTTGATATGCCGCAGCCGCGACATGAACCGGCCTTCGAGACCCGAGATCATGGCGTCCGCCTCGCCGCGTGCCACGGCAAGCGCCGCGATCACGGTGTTGTTGGTGCGCACCAGCGCGCGCGCCGCCTCGGGCGTGATGCCGCGCCGACCGGCGATGTCGAGATAGGTCTGGACATAGTCGCGATAGCGCGGGTCGTCCTCGGGATTCACCACCTCGAAATCGACGCCGGGCTTCAGCGACAGGCCGAAACGCTGGATGCGCGTCTCGATCACGCTCGGGCGGCCGATCAGGATCGGAACCGCAAGCCCTTCCTCCAGCGCGACCTGGGCGGCGCGCAGCACGCGCTCGTCCTCGCCCTCGGCATAGATCACGCGTTTGGGATCGGCCTTGGCCTTCTGGAAGAGCGGCTTCATCAGGAAGCCGGAGCGGAAGACGAAGCGCGAGAGCTGCTCGCGATAGGCCTCGACGTCGACCAGCGGCTTGCGGGCGACGCCGGTCGCCATCGCAGCCTCCGCGACGGCCGGCGCGATGCGCATGATCAGGCGCGGATCGAATGGGTTCGGGATCAGCGAGGTCGCGCCGAAGGTCGAGGCCTCGCCGCCATAGGCGCGCGCCGCGATGTCGGAGGTCGCTTCGCGGGCGAGCGCGGCGATGGCGCGCACGGCGGCGAGCTTCATCGCCTCGTTGATCGTGGTCGCCTGCACGTCGAGCGCGCCGCGGAAGATATAGGGGAAGCAGAGGACGTTGTTGACCTGGTTCGGATAGTCCGAGCGGCCGGTGCAGATCATCGCGTCGGGGCGAACGCTGAGCGCGTCCTCCGGCGTGATCTCGGGATTGGGGTTGGCGAGCGCCAGGATCAGCGGCTTCGGTGCCATCTGCTTGGCCATCTCGGGCTTGAGCACGCCGGCGGCGGACAGGCCGAGGAAGATGTCGGCGCCGCCGATGACGTCATTGAGCGTCCGGGCGTCGGTCTCCTGCGCGTAGACCTCCTTCCAGCGGTCCATCAGCGTGTTGCGGCCCTTGTAGACCACGCCGTCGATATCGGTGACCCAGATGTTCTTGCGCTGCGCGCCGAGCTCGACCAGCAGGTTGGTGCAGGCGAGCGCGGCGGCGCCCGCGCCGGAGACGACGATCTTGACGTCGGCGATCTTCTTGCCCGCGAGGTCGAGCCCGTTCAGGACGGCGGCCGAGACGATGATCGCCGTGCCGTGCTGGTCGTCATGGAAGACCGGGATGTTCATCCGGGCCTTGAGCTGCTCCTCGATCTCGAAGCATTCCGGCCCCTTGATATCCTCGAGATTGATGCCGCCGAAGGTCGGCTCCAGCGCTGCGACGACCTCGACGAATTTCTCGATGTTCTTCTGCTCGACCTCGATGTCGAAGCAGTCGATGCCGGCGAATTTCTTGAAGAGGACCGCCTTGCCCTCCATCACCGGCTTGGAAGCGAGCGGGCCGATATCGCCGAGGCCGAGCACGGCCGTGCCGTTGGTGATGACGGCGACGAGGTTCTGGCGGGAGGTGAGTTCGGCCGCCTCGGAGGGATCGTCGACGATCGCCTCGCAGGCGGCGGCGACGCCAGGCGAATAGGCGAGCGCGAGGTCGCGCTGGTTGCCGAGCGGCTTGGTCGCCTGGATCTCGAGCTTACCGGGGCGGGGCTGGCGGTGATAGACGAGCGCGCCCGAGCGCAGATCGTTCGAGAGAGTGCTTTTCATCGCGCGCCTTCATCCCCGCAGTCGGAATGTTGCTGGTCGCGCGAAAGCCCCCATGCCGTCAAGCCATCGGCACCGCTAGCAGTTTCGCCGGGGCGGAAAGGATGGCTCAGGCGCGAACTTGAATCAATTTGGCAAGATGCTGAATCGGCATGCGAGAAGTCGCACGCAAGCGCCGGAAACGATTCGACAAATCCCCGGCGCCGGGGAAGCCGAGTTGAATATGTGAGCCCTCATCCTGAGGAGCGCCGCAGGCGCGTCTCGAAGGATGTTCCGGTGGACTTCCGAACCTCCTGGAGCATCCTTCGAGACGCCATTCCTCGCGGAATGGCTCCTCAGGATGAGGGCTGAGGTAACGTGTCGCGCGCTCAGAACGCTTTGAAGGTGATGATCGTGTGCGTGTCGGCGATCTCGGGGATCGACTGCACCTTCTGCGCGACGAAATGGCCGATATCGACATCGGCCCCGACATGGAACTTGGCCAGGATGTCGTAATTGCCGGCGGTCGAGTAGATCTCGGAGGCGATCTCGCGATCGGCCAGTTCGCTGGCGACCTCGTAGGTCTTGCCGAGCTTGCATTTGATCTCGACGAAGAAGGTCTGCATCGCGCACTCCGAAACTCTGATGCCGTCTGGATAGAATCCTGGATGGGGGGAGATCAAGCGCCGGCGAGCGCGGCGATCCGTCGTGTCATCGCATTTTCGGGATCGCTCAGCCCGGCGATCACGGTGAAATGGTTGGCGCCGGGGATCTCCTCGTAGCGCGTCGCCACGCCTTCCAGCCCCCAGACGTCGACGAGCCGGCGGCTCTGCTTGTGATATTCGTCGCTCTCGGTGCCTCCGACCACGGCATCCATCGTCAAGCGCGACGGCGCCGGCCAGAACAGCGGGCTTTCGCGCTCGGCTGCCTCCATGTCGAGGCCCAGCGCCTTGTTGATGCTGGTCTCGGTCAGCGGCTTCAGGTTGTAGAGGCCGGAGATCCCATAGGCGGCCGGCACGAGCTGGTCCGGCAGATTCGGGTCGACATTCTTCCAGTTGGTCGCGAGCGCGCAAGCACTGAGATGGCCGCCGGCGGAATGGCCGGTCGCAACAACCGGCAGGCCGAAGCGCCGCCAGAGCGCCGCCGCCGCCTGCTGCAGTTCCCAGACGATATGGCCAAGATGGACCTGCGGGCAGAGGTCATAGCCGACGACCGCGACCGGCAGGCCGAGCCGGTTCAGCCCGCGCGCCATATGCGAGAAATAGCTGCGGTCCAGCGCCTGCCAGTAGCCGCCATGGATGAACATCACCAGCGCATTGCCCCGGATCGCATCGGGCTTGAAGAGGTCGTAGGCTTGGCGAGCGCCTTCGCCATAGGAGACGTCCAGCTCGCACAGGGCCTCGCTGCGATAGGCGGCGGCATCGGTCTGCCAGCTGGCGATGATGCCGGGGTGTTCCGGCACGCGGGCGCGGTTGTTGTACTCGGTCTCGTAGTCAGGCGACATCGATCGTCCATCGCTGAAGGGCGCAGGTTTGCTGGGCCGCACCGTGGCAGCCCGGCGCGCTTCGCGCCAGCGCTTTTGACAGGACCCCGGGTCGGCGCCAAAAGGCGGCAAGCCCACACGAATGGGCAATGGAGGTCGCCATGGAAAACCCTGTTCTCGCCGAGGTCACGCGCGGCAATGTCGTCGAATCGCGCCATCGCGGCGCTGCGATCGTCGTCGATGCCGATGGCGGCGTGGTATTTTCCGCCGGCGATGTCGAGCGCCCGGTCTTCCCGCGCTCGGCCGTCAAGGCGATTCAGGGCCTGCCGCTGATCGAGAGCGGCGCTGCTGATCGCTATGGGCTGACCGAGGCCGAGATCGCGCTCGCCGTCTCTTCGCATTCCGGCGAGCCGCTCCATGCCGAGACCTCGCTGTCGATGCTGCGCAAGGCCGGGCGCGACGCCGGCTGCCTCGAATGCGGCGCGCATTGGCCGTCGAACGAACTGGTCTCGCGCGCCCTGGCGAAGTCGGGCGCCGAGCCGAGCGCCCTCAACAACAACTGCTCCGGCAAGCACGCCGGCTTCGTCTGCCTGTCCTGCAACATGGACGAGGATCCCAAGGGCTATGTGAAGGCGAGCCATCCCGTGCAGCAGGCGGTGCGCGGTGCGCTGGAAGCCGTGACCGGCGCCGCGCACAGTGCCGACCGGATGGGCATCGACGGCTGCTCGATCCCGTCCTACGCCGTGCCGCTTTCAGCGCTGGCGCTGGGTTTTGCGCGGCTCGGCACCGGCCGGGGCTTCGGGCCGGAGCGGGCGAAGGCGGCGGCGCGCATCCGGGCTGCCGCGGCGGCCCATCCCTTCATGGTCGCCGGCACCGGCCGCTACGATACCCGGTTGATGGGCCTGCTCGGCGCGCGCGCCTTCACCAAGACCGGTGCCGAGGGCGTCTATTGCGCCGCGCTGCCGGAACTCGGTTATGGCATCGCCCTGAAATGCGATGACGGCGCCGGTCGCGCCGCGGAGATCGCGCTCGGCGCCCTGATCGCACGCTTCCTGCCGATGGACGATGCCACGCAGGTAGCCTTCGCGCCGCTGCGCGAGACCGTGCTGAAGAACTGGAACGGCATCGAGGTCGGCCGCATCCGCGCGCCGGTCGCCTGAGCCGGGGGCAGCAACTGTCCGAGCCCTCATCCTGAGGAGCCATTTCCTTGGAAATGGCGTCTCGAAGGATGCTTCAGATGCCTGGGGAACCTCCTGGAGCATCCTTCGAGACGCCGCTGGCGCGGCTCCTCAGGATGAGGGCTCGGGGATGGACCGAGTTCAACGCACCGCGTTGTTCGCGATCACGATCCCCGACGCCTTGGCGTCGGGAGCCTTCGTGAGGTCGCCGGTAACGGGCTTGCCGTATTCGGTGCCGATCACGGCGCCGTCGCGCGCTTCCGCGATGACGTTGTTCGCGATCAGCGCATTGCGTTCCTTCGGCACGAGTGAGACCGAGATGCCGATGCCGGTTTTTCTGATGACGTTGCCGGTGGCGGCGAGGTTACGCATGCCCCAGGACCAGCCGAGCGCAATGCCGGCATCGCTCACATCCTCGATGACATTGCCGGTCACAGTGGCTTCCGCCTCGACATGGACACCGAATCCGCCGACCGGGTCCTTGGTGTACGGCATGCTGACCCGCTTTGCCCTGCGGATGATGTTGTTGGCGCAGACCGCGACGCGCCCGCCATGGTCGAGATTGGTCATGGTCGCGCCCGCCGCGCAGTCCTCGACGAGGTTGTTGGCGATGATCGCACCCTCGAAGGCGAATTCGCTGTAGAGGCCGACCTCGCCGCAGCGCCGCCCCTGATTGCCGAGCATCTGCACGCCCGAGCCGGAATTGTTGCGGATGAAGGTCATCGCGCAATCGCGCAGCTGGTTGCCCTCGATGAGGACGCCGCCGGCGCGGAAGGTGCTGATGCCGTTGCCGTTCTGGCCGCTGCCGCCGCCCTCGGCGCGGATGCGCATGACATGGTTGCCGCGGACGATCGAGCCGTCGTCGCCCAGCTCGCTGCGCCAGATCTGGATGCCGTTATTGCCGCAATCCTCGACCCGGTTCTGCTCGATGGTGAGAGCTTTCGAATCGATCGAGAACAGCGCTGCATCCCGCATCCCTCGAAACCGGCTCGCCGTGATGCGCCCGCCGCAGCGGTCGAGCGTCAGCCCGACCGAGCCGGCCTTGGCGAAGGCGCATTCGAAGACCGTGATCTCGCCAACATTTCCTGCGGCAAGCAGGCCACTGCGCTGGGTGGCGGGAATGTCGAGCCCGTCGAAGCTTAGGCCGGAAAGCGCGGCGCGGCCGATATCGCGGGCGATGAGCAGGGGCTGGCCATTCGCCGTGACGAGATGGGTTTCGCCGGGCACGCCGATGATCCGGGCGTTCTCGGGCAGGGTGACGCCACCGATCCGATAGCGGCCGGGCGGCAGCAGGAGCGGCGCGCCGCGCGTGGCCGCCTGCTTCAAGGCTGCCTGCAACTGCCGTGACTGATCCTCGGCCGCGCCCGGGCGCAATCCGAACTGGCCCGCATCGAGCCCGAGATGGCCGAGCGGGCCGGCTGCCGCGCCGCGCGACTGGGCCTGAGCGGGCAGAACGGGCGAGACCGTGCCGAAAAGGCCCATCGCCAGTACGCTGCGTCGGGAAAGAACCATGGAAACTCCTGCTCGACCGGTGCCGATCAAGCCGCGTGCCAGCTTCACCTGTACCGATCCGGAACCGCGGCTCCCGGCGGTCGGTTCACAATCCCAGCGCCCGGGCGATCTCGTCGGCAGCTGCCGTCGGCGGCAGGCGACCGGCCGCGACGGCGGCTTCTAGCTCCGGAGTGCGGGCTTTCAGGGCGGGATCGTGCCGCAGCTTCGCCTGCAATCGGTCCTGCACCATCGCCCACATCCATTTCACGTCCTGCCGGCGGCGCTTTTCGGCGATCAGGCCCTTGGCCTCGAACCGGGCATGATGGTCCTCGACCTTGGACCAGAGGGCATCGAGGCCGAGCCCGGTCAGCCCCGAGATCGTCAGGACCGGCGTGCTCCACAGCGACGAGGCCGGCGCCAGGATGTGGAGGGCTGCCTTGTATTGTGCGGCGGCAGCGCGTGCGGCGATGGCGCCGTCGCCATCGGCCTTGTTCACCGCGATCATGTCGGCGAGCTCGATGATGCCCTTTTTGATGCCCTGCAATTCGTCGCCGGCATTGGGCAGCATCAGCACGAGGAAGAAATCGGTGAGGTCGGCCACCGCCGTCTCCGATTGGCCGACCCCGACCGTCTCGACGAGGATGACGTCGAAGCCTGCGGCCTCACAGAGCAGCATGGTCTCGCGCGTCTTGGCTGCGACGCCGCCGAGCGTGCCCGAGGAGGGGGAGGGGCGGATATAGGCTTGGCTGTCGACCGCGAGCCGGGCCATCCGCGTCTTGTCGCCGAGGATCGAGCCGCCGGTGCGGGTCGAGGAGGGGTCGACCGCGAGCACCGCGACCTTATGGCCTTTGCCGGTGAGATAGGAGCCGAGCGCATCGATCGTCGTCGATTTGCCGACGCCGGGCACGCCGGTGATGCCGACCCGCATCGCCCGTCCGGTATGGGGCAAAAGCTGCTGGATCAGGGCCTGTGCCTGCTCGCGGTGGTCGGCCCGGCGCGATTCCGCAAGCGTGATCGCGCGGGCCAGAGCTGCACGATCGCCGGCGAGGATGGCGTCGCCGAGCGGATCGGCTGGAGAGCTGCTGTCGACCATCTCGCCAGTTAGCAAGCTGCTGGCATGGCCGACAAGGCGTCCTCGCGCTTCACTTCCTTCATCACTGTGTCATGTGCGCATCTTGTGAATCCGCCGTGGCAATGAGACGACTTGGCGATGATGTGCGTGGCGCTGCGGCTTCGTGTTTTCCTGTTGGTCCTGCTGCTCCCGTTGGCGCTCGCGGCCTGTGGCACGCCGCGCGTGCTGGAACTGAGCGAGGCACCGAAGGCGGACATCGCCGGGACCGTTCAGATCTATGTCGCAACGACCCGCGAAATCTCGGCGCAGCCGGTCTATTTCAGCGGCGAGCGCGGACCGAAGCTCTCCTTCGCCCGTCTCGACATCACCGTACCGCGCAACCACAAGACCGGCGACCTGGAGCTGCCCGATTCGGGGCCGGGCGATCCTGCCAAGCATTTCACCGCGACCTATATCCAGAAGCTCGATCTCGCGCCGGTCGTCTCCGACGTGCGCAAGGAATTGCAACGGCGGCCGGCGTCCCAGCGCGACGTGTTGGTCTTCGTCCACGGCTACAACACGAATTTCGCCGATGCGGTCTATCGCTTCGCCCAGATCGTCCATGATTCCGGCTTCAAGGGCGTGCCGGTGCTGTTCACCTGGCCTTCACGGGGGCAACTCCTGGCCTACCCTTACGACCGTGAAAGCGCCTTCTACTCCCGTGATTTCCTCGAGCTGAACCTGCGTGCCATCGCCCGCGACCTTGGCACCTCGCGCATGGATATCCTCGCCCATTCCATGGGCACGCTGCTGACGCTGGAGACCTTGCGCCAGGCCGCGATCCGTGGTGACGGCACCTTTGGCGGCAAGTTGCGCGACGTCATGCTCGCGGCGCCGGATGTCGATCTCGACGTCTTCAAGACGCAGATGCGCGAGATCCGGCGGCCGGTGACGGTCTTCGTCTCGGCCGACGACCGCGCGCTCGACTTCTCCCGGCGCTTCGCCGGCGACAAAAAGCGATTGGGCGCGGTGTCGAGCAAGGACACCGAAACGATTGCGGAGCTGGAAAAGCTCGGCGTGAAGCTGATCGACATCTCCGAGGTTTCCTCCAGCGACAGCCTGAACCACGCGAAATTCGCGTCTTCGCCGAAAGTGGTGCAGCTCATCGGCCAAAGGCTGCAGCAGGACAAGGGCATCGGCTTTGCCGGGCCGCAATTCGGCGACAGGGTCGGTGATATCGCCGGCGGGGTCATGGGGACGGTTGGTTCGACGGTCGGGCTCGTCGTCACCGCGCCGATCACCATTATCTCGGGCGCGACGCGGTGATGTCGCCCCGGCGCAACGCCAGCCGTCGCTTCATCGAGAGGCGGCGCTCTTGCCCCATTATGGCCGCGTTGGCCTGCCTTTAGAGGTTCGGCCGTCAGATCGGCCTCTCAAATTCTGATCGGATGCCTGTCCCCATGCCCGTTACAAGGCGCGCCTTTTCATGCCGTTCGCTGGCCCTTGCGGCGTTCCTGCCGCTCGGCCTGACCGCCTGTGCGCAGAGTGAGGCCAGCGTCTCGCCCTTCTCGGAGCCTGAGCGGGCCGATACGTCGGCGCTTGGCAAGGACCCGCGATTGCTCGTCATGACGACGCGCCAGTCGACCGGCAACGCCACGCCCTATTTCAGCACCGATCGCGGCCAACTGACCTTTGCCGAGGCGCGGCTGGCGCCGCCGGGGCGCGGTATCGCAGGCCGGGTCTCCTCGGCGGTGAGCGGCGACTGGGCTGTGCTCGGGATTTCCAAGGAGACGACGAGGGACGCGGCGCGCGCCTTCTCGGATTCCGTGAACGGGCGCGACGTGCTGCTCTACATTCACGGCTTCAACGAGACCTTCGAGACCGCCGCGCGCAGCGCCGGCCAGCTCTCGCATTCGCTGGAATTCCAGGGTCGCACCGCGCTGTTTACCTGGCCCTCCGGCGGCAAGTTCTTCGACTATGCCTATGATCGGGAGAGCGCGCTCTGGTCGCGCGATGGCTTCGTCCAGGCGCTGCAGGCGCTCGTCGCCAATCCGACTGTCGGCCGCATCCATATCGTCGCTCACTCCATGGGCACCTTCCTGACATTAGAAGGCCTGCGCGAGCTGCGCGATTCCCAGGAGCTCTACGCCCGGATCGGTTCGGTCGTGCTGGCCTCGCCCGATGTCGATATCGACGCCTTCGAGCAGACGGTGAAGAAGCTCGGGCCCCTGGCTCAGCGCATGACCGTGATCATCGATCCCGGCGATCGCGCGCTGGCGGTCTCCGCCCGCATCGCGGGTGGCGTCGCGCGGGCCGGAGCGGCGGATCGCTCGCGGCTGGAGGCTTTGGGCGTCAGGGTCGCGGATACATCCGGCCGGGGCTGGAGCATGCTGCGCCACGACCTCTTCCTGTCCAATAGCGAGGTCACGCAGGTCGTGCGCCGCGCCATGGATCGCAGCGGCTAGGTCGCCGCGCGCGGATTCCGCCGAAAGGTGCTATCTGCCTCTGGGGCCGATGCACGAGAGGGCGGGCGGAATGAAGCGGCTGGGCAGGGGATTGACGGTCGTTGTGTTGGCGCTGGGCCTTGGCCTCAGCGCCGCATCGGCCGAGACACCGGCACTCTTCGCTCAGATTGGACCGGCCGAGAGCAGCTACGCCGATCCGCTGCCGGCCACCATCGAGGTTTCGAGCTATGCGCCGCCGGCCTGCGCGGCCAAGCCCTGCCCGTTGCTGATCGCGATCCATGGCATGGGCCGCAACGCGAAGGGCGCGCGCGACGCCTGGAAGGCTGCGGCCGATCAGGCGGGCTTCCTCGTTCTGGCCCCGCGTTTCGACAATGACCAGTTTCCGAGCCGCCTGTTCCAGCAGGGTGGGGTACGCGGCGAGCCGGACAAGGCGAAATGGACCTTCGGCCTGATCGAAAGGCTGTTCGACACCGCCCGCGCCCGCGGCCGCGTCGCCGGCAACAGCTACACGATCTTCGGTCATTCGGCCGGTGCCCAGTTCGTGCACCGCATGGTGATGCTCATGCCGGAGGCGCGCATCGCGACGGCCGCGGTGGCGAATGCCGGCTACTACACGTTGCCCGCGCTGACCGGCGAGAGCGGGGCGCGCGCCTATCCCTATTCGCTCAAGGGGACGCCTGCCGCCGATGCGACGCTGGCTCGCGCCCTCGCCAAGCCGATGCTGGTCATGCTCGGCGATCAGGACATCGACCCCAATCACCACCAACTCAACAAATCCCGCGGCGCGGAGGATCAGGGGCCGACCCGCTTCGCACGCGGGCAGCATTTCATGGCCACAGCCACGGACGAGGCGCGCCGTCTCGGCGTGGCGCTCCGCTGGCGCGAGGTCGACGTGCCGGGCGTGGCGCATCAGCAGAGCGGCATGGCCAAGGCCGCGGCGGCGGAGCTGTTCGGCTCTCGTTGAACGACGCTAGATCGGCGGCAGGCCGGAGCGCTTCTTGATCGTCGCCAAAGCGAAATTGGATTCGACCGACTGGATGCATTTCAATCGCGTCGCCTTCTGCTTCAGGAAGCGTTCATAGCCCTCGATGCCGTCGGTGACGACGCGCAGCAGATAGTCCTGCGAGCCGGTCATGAGATAGCACTCGGCCACCTCGCTCCAGCTTTCGACCGCTTTCTCGAATTCGGCGATCTGCTCCTGGTTCTGCTGGGTCAGCCGCACCGAGACGAAGACGCTGAAGGGCAGGCCATAGGCCTTGGGGTCGACGACGGCCGTATAGCCCTGGATGACACCGGTCTCTTCCAGCCGCTTGAGGCGGCGAAGGCAGGGCGTCGGCGAAAGCCCGACGCGCTGCGACAGGTCCTGGTTGGTGATACGCCCGTCCTCACGCAGTACGGCGAGAATCCGGCGGTCGATGCTGTCGAGCATGATATGCTCCATCTAAATCAAAATTGAGCAGAAAGCTGCTTATTGCACATTAGGATGATGCTGATCGGCCAAGCAATGGCGCGCCGATAGGAATAATCTGGTGGCAGAAACCGGCCTGCGCAGCAGGATCGCAAGGGAGACGGCCATGAGCGAAGACAACTACCACAAGGACCGGATCGCCAACCGCAAGCTCCATCCCGAGACGCTGATGATGGGCTTCGGCTACTCGCCGGCCATGTCGGAGGGCTCGCTCAAGCCGCCGGTCTTCCTGACCTCGACCTTCGTTTTCGAGAACGCCCAGCAGGGCAAGGATTTCTTCGACTTCACCTCCGGCCGGCGCCAACCCAAGCCCGGCGAGAAGCCCGGCCTGGTCTATTCGCGCTTCAATCACCCGAACATGGAGATCCTCGAGGATCGCCTGGCGATCTGGGACGAGGCCGAGAAATGCGCTGTCTTCGCCTCGGGCATGGCGGCGATCGCAACGACCTGCTTCGCCTTCCTGCGGCCCGGCGACACGATCCTGCATTCGCGCCCGCTCTATGGCGGCACCGAGACGCTGCTGAAGAACCAGATGGGCGCCTTCGGCGTCACGCCCTTCGGCTTCACCGACGGGCTCGACATCGCGCAGATGCGTGACGTCGCCAAGGCGGCCGCCGCCAAGGGCCGCGTCGCGATGATCCTGGTCGAGACCCCGGCCAACCCGACCAACGGCCTCGTCGACCTCGCCGCCTGTAAGGCGATCGCCGACGAGCTGGAGAAGTCGCAGGGCCATCGCCCGCCCGTCGTGGTCGACAACACCATGCTCGGCCCGAAATACCAGAAGCCGCTGAAGCAGGGCGCCGACCTCTCGCTGCTCTCTCTGACCAAATATGTCGGCGGCCATTCCGACCTCGTCGGCGGCTCGATCAGCGGTTCGGAGGCGCTGGTGCGGCAGGTCAAGGGCTGGCGCGGTTCGCTCGGCACGCAGCTCGATCCCAATTCCTGCTGGATGCTGATGCGCTCGCTGGAGACGCTCGACATCCGCATGAGCCGCGCCAACGAGAACGCCAAGCTCGTCGCGGAATACCTCGAAAGCCATCCCAAGGTCGCCCGGGTCCACTATCTCGGCAATCTCAAGGAGAGCGATCCGCGCAAGGCCGTCTTCGACCGCCAGTGCACGGCGGCGGGCTCGACCTTCGCCTTCGACGTCAAGGGCGGCGAGAAGGAGGCCTTCGCGCTGCTCGACAACCTCCAGATCATGAAGCTCGCGGTCAGCCTCGGCGGCACCGAGACGCTGGTCTCGCATCCCGCCGCGATGACCCATTCCGGTGTCGCCCGCGAATTGCGCGAAGAGATCGGCCTGACCGACGCGCTGATCCGCATCTCCGTCGGCATCGAGAATATCGAGGACCTGATCTCGGATCTGGCGCAGGCCTTCGAGGCGGTTTGACCGCCTCGAAACCTTAAACTCCGACCCGTCCCCAGCCCGGCAGCTTCAGCGCCGGGCTGCGCAGGTCGAGCCCGGCGACGAGGCTGAGCAGATTGATCTCGATGCCCTCGACCCAGCCCACGGTCACGCCGGCAAGCCCGTAGAGCGAGGCCTGGATACCGGTGCGGCTGGCGGTAAGCCCCGCGAAGAGCCCGTCGGCGCGCCAGTCCTTGCCGAGCGCTGTCGGCGGCAGCGCCTGATGCAGCTCGGGCACCTCCGCCAGCACGTGCTGGACGAAGCTGTTCGAGTTCGGCCCCGGCCATGCGAGATAGCTGCCGGGGCTGGAATACGCATAGCTCGCGACCGCCGCACGGATGCGCGGGATCAGCCGCTCCGCTGCCTCGCCGCGAAGCTCGGCGACCGGCTCCGGCATGTTGCCGAACCAGCGGCCATCGGCATCGCGATGGTTGACCCGGACCGGCGCACCCCAGCCGACGACATCGAAGCGGGTATAGGCGCTCGCACCCCGCTCCTTCACCACCACCCAGGAATGATGCGCGAAGATGCCGCGCCAGCGCCCGACGCGCGCGGCGAAAACATGTACCGTGGCTTCAGGCTCGACCGAAGCCGCCGGCAGGAGCTTCGCGCTCGTCCAGTCGGCGCGCTGCCAGTCCGGCGCATGCGTCTGCCAGATCCACCAGCCCGCATGGCTCGCGAGCGGCAGCAGGAAGGCGATCGCGAAGAACAGCAGGAAGCGGCGGAGAAGGCGCATGCGGTACGGTATGTGCATGACGGCGCGGGCCGGCAAGAACCCGGCGCATCACGCTTGCGTCAGGCGCAGCTTGCCTGTGCGCGGGCGTTCGCTCGCGCCCGATCGCGGTTGATGCCGGGGGGAAAGCTGGTAGCGTGCGCGCGCCAACACGATGGAGGGGCGGATTGGGTAGGACGACGAAGCGACTGACCGAGGCGATTGCAGCTTGCGCGATCGGATTGGGACTTCTGGCCGCACCAGTGGCCGCGCAGGACAAGCAACTGCGCATCTTCAACTGGTCTGATTATGTCGATCCGGAGGTGCTTGACGCCTTCAAGAAGGAAACCGGTATCACCGTCGTCTACGATACCTTCGACCAGATGGAGACGGTCGAGACCAAGCTTCTCGCCGGCAAGACCGGCTACGACCTGATCGTCGTCACCGCATCCTTCCTGCCGCGCCATATCCCGCTGGGCATCTACCAGCCGGTCGACAAGGACAAGGCGCCGAATCTCAAGAATATCTGGCCCGAGATTCAGACGCGGCTCGGCAAGTACGATCCCGGTAACAAATACGCCGTGAACTACATGTGGGGCACGACCGGGATCGGCTACAATACCGCGAAGGTGAAGGAGCGGCTCGGCCCGGATGCGGTGATCGATAGCTGGAAGATCGTCTTCGAACCGGATCAGCTCAAGAAGCTGTCGAATTGCGGCGTGCATGTGCTCGATGCGGTCGAGGAGATGTTCCCCGCGGCTTTGCGTTATCTCGGACTTGATCCCGATTCCAAGAACGAGGCCGATCTCAACAGGGCCGGCGAGCTTCTGCGCAAGATCCGCCCGCATATCCAGAAGTTCCACTCCTCGGAATACATCAACGCGCTGGCGAACGGCGATATCTGCCTGGCCGTCGGCTATTCCGGCGACATCCTCCAGGCCAAGAAGCGCGCGGAGGAGGCCAAGAACGGCGTCCAGATCGCCTATTCGATCCCGAAGGAGGGCGCGCTGATGTGGTTCGACTCCCTGGTGATCCCGAAGGATGCCGGCAATGTCGAGGCTGCCATGAAGTTCATCGACTTCGTCAACCGGCCCGAGATGGCGGCGAAGAACTCGGACTTCATCCAGTATGCCAACGGCAACCTCGCCTCGAAGCCGTTCCTGTCGGCGGCGGTGCGCGACAATCCCGGCATCTACCCGTCGGACGAAGTGATGGGGCGGCTCTACACGATCACGCCCTATGACCAGAAGTCCCAGCGGCTGGTGAACCGGCTCTGGACCCGCGTCAAGACCGGCAAGTGACCGGCTCCGGACAGGTCGCGAGCACCATGAAGAAGACCTCGCCCGGCAGCGTGCGCCGGGCCTTCCAGCCCTGGAACGACCCGGCGGCGAAGCCGCTGGTCGAGTTCCGGGGCGTGACCAAACGCTTCGGCGACGTCACCGCGGTGGGCGATCTCTCGCTCGCGCTCTACCCGCGCGAGTTCTTCGCGCTGCTCGGCCCCTCCGGCTGCGGCAAGACCACGCTGATGCGCATGCTCGCCGGTTTCGAGACGCCGGATGCCGGCACGATCCTGCTCGACGGGCAGGACATCACCGGCATCCCGCCGCATCTGCGGCCGATCAACATGATGTTCCAGTCCTATGCGCTGTTCCCGCATCTCAGCGTGGCCGGCAACATCGCCTATGGGCTGAAGCGCGAGGGGCTGCCGCGCGCCGAGATCGACCGGCGCGTCGAGGAGATGCTGGCGCTGGTCAAGCTCTCCGGTCTTGGTGGGCGCAAGCCGCATCAGCTCTCCGGCGGCCAGCGCCAGCGCGTCGCGCTCGCCCGCTCGCTGGCCAAGCGGCCGAAGCTGCTTCTGCTCGACGAGCCGATGGCGGCGCTCGACAAGAAGCTGCGCGAACAGACCCAATTCGAGCTGATGGATCTGCAGAGCGAGCTTGGCCTGACCTTCATGGTCGTCACCCACGACCAGGACGAGGCGATGACCATGGCCGACCGCATGGCGGTGATGGACCATGGCAAGCTCGTCCAGATCGGCCCGCCCGACGTGATCTACGAGGCACCGGCCAATCGGCACGTCGCGGAGTTCGTCGGCGACATCAACATCTTCGAGGGCAGGATCGCGGCCGTTGAAGGCGAACTCGTGCGTGCGGACGTGCCGATCGTCGGCACCGTCGAGCTCGACGAGGAGGCGCCGGCGCTGAAGCCGGGCGAGCCCCTCATCGTCGGCATCCGGCCGGAGAAGATCGAGATCGCTCATGACGAGCCGTTGCAGGCCGTCAACAAGGTCGCGGGCGAGATCTGGGATATCGGCTATCTCGGCGACTTCACCATGATCCAGGTAATGCTGGGCCAGGGCGACGAGGGGCAGGGCGGCCAGCTCGTCAAGGTCGCTCTGGCCAACCGGACGCGCCGGATGGCCCGGCCCTTCGCCTGGGACGACAAGGTCTGGCTCTCTTGGGATGTCGAGGCCGGCATGGTGTTGCCGCCATGAGCGCGGCCGCCTCGTTGCAGCGCCTACGCCGCCTCGTGGTGGCCGTGCCTTATCTCTGGCTGGCGCTGTTCTTCCTCGCTCCCTTCGCCATCGTGCTGCGCATGGCCTTCTCGCAAGCTGCGACGGCCCTGCCGCCCTATGCCCCGCATTGGGAAGGCTTCGCCCAGCTCGGCGAATTCCTCTCGCAGCTCGATATCGCGAATTTCAGCCTGCTCGGCGACGATCCGCTCTACTGGCAGAGCTATCTCTATTCCCTACGCATTGCGGCGCTGACCACGATCTTCGCGCTCGCGATCGGCTATCCGCTCGCCTACGCCATGGCATCGGCGCCCGCGCGTTGGCGCGGAATCCTGCTCGTCTTCGTCATCCTGCCATTCTGGACCTCCTTCCTGATCCGCGTCTACGCCTGGATCGGCATCCTGCGGCCGGAAGGGCTGCTCGACGCCGCGCTCGCCTTCCTCGGCTTCGAGGCCGAGCCGCTACGTCTGCTCAACACCGAGACGGCGGTGCTTCTCGGCATGGTCTATTCCTACTTGCCCTTCATGGTGCTGCCGCTCTTCGCGACGCTGGAGAAGCTCGATCGCGGCCTGCTCGAGGCGGCGGCCGATCTCGGCGCCACACCGATCACGGCCTTCCTGACGGTGACGCTGCCGCTATCGCTGCCCGGCATCCTCGCCGGTTCCGCTCTGGTCTTCATCCCGGCTGTGGGCGAATTCGTCATCCCGGACCTGCTCGGCGGCCCCGATACGGTGATGATCGGCAAAGTGCTCTGGAACGAGTTCTTCTCGAACCGCGACTGGCCGCTGGCCTCGGCCGTGGCGGTGGTGCTGCTCGTCGCGCTGGTGCTGCCGCTCGTCCTCGCCCAGCGGGCACGGCTGCGGCGGGAGCTGGCGGCATGAGCCGGCTCGGTCCCGGATTGATCCTGGCGCTGATCGTCGGCTTCGCCTTCCTCTACCTGCCGATCCTGACGCTCGTCGCCTACTCCTTCAACGCCTCGCGGCTGGTGACGGTCTGGGGCGGCTTCTCGACGCATTGGTACGGCGCGTTGATGCAGAACGGGCCGCTGCTCGATGCTGCCTGGCTCTCGATCCGCCTCGGCTTCGTCTCCGCGACGTTGGCGACGATCCTCGGTACGCTGGCGGCACTTGCTCTGGCGCGCCATGGCCGTTTCATGGGGCGCACGCTGTTCTCAGGCATGGTGCTGGCGCCGCTCGTCATGCCCGAGGTGGTGACGGGGCTGTCGCTGCTGCTGCTCTTCGTCGCCGCCGATGTCGAGCGCGGCTTCTGGACGGTCACGATCGCGCACGCGACCTTCAGCCTCGGCTTCGCCTGCATCGTCGTGCAATCGCGGCTGGCCGGCTTCGACCGCTCGCTGGAGGAAGCGGCACAGGATCTGGGCGCCACGCCCTTCGTCACCTTCCGGACCGTGACCCTGCCCTTGATCTGGCCGGCGGTGGCGGCAGCCTGGATGCTGGCCTTCACGCTCTCGCTCGACGACCTCGTCATCGCGAGCTTCACGACCGGGCCCGGCGCGACGACGCTGCCGATGCGGCTCTATTCGGCGGTCAAGCTCGGCGTCTCGCCCGAGATCAACGCCGCCTGCACGATCATGATCGGCGCCGTCGCCGTCGTGGTGATCGCGGCTTCGCTCCTGCTCAAGCGCGAGCAGCTCTCCGGCAGCTAGGCTGCCTTGGGTCGAATTTATCCGTCATTGCGAGCGCAGCGAAGCAATCCAGGGGGATTGGGTGAGACGTTGAACCCAGTCCCCCTGGATTGCTTCGTCGCTGCGCTCCTCGCAATGACGGCATGGCTCCTTGGATAAACACGGGCTGAACGGCGCCCTCAAAGCCCGTTCAGCCAGAACCTGCGAATGTCCGATCCGTGGCAGGGCGATCCCTGCCGGAACAGGACATGAGACCATGTTTGGCAATCGCGCCCGGATCGGTTTGGCAGCGCTCGCGCTCAGTGGTGCCGTGCTCGCAGGGGCAACATTCGCCGGGGCTGGCGAGGCCCGGGCCTTCGGCGGTGGCTATGAGCGCTCCTATGATCGCCCGGCCTATGGTTATGGCTGGCGCTCCGCGCCGCCCGCCGTCTACGGCTTCTGGGGGCACCGCCGCTGGCACCGCTACTCCGACGAATATGGCATGCGGCCGCCACCGCCGCGTTACGGCTATGGTTACGGCTGGCGGTAAGTGTCGCCACGTCGGTCGTGATCATGGGGCGGGCGCTGTCGGTTGGCAGCGCCCGCCTTCTTTTATTCCGCCGCCGTCCGCTGGGCGTAGCCGAGGCGCTCGTTCAGTTCCTGCAGCAGCTTCTCCGCCGCATCGGCGATGACGGTACCGGGCGGGAAGATCGCCGAGGCGCCGGCTTCGATCAGCGCGTCGAAATCCTGCGGCGGGATGACGCCGCCGACCACGATCATGATGTCGGGCCGGCCGGCCTTGGCGAGCGCGGCCTTCAGCTCCGGCACCAAAGTCAGGTGGCCGGCCGCCAGCGACGACACGCCGACGATATGGACGTCGTTCTCGACCGCCTGTCGCGCCGCCTCGTCGGGCGTCGCGAAAAGCGGGCCGATATCGACGTCGAAACCGAGATCGGCGAAGGCCGAGGCGATGACCTTCTGGCCGCGATCGTGGCCGTCCTGCCCCATCTTGGCGACGAGGATGCGCGGGCGGCGCCCATCGGCCTCCTCGAAGGCTTCGCACATCAACTGGACGCGCGTCACGGCTGGGTTCATCTCGCCGACCTCCCGCTTGTAGACGCCCGAGATCGCCTTGATCTCGGCGCGGTGGCGCCCGAAGACCTTCTCCATCGCCATGGAAATCTCGCCGACCGTCGCCTTGGCGCGGGCAGCCTTCACCGCGAGATCGAGCAGGTTGCCGTTGCCGGCCGCGCCATTGGTCAGCGCGGTGAGGGCAGCCTCGACCTCGGTCTCGCTGCGCTCGGCCTTGAGGCGCTTGAGCTTGTCGAGCTGCTGAGCGCGCACGGCGGCATTGTCGACCTTGAGCACGTCGATCGTCGCCTCGTTGTCGGGCTTGTAGCAGTTGACGCCGATGATCGCCTGCTGGCCGCCATCGATGCGGGCCTGCGTCTTGGCGGCGGCTTCCTCGATGCGGAGTTTCGGGATGCCGGCCTCGATCGCCTTGGCCATGCCGCCGAGCTTCTCGACCTCCTGGATATGGCCCCAGGCCTTCTCGGCGAGCTCGGCGGTCAGCCGCTCGACATAATAGGAGCCGCCCCAGGGATCGATGATCCGGGTCGTGCCGCTCTCCTGTTGCAACAGGATCTGGGTGTTGCGGGCGATGCGGGCGGAGAAATCGGTCGGCAGCGCCAAGGCCTCGTCGAGCGCGTTGGTATGCAGCGATTGGGTATGGCCCTGCGTCGCAGCCATCGCCTCGATCATCGTGCGCGGCACGTTGTTGAACACGTCCTGGGCCGTCAGCGACCAGCCGGAGGTCTGGCAATGGGTGCGCAGCGGCAGGGATTTCTCGTTCTGCGCCCCGAAATCCTTGACGAGCTTCGCCCAGATCAGCCGGGCGGCGCGCATCTTGGCGACCTCCATAAAGAAGTTCATGCCGATCGCCCAGAAGAAGGACAGGCGCGGCGCGAAGACATCGACCGAAAGCCCCGCGCGCTGGCCGGCGCGGATATATTCGACGCCGTCGGCCAGCGTGTAGCCGAGCTCGAGGTCCTGCGTCGCGCCAGCCTCCTGCATGTGATAGCCGGAGATCGAGATCGAGTTGAATTTCGGCATGTTCGCCGAGGTGAAGGCGAAGATGTCGCCGATGATCCGCATCGAGGGCGAGGGCGGATAGATATAGGTGTTGCGGACCATGAACTCCTTGAGGATGTCGTTCTGGATGGTCCCCGAGAGCTTGGCCTGCGGCACGCCTTGTTCTTCCGCCGCCACAATATAGAGCGCCAGCACCGGCAGGACGGCGCCGTTCATCGTCATCGACACGCTCATCTGGTCGAGCGGGATGCCGGAGAACAGGGTGCGCATGTCGTAGATCGAGTCGATCGCGACGCCGGCCATGCCGACATCGCCGGCGACGCGCGGATGGTCGCTGTCATAGCCGCGATGGGTCGCGAGGTCGAAAGCGACTGAAAGCCCCTTCTGGCCTGCGGCGAGATTGCGCCTGTAGAAGGCGTTGGAATCCTCGGCCGTGGAGAAGCCGGCATATTGCCGGATCGTCCAGGGCTGGTTGACATACATGGTCGGGTAGGGGCCGCGCAGATAGGGCGCGATCCCCGGCAGCGTCTCGACGAAGGGCAGGCCGTCGCGGTCGGCTGCCGTATAGACCGGCTTGACCGGGATATCCTCGGGCGTCTGCCAGGCTTCGCCCGTGGGCAACGCGCTGGCAGCGGGGCGAGCCCCGGCGGCGAAGGACAACTTCGTGAAATCCGGGATCGCGGTCATGGCTGGCTCCCCTGGTCCCACCAATGATGGAAATGATGCACCGGTCCGTGGCCGTGGCCAACTGCAACCTGATCGGCCGCGGCGATGGCGGCCGAGATATAGGTCTTGGCGTGGCCGACAGCCTCCGGCAGATCCAGCCCCTTGGCGAGGTTGGCGGTGATGGCTGAGGACAGGGTGCAGCCCGTGCCATGCGTGTTGCGCGTCGCGAGACGCGGCGCGTTGAAGCGCTGGCGCGCACCTCCTGCGAGCAGCAGGAGGTCGCTGCTGATCTCGCCGGTGCCGTGGCCGCCCTTGACCAGCACATTGGCCGCGCCGAGCGCGGCCAGCTTCTCCGCCTGCTCGTCCATGGCCTGATCGGTCTCGGCCATGCCCATGCCGAGCAGCGCGGCGGCTTCAGGCAGGTTCGGCGTGATCAGCGTCGCGAGCGGGAAGAGATGGGTCCGGATCGCCTCGACCGCCGCGCTTTCCAGCAATCGCGCCCCGGAGGCCGCGATCATGACGGGGTCGAGCACGACATTCTTTGCGCCATGGCGCTTGAGCCCGGCCGCGACCGTCTCGATCAGCTCCGCCGTCGCCAGCATGCCGATCTTGACGGCATTGACGTCGAGATCCTCGAACACGGCGTCCATCTGCTGGGCGACGAAATCGCGCGGCACGGCATGAATGGCGCTGACGCCTCTGGTGTTCTGTGCGGTCAGCGCGACGATGACGCTGGCACCATAGACCTGATGCGCCGCGAAGGTCTTGAGATCGGCCTGGATGCCGGCGCCGCCGCTCGAATCCGAACCGGCGATGGTGAGGGCGATGGCAGTCAAACTCTTGTCTCCGGTCAGGCGCCTGCGACGGCCTGAGCATGTGTGAGCGTCTCGACCACGTCGCAGCCCATATAGATGAACGAGGTCACGCCGGCCTTGTTCAAGGCTTCGGTCTCGGCCGGCCGGCCGGCGAGCCAAACGGTTGCGCCAGCCTTGGCTAGCGCCTCGGCTGCGACGGCACCTTCAGCGGCATAGGCGGCATCCGAGCCGCACAGGCACGCGAGCTTCGCGCCCGAGGCGTGGAAGGCGGCGATCAGCGCGTCGAGATCGGTCGCGCCATCCTTGGCGAAGCCATCGCCGCTGGCCGCCGCCAAACCGCCGGCTTCGAACAGGTTGCGGGCGAAGCCGGCGCGCGCCGTGAAATCGGCGATCGGGCCAAGCGTCGCCAGGAAGACGATGGGGCGCTTCGGCTGGGCGTCGGCCTTGTCGCGCAGCACCTCGAACGGCTCCGCCAGCCGGAGCGAGGGCAGGGGCTCCGCCCGCAGGCCCGCGGCAGGCGCCGCGAGAGCGTCGGCCCGGCCGGCGCCGTCGACGAAGGAGCGGATGATCTCGCCCTGGTTGCGCTCCGCAAGACTGCCTTGCACGCGCTTGCCGTCGAGCTTGACCGGCGCGACGGCGAACACGGCCGCTTTCTCTTCGCGGATATTGGGGAACTCGCTGGTGCCGGTGATCGGCTCGCGGCGGGTCGCCACGGCCTTGGCGCGGGTGGCGCGCTGCTCGGCGAGCGTCTTCTGGAGATGGCCGTCGACCAGGGCTGCGACAATGCCGGCGAGATCCCCGCTGCGCTGCCGCTCGATCTCCTGAAAGGCCAGCCAGCCTTGCTCGCAGAGCGTCTGCGTCAGCGTCTCGAAGCCGCCGGCGCCGGCGGCGGGGTCGGCGACGCGCCAGAGATTGCTCTCTTCGAGCAGGATGAGCTGGGTGTTGCGGGCGACGCGGCGCGCGAAGGCGTCAGGCAGGCCGAGCGCGGCCGTGAAGGGCTGGACGGCGATCGAGTCGGCGCCGCCGACGCCGGCCGCGAAGGCGGCGACGGTGCCGCGCAGCAGGTTGACGTTGGGATCGCGCCTGGTCAGCGAGCGCCATGCCGTCTCGGCATGGATGCGGGCCGGCTTCGGTGTCAGGCCGCAAGCCTGCTGGATGCGATCCCAAAGCAGGCGCGCGGCGCGGAACTTCGCCACGGTCAGGAACTCGTCGGTATCCGCGACCAGCGTGAAGGCCAGGGCATCCCGCGCCTCGGACAGTGTCATGCCCTGCGCCTCGATCGCGCGCAGATAGGCGACCGACGTGGCAAGCACCACGCCGAGCTCCTGCGCCTCGCTGGCGCCGGCCTCATGATAAGGCCGGCTGTCGACCTCGATGAACGGCCCGGCGAAGCCACGCTCCTTCAGCGTGCGGATCGTTGCCGCAAGCCGGCGGCCAAGCTCGGGCCAGGGCGCTGCTAGCGAGCCACGGCCGGCGAAGACGCCGATCGGGTCGAGGCCGAAGGAGACGGAGAGTTCGCTCGGCGCATGGCCGCGCTTCTGGATCAGGGCAGCCAGCAACAGGGCATTGATGCGGGCCTGTGGGGCCGGGTCGAGCCGCAACCGGATCAGGTCCAGCATCGCCCCCTGGAGTGCGGCATCGAACGCTGCCACGTTGTCGGCAGCGAGTCCGTAGCCGTGCGCCGCCTGCGCGCCCGCAAAGCTGATGGTCAGCGTGTCGGCGCCGCCTTCGAGATCGGCGAGAGCGAGAACCCGCGCTTCGTCCGGCTGCGGATGGTCGAGACGGGCCGCGACATGCCAGCGCCCGGTTTCGGCGCGCAATGCCCGTGTCGATGCGGTTGCCGCAGGGTAGAGCGGCTCGATGCGGATCCCGTCGGCGGTCCGGCCTACGAGCTTCTTCTCGAAATCGGCACCCTTCAGGACCTTGTCGACCGCCACGCGCCACGCGTCATGCGACGGCGCCGCGAAAGCGTCGAGATAGGGAAGGTCGGATGGGGCAGCCGAGTTCATGCGCGCCTATGCTCCTCTTCCGCACAATGTGCAGCCGTGGAGCGCTGATTGCCATGGGTGCGCGCGCACCGCCATCCCTACTTCGTCGCAAGGCAGGTGCGGGAATGCAAAAATGCCGCGGAGCCATCCTGAGACGGCGCCGCGGCGATCCGGGAATTTCGATGGAATCAGACGAACTGGCCGAGGCCCGGGATCGCGCCGACGATGGCGCCCATCGCGTCCTCGCCCGCCTTTTCGCGGCCGACGGCGAACATTTCCTTCGAGATGCTCTGGATCTGGCCCATCGAGAGGCCCGCACCCATCAACTGGCCGCCGAGCGCCATCACGCCCCCGCCGCCGCCCATCAGCCCGCCGATCGCCCCGAGCATGCCGCCCTTGGCGCCGCCTTCGGCATCGGCCAGTTCCTGCGCGCCCGGCAGCGCGGCCATCAACTGGCCGATCTCGGCAGCGGGGCCTTCCTTCTGCAGGAAGGCAAGGATGATGCCGACGCCCTTGCGGGCGAGTTCTTCATTGATGCCGGCGGCCGCAGCCACGCGCGTGAGCAATTCTTCCATGATACCCAAACCCCTTGCCAGAATGGCTTCGCCACGAAGTCTTCGAAAAATAGTTTACATATTTACGATCTGATTTCCAGCGGCCCCGGGCTTCCGCCTTCTGCGTCGTTTGGTTACACCCTTGCCGTACCGGCGCGAAACCTGATGGACGAATTTCAATGGCGAATGACGGCGCGATTCTGATCGGCAAGAGCGGCAAGCCCGAAAACCTTCTGCTCAAGCTCGCCAATCGCCATGGGCTGGTGACCGGCGCGACCGGAACCGGCAAGACGGTGACCCTGCAAGTGATGGCCGAGGGCTTCGCCCGCAACGGCGTCCCGGTCTTCGCAGCCGACATCAAGGGCGATCTCTCCGGCATTGTCGCGCCCGGCGATTCGAAGCCGCCCTTCGTCAACCGGGCCAAGGAACTTGGCCTCAAGTATGACCCGGACCAGTTCACGACCGTCTTCTGGGATGTGTTCGGCGAGCAGGGCCACCCGGTCCGCGCCACCATCTCCGAGATGGGCCCGCTGCTGCTGGCCCGCCTGCTCGATCTCAACGACACGCAGGAAGGTGTGCTCAACATCGCCTTCCGCATCGCCGACGAGCAGAAGCTGCTGCTGCTCGACCTCAAGGACCTGCGCGCGATCCTGACCTTCATCGCCGAGAATGCGCAGGAGTTGACCACCAAATACGGCAACGTCACGTCGGCGACGGTCGGAACGATCCAGCGTGCCTTGCTCGTGCTGGAGAACCAGAAGGGCGATCTCTTCTTCGGCGAGCCGGCGCTCGACATCAACGACCTGATGAAGACGGATCGCGACGGCCGCGGCATCGTCAACATCCTCGCCGCCGACCAGCTGATGAACAATCCGCGGCTCTACGCCACCTTCCTGCTCTGGCTGCTCTCGGAGCTGTTCGAGCAGCTTCCCGAAGTCGGCGATCTCGATAAGCCGAAGCTCGTCTTCTTCTTCGACGAGGCGCATCTGCTCTTCAACGGCGCCCCTAAGGCCCTGCTGACGGCGGTCGAGCAGGTCGTGCGCCTGATCCGCTCGAAGGGCGTCGGCGTCTATTTCGTCACGCAGAACCCGCTCGATATCCCGGATACGGTGCTCGCACAGCTCGGCAACCGCGTCCAGCACGCGCTGCGCGCCTTCACCCCGCGCGACCAGAAGGCGGTGCGCGCCGCTGCCGAGACCTTCCGCCAGAACCCGAAGATCAACACGGAGGAGGCGATCAGCCAGCTTGCCGTCGGCGAGGCGCTGATCTCGATGCTCGAGGGCAAGGGCTCGCCCGAGATGGTCGAGCGTGCCCTGATCGCGCCGCCGATGGCGCAGGTCGGCCCGTGTTCGCCACAGCAGCGCCAGCAGGCGATCAACATGTCGCCCGAGAAGGGCAAGTACGACACCATGGTCGACCGCGAGTCGGCCTATGAAATGCTGCTGAAGCGCAAGAATCTGAATCCGGACGGCTCGCCGATCGAAGCGTCGGCGGATGGCGGCGGGGGCGGCGGCATCCTCGACACGATCGGCGGCTGGCTCGGCGGCGCTCCGCAGCAGCGCCCGAAGACGGGGCCGGGCTCGCGTGGCGGTCCGCTGCCGCAGAGCATGGCCGAGAAGATCATCACCTCCGCCGCCCGTTCGGCCGCGACCTCGATCGGTCGGCAGGTCGGCACCGCCATCCTGCGCGGTATTCTGGGCTCGATGTCGGGGAAGCGCTGAGGGCTGCTTAAGCGCGTCATTCTCGGGCGAAGCGAAGCTTCGACCCGAGAATCTCGGCCCGGAAAGGATGCCTGAGCCTCTGTCGGCAGTAGATGCTCGGGTCAAGCCCGAGCATGACGCGCGTCGGGGGGCGCTATTGCCCTCAAGCCCCGGTCGCGAAATCGACGATCAGCTTGATGTTCAGCACGATGATGATCGCGGCGACGATGCCTGCGGTCAGGCTGAGCCAGCGCGGGGCGACAAGCGCACCCATCTTGTCCTTCGAGGCGGTGAACATCACCAGCGGCACGACCGCGAAGGGTAGTTGCAGGCTGAGAACGACCTGGCTCAGGATCAGGAGCTTCGCCGTCTGGCTCTCGCCATAGATCAGCGTGACCGCAATCGCCGGGACGATGGCGACGAGGCGCGTCACCAGCCGCCGCATCCAGGCCGGCAGGCGGATGCGCAGGAAGCCCTCCATCACGATCTGCCCGGCCATGGTCGCGGTCACCGTCGAGTTCAGGCCGCAGCAGAGCAGGGCGATGGCGAAGAGCGCGGGCGCGATCGAGGCGCCGAGCAGGGGCTGCAGCAGTTCCTGCGCCTTGCCGAGCTCGGCGACGTCGGTATGGCCGGCCTTGTGGAAGGTCGCGGCGGCGAGGATCAGGATCGAGGCGTTGATCAGCAGCGCGAAGCAGAGCGCGAGGGTGGAATCGATCGTCGCGAATTTCAGTGCCTCGCGCTTCTCCGGCAGCGTCTCGCCATAAGCGCGGGTCTGCACGATGCCGGAATGCAGGTAGAGGTTATGAGGCATGACCGTCGCGCCGATGATGCCGAGCGCGATGTAGAGCATGTTCGGGTTGGTCACGATCTCCGTCGTCGGCGCGAAGCCGCGGATGACCTCGCCCCAGTTCGGATCGGCGAGCGCGATCTGGATGCCGAAGCACAGCGCGATGACGCCGAGCAGCGTGATGATGAAGGCTTCGATCCAGCGGAAGCCGCGCGTCTGTAGCCACAGGATGATGAAGACGTCGAAGGCGGTGATCAGCACGCCGATCTCGAGCGGGATGCCGAAGAGCAGGTTGAGGCCGATCGCGGTGCCGATCACCTCGGCAAGGTCGGTGGCGCAGATCGCCAGTTCCGCCAATAGCCAGAGCGGCCAGGCCATATAGGGCGGATAGGCATCGCGGCAGGCCTGGGCGAGGTCGCGCCCCGTCGCGATGGCAAGCCGTGCGCAGAGCGATTGCAGGATGATCGCCATCAGGTTCGAGACCAGCGCGACGACGAGCAGCGTGTAGCCGTACTGGGCGCCGCCGGCGAGCGATGTCGCCCAGTTGCCGGGGTCCATGTAGCCGACGGCGACGAGATAGCCGGGCCCGAAGAAGGCGAGGAACTTGCGCCAGCTCGACGAGCTCGGCGTGACCTTGATGGTGCGGAAGACATCCGTCAGGGACGGTTCGCCCCGCGATCGAAGCCAGATCGACGAGGATTCGGGGGCGCTTTGCGACATGATGAGGCCTTGCTGCAACTTGATTGCAATAAGGGGTATCGGCTCGTTGTCGGTCTGTCAACGCAATTGCGAATGATTGGCAATTAGCGTCAGGGCGCAGAAGCGCGAGCCTGCCCGCCATGCGCGAATAGGAGCTGACGCCCGCAGCGGGGCTTGCCATGATGCCGTCACCTGAATCGCATCCGATGGCCGACATGACCAAGCTTCCCGCCATTCTCGCTCGCCTCGACGATGGGCTCGACGCCTCTCTCGACCGTCTCTCCGCCTGGCTCGAGATCCCCTCGATCGGCACCGACCCGGCTTTCAATGCGCAAACGCGTGCTGCTGCGGAGTGGCTGCGGGCTGATCTGGAGGGGCTCGGCTTCAAGGCGGAGCTGCGCGAAACCGGCGGGCACCCCGTCGTTCTTGCCCACCGTCCCAAGCCTGGCGCCTCGCATGCGCTGTTCTACGGCCACTACGACGTCCAGCCGGTCGATCCCGTCAGCCTCTGGGATACCGATCCGTTCAAGCCGGCCGTCCGCGAACTGGAGCCTGGCCGCAAGATCATCTCGGCGCGCGGCGCCTGCGACGACAAGGGCCAGGTGATGACCTTCATCGAGGCGCTGCGCGCGACGCTGGCCGAGACCGGTGACCTGCCGATCGGCCTGACCATCCTGGTCGAGGGCGAGGAGGAATCCGGCTCGGTCAACCTGCCCGGCTACATCAAGGCCAATGCGGCGGAGCTGAAGGCCGATTACGCGCTGGTCTGCGACACCGGCATGTGGGACCGCGAGACGCCGCTGATCACCTCGACCCTGCGCGGCATGGTCTATCAGGAGGTGACGCTGACGGCGGCCGATCGCGACCTGCATTCCGGCCTGTTCGGCGGCGCGGCCGCCAACCCGATCCATCTCCTCGCGCGCATCCTCGGCGAGATCCATGACGAGACCGGCCGCATCACCATCCCCGGCTTCTACGAGGGCGTGCACGAGCCGACCAATGCCCAGAAGGCCGAATGGGCCGACCTGAACCTGACGGAAAAGGATTTCCTCGGCCAGATCGGGCTCAAGCACTCCATCGGCGAGAAGGGGCGGATGCTGATCGAGCAGATTCAGTCGCGCCCGACATGCGACGTCAACGGCATCTGGGGTGGCTATACCGGCGAGGGCAGCAAGACGGTCATTCCGGGTAAAGCCTCTGCCAAGGTCTCGTTCCGGCTCGTCGGCGACCAGGACCCGGCGAAGATCGCCACTGCCTTCCACCAGTTCATCCGCGAGCGCCTGCCCGAGGACGTGACCGCCGAGTTCATCAGTCATTCCGGCTCCCCGGCGCTGGCCGTGCCGGTGGATTCGCCGGTGCTCCAGAAGGCTCGCGTCGCGCTCGCCGAGGAATGGGGCGGTCGCGTCGTCTCGATCGGCAGCGGCGGCTCGATCCCCGTCGGTGGCGATTTCAAGCGCACGCTCGGCATCGATACGCTCTTCGTCGGCTTCGGCCTCG